>NZ_JBVJBP010000020.1:0-177262 GCF_055589465.1 Streptomyces sp. NPDC041940
CCCCCCCCCCCCCCCCCCCCCCCCCCCCCCCCCCCCCCCCCCCCCCCCCCCCCCCCCCCCCCCCCCCCCCCCCCCCCCCCCCCCCCCCCCCCGCCCGTCGGCAGGCGCGCGGTCAGCGCACGAAGACTCCCGCCTGACCCGCCAGGTCGAGGAAGTACTGCGGCGCCACACCGAGCACCAACGTGACCGCCACCCCCACCCCGATCGCCGTCATGGTCAGCGGCGACGGCACGGCCACCGTCGGGCCCTCCGGCCGCGGCTCGCTGAAGAACATCAGCACGATGACGCGGATGTAGAAGAACGCCGCGATCGCCGAGGAGATCACACCGACCACGACCAGCGGGGCGGCCCCGCCCTCCGCCGCCGCCTTGAACACGGCGAACTTCCCGGCGAAGCCGGAGGTGAGCGGAATGCCCGCGAAGGCCAGCAGGAACACCGCGAACACGGCCGCCACCAGCGGCGAGCGCCGGCCGAGCCCCGCCCACTTGGACAGGTGCGTCGCCTCGCCGCCCGCGTCCCGCACGAGCGTGACCACCGCGAAGGCGCCGATCGTCACGAACGAGTACGCGGCCAAATAGAACAGCACCGACGACACACCGTCCGGCGTGGTCGCGATGACACCCGCCAGGATGAACCCGGCGTGCGCGATCGACGAGTACGCCAGCAGCCGCTTGATGTCGGTCTGCGTGATCGCGACGATGGCACCGCCCAGCATGGTGATGATCGCCACGGCCCACATCACCGGGCGCCAGTCCCAGCGCAGGCCCGGCAGGACGACGTACAGCACACGCAGCAGCGCGCCGAACGCCGCCACCTTCGTCGCCGCCGCCATGAAGCCGGTCACCGGCGTCGGCGCGCCCTGGTACACGTCCGGTGTCCACATGTGGAACGGCACCGCGCCCACCTTGAACAGCAGGCCCATCACCAGCAGCGCGGCGCCGACCAGCAGCAGCGCGTCGTTGCCCATGGTGCCGGCGAGCGCCGGGTTGACGTCCTGCACCGTGCCGTCGACGACCTGCGCGATCGTCGCGTACGACATCGAGCCCGCGTAGCCGTACAGCAGCGCGATGCCGAACAGGGTGAACGCGGAGGCGAAGGCGCCGAGCAGGAAGTACTTGACCGCCGCCTCCTGCGACAGCAGCCGCTTGCGGCGGGCCAGCGCGCACAGCAGGTACAGCGGGAGGGAGAAGACCTCCAGCGCCACGAAGAGCGTCAGCAGGTCGTTGGCCGCCGGGAAGATCAGCATGCCGGCGACGGCGAACAGCAGCAGCGGGAACACCTCGGTGGTGGTGAACCCGGCCTTGACCGCGGCCTTCTCGCTCTCGCTGCCCGGCACGGACGCGGCCTGCGCGGCGAAGGAGTCGACACGGTTGCCGTGCGCCTCCGGGTCGAGGCGCCGCTCGGCGAAGGTGAACAGGCCGACCAGGGCCGCCAGCAGGATCGTGCCCTGCAGGAAGAGGGCCGGTCCGTCGACGGCGATGGCGCCCATCGCCGCGATGTGCGCCTTGGTCGTGGCGTACCCGTCGGCCGCCAGCGCCACGACCGCCGCGAAGGCGGCCGCGATCGCGACGACGGACACGAACATCTGGACGTAGTAACGGGACTTGCGCGGTACGAACGCCTCGACCAGGATCCCGACGATCGCCGCACCGACGATGATCAAGGTGGGGGCGAGCTGCCCGTATTCGATCTTCGGCGCGTCGATCTTCGTGATCGGTTCGGCCGCCGTTGTCCACAGGCTGTGGACGGCTGTTGCGCTCACTTGGCCGCCTCCACCTCGGGCTTGGGGTCCTTCTGCTGTACGTCGGACATGGTCTGTTTGACCGCCGGGTCGATGATCTGGGTGAGGGGCTTCGGGTAGACGCCCAGGAAGATCAGCAGGACGACCAGCGGGGCGACGACCACCAGTTCACGCACCCTGAGGTCCGGCATCTTCGCGAGCTCGGGTTTCACCGGGCCCGTCATCGTCCGCTGGTAGAGGACGAGGGTGTAGAGCGCGGCCAGGACGATGCCGAAGGTGGCGATGATGCCGACCACCGGGTACCGCGTGAACGTGCCGACCAGGACCAGGAACTCGCTGACGAACGGTGCGAGGCCCGGCAGCGACAAGGTCGCCAGGCCGCCGATGAGGAACGTGCCGGCGAGCACCGGAGCGACCTTCTGCACTCCGCCGTAGTCGGCGATGAGCCGCGAGCCACGCCGGGAGATCAGGAAGCCCGCCACCAGCATCAGCGCGGCGGTCGAGATGCCGTGGTTGACCATGTAGAGCGTCGCCCCGGACTGGCCCTGGCTGGTCATCGCGAAGATGCCCATGATGATGAAGCCGAAGTGGGAGATCGACGCGTACGCCACCAGCCGCTTGATGTCACGCTGGCCCACGGCGAGCAGGGCGCCGTAGATGATGCTGATGAGCGCCAGCACGAGGATCGCGGGCGTCGCCCACTTGCTCGCCTCCGGGAAGAGCTGGAGGCAGAAGCGGAGCATCGCGAAGGTGCCGACCTTGTCGACGACCGCCGTGATGAGCACGGCGACCGGGGCGGTGGACTCCTGCATCGCGTTGGGCAGCCAGGTGTGCAGCGGCCACAGCGGCGCCTTCACCGCGAAGGCGAAGAAGAAGCCCAGGAACAGCCACCGTTCGGTGTTGGTCGCCATGTCGAGCGAGCCGTTGGCCCGGGCCTCGGCGATCTCCGTGAGCGAGAAGTTCCCGGCGACCACGTACAGGCCGATCACCGCGGCCAGCATGATCAGACCGCCGACCAGGTTGTAGAGCAGGAACTTCACCGCCGCGTACGACCGTTGCGTCGCCGCCGCCTTCTCGCCGTGCTCGTGGGCACGGTCCCCGAAGCCGCCGATGAGGAAGTACATCGGGATCAGCATGGCTTCGAAGAAGATGTAGAAGAGGAAGACGTCGGTGGCCTCGAAGGAGATGATCACCATCGCCTCGACGGCCAGGATCAGGGCGAAGAAGCCCTGCGTCGGCCGCCACCGGCCCGCAGCAAAGCTGCTGAGAGATGCAGCGCCGGTCTCCAGCGGGTCGGCGTCGTGCCAGCCCGCGAGGACGATGAACGGGATGAGCAGGGCCGTGAGCGCGATCAGCGCCACCGCGATGCCGTCCACGCCCAGTTCGTAGCGGACGCCGAAGTCGGCGATCCAGGAGTGGGACTCGGTGAGCTGGTAGCGGTCGCCGTCCGGGTCGAAGCGCACCAGGACGACGATCGCCAGGACGAGCGTGGCGAGCGAGAAGAGCAGCGCCAGCCATTTGGCGACGGTGCGCCGCGCGGCCGGTACGGCGGCCGTGGCGATCGCCCCGACGGCCGGGAGCACCGCTGTCGCTGTCAGGAGAGGAAAGGACATCGGTATCAGACCGCCCTCATCAGCAGGGTCACGGCGACCAGGACCGCCGCACCGCCGAACATCGAGACCGCGTAGGAGCGGGCGAAGCCGTTCTGCAGCTTGCGCATCCGCCCGGAGAGGCCGCCGACCGAGGCCGCCGTGCCGTTGACGACGCCGTCGACCAGGGTGTGGTCGACGTAGACCAGGGACCGCGTGAGGTGTTCGCCGCCGCGGACCAGGACGACGTGGTTGAAGTCGTCCTGGAGCAGGTCGCGCCGGGCGGCCCGGGTGAGCAGCGATCCGCGCGGGGCGACAACCGGTACCGGGCGCCGTCCGTACTGCGCCCAGGCGAGGGCGACGCCGATGACCATGCAGGTGACGGTCGCGCCGGTGACCGCGGCGGCGCTGAGCGGCGAGTCGCCGTGGCTGTGCCCGGTGATCGGCTCCAGCCAGTGCACGAAGCGGTCGCCGATGCTGAAGAACCCACCGGCGGCCACGGATCCGACGGCCAGCACGATCATCGGGATCGTCATGATCTTGGGCGACTCGTGCGGATGCGGTTCATGGCCGTTCGCGTCGGGCTGCCAGCGCTTCTCGCCGAAGAACGTCATCAGCATCACGCGCGTCATGTAGAAGGCCGTGATGGCCGCGCCCAGCAGGGCCACACCGCCGAGGATCCAGCCCTCGGTGCCGCCCTTGGCGAACGCCGACTCGATGATCATGTCCTTGGAGAAGAAGCCGGACAGGCCCGGGAAGCCGATGATCGCCAGGTAGCCGAGGCCGAAGGTGACGAAGGTGACCGGCATGTACGTCCTGAGGCCGCCGTACTTCCTCATGTCCACCTCGTCGTTCATGCCGTGCATGACCGAACCGGCGCCGAGGAACAGCCCCGCCTTGAAGAAGCCGTGCGTCACCAGGTGCATGATCGCGAAGACGTAGCCGATGGGGCCGAGGCCCGCGGCGAGCACCATGTAGCCGATCTGCGACATGGTCGAGCCGGCCAGTGCCTTCTTGATGTCGTCCTTCGCGCAACCGACGATCGCACCGAACAGGAGCGTGACCGCACCGACGACGGTGACGACCAGCTGGGCGTCCGGGGCGCCGTTGAAGACGGCCGCGGAGCGGACGATCAGGTACACGCCCGCCGTCACCATCGTCGCGGCGTGGATGAGGGCCGAGACCGGGGTCGGGCCCTCCATCGCGTCCCCGAGCCAGGACTGCAGCGGCACCTGGGCCGACTTGCCGCAGGCCGCGAGCAGCAGCATCAGGGCGATGGCGGTCAGCTTGTCCTCACCGGCGGCACCGGCGAGCCCGGCCTCCTCGTGGGTGCCGAGCACCGGCCCGAAGGCGAAGGTGCCGAACCACAGGAACATCAGCATGATCGCGATGGAGAGGCCCATGTCGCCGACGCGGTTGACCAGGAAGGCCTTCTTCGCGGCCGTGGCGGCGCTGGGCTTGTGCTGCCAGAAGCCGATCAGCAGGTAGGAGGCGAGACCGACGCCCTCCCAGCCGACGTACAGCAGCAGGTAGTTGTCGGCGAGGACGAGCAGCAGCATCGCCGCGAGGAACAGGTTCAGATAGCCGAAGAAGCGGCGGCGCCGCTCGTCGTGCTCCATGTACCCGACGGAGTAGAGGTGGATCAGCGAGCCGACGCCCGAGATCAGCAGGACGAACGTCATCGACAGCTGGTCGAGCTGGAAGGCGACGTCCGCCTGGAAGCCCTCGACCGGGATCCAGCTGAACAGGAACTGGCCCATCTCCCGGTGGTCCGGGTCCTTGCCCAGCATGTCGGCGAACAGCACCAGGCCGAGCACGAAGGAAGTGGCAGCGAGGGCCGTGCCGATCCAGTGGCCGACGGCGTCCAGCCGGCGTCCGCCGCACAGCAGGACCACCGCTCCGAGCAGGGGCGCCGCCACCAGCAGCGCAATCAGGTTCTCCACGATTCTTCCGACCCCTTACAGCTTCATCAGGCTGGCGTCGTCGACCGAGGCCGAGTGGCGGGCACGGAACAGGGACACGATGATCGCGAGCCCGACCACGACCTCGGCGGCGGCGACGACCATCGTGAAGAACGCGATGATCTGGCCGTCGAGGTTGCCGTGCATCCGGGAGAAGGCGACGAACGCGAGGTTGCAGGCGTTGAGCATGAGCTCGATGCACATGAACACGACGATCGCGTTGCGCCTGATCAGCACGCCGGTGGCGCCGATCGTGAACAACAGGGCCGCGAGGTAGAGGTAGTTGACCGGGTTCACTTCGACGCCTCCTCGGACCGCTGGAACTTCGCCGGCCCGACCGCCCTGCGCTCCAGGCGGTCCTCGGACCGCTGCTCCAGAGCCTTGAGGTCGTTGAGCGCCTCCTGCGACACGTCGCGGATCTGGCCGCGCTCGCGCAGCGTCTTGCTGACGGTGAGGTCGGAGGGTGTGCCGTCGGGCAGCAGGCCCGCGATGTCGACCGCGTTGTGCCGGGCGTACACACCGGGTGCCGGCAGTGGCGGCAGCTGCTTGCCCTCCCGGACGCGTTCCTCGGCGAGTTCCCGCTGCGTCTTGGCACGCTCGGTGCGCTCGCGGTGGGTGAGCACCATGGCGCCGACGGCGGCCGTGATGAGCAGGGCGCCGGTGATCTCGAACGCGAAGACGTACTTGGTGAAGATGAGGGCGGCGATGCCCTCCACGTTTCCGCCGGCGTTCGCCTGGCCGATGCCGTTGAACTCCGTGAGGGAGGCGTTGCCGATGCCGCCGATCAGCAGGACTCCGAAGCCGAGACCGCACAGCAGGGCCAGCCAGCGCTGGCCCTTGATGGTCTCCTTCAGGGAGTCCGCCGCGGTCACGCCGACGAGCATCACCACGAACAGGAACAGCATCATGATCGCGCCGGTGTACACGATGATCTGTACGACGCCCAGGAAGTAGGCGCCGTTGGCGAGGTAGAACACCGCCAGGATGATCATGGTCCCGGCGAGGCAGAGGGCGCTGTGCACGGCCCTCTTCATGAGGATGGTGCACAGGGCGCCGATCACCGCGATGGTGCCGAGGATCCAGAACTGGACGGCCTCTCCGGTGGAGGTGGAGTAGGCGGCGAGCTGGGCGGTCATCAGCCGACCACCTTCCCGGACGCCGGCTCGGTCCCGCCGAAGGTGGAGTCGGACTCCTGCACGACCTCGCCCTCGGAGTGGGCGACCTGCTGCTCCGTGCCGGGCGCGGCCTCGGTGACCAGGCCCCGGTAGTAGTCCTGTTCGTCCGTTCCCGGGTAGATGGCGTGGGGCGAGTCGACCATGCCGTCCTCGAGACCGGCGAGCAACTGCTCCTTGGTGTAGATGAGGTTGGCCCGGCTGGAGTCGGCCAGCTCGAACTCGTTCGTCATCGTGAGCGCGCGGGTGGGGCACGCCTCGATGCACAGGCCGCACAGGATGCAGCGGGCGTAGTTGATCTGGTAGACGCGGCCGTACCGCTCGCCCGGCGAGTAGCGCTCCTCGTCGGTGTTGTCCGCGCCCTCCACATAGATCGCGTCCGCGGGGCAGGCCCACGCGCACAGCTCACAGCCGACGCACTTCTCCAGGCCGTCCGGATGGCGGTTGAGCTGGTGCCGTCCGTGGAAGCGCGGAGCCGTGGTCTTCTGCTGCTCCGGGTACTGCTCGGTCAGCCGCTTCTTGAACATGGCCTTGAAGGTCACGCCGAAGCCGGCCACGGGGTTCTGGAAACCGGGCTTGGTGTCCTTCGGTTCCTCAGCCATCGAACGCTCGGGTACCTCAGCCATCGGACGCCTCCTTTCCATCCGTAGATCCGCCCAGAGATTTGTCACTCTGGGTATCGGGCCCACCACTGACAATCAGCTCACGATCACGCCGTGAGCGGCGTCGCGGAGCCGGCGGAAGCTCCTGTCCGGGCAGCGGCGGTACGGGGAATCCGCCCGCCATGGGGTCGAAGGCCGCCGGGGCTTCGGCCGGTTGCTCGGCCTGCTTGGACTTCTCGCGGAACATGTCGACGACGAAGGAGAGCACCAGCAGGGCCAGCACGCCGCCGCCGACGTAGAGCACGATGTCGGCGAAGTCGTAGTTCTCGTTGCGCAGGGCGCGCACGGTGGCGACGAGCATCAGCCACACCAGCGAGACCGGGATGAGGACCTTCCAGCCGAGCTTCATCAGCTGGTCGTAGCGGACGCGCGGGAGCGTGCCGCGAATCCAGATGAACATGAACAACAGCAGCTGGACCTTGACGGTGAACCAGAGCATCGGCCACCAGCCGTGGTTCGCGCCCTCCCAGAAGGTGCTGATCGGCCACGGGGCCCGCCAGCCGCCGAGGAACAGCGTGGTGGCGACGGCCGAGACGGTCACCATGTTGACGTACTCGGCGAGCATGAACATCGCGAACTTGATCGACGAGTACTCGGTGTTGAAGCCGCCGACCAGGTCGCCCTCGGACTCCGGCATGTCGAACGGGGCGCGGTTGGTCTCGCCGACCATCGTGACGATGTAGAGGATGAAGGAGAGCGGCAGCAGCACGATGTACCAGCGGTCGGCCTGCTGCTCCACGATCGCCGACGTCGACATCGACCCCGAGTAGAGGAACACGGAGGCGAAGGCGGCGCCCATCGCGATCTCATAGGAGATCATCTGCGCGCAGGAGCGCAGACCGCCCAGCAGCGGGTACGTCGAGCCGGAGCTCCAGCCCGCCAGGACGATGCCGTAGATGCCGACCGAGGCGACCGCGAGGATGTAGAGCATCGCGATCGGCAGGTCGGTGAGCTGCATCGTGGTGCGCTGGCCGAAGATCGAGATCTCGTTGCCGGCCGGGCCGAAGGGGATCACCGCGATCGCCATGAAGGCAGGGATGGCCGCGATGACCGGCGCGAGGACGTAGACCGCCTTGTCCGCGCGCTTGACGATCACATCCTCCTTCAGCATGAGCTTGATGCCGTCGGCGAGCGACTGGAGCATGCCCCAGGGGCCGTGCCGGTTCGGGCCGACGCGCAGCTGCATCCAGGCGACGACCTTGCGCTCCATGACGATGGAGACCAGCACGGTCACCATCAGGAACGCGAAGCAGAACACCGCCTTGATGACGACCAGCCACCACGGGTCGCGGCCGAACATCGAGAGGTCTTCAGCGGCCAGGAGGTACGGGCTCATGCCTCCACCTCCTTGGGGGCCTCGCCGGCGAGCGTCGCCGGGCCGATGCGGACGAGGGAGCCGGGCCGCGCCCCGGTGTCGGAGGCGACGCCGCCACCGCTGGAGTTCAGCGGCAGCCACACCACCCGGTCGGGCATCTCACTGATCTGGAGCGGGAGTTCCACGACGCCCTGGGAGCCGGTCACGGCGAGGAGGTCGCCGTCCTTGACGCCCGCCTCGGCGGCCGTCGCGGCCGACACACGCGCGCGTGCGGCGTGCCGGGTTCCGGCGAGTGCCTCGTCGCCCTGCTGGAGGAGGCCCTGGTCGAGCAGCAGCCGGTGCCCGGCGAGGACGGCCTCGCCGACGGCCGGGCGGGGCAGCGCGGCCGCGGTCTCCAGGGGTTCGCCGGCCCGCGGGCCGTCCCAGGCACCGAGCCGGTCGATCTCCGCGCGCACGGTGCGCAGGTCGGGCAGTCCGAGGTGGACGTCCATGGCGTCGGCCAGCATCTGCAGCACGCGCGCGTCGGTCGGCGCGAGGCGGCGGGTCATCTGGTCGGGCTTGAGCGCGGCCTCGAAGAAGCGGACCCGGCCTTCCCAGTTGAGGAAGGTGCCGGCCTTCTCGGCGACCGCGCCGACGGGCAGGACGACATCGGCCTCACGGCTGATCTCGCTGGGCCGCAGTTCGAGGGAGACCAGGAAGCCGACCTCGTCGAGCGCCTCACGCGCGCGTGCCGGGTCGGGCAGGTCGGCGATCTCCACGCCCGCCACCAGCAGGGCCTGCAGCTCGCCGGTCGCGGCGGCCTCGACGATCTGGCCGGTGTCGCGGCCGTAGCGGTGCGGGAGGCCGGCCACGCCCCAGACGCCGGCGACCTCGTCACGCGCGCGTGGGTCGGTGGCCGGGCGTCCGCCCGGCAGCAGCGACGGCAGCGCGCCCGCCTCGATCGCGCCGCGCTCCCCGGCCCGGCGCGGGATCCACACCAGCCGGGCACCGGTCGCGGAGGCGGCGCGTACGGCGGCGGTGAGTCCGCCGGCCACCGCGGCCAGCCGCTCGCCGACGACGATCACGGCGCCCTCGGCACGCAGCGCCTCGGAGGCCGCCGCGCCCTCGTCCTCCAGGCCGACGCCGCTCCCGAGCGCGTCCAGCCACTCGGTCTCGGTGCCGGGAGCCGCTGGCAGCAGCGTGCCACCGGCCTTCTCCAGACCGCGGGTGGCGTGCGTGGCCAGCGAGAAGACCCGCTGCCCGTGCCCCCGCCAGGCCTTGCGCAGCCGCAGGAAGACGCCGGGCGCCTCCTCCTCCGCCTCGAACCCGACCAGGAGGACGGCGGGCGCCTTCTCCAGTGCGGTGTACGTGACGCCCGTACCGTCGAGGTCCCGGCCGCGCCCGGCGACCTGGGCGGCGAGGAAGTCGGCCTCCTCACCGCTGTGCACGCGCGCGCGGAAGTCGATGTCGTTGGTGTCGAGCGCCACGCGCGCGAACTTGCTGTACGCGTAGGAGTCCTCGATGGTGAGCCGGCCGCCGGTCAGGACACCGGTGCGGCCCCGGGAGGCCAGCAGCCCCTGGGCCGCGATCTGCAGCGCCTCGGGCCAGGAGGCCGCCTCCAGCTCACCCTCGGCGTTGCGCACGAGCGGCGTCTGGAGCCGGTCCCGCTGCTGCGCGTACCGGAACCCGAACCGCCCCTTGTCGCAGATCCACTCCTCGTTGACCTCGGGGTCGTTGGCCGCCAGGCGCCGCATGACCTTGCCGCGCCGGTGGTCGGTGCGCGTGGCGCAGCCGCCGGAGCAGTGCTCGCAGACCGACGGGGAGGAGACCAGGTCGAAGGGGCGGGAGCGGAATCGGTACGCCGCCGAGGTCAGCGCGCCGACCGGGCAGATCTGGATGGTGTTGCCGGAGAAGTACGACTCGAACGGGTCGCCCTCGCCGGTGCCGACCTGCTGGAGCGCGCCCCGCTCGACCAGCTCGATCATCGGGTCGCCCGCCACCTGGTTGGAGAACCGGGTGCAGCGGGCGCACAGCACGCAGCGCTCACGGTCGAGCAGCACCTGCGTGGAGATCGGCACGGGCTTCTCGTACGTGCGCTTGCGGCCCTCGAAGCGGGAGTCGGCGTCGCCGTGCGACATGGCCTGGTTCTGCAGCGGGCACTCGCCGCCCTTGTCACAGACCGGGCAGTCCAGCGGGTGGTTGATGAGCAGGAGCTCCATCACACCCTTCTGGGCCTTCTCCGCGACCGGCGAGGTGAGGTGGGTCTTCACCACCATCCCGTCGGTGCAGGTGATGGTGCAGGACGCCATGGGCTTGCGCTGGCCCTCGACCTCGACGATGCACTGGCGGCAGGCGCCGGCCGGATCGAGGAGCGGGTGGTCGCAGAACCGGGGGATCTCGATGCCGAGCTGCTCGGCGGCCCGGATGACCAGGGTGCCCTTGGGCACGCTGATCTCGGCGCCGTCGATCGTCAGCGACACGAGGTCCTCCGGCGGGACCGCCGCGTCTCCCCCGCCGGAGGGAGAGCTGGTGGTCACGGTCATGCGTTCACCTCCGTGCGGTCGGCCCAGGCCGTCGACTTCGCCGGGTCGAAGGGGCAGCCCCGGCCCGTGATGTGCTGCTCGTACTCCTCGCGGAAGTACTTGAGCGAGGAGAAGATCGGCGAGGCGGCGCCGTCGCCGAGGGCGCAGAAGGACTTGCCGTTGATGTTGTCGGCGATGTCGTTCAGCTTGTCGAGGTCGGACATCCGTCCCTTGCCGGCCTCGATGTCGCGCAGCAACTGGACGAGCCAGTAGGTGCCTTCGCGGCAGGGCGTGCACTTGCCGCAGGACTCGTGGGCGTAGAACTCGGTCCAGCGTGTGACGGCCCGCACCACGCAGGTCGTCTCGTCGAAGCACTGGAGAGCTTTTGTGCCGAGCATGGAACCCGCGGCGCCCACTCCTTCGTAATCAAGAGGGACGTCGAGATGCTCGTCGGTGAACATCGGGGTCGAGGAGCCCCCCGGCGTCCAGAACTTGAGGCGGTGCCCGGGGCGCATGCCGCCGCTCATGTCGAGGAGCTGGCGGAGCGTGATCCCGAGCGGCGCCTCGTACTGGCCGGGGCCCGCGACATGGCCGGACAGGGAGTAGAGCGTGAAGCCTGGCGACTTCTCACTCCCCATCGACCGGAACCAGTCTTTGCCCCGGGTCATGATCGCGGGAACCGACGCGATGGACTCGACGTTATTCACCACAGTCGGGCACGCGTAGAGGCCCGCGACAGCAGGGAAGGGGGGACGGAGCCGCGGTTGACCCCGGCGGCCTTCGAGCGAGTCGAGCAGTGCGGTCTCCTCACCGCAGATGTACGCGCCCGCGCCCGCGTGCACGGTGATGTCGAGGTCGAGTCCGCTGCCCTGGATGTTCTCGCCCAGGAAGCCGGCCTCGTACGCCTCGCGTACGGCGGAGTGCAACCGCCGCAGCACTGGGACGACTTCACCACGCAGATAGATGAAGGCATGCGAAGACCTGATGGCGTAACACGCGATGATCATGCCCTCGATGAGGCTATGTGGGTTCGCGAAGAGGAGCGGGATGTCCTTGCACGTCCCCGGCTCCGACTCGTCGGCGTTGACAACTAGATAGTGCGGCTTGCCGTCCCCCTGGGGAATGAACTGCCACTTCATCCCCGTAGGGAATCCGGCGCCGCCGCGCCCGCGCAGACCGGACTCCTTGACGTACGCGATCACGTCGTCCGGCGACATGGCGAGCGCCTTGCGCAGCCCTTCGTACCCCTCGTGCCTTCGGTACACGTCCAGCGTCCAGGACTTGTCCTCGTCCCAGAAGGCCGACAGCACCGGTGCGAGCAGTTTCTCGGGGCTCATGTCTTTCAGCTCGGGTGCCAAGGTCATCACTCCCCCTCCTCGGCGGCGGGCCCGGCCGGGTGGGCCGGGTCGGAGGCCGACGTGTCCTGCGGCGCGTCGTGCGAGCTCAAGTGCTCCGTCGGTGACGGGTCGTGAGGTGTCTCGGTCCGGGCCGCCTCACCGCGCGGATGCACCACGCGCGCGGGAGCGCTCTCCCCCTTGGCGAGCTTCAGGCCGATGAGGGAGGCGGGGCCCGCGCTCCCGCCGGACTCGACGGCTCCGTCCCGCTCGTCGGGGAAGCCCGCCAGGACCCGGGCGGTCTCCTTGAAGGTGCACATCGGGGCCCCGCGGGTGGGCGTGACCGGCCGTCCCGCGCGCAGGTCGTCGACGAGGCGCTTGGCGCTGCCCGGGGTCTGGTTGTCGAAGAACTCCCAGTTGACCATCACGACCGGCGCGAAGTCGCAGGCCGCGTTGCACTCGATGTGCTCCAGGGTGACCTTGCCGTCGTCGGTGGTCTCGCCGTTGCCGACGCCGAGGTGCTCCTGGAGCTCCTCGAAGATCGCGTCGCCGCCCATCACGGCACACAGGGTGTTGGTGCACACCCCGACCTGGTAGTCACCGCTCGGCCTGCGCCGGTACATGGTGTAGAAGGTGGCGACCGCGGTGACCTCGGCCGTGGTCAGGCCGAGCATGTCCGCGCAGAACCGCATTCCCGTGCGCGTGACGTGTCCCTCCTCCGACTGCACGAGGTGCAGCAGCGGCAGGAGGGCGGACCTGGAGTCCGGGTAGCGGGCGATGACCTCGCGCGCGTCCGTCTCCAGACGGGCCCGGACGTCGTCCGGGTAGGCGGGCGCGGGCAGTTCGGGCATGCCCAGGCTGACGCCCCGCTCGGAAGAAGAGGTGGTCACCGGTCGACGCCTCCCATCACGGGGTCGATGGACGCGACGGCGACGATGACGTCGGCGACCTGGCCGCCCTCGCACATCGCCGCCATGGCCTGCAGGTTGGTGAAGGACGGGTCGCGGAAGTGGACCCGGTAGGGGCGGGTGCCGCCGTCGGACACGACGTGCACCCCGAGTTCGCCCTTGGGCGACTCGACCGCCGCGTACGCCTGTCCCGGCGGGACGCGGAAGCCCTCGGTGACCAGCTTGAAGTGGTGGATCAGGGCCTCCATGGAGGTGCCCATGATCTTCTTGATGTGGTCGAGGGAGTTGCCGAGGCCGTCGGGCCCGAGGGCGAGCTGGGCGGGCCAGGCGATCTTCTTGTCGGCGACCATGACCGGACCGGGCTGGAGCCGGTCCAGGCACTGCTCGACGATCCGGAGCGACTGGCGCATCTCCTCGAGCCGGATGAGGAAGCGGCCGTAGGAGTCGCAGGTGTCGGCGGTCGGGACGTCGAAGTCGTACGTCTCGTAGCCGCAGTACGGCTGCGTCTTGCGCAGGTCGTGCGGCAGGCCGGTGGAGCGCAGGATCGGGCCCGTCGCGCCGAGGGCCATGCAGCCGGCCAGGTCCAGATAGCCGACGTCCTGCATACGGGCCTTGAAGATGGGGTTCCCGGTGGCGAGCTTGTCGTACTCCGGGAGGTTCTTCTTCATCTTCTTCACGAACTCGCGGATGTGGTCCACCGCGCCGGGCGGCAGGTCCTGGGCGAGTCCGCCGGGGCGGATGTACGCGTGGTTCATCCGCAGGCCGGTGATCAGCTCGAAGATATCGAGAATGAGTTCACGATCACGGAATCCGTAGATCATGACCGTGGTGGCGCCGAGTTCCATGCCGCCGGTGGCGATGCACACCAGGTGCGACGACAGCCGGTTCAGCTCCATCAGGAGCACCCGGATGATCGAGGCCCGGTCCGGGATCTGGTCCTCGATGCCGAGGAGCTTCTCGACGCCGAGGCAGTACGCCGTCTCGTTGAAGAACGGCGTCAGGTAGTCCATGCGCGTCACGAACGTCGTGCCCTGCGTCCACGTCCGGTACTCGAGGTTCTTCTCGATGCCGGTGTGCAGGTAGCCGATGCCGCAGCGGGCCTCCGTGACGGTCTCGCCCTCGATCTCCAGGATCAGGCGGAGCACTCCGTGGGTGGACGGGTGCTGGGGGCCCATGTTGACGACGATGCGCTCGTCGTCGGCGCGGGCCGCCGACTCGACGACCTCGTCCCAGTCGCCGCCGGTGACGGTGTAGACGGTGCCCTCGGTGGTCTCGCGAGGGGAGGCGTGCGAAGTGCTCATGAGTACGACCTCCGCTGGTCCGGAGCCGGGATCTGGGCGCCCTTGTACTCGACGGGGATGCCGCCGAGGGGGTAGTCCTTGCGCTGCGGGAAGCCCTGCCAGTCGTCCGGCATCATGATCCGCGTCAGGGCCGGGTGACCGTCGAAGACGATGCCGAAGAAGTCGTACGTCTCGCGCTCGTGCCAGTCGTTCGTCGGATAGACGGAGAACAGCGACGGGATGTGCGGGTCGCTGTCGGGGGCGCTGACCTCCAGGCGGAGCAGCCGGTTGTGGGTGATCGAGCGCAGGTGGTAGACGGCGTGCAGCTCGCGGCCCTTGTCGTTCGGGTAGTGGACGCCGCTGACGCCGGTGCACAGTTCGAAGCGCAGGGCCGGGTCGTCGCGCAGGGTGCGGGCGACGCGGACCAGGTGCTCGCGCTCGATGTGGAAGGTCAGCTCGTCGCGGTCGACGACCGTCTTCTCGATGGCGTTCTCCGGGAGCAGTCCCTGTTCCTCCAGGGCTCCCTCCAGTTCGTCGGCGACCTCGTCGAACCATCCGCCGTAGGGGCGGTTCGCCTGGCCCGGGAGCCGGACCGAGCGGACCAGGCCGCCGTAGCCGGAGGTGTCGCCGCCGTTGTTCGCGCCGAACATGCCGCGCTGGACGCGGATCTCCTCGCCGCCCTCGCCGCGCCGGCCGGGGAGGTTGGAGGCCGACAGGTCCTTCTCGGGGTTGGCGCCGCCCGTACCGTTCGCGTCGCTCATCGCAGCAGCCCCTTCATCTCGATGGTGGGCAGGGCCTTGAGCGCCGCCTCCTCCGCCTCGCGGGCCGCCTCCTCGGCGTTCACGCCGAGCTTGGAGGTCTGGATCTTCTGGTGGAGCTTGAGGATGGCGTCCATCAGCATCTCCGGCCGTGGCGGGCAGCCGGGGAGATAGATGTCGACCGGCACGATGTGGTCGACGCCCTGGACGATGGCGTAGTTGTTGAACATGCCGCCCGAGGAGGCGCAGACCCCCATGGAGATCACCCACTTGGGGTTCGGCATCTGGTCGTAGACCTGCCGCAGTACCGGTGCCATCTTCTGGCTGACCCGGCCGGCGACGATCATCAGGTCCGCCTGCCGGGGCGAGCCCCGGAAGACCTCCATGCCGAAGCGCGCCAGGTCGTAGCGGCCGGCGCCGGTGGTCATCATCTCGATGGCACAGCAGGCGAGGCCGAACGTGGCGGGGAAGACGGACGCCTTGCGCACCCAGCCCGCGGCCTGCTCGACGGTGGTCAGCAGGAAGCCGCTCGGCAGCTTTTCTTCGAGTCCCATGGCTAAAGGCCCCTCAGTCCCATTCCAGGCCGCCGCGCCGCCATACGTACGCGTACGCGACGAAGACGGTGAGCACGAAGAGCAGCATCTCCACGAGCCCGAAAATCCCCAGGGCGTCGAAGGTGACGGCCCAGGGGTAGAGGAAGACGATCTCGATATCGAAAATGATGAAGAGCATCGCCGTCAGGTAGTACTTGATGGGGAAGCGCCCGCCGCCGGCCGGCGTGGGGGTCGGCTCGATCCCGCACTCGTAGGCCTCGAGCTTGGCCCGGTTGTACCGCTTCGGCCCGATCAACGTGGCCATGACCACGGAGAAGATCGCAAAGCCTGCCCCGAGGGCTCCCAGTACGAGGATGGGCGCATACGCGTTCACCGCTCCTCGCTCCTCTCAGTCGGCACTGACTGCTGGCGGTTTGCATCGGGCTCACTTCCGCCCCGTCCGTCCCGCGAACCCCGCCCGCCCCGGCGAAGATCGGGAACATGTGAAGCAGGTCACAAGCCCAACCGCGTGCATCTTATGCCCGTCGCTCTGTGATCTGCGACACGGGGTATTACACAACCTTTGTGATCTCCACCACCTGACGATCGATCATGAAGTCGGATGAGCGGTGATCTTCACACGCGAAGCGTCCGAGTGATCACGAGAGGTGACATTTTGGCTCGTCAGCGCAGGCCGGAGGGGGCGTCTCAATATCAAGAGAGTTCTCTTGCATGCAAATTGGCGAGGGACTCGATCTCTTGATAGTGGCGCGTTCACACATCAGGGGGCACGAGAGGCGGGGTGTGGACGCGTGCACGCGTTCACGATCTTCGCGAGGTCGTGACCGAGCCGTGATCTACGGCGCGCGACGCGACAGCCGAGCCGACCGTTCCGTGACCTCCGTCACATCGATGAGAGACCCATGAGAACGGGGCTTGGCCAATCAAACCAACCGGTGGTAGGCGCGGGGCAATTCGGGCGTATTGATCAAAGGCCGTGATCACAGGCCAGTCACAGTGCGCCCGCAATGTCCGTTACGGCGTCAATAAAGGGGCTCGAACGGGGGTTTTGAGGGGCCGATTGAACAACTGTGGCGCAGCACACGTTTCTTGAAGATATGAAGGAGCCCCTGGTACCGGTTGTTCCCATGTCCCACACCGCTCACATACGCAGCCACCGGAAACCCCGCCGCAGTGCGACCTCGACGATCGCCGTGCGTGCCGGAGTCACCGGTGGCATCCTCAGCCTGGCAGCGGCGGGTGCGTCGGCCTCGGCGAGCGCCGCCGAGCCGGTGACGCAGACCATCGAACTGCCCACCCTGACGGCCGACATGTCCACTCAGGTCGCCCAGTCCGCTGCCGCCACCCAGCAGGCGGCCGCGAACTACGAGCTGCGCGCCGAGCGTGACGCCGCCGCCGCCAAGGCCGCCACTGAGGCCAAGAAGGACCTCGCCGAGGCGAAGAAGAAGGCGGAGGCCAAGAAGAAGGCCGCCGAGGAAGCCCGCAAGGCCGCCGCCGAGCGCGCCACGCGCAACTCCGAGCGCGCCACCCTCTCCGCCTCCGCGTCGGCCTCCACGTCTGCCTCCACGTCGGTGTCGGCGCCCTCCAGCGGCAGCGTCGCGACCGTCGTCGCCTTCCTCAAGGCACAGGTGGGCGACGCCTACGTCATGGGCGCCACCGGTCCCAGCGCCTGGGACTGCTCCTCCCTCGTGCAGGCCGCGTACAAGCAGGTTGGTGTGGACCTGCCGCGCGTCTCGCAGGACCAGTCGATGGCCGGCACGGACGTGTCGCTGTCCAACGTCCAGGTCGGCGACATCCTCTACTGGGGTGGCAAGGGCTCCGCGTACCACGTGGGTGTCTACATCGGAGACGGCCAGTACCTGGACGCGGCCAACCCGTCCAAGGGCGTCGTCATCCAGGACCTGTCGGGTTACCCGGCGTCGGGCGCGGTACGCGTCCTCTGAGTCGTCGTCCTCCGGGTCGTCTGATCTCACGCGTACGGGCTTGAGGGCCGCTGCCTCTCGGAGGCAGCGGCCCTCCCCCGTGGCACGCGTGCCCTCTCCTGCCGCCCTGACGGCGTTCTCCCAGCCTGCCCGCGCTCGGAGGTCCCCGGACCTCGAAACCGGCCCGAGCCGGTCGCAGGGGTGCCCCGAGTGGCTTCTGGGGCCTTCTCCCCGCGCGCCGGCCGACTGCGTCGAGGCGCTCGGGCCCGACCGGGCCCGGCGCCGCGTGCGTGATCAGGCCTTCGGGGCCACCTTGCTCAGCCCGTTGATGATGCGGTCCATCGCGTCGCCGCCGGTCGGGTCCGTGAGGTTCGCGAGGAGCTTGAGCGTGAACTTCATCAGCAGCGGGTGCGTGAGGCCGCGCTGGGCCGCGATCTGCATGACCTTCGGATTGCCGATGAGCTTCACGAAGGCACGGCCGAGTGTGTAGTAGCCGCCGTACGTGTCCTTCAGGACCCGCGGGTAGCGCTGGAGGGCGAGTTCACGCCCCGCGGGGGTCGGGCGGGCGTGGGCCTGGACGATGACGTCGGCGGCGATCTGGCCGGACTCCATGGCGTAGGCGATGCCCTCGCCGTTGAAGGGGTTCACCAGGCCGCCGGCGTCACCGACGAGCAGCAGGCCCTTGGTGTAGTGCGGCTGGCGGTTGAAGGCCATCGGGAGCGCCGCCCCGCGGATCGGGCCGGTCATGTGGTCGGGGGTGTAGCCCCAGTCCTCCGGCATGGACGCGCACCAGGCCTTCAGGACCTCGCGCCAGTCCAGCTCCTTGAAGGAGTCGGAGGTGTTGAGCACGCCCAGGCCGACGTTGGAGGTGCCGTCGCCCATGCCGAAGATCCAGCCGTAGCCGGGCAGGAGCCGGTCCTCCCCCGGGCCCCGGCGGTCCCAGAGCTCCAGCCAGGACTCCAGGTAGTCGTCCTCGTGGCGGGGGCTCTCGAAGTACGTCCGTACGGCCACGCCCATCGGGCGGTCCTCGCGGCGGTGCAGGCCCATCGCGAGGGACAGCCGGGTGGAGTTGCCGTCGGCGGCGACGACGAGCGGCGCGTGGAAGGTGACTTCGCGCTTGTCCTCACCGAGCTTGGCGTGCACGCCGGTGATCCGGCCGGTGCGGTCGTCGATGACCGGGGCGCCGACGTTGCAGCGCTCGAACAGCCGGGCGCCCGCCTTCTGGGCCTGCCGGGCGAGCTGGTCGTCGAAGTCGTCGCGCTTGCGGACGAGGCCGTAGTCGGGGAAGGAGGCGAGATCCGGCCAGTCGAGCTGGAGGCGCACTCCGCCGCCGATGATCCGCAGGCCCTTGTTGCGCAGCCAGCCGGCCTCCTCCGAGATGTCGATGCCCATCGCCACGAGCTGTTTCACGGCGCGCGGGGTGAGGCCGTCGCCGCAGACCTTCTCGCGCGGGAACGCGGTCTTCTCCAGCAGGAGGACGTCGAGTCCCGCCTTGGCGAGGTGGTAGGCGGTCGTGGAGCCGGCCGGCCCCGCGCCCACGACGATCACATCGGCGGTGTTCTCGGAGAGAGGCTCGGTCACGACGGTCACGGCGGGATCTCCCCAAGCTTCGGAATCTGTGTGCCGGCCGGCACAGGACATGGGCAGTCTATGCAGCGGTATCGATCACCTGCCGAAGGGATGCCTCCGTGAACCCAGCCCTCCCCGCCGTGCGACTGCGCGTGCCCACCCACGAGGACGCGTTCGTCTGGCACCGGATCTTCGACGACCCGGACGTCATGGAGTTCCACGGCGGAAGGGCCGCCGAACTGTCGGTCTACGAGGAGCTCACCGCACGCCAGCGCAGGCACGACGCCGAGCGCGGCTACTGCCTGTGGACCATGCTCGACGGGTCCGGACAGGTCATCGGCTTCACGGGCGCGCAGCCCTGGGAGCGGGACTGGGGGCCGAAGGGCGAGATCGAGATCGGCTGGCGCCTGGGCCGGGAGCACTGGGGCAAGGGGTACGTCACCGCGGCCGCGCGGCAGACGCTGGAGCGGATGCGGGCGGCCGGCGTACCGGGCGTGGTGGCGATGGTCGACGCCCGCAACAGCCGGTCCATCGCGGTCACACGGCGGCTGGGAATGCGCCTCGCCGAGACGTTCACGACGTCCACCCCGGAGCGCGCGGGGCACTGCTTCCGGCTCGACCTCTGAGACGACGGCATCACACCGCGTAGTCGACTGTCACAGAAAGACATCCGTCGCTTCCGGGCGGTACGGGACCGGAGTTACCCTTCCTGTACCGCTGGGGGTGACATCTGTGCAGATATCCCGCAAAGCACCCGAAGTGCGCGTACCGCGTCTCGTCGGTCTGATGGCCGTGGACGCGCGCGAGACGGCCCGGGCGCGGGGCCTGTTCCTCAACGCGCCGGACCGGCCCGACTTCCATCTCGCCGTCGTCGACTACGTCGTACGCCAGTACCCGCAGCCCGAGGCCGAGGTGCCGCGGGACTCGATGGTCTACGTGTGGTTCGACTTCGGTCCCGGCGAGGGCGGCGGAGGCGTGCACGAGCCGCGGATCCCGAGACCGCCCAGGGGCGGCCTGCAACGGGAGCTGGACGAGCCGGGCGACCCGTACATGGTCCTCAGCTCCCCGTGAGCCCTGTAGGGATCAGCTCTCCTTGAAGCCCCGGTGCAGGGCCACGATCCCGCCGCTCAGGTTGCGCCAGGCCACCCGCGACCAGCCGGCCTTGCCCAGCCGCTCGGCCAGCGCGGGCTGGTCGGGCCAGGCGCGGATGGACTCGGCGAGGTAGACGTAGGCGTCGGGGCTGGAGGACACGGCCCGGGCGACCGGCGGCAGGGCGCGCATCAGGTACTCGGTGTAGACCGTGCGGAACGGCGCCCAGGTCGGGTGCGAGAACTCGCAGATCACGATCCGCCCGCCGGGCCGGGTCACCCGCTGCATCTCCCGCAGGGCCGCGTCCGTGTCCTGCACGTTGCGCAGCCCGAAGGAGATGGTGACGGCGTCGAAGGTGCCGTCCTTGAAGGGGAGCCGCGTCGCGTCGCCGGCGGTGTAGGGCAGCCAGGGCCGGCGCTCCTTGCCGACCTGGAGCATGCCCTGCGAGAAGTCGCACGGGACGACGTAGGCACCGGTCTGCGCGAAGGGCAGCGAGGAGGTGCCCGTCCCCGCCGCCAGGTCGAGGACCTTCTGCGCCGGGCGCGCGTCGACCGCCTTGGCGACCTCCTTGCGCCATCGCCGGTCCTGGCCGAGGGACAGCACGTCGTTGGTCAGGTCGTACCGTTCCGCCACGTCGTCGAACATCGAGGCGACTTCGTGCGGCTGCTTGTCCAGGGATGCGCGGGTCACGCGCCCATTCTTGCAGCACACCCGCAGGGTTCCTCGAAGGGTCCTCACGGCAGGAGCCGCGGCGGCCTGCGCGCCGCCACGTCCTCCACCCACCCGCACAGCAGCACGAACACCGCGATCAGCACCCAGCCGACCCCGAACATGAACCACTGGCTGTCCAGCGGCAGGTACGCCTCGAACGCGGGCACGTCCCAGAGCCGGTCGATCAGCGGTACGGCGAGGACCAGGGCGATCTCGTGCCAGAGGTAGAGCGTCACGGCCCGGGCGTTGAAGACGGTCACGAGCCGGTCCAGCCGCCGGAACCGGGCGAGTCCCGCGAGGTCGGTCCGGAAGCGGGCCTTGGCGTACATCAGCAGCGTCACGAATCCGGCCGACCAGAAGGCCTGCGCGAGCGGGTTCTCGTCGAGGTCGTACGTGCCGTACTCGGCCTGGTGCGCGAGGGCGTACCAGCCGCCGAACGCGAGAGCGGCCGACGCGAGCGGGAGCAGCGCGGCGGGCTTCAGCCGGGCCAGGACGCCGTCGTGGTGCGCGAAGCCGAGGAGCCAGCAGAACAGGAACGTCGCCAGGTCCCACAGCGCGGCGCCGAGCCGGTCGTCCGGCGGCCGCCACACGAACTGGAAGGCCAGGACCGGGCCCAGGGACAGCAGCAGCACGGGGACCGGAGCGAGCCGGAAGAGCCGCAGCAGGAGCGGGGAGAGCAGCACGAACCACAGGTACGTCCGCAGGTACCAGAGGATCTCCCAGGCCTGCTCGCCCCAGGCGTTGCCCGGCGGGTCGCCGAGCGGCACCACCCAGTAGACGATCTGCCAGCCCGGCATCCAGCCGTGCACCAGCATCGCGCCCACCACGAACACGCCCCAGAACCAGAAGGGCGGCAGCAGTCTGCGGACGCGGCTCCTGATCACCGTGAGCGCGGGGCGCCGCAGGGACCTCGCCATGAGGGTCCCGGCCAGGGCGAACATGACCCCCATGGAGGGGAAGACCAGCCCGGCCCAGGCCCAGCCGAAGGTGTGGTAGGTGACGACGCGGACCAGGGCGACGGCCCGCAGGGTGTCGAAGTAGCGGTCCCGCACGGGGGTGCCATCGCGTGCGCCGGCCTCCGGGAGTGCCCGCTCGGCCGTCCTGCTGTGCGCCCCCATCAGCCCGCCCCCGCCGGGGTGCCGACCTCGCCGGTCCGCTTCAGCTTCTGCCAGCGCAGCCGGCCGCCGGTGAGGGCGGTGACGCAGGAGTGGATGAGGACGAGGTACATCATCTGCCGGTAGGCCAGTTGCTGGAGCGGCATCATCAGCAGGTAGCGGTACTTCTCGCGGTCCAGGCGGAAGGCGTACGCCGCGCAGACCAGCTGGACCCCGAGCACCGCGAACCAGGCCAGCAGCGCCGCCTTGAAGTCGATGAAGATCATCGAGTAGGCCGTGAACACGTCGATGAGCGGCGCGAAGACCGGCGTGACGATCTGGAACAGCACCACCAGCGGCATGCCGACCCGCCCGAAACGCCCCGAAGGCCCCTTGTCCGTGAGCGACTTGCGGTGCTTCCACAGCGCCTGCATGGTGCCGTACGACCAGCGGTAGCGCTGGGACCACAGCTGCTTGAGGGAGCCCGGCGCCTCGGTCCAGGCGCGTGCGTGCTCCTGGTAGACGACCCGCCAGCCGGCCCGGTGCATCGCGATGGTGATGTCGGTGTCCTCGGCGAGTGTGTCCTCGCTCATGCCGCCGACCTGGAGCACCGCCTCGCGGCGGAAGGCGCCGATCGCGCCGGGGATGGTCGGCATGCAGCGCAGCAGGTCGTACATGCGCCGGTCGAGGTTGAAGCCCATCACGTACTCGATGTGCTGCCAGGCGCCGATGAGGGTGGTGCGGTTGCCGACCTTGGCGTTGCCCGCGACCGCGCCGACCTCCGGGTCGGCGAAGGGCTGGACGAGCTGCCGTACGGTGTCCGGCTCGAAGACGGTGTCGCCGTCCATCATCACGACGAGGTCGTGAGCCGCGTTCCGTACGCCGTTGTTGAGGGCGGCCGGCTTGCCCGCGTTGGCCTGGCGGATGACGCGCACGTTGGGCATGCCGAGGGACTCGGCGATCTCGGCCGTGCCGTCCGTGGAGCCGTCGTCCACGACGATGATCTCGATCGGGTGCGTGCTCCGCGCCAGCGAGGCGAGGGTGTTGGCGATGCACTCCTTCTCGTTGTACGCCGGGACGATCACGCTCACCGGCCGGGTGACCGTCGGTCCCCAGCTGAAGCGGCGCCTGTTGCGCCGGCGGTAGTGGCGGCGGGCGAGGAGGAGCATCATCCCGAAGCGGCCCATGACGGCCACGCCGACCACCATCAGTCCGACGGACAGCGTCGGCACGGCCCACTCGGCGACCGCCACGGCCGCGACCAGGGCCTTGCCCTCGTAGAGGATCGCGCCGGTTGCCTCGCGGTGGGCGGCCTGGAGGCTGTTCGCGGTGCCCTGAGGGCCGTTCGCGGTGCTCTGGGGTCCCCCGGCTCCGGGCTGCTGCCCCGTGCCGCGCCCCTGTTCCATGACGCCGCTGATGGTGGTGAAGGTGTACCCCTTCGCCCGCATCTTCTCGATGTACTGCGGCAGCGCCTTGATCGTCTGCGAGCGCTCGCCGCCCGCGTCGTGGAAGAGGACCGACGCGCCCTTGTTCTTCTTCGGCGTGGCCCACTGGACGATCTTCGAGGCGCCCGGGCGCCTCCAGTCGTCGCTGTCGGTGTCGACGAAGACGCTGGTGTAGCCGTCCTCGCCGAGCTTCTTGTAGACGGGCCAGCTGTAGTTGTCGATGGCGTCCGTCTCCGAGGAGTACGGCGCCCGGAACAGGGTGGTCGTGATGCCGGCCGCGCCCGCCAGGGCGAGCTGGGTCTGCTCCATCTCGCGCCGGACGCGGGCGTCGCTCTGGTACGACAGGTCGACGTGCGTGAAGGTGTGGATCCCCACCTCGTGGCCCTGTTCGACCATGTCCGACACGATGCCCGGGTAGCGCGACACCATCGAGCCGACCAGGAAGAACGTGGCGGGCACGTCGTACTTCTCGAGGATCGCCAGCACCTGGGGCGTCCAGGTCGGGTTGGGTCCGTCGTCGAAGGTGAGCGCGATCGTCTTGTCCGGGACGGAGACGGTCGTGGCCTGTCCGCCGCGGAAGGTGACGATCGGCCCGCCGTCCAGGACGTCGTCCGGTACGTCGCTGGAGCTGGCCCCGGTGCGCACGCGCTGGTCGCCGCCGACCTCGGCGCGCAGATAGCCGTCGAGGAGCATCACGCAGACCAGCGCGAGCAGGAGCAGCAGGGCGAGGATGACACGCGGCTTCTGCAGCGCGGCGGCCTTGCCGGCGGCCCGCTCCATCCGGGAGGGGGCGCGGCGGCGGCCGCGGGAGGGGGTGGTCGTGGTCATACGGCGGCCCCCGGTCAGCTGGCGCCCGCGGCGGCGGAGGCCGACGGGGACGCGGTGGTAGACGGGGACGTGGCCGACGGGGAAGCGGTGGACGGGGACGTGGCGGAACCGGCGGTGCCGTCTTCGGTGACCTGGGGCGGAGCCGAGGGGACACCGCTCGGCGGGGTGGCGCCCGGGCCCCCCGGCCCGTCGCCCTGCGGCCCGTCGCCCTGCGGCCCTCCGTCCTGCGGCCGGCCACCGCCGGGCCCGGCGCCCGCGAACGGCAGCAGCTGCGACGGTGTGAGCGAGGTGCCCCAGCCCATGAAGGCCGCGCCGAGCACGGTCGCGTACCCGAGGCAGACGACCCCCAGGAGGAGACCGATCCGGCGCAGCAGCCGGGCCCGGCGTCCGGAGTTGTCAACGAACACGGGCCCTTCGGCGGACTCGTTGCCGCGTTTGCGGCGGCGACCGCGGGTGACGCGGTTCTCGATGGCAGGCTCGGAATGCATTCCCCGGACATTAGGCGGCCTTTATGTGCCATAAACTTGGGTTCTGATGTGAGAGACCCATGAGAAACGACCGAAGCTGTCCTTTCTCTGAGAGTTTTCGGGAACGCCTGCGGAACTCGATCTGAGCGCCCATCATCGTGAGACGTTTGCTGCCGGGAAACGTACTAGGGGTTTGGACCTTTACGACCTCACGAGAACGGGAGCGTGCGCTATGAGGAGTCACCGGAAGCGGGCGGCGGTCGGACTGGGCTGTCTGCTCGCCCTGGCCACCGCGGCCTGCTCCGAGCAGGGCGAGGCGGCCCGCCCGGCACCCCCGGCGTCGGCCGCGCCCAGCACCTCGTCCGCTGCCGGGTCCGGCTCCGAGTCCGATACCGACACCGGCACCGGCACCGGCACCGGCACCGGCACCGCGTACGCCCCCTACGTCGACGCCAAAGACGCCTCAAGCACCGACTCCGCGGGCTCTCCCACGACGTACAACCTGGCGTTCGTGCTGGCCGGCGGCAGCGGCTGCACTCCGCGCTGGAACGGCACGGACGCCATCGGCGACTCGGCGGTGAAGTCCCGTATCGCCAAGCTGAAGGGGGACAGCGCTCAGGTCCGGGTCTCCTTCGGCGGCGCCTCCGGCAAGGAGCTCGCGGCGGCCTGCGACAGCGCGTCGGAGCTGGCGGCGGCATACGGCAAGGCCCTCGACGCGGCCGGTGCCACCCGGGCCGACTTCGACATCGAGGGCGACGAACTGGCCGACTCCGCCTCCATAGCGGTGCGTTCGAAGGCGATCGCGCTGCTCCAGAAGGAACGTACGGACCTGGAGGTCTCCTTCACCCTGCCCGTCATGCCGTCCGGACTGGGCAAGGACAGCCTGGCACTCCTCGCCTCCGCCAACGACAACGGCGTCCAGGTCGCCACGGTCAATCTGATGACGATGAACTACGGCTCCTCGTTCGACGGCGACATGGGCGGCTACGCCCTCGCGGCCGCCAAGGCCTCGCACACCCAGCTGAAGAAGGTCTTCGGCACGTCGGACGCGACCGCCTGGCGGGGCATGGCGCTCACCTCGATGATCGGCGTCAACGACGTCGACGGCGAGACCTTCACGCTCGCCGACGCCGCCGAGGTCCGAACCTTCGCCGAGGGCAAGGGCATCGGGTGGGTGTCGATGTGGTCGGCGGCCCGTGACCAGCAGTGCGCGGACGGGACGAAGACCGACAAGCCGGCGACCGACTGCAGTGGGGTGAAGCAGAGTTCGGGGGCGTTCGCCGAGGAGTTCACGGGCTGACGCGGCCTCAAGGACCGTCGGCTCAGCGCCGCCGGTGCACCAGCCGCCCCGCGCACACCGTCGCGACGCACTCCCCCGCCTCGTCGAAGACCGCGAGGTCGGCCCGGCCGGTCGGGACGAGGGCGGGGCGGCGGGCACTCGGCAGGACGACGACGTCGTTGCGCTCGGCGGCGGCCCGGAGTTCCGCCGAGTCGACGTACTCCTCCAGTACCGCCACCGCGCCGAGCTTCAGCACCGCGTGGACGCGTTCGCGCGGGCTCGGGGCGTCCGGGAGCGGGCCCTCGTGGACGCGGGCGGGGCCGAGGGTCCCGGGCCAGCTGCGCACTCGGGCCTTCGGGAACGCCCCGCGCACATCGTCGAGTTTCCCGACGGCACCGATCCGGTCCCGTCCGACGACCACGGCACCGTTCTTGACGGGATCGGAGTCCCAGGTGACGCGGACGGCTTCCGCCGTGTGGATCGTCTCCAACGCTTCCCCGCCGCGCCCTAGTTGGGGGCGAGCAGCTTGAGCTCGGGGTGAGCCGTGCCGCCCTCGATGGCCGTGGACGAGAAGTGCGAGACCACACGGTCGTCGGCGGGGTCGTTCGCCGGGTCGTCGTGCACGACCAGGTGCTCGTACGTGGTCGCCCGCTGGGCCGGCACCCGCCCGGCCTTGCGGATCAGGTCGATGATCTCCATCCGGTTGGAGCGGTGCTTCGCCCCGGCCGACGACACCACGTTCTCCTCCAGCATGATCGAGCCGAGGTCGTCGGCGCCGTAGTGCAGGGAGAGCTGGCCGACCTCCTTGCCCGTGGTCAGCCAGGAGCCCTGGATGTGGGCGATGTTGTCCATGAACAGCCGCGCGATGGCGATCATCCGCAGGTACTCGAAGAGCGTGGCCTGCGTACGGCCCTTCAGATGGTTGTTCTCGGGCTGGTAGGTGTACGGGATGAAGGCGCGGAAGCCGCCCGTGCGGTCCTGTACGTCCCGGATCATCCGCAGGTGCTCGATGCGCTCGGCGTTGGTCTCGCCGGTGCCCATCAGCATGGTGGACGTCGACTCCACGCCCAGTCCGTGCGCGATCTCCATGATCTCCAGCCAGCGCTCGCCGGACTCCTTCAGCGGGGCGATGGCCTTGCGGGGCCGCTCGGGCAGCAGCTCGGCACCGGCACCGGCGAAGGAGTCGAGCCCGGCGGCGTGGATGCGCTGGATGGCTTCCTCGACCGACACCTTCGAAATCCTGGCCATGTGCTCGACCTCGGACGCCCCCAGGCTGTGGATGACCAGCTGCGGGAAGGCCTGCTTGATGGCGGCGAAGTGCTTCTCGTAGTACTCGACGCCGTAGTCCGGGTGGTGGCCGCCCTGGAACATGATCTGGGTGCCGCCCAGCTCGACCGTCTCCGCGCACCGGCGCAGGATGTCGTCGAGGTCGCGCGTCCAGCCCTTGTCCTTGGCCTTCGGCGGGGCGTAGAACGCGCAGAACTTGCACGCCGTGACGCACACGTTCGTGTAGTTGATGTTGCGCTCGATGATGTACGTCGCGATGTGCTCGGTCCCCGCGTACCGGCGGCGGCGTACGGCGTCGGCGGCGGCGCCCAGCGCGTGCAGCGGGGCGTCGCGGTACAGCACGAGCGCCTCGTCCGGGGTGATCCGCCCACCGGCGGCTGCACGGTCGAGGATGGGCTGAAGGTCGGCCTTCTCGGTCACCGGGCGTCCCTTTCGTAAGGGTTGTGGACGGACCAGGCCAGCGTACGCCAGGGGTTGTGCGGACCGGACGTCAGGCCGTCGCCGGGGCGGGTGGTGGGGTCCGGACGTCAGGCCGTGTAGGCACCCACCAGCAGCCCCAGGAGGGCGCCGGTGATCAGGAACGGCCCGAACGCGATCGCCGTCTTGCGGTCGGCTCGGCGCGCGACGACGAGGGCGCCGCCGTACAGCGCGCCCAGCAGGAACCCGGCGAAGGTGCCGAGCATCACGGTGGGCCATCCGTACCAGCCGAGGACCGCCCCCGTGCCCAGGGCGAGCTTGACGTCGCCGAAGCCCATGCCGGCGGGGTTGATGAGGAACAGCACGAAGTAGCCGCCGCCCAGCGCGAGCGAGCCGAGCAGGGAGGTCGTCCACTCCCCCGCGTGCTCGGGCACGAGCGCGGTCAGGCCGAGCAGGGCGAGCGCGGCCCCGGCGAAGGGGAGCGTGAGCGGGTCGGGCAGCCGCCGCACCCGGAAGTCGACGGCCGTCAGCAGGACCCCGACGGGGGCGAGCAGCAGCCAGACACCGAGCTCGGGGCGGGTGCCGGTGGCGGCGGCGAGGGCGGCGCAGACGAGGGCGGTGGCGATCACCAGGGGGGTCGTACGCGGCCCGTATCCGGCCCCCTCCTCACACTGCGGGCAAGAGGCACGTCCCAGCCACCCGCTGAGGGCATGCCCGCCGGGACAGCTGTCGCGCCACGGCTCGCCCGCCGGGGCCGAGAAACGATAGGCCGCGCGGGGCAGGAACGACCCCGCCGCCGCACCCCAGAGCGCGGCGGCGATGATCAGCAGCCCGGTGTTCATCCCACCGCGGCGATCGCGTCGCGCCAGGTCGGCAGCAGCTCGTCGAGCAGTGCCTCGGTGCGCGGCGGCAGGCCCCGGGCCCCGCTGCGGCCGATGAGATCGGTGGCGAGCGCGGTGAGCTGGGACGTGTCGCCCGTGGCGTGGGTGGCGCGCAGCAGCTCGTGCCACAGCCGCTCGTCGGACGGAGCCGTACGCAGCGCCGCGTTCAGAGCCTCGATGGCCTTCTCGGCACGGTCCCTCTCCATGTGGAACTCGCACAGCGCGAGCCCGGTGTCCGCGACCAGCAGCGGCAGCTGCGCGTCGACGATCTCGTGGGTGAGCCACCGGTAGCGGCCCTCGGGCCGGTCGGCGAGCAGCGGCCCCCGCACCAGCACGAGTGCGTCGGTGAGCAGCCGCCCGCGCACGGCCCGGCTGTCAACGCCCTTGCCCTGCGTGGCCTCGTGGTAGAGCGAGCGCAGCACGTCCAGGTCGGAGACGACCGACTTGGCGAGCGTGAGCCGCCCCGTCTCGTCCCGGCCGAGACGCCGCGTGCCGTCCGGGTCGGCCCCGAGCCACACCCGCAGCCGGTCCAGGAGCGCGTCCCGTACGTCGTCGGTGACGCCGCGCGGCCACAGCGCCGAGGCCAGCACGCGCGGGTGCACGCCCTCGCGGTGCAGGAGCAGCAGGGCGAGCGCCTCGTGCAGCAGCGGGCTGCGCTCCCCGTCCGGGGTGTCCAGGCCGATGATCTCGTACGGCCCGACGAGACGGGCGTAGACGGCCGGCCGCCCGTGCTCGCTGATGTCGACGAGGAACGGCGGGGTGGTGACGGGCCCGTTCGTCTCGCGCTCGGGGTCGGCGTCGGTGAACAGCTCGACCACGGCGCGCTGTTGGGCGGCGGGCAGCAGCTGGGCGTCGAGTTCGAGCCCGAGCAGGGGCGCGAGCAGCTTGCCCTGGCCGGTGACCTCCATCTCCCAGGCGGCTCCCGGCAGATCGCCGGTCTCGGTGCCGACCAGGTAGCCGATGCCGAGACGCCCGGCGTCGGCGGCGAGTTCGGCGAGCTTGACGGCGTCCTCGGCGGACGGCTGGGCGGCGAGCAGGACGAGGTGCGGGGCCCAGCGGGTGTGCTGGGCGGGCCCGGTGCGGCCGGTGAGCACGGAGTCGTGCCCGGCCGCGCCCAGCGCGCCCCGCCGCTGCCGCGTCTCGGCCTCCATGGTCTCGACGAGCGCCTCGATGTCCTCGAGGTGCCGGATCCGGTTCGGGGCGAGCGGCGTCAGGTCCTCGCCGAAGCCGACGAGCGTGATGGTCATGCGGTCGGACCACCCGTTGGTCGCCAACTCGGCGGCGACGGAGGCGAAGACGGCGGCCCGGTCGGCCTCCCGGCCGCTCAGCGAGACGATGCCGGGCACCGCCTCCAGGTTGAGCAGCAGCCGCGAGTCGTCCATGGTGCCGAGGCTGACGAGCCCGGGGTAGGGCGCGGCCGTGTCGGTGTCCTCGTAGCGCTCGGCGTCGGTCCTGGCCAGCATCCAGAAGGTCTGGTCCTGCCCCTGCTGCCAGGGGGCGGGCGGCTTCCCGGCGGGCTGGGCGAGCTGGAGGTGCAGATCGCCGTTGCTCAGCCAGGCCGCGTACACGACCGGCAGCGCGCGCGACTCCTCGGCGAGGGAGGCGGCGAGCCCCCGCAGGCTCCGGTCGAGCAGCCGTACGCCCTCGGGGTCGGCGCCCACGAGCAGCGCGTCCTGGACGTCCTGGGCGTCCCCGGTCGGCGTGGGCGGCTCCATGCCGCGCCGCCCGCCGACGGCACCGAACGCCGACTGCCACAGCGCCTGCCGGCGCCGCCGCCCCAGGGCGCCGAGGAGACCGGCGGCGAGCAGGGGAGCGGTGAGCAGGGCCTCGGGCAGGCCGAAGGCGCTGTCGGACTCGGCGTCAACGGCGGTGGCCTGCTGGTGACCGGTGTCCGGGGCGGGCCGCTGCTGCTCCGGGACGGACACCTGGGTGGCGCCGCCGCCCTGCGCCTGGTCACTTCCGCCCTGGGCGCCGCCTCCGCCCTGGGCGTGATCGCCGCTCTGCGCGTAGTCGCTGATCTGCTGCTGTACGTCGGGCGACACGTTGGGTGCCTCGTCGGGCATCTCGACGAGGTCGCCGCCGCGCGCGTCGCCCGGCATCTCCATGATCCAGCCGGGCCGGATGAGGCTGGCCTCGGAGAGCTTGGAACCGTCCGGCTGGACGCGGTCCTTGTTGAGCTCGAAGATCTCCTTGTAGCGACGCCCGTCACCGAGGTGCCGGTCCGCTATCTCCCACAGGGAGTCGTGGTGACGCCCCTCGGGCGGCTGGATCCGGTAGTACTTCGTGTCGCCCTGCTTGGCGGTGCTGCCGCCGGCCTCCGCGTGCGAGGCGGCGTGCGAGGCCTGCTCGGCGAGGGCGGACGCGGTGTCGGCGGCCTGCCCCTGCTGCTGGGCGAAGAGACCGCCCGGGGTCTGCTGGGCCGAGGCGACGGTGGGCTTCTGGTTGGCGTCGTACGTCTGCCCGAGCTGCGAAAGACCGGGCGCGAAGCTGGCGGCCGTGGCGCCGACGAGCAGCAGCGCGGCGACGAGCTGCCGCGCGAGCAACTGACTGGGCCCGGCGCCCGGTACGCGCCCCGGCACGCCGACACCGGACAGCGCGGCCTTCATCTCCACGAGCACGCAGGCGGTGAACTGCGCCCACGCCAGCCACACCACGACGGTGAGGATGTTCAGGAACGTCTGAACGGTGATCTCTTGCTGCAGCCAGTCGAAGCTCGGCACCCCGTTCGGCAACGGCCACCCGATCTGCGTGGCCAGCGCGCCCGGCACGCCGACGAGCAGAACGGCCAGCGCGACAAAGGCGAAGAACGCCTTGACGAAGTCCCCGAACGACCGCCGCCGGATCCTCACCGGCTGCGGCGTCCGATTCCTCGGGGCCGTCGCTCCCGTGGTACTTCCCGTCGAGCTTGACGAGCTTGAGGTGCGGCGTCGCGGCATGGCGGGTGTCCTGGGGTCGTGTGTGGAGTGCCGTGAGGCAGAGCTGTGCAGTAAGGGGTGTGCTGAGCCTACAGAGATCTTATGGACTCTTATTGAGGTCGTCGAAGGGTGGAGGGACGGAACCTGGTTGACACCCGATTTGCCCCTGTAGCGGGTTGGACTCGCGCGGGCGGCCGGACCCCCGGGCCGACCCCCCTTCGCAACTGCCACGCACACCCCTCACGCACTCCACACAATCCCCCATGGCTACCCGAAGGGGCACACCCAGCCCTGATAGCTTCGTTCCCTGTCGCACACGCCACCCTCGGGGGAGAAACCGTGGCCCGCCGCGCTCTGACCACCACAGCTGCCACGCTGACCGCGACAGCAGCCCTGCTGCTCACCGCCTGCGGCGGGGGCGGCGACTCGTCAGACGACATCGAGGGAGCGGACCAGGGAGCAAGCAGCCCTTCCGCCTCGGCCTCCGGGTCGGCACCGACCGATGCCGACCGGCCCGACGTGAGCCTCCCCGAGGACCTGGACCTGGTCTTCGACTTCGAGAAGCCGTCGGACCAGCACAGCGCGGCAGCCCTGGAGGACGCCGCGAACTACATCCGCGCGCTGAACCACGGCATCACGAAGCAGGATCCGGCAGATCCCGCCTTCCAGTTCTATTCGTCGGGCCAGGCTGCCCAGTACGCGAACTCGCAGATCAAGGAGTACGTGGACGGCGGCTGGACCCTCACGGGCAAGGACCGGTACTACCAGGCCGAAATCAACCCGGTGGACGAGTCGGAGAAGGTCAAGACGGTCAACGTCACCTTCTGTGAGGACCAGTCCAAGGTCTACGGCAAGGAAGTCAAGTCCGAGAAGATCAACCGTACGAAGGAAAGCCTGGACAGTTACCAGAAGTTCACCATCCTCATGGCGTCCGTCCAAGGCAAGCCGGTGTGGCGTGCCCAGCAGGTCACCGTCGAGGGGAAGGCGGAAGAGTGCCGAGGCTGACCTCTTCCGGGCGGGCGAAGCTGATCGTGGCCTTGGCCGCGGGATCCCTCGTCGCGAAGGCGGACTGTCGGCTTCGGTCTCCAACATCCAGCTCTCGTACCCGAGCGGTGGAGGTGGCGGCGGCAAGAAGGGCAACCTCGGTACGGTCGACCCCAACTGGAAGCCGCCGGCCTGTTGGTACGAGCCCGCCCTCAGCCCCGAGCAGCTGAAGAGGTTCGTGGACACGGACAGCGGTGGTGACGTCGGCATTCACAAGTCCTGGTGGGGCAAGGGGCTCTGGACCGATCACTACCGGGACGGCAAGCCGGCCGAGAACTTCGACATGCACAGCCCGAAGAACAGCACGGCCGAGGGGTACAAGAACTACAACCTCGGCAAGGACGATTACTTCTGGCGTGGTGTGGCGCCCGACCCCATGGACTCAGACTCGTGGGACTGCGGCCGCATCATGTTCTGGGTAGACGCCGGCGAGGTCCCGGAAACGAAGGTCGACCTGAAGCCGGAGGGCAGATCCACGGTCAACCTGCCCACGTGGGTATGGCTGGACAAGGGCACCTTCCAGGACGTCAAGGTCCGCGCCGAACTCCCCAACACGGGCCTGTGGGCCGAGACGACCGCCAAGCCCGTCGCCCTTCACTTGGAGCCGGGCACGGACGACGCCGAAACCTTCCCCGCCTCCGGCGACTGCCAGATCAACGACGACGGCTCCATCGGCACCCCGTACACCAAGGGCAACGCGGAGAAGACCCCACCGTGCGGCGTCCGCTACCTCCGTGCCACGAACGGCACCCCGTACCAACTCTCCGCCAGCGTCACCTGGCAGCTCACCTGGGAAGGCTCCGACGGCTCCCGTGGCAACCTGCCCGACGGCACCTTCGAGACCACCCAGGACATGAACGTCCAGGAGATCCAGTCGGTCAACCGCTGACCACCGGCCCTCAAGTCGTTCGCAACCGCCACGCCACACTCCTCACCTTCCCCACACAATCCACCCCTGCCCCTCAAGGGTCCAATCCCCTCCGTTGATAGCTTCGTTCCCTGTCGCGTACACCGAAACAACGGGGGAGATCAACTGTGGCCCGCCGCGCTCTGACCACCGCTGCCGCAGCGTTCGCCACAACGGCGGCGTTGCTTCTGACCGCCTGCGGCGGGGGCGACGACTCGTCGTCGGACGACATCAAGGGGGCGGGCAACGGCTCGAGCAGCCCCTCGGCCTCCGCAACGGCGTCGCCCGCGGCACCCGGCGTAAAGCGCCCGGTGATCAAGCTCCCCAGCAGCTTCCAGCTGACATTCGCGAACTGGACGAGCAGCGACCCTGTGGAGCAGGCGGTGCTCAACGACGGCAAGGAGCAGCTCCGGGCGGGCTACGAGGCGATCATCGAGAACGATCCCGGCAGCAAGGACCGCGCCTTCTACGACACGAAGAACGGCTTCCTGCAGAGCCAGCAGTGGATCAGGACCTACACGGACAAGAACCTCACCGTCATCGGCAAGCTGCCCGTGTTCGACCCCAAGGTCACCCTCGCCAAGGACAAGGCGGCGGCGTCCCTCTCCTACTGCACCGATGAGAGCAAGGCCTCCACGAAGAACCGCAAGACCAGCGAGGTCAAGGGGAACCCGGCGGGTACGGACCCCGAGGTCCTCTACGTGATCTCCATGGGCAAGAACGCCCAGGGTGTGTGGCAGGCAGTGTCCGCCCACTCGGAGAGGGGTGGCTGCGCACAGTGAGGACCTCATACTCCTCCCGGCCCTTCACGGTCTTCTCGCTCACCGTCGCTCTCCTCGCCCCCGTGCCTGCCGTCGCCCTCGGCGGGGAAGGCAGTTACGGCGGCGGAGCCAAGAACAACGAGATCTCCGCTTCCGCCTCGCAGTCCCGGATCAAGGTCAGCCAAGTGAGCGGCCCCACCGGTGGAAAGCAGGGCACCGTCGCATCGACGGACACGAACTGGAAGCCTCCACCCTGCTGGTACGAGCCCGTCTTCACCCCCGAGCAGCTGAAGAACTTCTCGGAGAACGACGGCAGCGGCGACGCCGGTCTGCGCGACGGCTGGTACGGCTCGGAACTCTGGACCGACCACTTCAGGGACGAGAAGGACGCCATCACCATCTTCACGAAGCCGGGCACCGTGAAGGGGTACAAGAACTACAACCTCGGCAAGGACGGTTACTTCTGGCGCGGGGTCTCTCCGGACGTGACCGAGGTCGACGACACGTCGCTGTGCAGCCGGCTGATGTTCTGGCAGGACGCCGGCGAGATCCCCGACGAGCCCAACGCCCCTACGCCCGAGACCCTCGCCGACTACGCCTACGACAAGGTCAAGGTCCCTGAGACCGAGGTGGAGCTGAAGCCGGCGGCCAGGTCGACGGTGAACCTCCCGACCTGGGTGTGGCTGGACAAGGGCACCTTCCAGGACGTCAAGGTCCGCGCCGAACTCCCCGGAACGGGCCTGTGGGCGGAGACGACCGCCAAGCCCGTCGCCCTCCACCTGGAACCCGGCACCAAGGACGCCGAAGTGTTCCCCGCGTCAGGCGACTGCGAGATCAACGAGGACGGCTCCATCGGCACCCCCTACACCAAGGGCAACGCCGACAAGACCCCACCGTGCGGCATCCGCTACCTCCGCGCCACGACCGGCACCCCGTACCAACTCTCCGCCAGCGTCACCTGGCAGATCACCTGGGAAGGCTCCGACGGCTCCCGTGGCAACCTGCCCGACGGCACCTTCGAGACCACCCAGGACATGAACGTCCAGGAGATCCAGTCGATCAACCGCTGAGGCGAGAGGAAAGGGAACGCAACTAATTCACGAGCTCGTCCGAGAACGGTTCGTCATGCGTTCCCCATTGGAACCTGTAGGCGCCCCCTGCCGCGTCGAAGGAAACGCTCAGCCCACGGTCCGGAAGGTCGAATTCCTGTCGGAGCCAGCCGTCCATGGCCAATGCCGCGACTTCCGAGCGGAAATGATCAGGGGGAAAGTCGAACGACGTAACTCTGACGCACAGCCCTTCCGGGTGCCGTGACGCGAGCTCGGGTGCGTGTACCGCAAGGCCGAAGGAAAGCCAGGCCGCGTCCCGCCAGTTGATTCCCGGAGGGAGCGCCAGGCGCACGTTCCGGTGGACCTGCAGATGGACGTCACCGACAGCGGGCGCTCCCCACTCGGCCGTCAGGGCTGCGGCGAGCCCACCCCGTGTACTGCGGAAGCGGTATTTGGAGGTGCTGCTCACGATGCCCCGATCCTAGAACTTCAAGAGGCGTGCTTGTCCGCGAATTCGGTCGCTGCGTCCTCACCGATCTCGTGGAGGTCGATCTTCGCCTCCTTGCCCATCCGCGTCACCCACGAGTCGGCCGAGGTCAGCTTCGACTGGGCCGAGGAGAGGTGGTCACGGGCCTCACGGCCCTTGCGCAAGGCCTTGTCCGCCAGGGACTGGGCCCGCTCCAGCTTCGGCCACGAGGTTCTTCGGGACATCCGCGAAGTCCTCCTTGAACACGTCAGCGGACTTGCCCGCCCACTCCAGGAGCGTGCCCTCCCCCGCCATGCCCTTGACCAGACGCAGCCCCTCGGAGACATCGTCGGCGAAGTCGTGCAAGGCACAATCGTTCGACGGAAAGATCGGCCCGGGGTACCGTTCAAGTGAGACCGGGTGCGTCGGACGTTGGGGGACTGCCGTATGGGCAAGGGCAAGAGCGACCTCGCGCTCCCGCTGAGCGAGCTGGAGGGCTACGGGCGCCGGCTTCGTTCCATCAAGACCCGTCTGAATCACACCAAGAAGCTCTTCGAGTCCTACAAGGACGACATCGGCGACGGCAGTGTCAATGACGCGCTCGGGGATTTCGAGTCCAACTGGGAAGACGGGCGCGAGGACATCACGCAACAACTCGACGCGCTGGCGAGTATGTCCGATGCCGTTGTCCGTGAGTTCAAGAAGCTTGATGACGAGCTCGCCAAGAAGGCGAACGACGCGATGAAGACCGAGGACAAGCGGGGCGGTAAGGGCGGCAAGGGGGGCGGCGGGGGTAAGTGACCCGCTGTCCGAGAGACATGGAAAGGCCCCGGATCCGGAGATCCGGGGCCTTTCGCGTGCCTGCGTCAGGAAGCGACGGCAGCGTTGAGGTGCAGGTCCGCAGCGACGCCCTGCGGCGAGACGGCGAGGCCCACGCCGCCGCCGACACCGGCGTTGACACCGGCGGCCGAGGTCTCGACGTAGAGACCGGCTGCGGCGCCGGCACCCGCGGCGGCGCCCGCCTGGCCGCCGGCGATGGTGTCCAGCTCGGCGTCGGACATCTGGGCGGTCGCGATCTGCGGGGTGAAGGCCATGGGGGGCGGTTCCCTTCGTTCAATAATTCGAAGTGCTCGAGCGTGACCGATCAAAGCACGCCGGGAGAAGGGGCGGCCAGCCAGTGGCTATGACGGTGGGGTGGATATCGGGGGCCCAATTCATGGGTGTGACCATTTGGTCACCGGGCGCCGCGCTCTCTTCACATTTTCCGCCACATCGCGATACGGGAATGTATTGCGCGGCGGGGGAAATACGCCGAGCGCGGCCCCTGTCCGGGATGCCTACGACCCTGCGGTGAACGGTGTGCAGATCCGTCGAATGTTCCGGATCAGCGGTTCACCGACTGGATCTCCTGCACCGTCACGTCCTGGGTCGTACCGAATGTGCCGTCGGGGAGGTCGCCGCCGTCGCCGTTCGTGCTCGTCCAGTTGATCTTCCAGGTGACCGTGGCGCTCAGCGGGTAGGACTCGCCGTCGCCCGTGGAGCGCAGGTAGCTCACGCCGCAGGGCGGGGTCTTGCCGGCCTTGCCCTTCGCATACGGCTCGCCGATGCTGCCGTCCTCGTTGATCGCGCACTCGCCGGAGGCGGGGTAGGTCTCGGCGTCGGCCGTGCCCGGTTCGATGTGAAGGGAGACGGGTTCGGCGGTGGTGGTCGCCGACAGGCCCGTGCCAGGGAGACTCGCCGTCACCGAGAGCTTCCTGAACTTGGCCTTGTCGAGCCAGATCCAGGTGGGCAGGTTGACGGTCGACTTGCCCGTCGGCGCCATCTTGATCTCGGTGTCGGGGACGGGGAGTTCGTCGTAGGCGTACTCGGCGAGGACCTTGGGGGAGACGGCGAGGGGCTCCTTCGGGGGGTCGCCCTCGTCGACCCAGAAGGGCGGCTTGTCGCAGGACAGGGCTTCGGGCTCGTCCTTGCGGTTGGGGTTCACCGCGGCCGCCCAGAACATTCCCTCCCCCTGCTTGTCCAGGTTGTAGTTCTTGTACGGGTGCCCGTCCTTGTACCGCACGTCCAGGGAGTCGCCGATGAAGTCCCCGATCCCGTAGAAGAACGAGAGGTCGAAGTTCCGCCACGACTTCACCGTGGACTGGATCTCCTTGGGCGAGAACGCGGGCTCGTACCAGCAGGCCGGGGGTGTCCAGTTGCTGTCGGTGGAGGACAGGGAGCCGGACTTCGTGGAACCGGGAGCGCCGTCGACCGTCGTCCGCACCTTGGTCCGGACGGTGATGTTCTGGCCCTTCTTGCCGCCCTGCGCATCACCCAGGCTGGCGCCCTGGTCCGTCTTGCCTCCGGCCTGTGCCACTGTCGGTATGAGAGCCAGCGGCAGAGCGAGCGCGGCGGCGACCCCGGCTCGCGTACGCATGCATGTCACGGTCGGCACTTCTCCGCTCCTCGCTCGGACGTCACCTTCACGGCCTGCCAGACACCCGTCGCGTTCTTCCGCATGCGCGCGTTGTAGGACACGTAGTCGTCCGCGGACCCCGGCGCCTGCTTGACCTTCTTGGTCTTGCGGTCCTTGCTGTTGGACTTCGTCTCGTCACCGCAGTACGTCATCGTGGCGGACGTCTCGCCGTCCAGGGTGACCTCGCGGTCGTAGTAGCGCGTCTCGCCGGCCCATGACGTTCCGGCGTCGTAGAAGGACTGGACGTAGGTCGCGGCCGCGATCAGGGCGTCGTCCTTGCTGTAGAACTTGAGCGCCGGGTGCTTGTCGGCGTCCACGGTGATGGCCTCGTCGATCGAGTTGATCATCCGCTCGTTGTCCGCGAGTACGGCGTCCTTGACGGGGTCACCGGTCGTGCCGCCCTCGAAAACGTTCTCCACATCCGCCGGCAGCTTGATCTCCGGCCGGTCGATGTCGTCGGCCGGGGCCGACGCCGACGGGTTCGCCGAGCCCGAGCCCGACCCCGCGTCCGCTCCCGCGATCTTCTCGTCGTCCTTCTTGTCCGCCGTCTCCGAGCCACCGCAGCCCGTCAGCAGCAGCGCCACCGCCGCGGTCAGGGCGGTCGCGGCCGCCGTGGTCGTGCGTGTGCGCATGGGGGTGTACCTCCAGTGGGGGGGATCGGTGCTCAGTGAGGGCGACAGGGCCTCACTGGACCTCGTTCTGTGCCACCGCCTGCCCGTGGACGACCACGTCGCCGCCGTAGAACATCCCCGTGAAGACCGGGGAGTAGGTGAGCTGCACGTCGACCTCCACCTGCTCGGCGGTCGCCGCCACGCAGTGGGTCGCCGCGATGTCCGCGCCCGTCATGTCCATCTCGCGGGCGAAGGCCTTCACACGGGCGTTGCAGTTCTCGAAATTGATCGGAGCGGGGCCGCCCACATCGTCGTAGAGGGCCTCGCGGTCGATGTCCTGGGCGGCGAAACGGGCCGCCTGTTCCGCGATGTCGGCCGCCCGTTCCCGCTTGGAGATGGACAGGCCGCCGTCGATGACGAACGCGGAGAGGGAGAGGAAGACCAGCGTGAAGATGATGACCGCGCCGGCGCCCGAGCCGCGGTCGTCCAGACGCGCGCTGCGGGACGCCCACCAGGAGCGCGGGGACGAGCGGTGGTGGCTCACGCCGACCTCCGGAACGGGTCCAGCGGAGAGCTGAAGCTCGCCGTCAGCGTCGTCGGGACGTCGAGGCCGAGCATGGCGAGGCCTCGCACCTCGCAGCTCACCTCGACCGTGAAGATGGTGTCGGGCTCGAAGCCGTCGCTCGTCTGGACGACCGACACGGGACCCGCGCAGACGTCCGTCAGGTTCGCCTCCGCGGCCTTCTTCGCCTCGGCCATGGCGGTGGCGTGGTTCTTCTGGATCGAGCCCGCGCGGGCCGCGTCCCTGGCCGCTCCGTCGAGCGCCCCGCGGCCGTCCACGAGTTGGCCGAAGGCCACCAGGACGAGGATGAACAGGATCATCACCGGGGCGAGGATCACGACCTCGACGGTGGACAGGCCCCGGTCGTCCTGTGACCAGCGGCCCTGCGGAAGGGAAGGGACAGACATTCAGTTCCCGTCGTCCTGTACGAACCGTTCCACCGGCCCGGCCGACTGCGCGTGCACCGTCAGATCCAGCCCGGGAAACACCGTCGGCACCCGCGCAGCGATCTCCACGCCCACCGTGTTCTGGTCCGGCTGGAGCATCGTCACGTCCGGCCCCAGCACCAGCTGCGGGCCCAGTTGGCGGATGTAGGCGTCCACCACGTCCTGCGCCTCGCCCCGCCACGCACCCGGGTGTTCGTCGGCCGTGGCACGCGCCTTGCGCGCTCCCGCCTGGGCCGCCGCCTGGGCCACGTGGTCCGCGAAGAAGTACAGGGCGAACTGCACCGTCGCGAAGATCATGAAGAAGAGGACCGGAGTGAGCAGGACGAACTCGATCGCGGTCATGCCTGAGTCACCGCGGGCGGCCGCCGCTCTCCGTGCGGCCCGCACCCTGCGGCGTACCCGTCTGATCACGTCTGCCGGCATCCCGTGAACCCCGTTGTCCCTACGTCTGTCCCTGCGACTCTGCCTACGCCGGGCAGGCGATCAGCAGGTCTTGCCCGCGTCCGCGCCCTTGATGCAGTCGCCGACCTTGTTGGCGCCCTCGCTCAGCGCGGCGTTGATGATGGCGGCCACGACACCGACGATCGCCACGACGACCGCGGAGATGATGACCCACTCGACCGCGGAGGCACCGCGGTCCAGCTCGCCGGAGCGGGCACGCTCGGTGCGGGCCTGCAGGAAGGTGACCAGGAAGTCCACGGCAGGGATACCGGTGTGGAAGTTGCGTCCGTTCATGACGTCTTGTCCTTTCGAAATCGGTTCACGGAAGTTCTGGAGTTGTGAAGGTCGCTGCAAGGGTCATGCACGGCTCACTGCACCTGGAACACCCGCATCGCCGCCGGAAAGATCAGGAACACCAGGAACCCGGCGCACAGCAGCAGCTGCGCCACGAGCATCGACTGGGACTTCTCGCCCGCGCTGCCCTCGATCTCGGCGAGTTCGCGGTGCCGCATGGTCTCGGCGCGGGAGGCGAGGGACTCGCGGACCTTCGCTCCGTCGTCCGCGACCAGGGCGAGGGAGGCGGAGAGGTCCTTGAGTTCCTCGACGCCGATCTCCTCGCCGAGCTGGCCGAGCGCCTGCCACTGGCTGAGGCCGGTGATACGGGCGTCGGACAGGGCGTTGCGGATGCGCTGGGTGGCCCAGCCGTCCGACACCTCCGCCGCCGCCATCAGTGCCTCCGGCAGACCGCGTCCGCCGGCCAGGCTCATCGACACCAGGTCGAGGTACGCGCCGATCACGCGCCGCAGGTCGCGCCGTTTCTCCGCCGCGTCCCGCCGTACCTCGAGATCGGGCAGGAAGAAGAAGACCACCGCGAACAGCAGCGCCAGCCACACCGGGATGATCGGGCTCCTGCCGACGCCCAGGGTCCAGACGATGGCGAACAGGAACGGGCCGAAGAACAGGCCCGCCACACCCAGCAGCACCTTCGTCGCCAGGAACTTCTCCCAGCTGCGCTCCAGCACCGCCAGGTCCGCGCGCAGCGAGCGCTGCTCCCAGCCCTGCTGCAGATAGAACTCGGAGACCCGCAGGCCGACTTCGGCCCGCAGCGCGCCGAGGCGCCCCTTCTCCCGTTCGCGGCGCGCCGACTCGTACGCCGAGCCGCGCGCCCGCATCGCGTCGATCCGCGCGACCTGTGAGATCGCGCTCCGCCGGCTGGGCATGAGGGCGCGGACCAGGGCGTAGATGCCCAGGCCGATGACGGCGCCGACGACGAGCGGCATCGTGAGGTTCATCGGCGTGCCCCCTCTTCCTGCGGCAGTTGCTGGGACTGCTGCGACTGCTGCGACGGCGTCCTGGGACGGACGAACTGGACGGCTGCCTCGTCCCGAACCAGGAAGCGTTCGGGTGTCTCGATGGTGGACAGCTTGCGCAGCCACCAGAAGCCGAGCGCGAACAGGCCGCAGACGCAGGCCAGGACGAGCTGGCCGGCGGGCGTGCCGTACGGCTCCACGAATTCACGGTTGAAGATCGACAGGCCGAGGACGAAGGAGATCGAGACCGCTACGACGATCTGCACCGACCGCCGCGTGGACGACCGCTGGGCCATCACGCGCTGCCGCATGTCGACCTCCTCGCGGGCCGACTTGGCGAGGGCGCCGAGCACTTGGCGCAGACCGGGGCCGCGTAGCCGGGCGTTGAGGATCAGGGCCGCGACGATGATGTCGGCGGAGGCGTCGTCGATCTCGTCGGCGAGCTGCTGGAGCGCCTCGGGCAGTGGGGTGCGGGAGCGCAGGCGGTCGACGAGCGCGTCGAGGTGGGGGCGCAGGACCGGGGCCGCGGCGCGGGCGGAGGCCGGGATGGCCTGTTCGAGGCCCACCGCACCGGCGATGGTGTCGCGCAGGGACTCCGTCCAGGAGGCCAGGGCCTCCACGCGGCGCATGGCGGCCCGTTCCTCGCCGGCGCCGCCGAACAGGCGGTCCCAGAAGAAGACGAGGACGCCGGCCGCGATGCCCGCGACCGCCCAGCGGGTGAGCAGGAGGACGACGAGGCCGACGATGGCCGCGAGCGAGCCTCGCTGTCCGGCGAAGCGGATGAGTTCGCTCGCCCGCTCGGCGGCCTTCTGCTTCTCGTGGTCGGGCTTGACGGGCAGGCCGCGTACGGCGACGAGCAGGAGCGCGATGCCGCCGCCGACGGCGACGCCGCTGCCGATCGAGTACAGGACGGTGGTGGAGAACAGGCCGCCCATGGAGCCGAGCGAGCCGAGTGCGGCGAGAGTCGTGTTCATCCCCGTCACCCCCAGGTCCCGGTCGGCCGGTAGCCGTGTGCCATCAGTTCCTCCACGCAGGCTATGGGGGCGTGCGGTACGACGCGGCCGTCGGGAGCCTCCGCGAACACCTCGCTGGACAGGACGCGTCCGTCGACGCCGTTGACCTCGCGGACGGAGGTGACCATGCGCTGGAGGCGGCCGCCGTTGCCGTAGTTGTTGCGCCGCTGGATGAAGACGACGAAGTTCACCGCGCCCGCGATCAGCATCTGGCTGGCCTCGATGGGCAGCCGCTCCCTGGCCTGCAACGCGTACGTGGAAATACGGTTGAAGACCTCGTGGGAGCTGTTGGCGTGGATCGTGGACAGCGAGCCGTCGTTGCCCTGCGACATCGCGTTGAGCATGGTGACGATCTCGTCGCCGAGGACCTCACCGACGATGACGCGGGAGGGGTTCATACGCAGCGAGCGCCGCACCAGCTCCGCCATCGAGATCATGCCCTGGCCCTCGGAGTTGGGCAGGCGTTCCTCGAAGGCGACGACGTTGGGGTGCAGGTCGGCGAAGGTGTCGAGGCCGAGCTCCAGGGCCCGCTCGACGGTGATGAGGCGCTCGTTCGGGGGGATCTCGTTGGCGAGGGCCCTCAGGAGCGTGGTCTTGCCGGCGTTGGTGGCGCCCGCGATCATGATGTTCTTGCGGGCGCGGACCGCGCAGGCCATGAAGTGGGCGACCTCGGGCGTCACCGTGCCGTTGCCGACGAGGTCGGAGATGAACACCTTGCCCATGCGCGCGCGGCGGATGGACAGGGCGGGGCGCCGGGTGACGTCCATGACGGCCGACAGACGTGAACCGTCGGGGAGCCGGAGGTCGAGCTGGGGGTTGGCCGAGTCGAAGGGGCGGGAGGACAGACCCGAGTACGCGCCGAGCACCTGGATGAGCTCGATGAGCTCCTCGTCGGTCTCGGCGACGGGGTCGCCCGTCACCTCACGGCCGTCGGCGTATCCGACGAAGACCTGGTCGTAGCCGTTGATGTCGATGTTCTCGACATCTGGGTTGTCCAGCAGCGGCTGGAGCCGGCCGACGCCGAACAGCGCGGCGTGCACGGCGGACGCGTACTGCTCCTCGGTCTCGGCGTCCAGCGGCGTACGGCCCGCGTTGATCTCGGCGCGGGCGTACTCCTCCAGGATCTGGGCTATGACGGCACGCGCGTAGTGCCGTTCGTCCTCCGTGGACATCGGAGTGACGTTGTTGACCTGGTCCTGTCGGCGCTGTTCGGCGATACGGTCGCCGGCGTCCTGGCGGAACCGCTTGACCAACTGGTGGTCGACAGCGGTCATGCGCCGGCCCCCGCGTGGCCCTGCGTCTGGCCCGGGTGGTGGTGCTGGGCCTGGTGGGCCTGGTTCGCCTGGGCGGAGGCGGCCCAGGCGGCGCCGTACTGCTGGTAGATGTCGGCCGAGACCTTGCGGGCCGTGCGGATCAGCAGCGACTTGTCGAGACGGCCGCGCCTGCGGCCGGCCAGCTGGTCGGCTCCGGCCGCGTCGTCGGCGATGGTGCCGACCACGCGGGCGCCGGTCTGGGCGTGCACGAGCATGTCGTTGACCTGAGAGGCGAGCTTGCCCGCCGTGCCCGTGTCGGCGACCAGGACGACGCCGATCATCGGGGTGCCGAGGCTAGCGACGCCGCGCGATCCGCCGTGCAGCTTGCCGGCGAGGGCGGCGGCGCGGTCGCGGACGCGGGCGATGGCCTCCGGCTCGGTGCGCGAGATGAGCAGCACGAGCGCGGCGTGCGGGAGCAGTTCGACGGCAGGGGTGTCCCCGCAGATACGGCCGCAGTCGGCGATGACGTCCGCGGCGGCGTTCGGGGAGTCGGCGAGGGAGGCGAAGGAGTGCCCGAGGGTCGGCCACAGCCCGGCGAGGCCCGCCGCCTGCTCGGCGTTGCCGAGTCCGACGAGCACCTCGAGGCCGCCGCTGAGCGGCTGTACGTGGTCCCAGAGCTGGTCCGGCACGAGTCCGCGGCGCGCGGTCGCGGCGATGGACAGCATGCCGGTGTTGGGGTTCAGCGGTCCGCCGTGTGCGGCTGCGCTGCGGTAGACGAGGTCACCGCCCGCCGGGTCCGCCTCGGCGAGCAGGACACGGCGCGGCCAGACCGCCGAGAGAGCGACGGCCGCGGTGGTGACGCCGGGGGAACCCTTGTCGGCGGCGAGAGCGATGAGCGCCATGGAATGGGTGCCGCCTTCTAGTTGCCGGGGACGTGCACGATGGCGACCTGGTTCGCGGCCGCCGCGGAGGCGAGCGCGGCCGCGTCGTCCTCGTCGACCAGGACCGTGATCGAGAGGTTTCCGGTGCTCACGGTGGCGTCGTCGTCCTCCGCGACATTGCTCACACGCGCGTTGTCGACGATGGCGCCGGAGGAGGAGGTGCCGCTCGAGCCGGTCCTGTCGTCGGCGCTGTTCGAGGGGGTTCCGCTGGTGCTGACCCGGTAGGCGGCGACGGTGTCACCGCCCTTGATGTCGGACGGGTACTGGCCCTCCTTGAGGGCGAGACCGACGGAGGCCTTGCCTGCGGGCAGGCTCGCCGTCTTGCCGAACATCTGGCCCATCACGACCGTGTCGGGGTAGATCGTCGTCTTGGCCTTGAGGGTCTTCAGCGTGGTCAGCTGGTCCCACGTGACGTAGTTGATGCTGTCGTCGGCGGCGACCATCACCGAGGTGACGTTGGTACCGACGGACTCCCCGGCCTGGATCTCCTTCGTCACCTTGACGACCTCGACCCGGTCACCGGCTTGCAGCACGAGCATCGTCGCGCCCAGCGCACCCACCAGGATGAGCAGCACCGCGAGCGCGGCCAGTGCCGGTTTGCGCTCGCGAGGTGGTGTGGGAAGGCGGTCGCCGACCGACGGCTGAGCCGGAGAGGCGGAACGGCCCGCGCCCGCCCCCGTACGCTCTTGGATCTTCACGCAACCGCTCCCCGTACACCCAAGATGATGTCTGTCAATTTGGCTTCAAAATCGGACACTTCACCCGCGCCTGCCCCGCACGGAATCTGCGGAACGGGCCGGACGCACCCGCCCTGCCTGGGCGAATAGCCAGCACTGGGGGTGAGTGTCAAGCCATCGCACCGTATCAGCCGCACATAAGCCCCTCAAGGCGCGTCCTACGTCCTGAACCTCACGGCACGCACCGTTATCCATCTGCAACTTCGGGCCTGGACAAACCCGTTGAGGGCGGCACACCGACAGGCCGTTCACGGTGCGGCTCCCTGTGCGGCAGCGAATCCGCCCCGGAGTGACGGACGCACGGCAACCATCCCTTTCGTCACGCCTCGGCCATGATGCCCACACGATTCACTCACGTAGGGCGGGAATTCGCCGTGCCATGATCTTCGGTCTGCCCCCCAACGAGGAGTCCTCCATGAAGCGGGCCGCGCTCGCCGCCTCCGCCCTGTCCCTGCTCTCCCTCGCCACGCTGACGGCGTGCGGCGGCGACGCCGACTCGGATTCGGCGACCGCTGAGCCCAGACCCACCGCGTCCCGGGCGAAGCAGGTGACTCCGGCCGAGCGGCTGGCGAAGCTCATGGTCACGAAGAAGGACGTGCCGGGGCTCTCCGTGAAGCCCGCCTCCAAGGAGGACGACGAGTACGCCTTCGCCCAGACCCCGGAGGACGTCACGGTCGACAAGCCGGCCTGCGCACCACTGGTCCACGCGATGAACCAGCTGCCCCTCGGCGAGCCTCAGGGCGACCTGACCCGCTCCGTCCTGGAGGGCAGCCAGTTCACGTACATCACGCTCACGACGTACGCGCCCGGCAAGGCCGAGTCCGCCTTCGCCGGGCTGGCCAAGGGCGTCGACTCGTGCGGCGGTGGCTTCACGGCGAAGGCGAAGGACACGGCTGCGTACGACTCCGTCACCAGCGAGAAGCCGGTGGCCGAGGGTGGTGACGAGTCACTGGCCTTCCGCTCCACGACGACCTTCAAGGGCATCACCCACACCATGCACGCCCAGGCCGTCCGCAAGGGCGACGTCCTCGCCGTCTACTTCTCCGTCGACGGCATGGCCATGGTCCAGGACAGGCCGGGCGACGCGAAGCTCCCGGCGGCGGTGGTGAAGGCGCAGAACGCGAAGCTGGGCTGAAGGGCCGGGTTCCGCTACCGGTACCAGTCCTCCCCGTCGCTTCCCAACGCCTCGCGCAGATAGCTGCCCAGGTCGGGCGCCACGAGGCTGCGTTCATCGGTCTCGTGGTCCCGGACATGAACGCCGCAGGCATCGGTGCCGGGGGCCCGTACGAAGGCGAACTGGTCTCCCCCGCCGTTGTCACCGAAGAACAGCAACGGGTCGAAGGGGCGGTAAAGGGGACGCAGTTCGGGTCGGGTGCGGAAGGCGAGGTTGTCGTCCAGGATGCGGTCGGCGGGCCAGACGATGTCCTCGCCGTAGGGGCCCTCGATCCCGTCGGCCTCCAGGAGGAGAGAGCGGAGGGCGGGTGGCAGGGGTCGATCCAGGGTCGTCTCGACGGCGTGGAGGGCGGCGGGGGAGGCGGGAGGGCGCCAGGGGCTCGTCACCAAGTCTTCGAACGACTCGCGCCACATACCGCCCTCACTCCCTGTCGCGCCAAGCCCGGCAAAGCGCCACCCATCCTTGCACCGGCCGGTGTTGACCCCTCCGGATCAGCCCCGCCGGGGACCAGGCGACCTGTAGCACTAGCGAACCCCCAAGTAGAGTGCCGCCCGGACAGCGATCGGAACGCGGGGGGCATACCGGTGAGAGCAGCCGTGACAAACAGGGCATACGCAGTGCAAATACCGGTGTGGAGCAGTGACCGGTTCCGTTTCCTCCGGGTGCTGCTCACCCTCTGCGCCGTAGCGGGTGTCTTCGCAACCGCCACCCCGGCCCGGGCCGCGGAGGCCGCGCCCGTCACCCAGGCCGCCTACCTCGCCGACCGCCTCCGCGAGAACCCCGTCCACGTCACCGACCAACTCCCCCGCGAGGTCCCGCGGTCCACCGCCCCCGGCTTCGCCAGGCTCGCGAAGAAGACCGGCGTGCCGACGTACGTCCTGGTCCTGCCCATGCAGAGCAGCACGGACGGCAAGCAGCTGCTCGGCGCGGTGCACGACCGGCTCGGGCGGGACGGGCTGTACGTCCTGTTCGAGGGGGAGGGCCTCGCGGAGGCCACGGCCTACGGCGTCCGCGTGCCCGCCGATGCCGCCATCACCGCCACACGGTACGAACTCCCCTACGACGCGGGCCCGTTGCGCAGCTTCGAGCGGTTCGCCGATGTCATCGCCCTGGGCGGCGACAAGGCCGGCGCCCGTGCCGAGGCGGCTCGCGAGAAGTACCAGGACGACGAGCCCGCCGACCTGTACATCGGGCCCTCCGACCGCAACAACCAGTCGTTCCTCACGGGCATCCTGCTGACCGGCGTACCGCTGATGATCGTGCTGACGGCCTGGTACGCGCGGCGCCACCGCCGGCGTTCCGGAGCCGAGCGGCGCGTCCCTCGGTGGTTCGTGCCCGGCGCGGCCGCCCTCACCGCCGCGACGATCGCCCTCGCCGCTCCCGTCGTCTTCGACCAGACCAGGTCGAGCGCTGCCCAGCCACCCACCCCCGCCGAAATGTCCGCCCGGGTCGAACGCGTCGCGGCAGGCCTGAAGCAGGACGCCGTCTACGCCGACCCGGAGAGCCCGAGGGTTCTCGACTCCCGCCAAATGGACCGGCTGCACGACAGGATCCGCGACTTCCGGCGCTCCGACGGCGGCGGCCCGGTGTACGTCTCCCTCGTGCCGCAGACGCCCGAGAGCGAGTCGGCGGGCGATTCGTGGCTGTTCGCCGCGGCCGTGCACGCCAAGGCGCGCCAGGACGGGCTGTACGTCGTGGCCGACCCGGACGACGGCACGATCGACGTCTACAACTACGGCCTGCGCATCGACGCCGACAGCCTGTCCTTCGACCTGCCGGACGCGGTCACGCTCGGCGACAGCAGGGCGGACGAGGCCGACGACCATCTCCTCGGCGAGCGCCTCGACAAGCTCATGACCTTCGTCGACCAGGCCCCGCGCACGGACCGTCCGGGATTCGAATCCACGCCGGCCGCCGCCCCGAACGCCGACCAGGAGTACGCCCTCCCGCCCCTGTTCGCCACCGACTTCTGGCCCGGCCTGTTCGTGGGCGCTTTCGCGGCACTCCTGCTGTCCGGGGTGGTGGCCGGACTGACGTGGGGTGTCGGCGGCCTGCTGCGGTGGCGCTCTCCCGCGCCCGAGCCGACCCACGGCCTGCCCCTCACGGCCCCGACCGAGCCGTCGGCGTCCTACCTCCGGCGTACCGCGTACGCGGAACTCACCACTCTGACAAGGGAGTTCACCGGCCGTGACGAGCGCGCCGGCGCCTGGGACCACCTCGACGCGGCGCTGCTCCTCGTCGACGGCGACCCCGACCGCGCCCGGAGATCCGGGACGGACCCCGCGACCCTGGTCGCCGTCATCGTGCTCGCCCGGGCGGGCCGTGCCGCGCTCACCGGCGACCGGAACGACCTGTGCTGTGGCGTCAACCCCCTGCACGGGCCCGGCGTGCGCCTCTCCCACATGCGGGTCTCCGCCGAGGGCACCGGCCGGCGCCTGCTTCCCGTCTGCGCGCTGTGCCGCGACTCGGCCATCGCGGATCCGCTCGGGATGCCGGACCAGTTGATGAGGCTGCCCGCCCCTTCGGGCAGCGGCCGCCTGCCGTACTACGACGCGACCGACGGCCCGCTGACCGCCGTACCCAAGGGAATCACCCGTCTCATCGAGAAGGTGAGGGAGACCGCAGGTGTCCACTGACGTCAAGCGCCTGACCACCGTCCTCGCGGTCCTGCTGCTGACCGCGCTCACCACCGCGTCCGCCGCCCGGGCAGCGGACGGCGAAGCCCCGAGCGCCGGGCAGCGCATCGCGAGCGCGTTGCGCACCTCTCCCGTCTACGTCGACGAGGCGTACGCCGATGCCGTACCACCCTCCCGGCAGCGGGAGCTGGAGCGGCAGATCCGCCGGACGGGCCTGCCGATCAAAGTCGTACTCATGCCTCTCACCAGGGGCGACAACTTCGACGGCGACTCCGACGTCCTGGCCGGGATGGTCCGTGACCGGCTCCCGGACCAGCGCGAGCTCATCCTCATCACGACGGACGGCGACTTCCCCGACTCCCTGACGGGCGACGAGTGGCCCGCCGACACCCACCAGGCCCGGGACGCCGTGTCCGCCGCCGGCTTCCTGGACGAGACACGGGACGCGGGGCTCGCCGACCTCACCGCCAAGGCCGTGGAGCTGGTGGCGGAGGGGAAGGGCACGCAGCGGTACGCGGAGGCGATGAAGGACCTGGACGACGACTCGCAACGACGGGAGGAGCAGGCCGAGGAACGGGCAGCGGAGCGGGCCGAGTCCGCTTCGGGCGGCCGCCTCTGGTGGCTGCTCGTCGGCGTACCGGTACTGACCCTGACCGCCCTCGCGACCCGCGCCGCGGTCCGTTCCCGCAAGCCCGCCCCGGCCGCCCCCGCGATTCCCCAACTGGTGTTCGCGACGGCCCGCGCGGCCGACGAGGCGGAGCTGCGGCGCCGGGCGGAGGCGGAGGTCCTGGCGCTCGGCGAGGCCACCCAGGCCGCCGACCTGGCCTCGACGCCGGGTCTCCAGCACGCCCTCGACGCGTACGCCGCCGCCGGCACGGTCCTCGACGAGGCCAGCGGCCTGCCGGACCTGGCAGGCGTCCTGGCCCTGGTCCAAGAGGGCCGCGATGCCCTGGCCGGCGACGACGCGGCCCTCCCCCGCTGCTTCTTCCACCCCCTGCACGGCCGCGCCGCCCTCCGCACCGGCTGGCGTGCGCTCGGCCGCCGGGACCGGCTGGACGTGGCGGTGTGCCAGGAGTGCGCGGACGCGCTGCGGGACCGCCGCGCCCCGGAGGTGCTCACCGACACGGACGAGGACGGCCGTACGGTCCCCTACTTCGAGCTGCCGGCCGAGCGGAGCGTGTGGGCCGCGACGGGGTACGGCTCGTTGAAGGCGCCGTTGGCCGGGTTCAACTCCCGGAGGATCAGGTCCCGTTGACACCGGGCCGGGGGCAGGTCACGGTGCAGCCATGACTTCGGGCACGCGAGACACCGTTCTGCCTGTACCTCCCACCGACACCGGCCTGGTCGAGCGCGTCCGCGAACTCGCCCCTCTCGTGCGCGGGCACGCCCTGCGGACCGAGCGGGAGCGGCGGGTAACGCGGGAGGTCGTGGAGGCGCTGACCGGTACCGGGATCCAGCGGATGAACGTGCCCCGGCGGTACGGCGGTTACCAGAGCAGTCTGCGCACCCAGGTCGACGCGCTGGCGGAGCTGTCCGCCGCGTGCGGTTCGGCCGGCTTCATGACGCTGATCCAGGCCGGTTGCGCGTACGTCGCCGCGCTCTTCCCGGACGAGGCGCAGGACGAGATCTTCACCAGCCCCGACGTGCGCGTCGGCGGCAGCCTGATCCCGAGCGCGACGGCGGTCCCGACGGGCGACGGCGGCTATGTGGTCAACGGGACCTCGCCCTTCGCCACCGGCTGCCGGGACGCCGACTGGCATCTGCTGACCGCCCGGATCGAGGGGCGGCCCGAGACGGTGTGGACGGCCGTGCCCGTGGCCGACCTGGAGATCCTCGACGACTGGCGGGTGTCGGGGCTCGCGGGCAGTGGCAGCAACAGTGTCGTGGCGCGCGATGTCGTCGTACCGGCTCACCGCGTGCTGCCGGTCGCCCCGCTGCTCGGCGGGGAGTTCGCGTCGAAGGCCAACGCCGACGACCCGTTCTACCGGGTGCCGGTGCTGCTGATGTTCTGCGTCTGGGCGACGCCGAACGCCCTCGGCCTCGCCCGCTCGGCACTGGCGGAGTTCCGCGAGCGGATCCACCGGCGGGGCATCACGTACACCTTCTACGAGCGGCAGCACGAGGCCCCCGTCACCCATCTGCAGACGGCCGAGGCGGCGTTGAAGATCTCCTGCGCCGAGCATCTGACCGACGAGATCGTCACGCTGCTCGGGGAGCGGGCGGCGAGCGGGGAGCCGTACACGACCGAGGAACGGGCCGGGGTCCGGGCGCGCAGCGGCTATGTGGCGCGGCTCTGCCTGGAGGCCGCCGACCTGCTGGGCTCGGCCTCGGGCGCCTCCTCCCTCCACGAGGAGGTGCCGATCCAGCGGACCGTGCGCGATCTGCGGGCCCTGAACCTGCACGCGTTCGTCCATCCGGCGACCAACCTGGAGCTGTACGGCAGGGTGCTGGCGGGGCTGGAGCCGGGCACACCCTTCGTCTAGCCGCCGCTGCCTGATGTGCCGGGCGGCCGGTCCTCCCGTATCGCCGCGAACAGGGCGCGGGCCCGCCGGTCGTCCCACTTCACCGCACTGCCCTTGGAGGTCCGCAGGTCCGGGTCGGCCACGGGCACGTTGAGCCGGCTGCCGCCGCCGGCCGTGGCCTTCTTCATGCCCTCGAACAGCTTCATGAGGTCGGGCAGTTCCGTGCCCTCGTCCACGATGAGCGTCTCGAGGCCGGCGTTCAGGGTCGGGAGGGACTTGGACGGGTCGGCGAGGGTGGACGGGGTCGCCGCCTTGTCGGCCAGGGCGGCGAGGAACTTCTGCTGGTTGCGGGTACGCCCCAGGTCGCCCTGGGCCTCCTGCTTGCGCTGCCGTACGAAGGCCAGGGCCTCGGAGCCGTCGAGGGTCTGGCAGCCGGCCTGCAGGTCGGCTCCGGAGTCCTTGTCCCGTACGGCCTTGTCCAGGCACATGTCCACGCCGCCGACCGCGTCCACCACGCCCACGAAGCCGGCGAAGCCGATCTCCGCGTAGTGGTCGATGTGCACGCCGGTGTTGCGTTCCACGGTCTGCACGAGCAGGTCGGGGCCGCCCAGCGAGAACGCCGCGTTCAGTTTGTTCGGCGTGGCCCGGTAGCTCCTGCCGGTGCCGGGATCGACGTAGGGCGGGAGGGTCACCCAGGAGTCGCGCGGCAGGCTGAGCATCGTGGTGCCGTTCTCCCCGGTGTGCAGCAGGATCACCGAGTCGGTACGGCGGCCGTCGGTCGAGCCTGTGTTGAGGTCCTTCCTGTCCTTCTCCGACAGGCCGTCGCGGCTGTCGGAGCCCACGACCAGGTAGTTGGTGCCCTCGCCGCGCGGCACCCGGTCGCTGAGCGTCGCGAGGTCGACCTGCTGGTTGAGCCGGGTGTCGGCCCAGACGTACGTACCGGCGCCGGCGAGCGTCAGGACGGTGGACAGGACGGCGGCCGTGCGCACGAAGCGGCGGCCGCGTCCGGCCCGGCGGCGGGGGGTTCTGCTGCCGTCTCTTCGCTCTCGTGGCCCCCTCCGGCCCTGCTCGCTCCTTCGGCCACCCTCCTCGACGCCGCTGTCGTAGCGGCCGGGCGCGGCCTGCGAGGACATGCCGGGCAAGGGGGCGGTACGGATCGAGGGCGGGGGCACCAGGGGGGACGCGGACGGGACCCTTCTCGGATCCCGCCCGGCCCGCTGGTCTCCCGCCCGCTGGTCTCCCGCAGGGTCGGTCCAGTCGCTCATCGGCCCATTCCGCTGCTTCACCTCGGCGATGCTGTGGGGGGATGCTGTCGGTTCAACGCATAGGCACGCTCTTATACGGAACCGGCCCACCGATCTGTTCAGCGGCCGTACCGGAGCGCTGCATCCGCTGCCACCGCAGCCGGCTCCCGACCAGCAACGCCACCAGCGACTGGATGACGACGAGATACATCAACTGCCGGTAGACGACGATCTGGAACGGCATCGACCACAGGGCGCGCACCGGCTCCCCGTCGAGTCTCAGCGCGTATCCCGAGCAGACGACCTGCACGCCGAAGAAGACGAACCACACCCCGGCCGACTCCACCGGATCGCGGAACAGCACGCCGTACACGGCGTAGACGTCGATGACGGGCGCGAGCAGCGGCAGCGCGACCTGGAAGAGCGCGAGATAGGTCAGCCCGCGCCGCCCGAACCGCCCTGCGGTCCCGCGGCCGAAGAAGGCCCCCCGATGCTTCCACATCGCCTGCAGCGTGCCGTAGCACCACCGGTACCGCTGCCGCCACAACTGCCTGACGGTGGTGGGTACTTCGGTCCAGGCGACGGCGGACTCCTCGTACAGCACCCGCCACCCGGCCCGCCACAGGGCCATCGTCAGATCGGTGTCCTCGGCGAGGGTGTCCTCGCTGACCCCGCCGACGCCGATCACCGCGTCCCGGCGGAACGCCCCGATGGCGCCGGGCACGGTCGGCATGCACTCCAGCACCTCGAACATGCGCCGGTCGAGGTTGAAGCCGAAGACGTACTCCAGGTGCTGCCATCGGCCCAGCAGGGTGCGCCGGTTGCCGACCTTGGTGTTGCCGCTGACGGCACCCACGGCGGGATGCGCGAGCGGCTGGACGATCCGCTCGATGGCGTCGGGCTCGAAGACGGTGTCGGCGTCGACCATCACGACGATGTCGTACCGGGCGTACGCGAGCCCGGTGTTGAGGGCGGCGGCCTTGCCCGAGTTCGGCTGCCGCACCACCTCCACCCGCGCGTCCCCCATGTTCTCGGCGATATCGGCGGTCCGGTCACTCGACCCGTCATCGATGACGATGATCTGCAGCTCCCGATGGCTGGAGTCGAGCAGCGACCGCAGGGTCGACCCGATCCCGGCCTCCTCGTTGTACGCCGGGACGAGCACGGTCACCGGCCCGGACGTGTCGCGCATCCAGGGCGCCCCGGTCCGGAACCGCTCCAGCCGGCGCACATGCGCCCGCGCGAACAGGGCCAGCAGCAAGAGCCGCAGCACCCCGAGTCCACCGGCGACGCCGAGGATCCAGATCATGGCGGTGGAGAAGACCTGCCCGATCCGCGTGATCCAGATCAGTCCCTGCCCCAGCGAGCGCTCCAGGAGGGACGGGGAGGTGTAGGGCACCAGCCCGAGCCCGTCGGACACGGTGGTGAACCGGTCGACACCCCGGTTCTTCAGCAGCCTGCGCACCTCCGCGTAGGCGCTCTCCGTCTGGCTCAACTGCCGGACGATCCCCTGCGCCGGCTTGCGCGAGCCCTTGTCGGCGGCGACGAGCACGTACCCGTACCCGGTGGCCTTGCGCGCCGCGTCCCACTCCCGACCGCAGAGTGTGTCGGGTGTGGTGGTCCGCGGCATCCGCAGCAGGTTGGTCCGCTGCCCGGTGGTCCCGGCCAGAGCGCTCTGGGTCATCTCGAGTTCGGCCTCGAAACGGGGCGCCGACGACTCCCCCAGCACGGCCCCGGTGTACGTGTTGGACCCGATCTCATGCCCCTCGGCCCGGATCCGCCGCACCAGTTCGGGATGCCGGGCGGCCTGGGCGCCGTGCACGAAGAAGGTGGCCCGCGCGTTGTTCCTGCGGAGCAGATCCAGCAGCCGCGGGGTCCACACGGGGTCCGGCCCCCCGTCGAAGGTGAGCGCGACGGTCCGGGCGGGCATCCCCCCGGTCCGAATCCCGTCCCGGTTGATCCCGATCACGGGCCCGCCGCGGGCAACGGCATCCGGCACCGGCGAGGTGCACGCCGACCGCGTCTTGGCGGCGTCGACCTCGTGCTGAGTCCAGCCCTCGAAGATCAGGAAGGCGAAGACGAGGGGGAGGGTGAGGGCGAGGAGCAGCCAGTGGGCTCGGGGGTCGCGGGACTGTTTGTGACGGGCGCGGGGTTTCGAGGTGGCCTTGGCGGGGGGTTTGGACCTGGAGGGGCTCAGGGTGCGTCACCGCCCCCGGGCGCGGACCACACCCCGCTTCCCACGATCCGTCTTCTCCCGCACCTCACGCCAGGGAGCCTTCCGCACGAAAGGGGGGCCGACTTCGCTTGCATGCTGCGGGAGTTACGCATGGGGCGCGAGTGTAGTTTCGGAGTGGGTGGCGTATGGGGGGAACGGGGAGCTTCACAGGAGACGGCCAGGGATGAACTCGGCGACGGGCACGGGCAGAGTCCGGAGGACGCAGGGAGCCAAGGCCGCACGGATCTCGGCAGGCACGACAGCGGCGGTCGCCTCCCTGCTCCTGGCCCTGCTGCTGCCCACACCGCCGGAACTCCGCGATGCGATCCGGGCCGAGAGCCGCGCCTCCGACGCTTTCATCTTCGCCTGGGCCCTGATCGCACTCCCCGTGGCAGGTCTGTTCCACACTCCCCTGGCACTGGCCCGACGCGCCCGGATCGGCACGGGCTGGGCGCTGATCGCCGGCTACGGGCTGTACGTCGCGCTGATGGCGGCGCTGGCGTGGCAGGTACAGGGCTTCTTCCCGGCTTCGGACGCCCCGGGCAAGAACGGCGGCCTGTTCGGTGCGGCGATCCTGCTGGTGCTCGGCGTGCCGCTGTTCGCCGTCGGCTCGGGAGGGGTGTTCCGCGAGCCACGGAGCGAAGGCGAGGGCGCCCTCGCCACCCAGGTCCGAGACCAGCTCACAGCGGTCACCGTGCTCTGTTGCACCTTCATCGGCCTGGTGGCAGGCCTGGCAAGCGGCTACGCCTTCGACTTCCCCCGCGACGGCTTCCCGGCAGTGTTCCTCCCGGGCGGCGCGCTCTGGGGCCTCCTGGCGGGCGCCGCCGTCGGCAACCTCCTCGGCGCGCTGATCCCGCGCCCCGCGGACAGCCGCCAGTGGACGGTGGCCCTGATCGGCCTTCCGGCCCCGTTCGTCCTGTTCGTCATGGCCGGCCGTGATGAGCGGCTGGGCCGGTGGGTCGAGTACCGGCAGGTCGAGGTGCCGAACGGCGCGCTGTACTGAGCGCAGCGCACGCATCCACTCACACGGGGGCGTACTCCCTGTCCCACCGGCTCGCCCAAGGTGCGGGACACCGCACTAGCGAATCGAGACACCTCACGACCATGACCCGGAAGCCGCACACTGCCGCATCCGGGGCTGCCCCCTGGTTGGGCACGATCAGGACACAACCGGCCCACGAGAGCCCTGATGCACCCGGATTTGCCCCTGTTCTCGTTGAGGTCCGCTCTGGTGAAACCGGGAACCTCACCGATACCGTCAGTGCTTTGACTGAACTTCTGTCTCACGGGGAGCCACTGTGAAGCGCCGCCCATTGCCCGTTGCTGCCGCACTGGCGGCAACGGCAGCACTGCTGTTGACGGCCTGCGGAAGCGGGGACAACAGCTCGAAGAGCAACGACAAGATCGCAGGCGTCGATGCGGGCGACGCGGCGAAGCCGACTTCACCAAGCGCCAGCGCATCCGGCCCCACCGACAGGCCCAAGATCACGTTTCCCAAAGGCGTGGAGAACAAGTTCGAGAGCTGGAAGACGGGTGATCCGACCGAGGATGCGGTGCTGTCCGACGTAACGCAGACGGTGAACGCGGTGGACGATGCGATCCTACGTGGTGACACGAACTCGGCGACACTCGCGTACTACCGCCAGGGCAAAGCGCTCGTGAGCGCGCAGAAGTGGGTCCAGGCCTGGCTGGACGAGGACCTTACCTGGACAGGCGTTACGCGCTACTTCAGCCCGAACGTCAAAGTCGCGGACAACGACACGGCCGCGGTCGTCTACTGCGCCGACGAAAGCAAGGCCCACAACACGAATCGCAAGACCGGAACGGTGGACAAGACGCCGTCCGACGAGAGTCCGTACGTCACGTACAGCACGCAGCTCAAGAAGAACAGCCAGGGGATCTGGCAAACCACAGAGGTGCTGTCAAAGAGAGGGGACAAGGCGTGCGCGCCGTGACCCGTGGCATAGCCACAGCAAGCGTTCTCATCGTGGCTCTCGGAATGACAGTCGGCACCGCAGAAGCAAAGGGCCCTGGCGCGTCCGAGGCCGAGGTCGACACCAGCGGCAAAAGCTCCGGCGGCGACCTCGTCTCCATGATCAGGTACACAAGCACCACCACCGGCGGTCAAGGCAGGGGCAACGTCACTCCTGTGAGCAACTGGACCCCACCCGCATGTTGGTACGAACCGCGCTCCGCGGCGGAGTTCTCCAAGTACGTCGAGAACATGTACGACGAGACAGTCAACACTCCGGGCCAGCACAGCTACGCCAAGGCTTCTGTCGGCATGTTCCGCAACGAATACAAGGACGGAAAGTACAAGAACTACAACCTCGACAAGAAGGACGAAGGGAACTGGTGGGTGGCCGTCCGCGACGAAGACCGCTGGACGGAGCCTGAGGCCCAGCTCTGTGACAAGCCGCCTTTCTGGGTCGAGAACGGTGCCGCCCCGCCCGTGGAGAACACGGTCAGTCCGCAAGTCCTCGCCGAACTCGCCTACAACCGCATCCAACTGCCGACGACCGAAGTAGACCTCGCCCCGGAGGCGACCACCAAGGTCAACCTCCCCACCTGGGCCTGGCTGGACAAAGCCAGGTTCAAGGAGGTCTCCGTCACCGCCGCGCTCAACGTGGGCGGCCTCGGCATCCAGGCCACTACCATCGCCAAGCCGGTCTCGCTCAAACTGGAGCCCGGCACACCCGACGCCGAGACCTACCCCGCCTCCGGCGAGTGCACGATCAATGACGACGGCTCCATCGGCGAGCCCTACGCCAAGGGCAAGGCCGACCGGAACCCGCCGTGCGGCATCAGGTACCTCCGCTCGTCCGGCAACGGCACCTTCAAGCTCCAGGCCACCGTTACCTGGGAGATCACCTGGACCGGCACGGGCAACCCCAACCCGACACAACTCCCCAACGGCACCTTCGGCAACGACCAGAACGTCACCGTCCAAGAAATCCAGGCCGTCAATCGATGAACCGCTTCGGGTCTGATGGAGGCTCGATTCCCTGAGAGGATCGAGTCATAGCACGTCCTTCCCCCGCTACCGTTTTCGTGGCGGCGCAATGGGCTTCCGGCCTTCCGGTCCGGCATGGCTTCCCCTCCTGTTGTTGATGATCCGAGGGGGGGCACCGGGGCCGGAAGCATCGACGGACCGCTGATGAGGGGCTTGAGTACCGGCTCCACCCGAGCTAAGAGCTCTCCGTAACGTGGATGTGGCAGCTCGATGCCCTGGCAAGGCCGGACGAAAGTGAGCCTTCCCCTTGATCGTGGACACCTGGAGACTGGGACATGAGGTTCCAAAAAGGAAGACAAGCCAGGTAGGAAGTAAGAGCAACCGCAGCAGGCGGTACACGGAGGAGTTCAAGCGGGACGCGGTCGCGCTCGTGCGCTCCTCCGGGAAGACCGTCACCGAGGTGACCCGTCAGATCGGGGTCAGTGCCGAGGGCCTGCGGAACTGGGTCAAGCAGGGGCACGATCGACCATGTACAGAGGGCGCCGGGAGCGCTGACGACGGCCGAACGCGAAGAGCTGTGCCGATTGCGGAGGTTGGCCGCTGAGCATGCGGAGACGATCGAGGTGCTGCGAAGAGTAGCGGTCTTCTTCGCGAAGGTGAGTGGAAGGTGGCCCGCTCCTCCTTCTGCGCGTGGCTGGCCAGTGAGGAAAACCGCCGATGACGCCCTGGCGCACGAGATCACCTGCTGCACCACGCCTCCCGCAGCGTTTACGGGGTGCCACGCATCTACGTCGGCTGCGTCGGCTCGGACATCGGGTGAAACGCAAACGGATCGAGCGCGTCATGCGCGAACGCGGCATCAGCGGTGTCACACAGCGCAAGCGCCGCATCCTGACCCGCCCGGCCAGAAGGGCGGTGCCCGCCCCGGACCTGCTCTGCCGCGACTTCTGCTCGGCGACATCACCTACATCACCACCGATGAGGGCTGGCTGTATCTGGCGACCTGGCTGGACCTCGCAACCCGCGAGATCGTCGGCTTCTCAATGGCCGACCACCACCGCGCCGGCCTGGTCATCTCGTCGAGGCTGGCATCGATGCTTCGATCGGCACCGTCGGTGACGCCCTGGACAACGCCCTCATGGAGTCCCAGATCGGCCTCTACGAGACGGAGTTAATCAAGCCCTGTCAACCCTGGCACGGCCTGGCCGACATCGAACTCGCCACAACTGAATGGGGCGACTGCTTCAACAACCAGCGCCTCCATACGGCTATCGGAGGCATCCCGCCCCGCGAGCACCAGACCAGCCACTGCGCTCCACTCCAGCCCTGACCGGCGGCTGGAGGCAACGTATAGAGCCTCCAACGACCCCGGAGCGGTTCAACGTCAGCAAGCACGCGGAATCTATGGGAGGTGCGGCTGAGAGTAGACGAGTACGGGAACTTGAGGTGCAAACGTGTCCACCGCAGCTTGGAGCCGTTCTGGGTCCAACCGCCAGAGGTTGATGGGGCGGCTAGCCAGGAACAGCTCGTAGTCCACATGGGGGGCCAACTTCTCGGCCCGTTCTCGACTGACGCCGCTGTTCATCCCAGGCAAAGCGGGCGCTCCGGGCTTCCGTTGCACTCCGATGTAGTTGATCCCGTTCCCAGCTGTGCGCTGATGCCACACCACCACGGATGTTATGTCGCTCCATGGAACGTGGGCGAGTTGGGCCTCGTAACGTGCAGGAGCACCCCCTAGCAGTACCCCTTCCCTGTCGACGCGGAAGGCAACCAGCTTCTTCCACTTCAATCCGCTGAGCAATTGGAAGGGCGTTCGGACAAAGTGCGCCTCGTAGACGTGTGAGTTCGCGTCGGTCATCAGGAACCTCATCAATGGCCGTGACGTGCAGGACGGGTTCGATAACACTACCTACTTCGCAGCACCAGTCTTTTTCTTGTCCTCTTCGTCCTGCACGCGCTGCAAGATCTTATTGTACTGCCCCCGTGCCGCGTCCAGGGCATCGTGGATCGCTTTCCGTCTGACGTTCCATTCCGAACGGAACTTGTCGGCAGCCGGGCCCTGCCAGGTCTCGGCGCCGGACGCCGCGTCCACCGCGTCCAGCGTCTTGTCGATCTCGTTCGCGAACCTTTTCAAGTTGTTGAGATCTTTCCTGCACTCTTCGACGCGATAGCTCACTTTCCCCACCCCGTGGACCATTTCTTAGGTGCGGCTGGCTGGCCGATCAACTTGATGATAAGTCCCTCAAGTGTGCGCTCGCTGATCGCCTGCGCGGTGATGCCGGTCGGCGCCTGCGGTGAGTCCACGTTGACCGCCCACACTTCGCAGTCGGTCGCGTACGTCGTGAGAAGCGGACCGGGTTCATCGGCGAGCACGATCAACTGGCTCACCACCAAAGCTCTATCAATCACGGAGGCCAGCTTCTTGTCCACCGTGTCGGCGGTCAGGGCCGACTGGTCGAGCTGCAGCACCTTTCCATCTCGGTCAGCCGTGCCGAAGGGGTCTACCAGCGCCTGGACGATCCTGGCGGCGTCGCGCGCCTTGCTGGCAAGCGTGAAGATGTGCATGCCGCCACTGGTGACTTGCTCAATCAGCAAGAGCTCGGGGGAATGCACGAAAACGAAGGCGGTCACGCTGCCACTGGACGTCTGCTGCTCGACGGCGAGCGCCCGTGCGGCCGTGCGCCGCAGCGTCAGCGCCATGCTGACCTCAGGTGTAACCCGCATGTCCACATCGGCGGTGGATTGCGAGTCGGTCCCCTCGGACCGCAGGACAGCGTCGAGTTCGGAGATGTTCGCGACCTCCACCGCACCCCGGGAGACCAGCGAGCGAAGTGCTGTTGCCAGAACCCACTCGCGCTGCTCTTCGGACAGCGTCATCAGATGCGGTGTCGGCGCTACGACGTCCTGGAGACCGCTGGGGTCCAGCACGGCAAGTTCCTCGTCCGTTAGCTTGATGAGTGGCTGAGTCCCCCCTTCTGCGAGTGCCTTGCCAACGAGTTCACGGAACTTTTCCAACTCGAGGTCGAGTTCGGGGTTTGCCATACCAAGTCCTTGAATCCTTTGATATTCTGCAGTCGATTCAGAAGTCGCCCGAGGGCTTAGAAACTAGAGTTTCGAGTGATTCTCGCGACTAAAGGTGAGGCCGTCAGGCCTGTCCGGACCGCATACCCGCGGTCTTCACGATGCGCACCCCAGCGAAATCAAGCGGGGGTGCATCGCTGCCGCCAAGGAAGAATCCGAGGGGCAGGATCGTGAGCCCGTACGCAATACCGCCGATCCATCGGACAAGGAGCTGCCAAAGCCGTGGCCGACCGCCGTCCGCCAGCCGGACCACACGCGTGCCAACGAGCATCTTGCCTACGCTGCAGCGGAATAGCAGGACCAACAATACTTGATTGAGCACCGAGACGCCGATTCCGGCGATGAAGATCCGCAGCCACAAATTCCCGCTGGCCATCGGGAGCGCCTCCGACGCCGGGACGCTCAGCACATACACCAGCCCGGAGATGCTCGCGCAGACAATCGCGAGCATTCCGTCAATGGCCGCCGCTCCGTAGCGACGCCCCATGGACGCAGGAGCTGGCACCAGAGCAGCGTTTCGGTTCAGGCGCTGACCCCGTGGCACACCGAACAAGTCCTTCGATTCCACCGGAGCCATCTCCTACCAGAATTTGTACTTCTTGATAGTATTGGGGACTAGATTCGTGACTGCACTCTTTGCGCCGTTGACAATCTCTTCACCTTTGTCCGCCACATCCCCCGCCCACTCAGTCGTCGCGTTCCAAGCCTTCTTGGTCGTGTTCGCGATCGCTTCTCTGTTATCCCACGCCCACGTGCCGAGGAAGTAGGCGCCAGCCACACCGAGAGCCACCCAGCCGACTACAGGGACCGCCGCCGCAACCGTCGCGCTGGCACCAAGGGCTGTCGCTGCGGCTGATCCGCCCAGGACCGCCCCGGCGCCAGCCGCCTCCACAAACCCCATGCCGCGGTCGAACCCGCCCAAAACGCCATTATGGTCAGGCGCGACCAGCTGCTTGACGCCGTGGATGATCGCTAGCGGCAGGCCGACGCGGTCAAGAATACTGAGCCCGGGCGCCTGAGCGAGCAGCTTGGCCGGCAGGGGGATCTTTAGTTTGGTAGTGAGGAAGGTACGAAGACCCTGCTGCCACTTCCAGGGCTGCTGGTAAAGACCCTCAATTTTCTGGAGCTTCAAGAGCTCACGCATGTACTCGATATTCTTCAGCTTCAGCCGGTCACCGGTGATACCGAAGTACTTGTTCAGTTCAAGGACGGCCTTGGCTCCGGCGACGTTCTGCCCCTGAGCCCAACGCTGGTACAGCTGCAAGGAAGCCTCAATGCCCGAGGCGACCTTCGTTAGTCGCAGCGGCATCGTCACATTCTTCTTTATTTCCTTGAACTCGTCCACATATTCGCCGATTTCACCCTTATGCTCCTGGTATTCCTGCCAGGTCTTGAGCACTCCAGTGAGCCCCATGAACATGAGCTCGGCGCTCGGGTCTGCGTCCAGGATCCCCAGCCGACGACGCACATCCTTGGCCTGATCGCGGGCCCAGGATGCATCCTGCCGAAAACGCTTGAGGTTTCCCTGATCCCCTTCCCATTTCGCGAGGATTCCGGACACTAGCGGACCCTGAATGGATAGTGCGCCGTCAGCGACGTCCAGCGCGGCACCCAGCTTGCGTGCCTTATCCTTGGACATCCCCCTGAACGTCACGCAGAACCCCCTATTAATTCGTCATTACTGCGGCGCAGAGCTCTAACGCTCCCCTGCTACCATGCGCCTCCTTCCCTTCTGGGCACATGGTCGCTTCGGGACACGATAGCAAGGCGCCCTCGACGAACCACAAGCGGATCCTGCCGGAAATTTTCACATTCTTCTAATTCCCTACACCTCACGCCTCGAACGGTGGCGCCCGTGGGCTTGCGGCCATTGCAAAATAGGTGTCCGGCCATGTCGGATATCGATGGGTGAGGCACGCCACCCCGCCCCTACCCTCGCCGACATGGGGGCGCTTTACCCTTGAGCCATCCGGCGACTTCGTTCGCGTTCGAATCCGACCGGCGCTTCACCCTCGTTGCGCTGCGCTTCTTGGCTGCATTCGCAAGTGAGTCGATTAGTCGGCCGGCGACGTCAGTGAGCTGACCCGCCAACGAGCCCCTGATGTCGTGATTTGACATGGCATCTCCCCCTCTGCCCCAGGCGTGCGCTCCTTGCAGCCCCGCCTCGAGCTCCCGACCGGGATGAACACCACTCGTTCACGCGAACTCCCAACCCCCAAGGCGCTGGACTGCAACTACGTCTGGTGCGGTAGCGTCCCATGTTGCAAGCGGATAGTCCGTTTACTCACGTGACACGGGGAGGATTGCCATGGATCGCGGTGCAGATCTGACTCAGCTTCGGGAGCTGTCCAAGCTCTTCGGCAAGAAGGCCACCGACCTGCAGGGCCTCATCAAGGCTCTGGAGACGGCCACCAGCCAAAGCTCGGGTTACTGGAAGGGCCCTAAGGCCGACCGTTTCCGCAACGACTGGCACGACGTCAAGCCGACGTTCGACAAGTGGGTCGACACACTGAACGACGCGAGCAAGTCGGCTAACACCAGCGCCGACAACATCGAGCGCGCGACCTGAGCAGAGCCGGGACGCGAACGTCGCACCCTGCCGGGGCATTCCTTCGAGGCCAACGGATCTCGGACGGGGTGCCCTGGCGGCATTAAAGGGTTCTGCGGAGATGCGTCAGGCAGCACTTGGACGTCAAGGAGAGACGTCCCAGACTTTGGCCTCTGGCTCTCCCTCTATGGCTTCTCGACCTGGCGATTTGAACCTCAAGCCTCTGTGAAGAGCACGTCTACCGGGAGGCACGACGCCGCTTTGTTGCCTGTTGCGTAGCAGGAAACGCAAGAGGAAGGCTGTGGGAACCTCCGCTCTACAGCCCGTTTTGCATACTCGGGCTCACACTTCCTTGTTGTACGCCCGCGCCTCGCTCGGTGACACCTTCTCGGGTTCACTGAGGATGGCCGCGTCGATGATGGGAAGCAGCTTGTCGACTTGCTCACCAAGCTTCTTGTGCCGTCCGTCCAGTTCCCTGTGCCAGGCTCGAGCGTTCTTCCCGACCCAGACCGTGTCGCCACCAATCTCCTCCGTCGGGCCCTTGAGCGCCTTCCTGATGCTCTCCACCTCCTTGGCTAGATCACGACGCAGCCTTTCGAGGTCCGCCTTCCGCGGATTGGGCACCTTAGCCTCTGAATCTGCCACAACACTCACCCTCGTTCATCGCATTTCAGGCCGACGCGAATACTCACCGTACCAGCGCTCTCCGAGACCGCGGATCTAGCTCCTCCTGGAAGTGGCATGCGGCGAGCGTCAACTCTGCGAGTCTCGATAGGCCGTCAGGAGATCACATTGCCTGCCACTCCATCACCTCATAACCTGAGGCAATGACCTCACCCGAAACGGCCGGCGACGCCCCCGAAGCCCTCGTACTACCCACCATGACTGAGGTGCCTCAGGGCCCTGACGGCTCCCCTCTCAGCGACGGCACTGTCGACGTCATCCTGGTGCCCATGGCAGGCGAAGGCGGCGAAGAGCGACTCGTGGCCCTGGCTTTCACGTCCGTCCCCCTGCTGGTCGAGGCCATGGGAGAGGCCCAGCCTTGGGTCATCGTCCCTACTGAGCAAGTTGCAGCGGCACTTAGCGGCTCGGGTGCCGCCGCAGTACTGATTGACCCCCAACTAGCCGCCAACGCGGAAGGGGAGTCCGCCAGTGGCTGACCCCAACTTCTCCGGAATCAACCCAGATAACCTCTTGAGGACGATCAAGAGCCTTGAGTCCAGCAGCAAGAAGCTATATGGCGCAAGATCCTCATATGTCGGTAGGTTTCAGAAGTTTGGGCTAGAGACGAGCAATCTGACGGAAATCGGAAAGATTGCTGGCTGGGTTGATGACGAACTGCCTATGCTTCGCCGCCGTCAGGCCCTCGCAGCAGCAATGGAGCTGGACCACAAGGGAATTCAGAAGCCCGGCTCCATGGTGCAGATTCGCGAACCCATCGCAACGATAGGTGAAGCACAGGGCGCGGGCAAGAAACTTGCAGAGGATGCAAACGAAGCAGCTAAGCTCGACCCAAGCAAAGCAGGGCCTGAATTCCATCGCATTGCCGAGGAGTTGGCGAAGCACAAGGGCGACCCCGACTTCGCTTCGGCATTCTACGCCAAGATGGATCCAGACCTGGTCAAGAACCTGCCGATGGCAGTTGTCGCCGCTAACGCTCCGACAGCCAAGGATGATGTGAAGGTCTTCGGAGCCGCGTTTACCACGGCGGTCAACGCCGAGACCCCAGCTGCAGGGTTCGAAAAGAGGGCGGCTCTTTTTCATGGCCAGTTCACTAAGGACGAGCCCACCGCAGTCTTCAACCGAGCACTCATGCAGGGAGACGACCCGGATCTTTGGGACATTGCATGGAAGCATGCGCAGATCGCTGCAAAGAAGTTGCTCGACCCAGCAGACACATGGTCTGACAGCGCCGGCCTACTGGCCAGCGTCCTGGGCGTTCAATCAAAATACGCGAGCCATTTCTGGACGAATGCGCAAAATTTCAGCGATGAAGCGGCTCAGTTGAAGGAACAGCGCCTCAACGCCATGAGTAAGGCAGAGAAGCGAGCATTCAAGAATGCAACCAGTCGCGCTGCCAAAGCTTCTGGGAAGTCCGCACGCGAAGCGGAACGCATTCTTTCCAAGTTCGGAATGGGTTCGTTTTCCCGGCTAATGGAGGCTTCCATCGCTGATGGGGGAAGCTGGCTGATCGGCAAGGTCCCCGGCCTCAGGCCGCCCAGCACGACATCACTTTGGGGTCGGGCCCTACGTACCGGCGGAAAGCTGCCACTCGTCGGGAGTCTTCTCACCGTTGGTGCGATCGGTTGGGACATCAGCAACGGCGAAGAAAAAGATGTAGCCGTTGCCGCTAATGTCGGCGGCATGGCAGCTGGTATGGCTGGAACCTGGGCCGCTACGGCAACAGTCGCTGCTGTAGGGGGACCGGTTGGATGGGGCATCGCAGCTGGTGTCGTAGTGGGATTCGGTGTCGGTTACGCCGTGTCCTACGCCATCAAGACGGAAGCTGGCAGGAAGGCTGTAAACGCCGTTACAGGAGCGGCCAAGAGTGCTGGGAAGGCGATTGGCGATGCTGCATCAGGCGTAAAAAATACGGTGAGCGGATGGTTCTCGTGAGGTTTCCTGGCTATGACTAAAAAGAACAGAAAGCGCCATACAGACCAGTACCAACTGCCACCCCACGTGAAGGCGGCAGGCGCGGCGGCTACCAAAGCATCTGAATGGAAGCCGCGACCAAAGCTTCCGCAGCGGCGTGTCATTATGGCAATGTCCGGGATATTTCTACTGTGCGTCGGGATCACTCTGGCCCTTTGGCTTCCTCCGCGCAACTTGGTGGAGGATCTGCGTTCCCGCGGGGTCGATTCTGCCGCCACAGTTGTCGGTGTCGATTCAAAACCGAAATACGTAAAGGTCCGCCTCGTCACCGGCCCCAGGGCCGGGAGCGAGGTTGAGCTTTCGGACTACGCAGGGATGTACCCCGACACGCACACCGATGCGGCATTGATCGTCACGTACGATCGCAATGACCCGTCGCGAGTGCTAACTCGCGCTTGGGTGGCAGATCCGCCAGCGAATCTGCCAGCCTACGGCACCTCGGCTCTGGCCATCATCTGCCTCGGCCTCGCCGTGGCAGTGACTTGGCGTCGCCTCTGGATCCTTCGCACATTCGGCCCGGACGAACCGCTCGCCTCGTCGGCAAGTGGCAAGACCGAGTGACAAGGGCGTTCGCGGAACGAACTTCCCTGGTCTCGTCGGGCAGACAGCGCTGAGGGCTCCCGCTCACTGAAGCGGGAGCCCTCTCGGTCAGCCGTTCATCACAGCCTGAACCGGCACGAACGTCCCGCCAGCCACGAACAATCCGCTGCCCGCTCCTCCGCCTCCGCTGTTCGCAGGCAGGCGGATGCCGAACAGCTCGCCGTCCGAGGAGCTTTGCGGCGTCAGCAGCATGCCGTTGCGGGACTTGCGGGCCTCGACCGCGAAGCCCCGGTACTGGCCGGACAGTGAGTCCGTCGTGCCGGCGGCAAGCAGGCCTACGCCGCCGTCGGCTCCCTTTCGGATGACGCCTTCCAACGGCTCGTCCAGCGGCTGGTCGTAGAGGAGTTCGGCGTCGTCGACCACGACGACGTACGGCCGGCCATCGAGTTGGTCCTGGAGCTCTTCCAGGTCGTCACCGGAGCTTTCCGCATTGAGTACGCCGAGGACCCCCTCTCGGCCCTCGAGATCCCGCAGCGGGGACCGGCGAGGTGTCACGACCACCAGGGGGGTTCCCGAACGCAGAAGGGACTCGGCGGCACAGAGCAGTGCCGTGGAGCGGCCCGACTTCGGCGGGCCCGCGATGACGAAGCCCGGTCCGTTCTCCTCCAGGTCGACACCGATGGGGTGGAGTTCGTCGCCGCCCACGGCGAGCAGCGCCCACAGAGGGGACGGCGGGAGGAAGTCCGGGTCCAAGGCCATCGCTTCCGATGCCGTGATGCGCGCTGGCAAGGCGTCGACCCGCAGGGGGCGACGGCCCGCCGGGACCCGGCCGTGGCGGGTCCGTGCCTCCTCGGCGATCTCGCGGAGCGCGCGGACCTGGGTCTGGCCGGCCGGGTCCTGCGCCAGCAGGCCGATCTGCGTCTCGTCCACGCCGGTGTCCGTGATGCGCAGGGCGCGTCCGGGCGGCATGTTCTTCGGGACCTCGCGGGCCTGGAGACCGGCCGTGGAGTAATCGTTCGGGTCGGCGAAGCGCATGACGAGACGGTCGGCGAAGGCCGAGGAGACATGCCCGCTCAGACCACTGCGGTCGGCTGTCATGACGACCTTCAGACCGGCTGCGGAGCCTTCGCGGAAGAGCCGCTGGGCCGCTTCGAGCAGCTGACCGTAGTTGTAATTCTCGAAGGTCGACGCGAAGCCTTCCCAACTGTCCAGGAGCAGGACCATCCAGGGCAGGCGCTCCTCCGGAGAGGCACCCGCGCGCTGTTCCGCCGCGCTCGACGCTCCCTCCATCGCCAGGAGTTGCTGGCGGCGAGCGACCTCCACCTGGAGACGCTGGATCAGACGGCGGACCCGGTCCGGCTCGTCGCGCGTCACGACGGCGCCCACGTGCGGCAGCCGCACCAGCGGCAGCAGGGCGTTGGAGCCGCAGTCGATGCCGTAAACATGCACGTCTAGCGGTGAGGTGTTCCGGGCCAGGGAACCGGCCAGGGTGCGCAGCGCCGTCGAGCGGCCCGAGCGAGCGCCACCGAGCAGCAGGGTGTGCTCACCGTGCACGAGGTCCAGGGATACCGGCATGCGGCTTTGCTTCGCCGGCAAGTCGACCAAGCCATACGGGATCGGGGCCACGTCGTCGCCCGGGGCGGTGCCCGGTGCGCCGCCGTACGTGGACAGCTCGTCCAGCGTGACCGACTCCGCAAGCGGCGGCAGCCACGGGCTGCGCTGTTCGCCGAAGCCCATCCGCTCGGCGCCGTCGCGTACCGCGTCCACGAGGACAGCCAGGTCGGTGACCATCGTGCCGTCGTCCTGCGCTTCGTCCCGCTTGGGCAGCGGGCGGGCGTAGGCGTTCCAGGGCAACGGGATCAGCGTGGCCTTCGGGCCTGTCTGGCCCGTGGCCGGACGACGGCCACCGATACGGGCCGACTGCACACCGACCAGGGACTGGGCTCCGGATCGGACGTACATACGGCCCGGGGTCGACTTGGCGATCGCTCCCGAGTCCGGTGCGTCGATGACGTCCATCGACTCGGAGGCGTCCGTCACTCGCAGGGCGATGCGGAGGTTGGTGTTGGCCCGGATGTCGGCACTCACCACACCCGCGGGACGTTGCGTGGCGAGGATCAGGTGCACACCGAGCGAGCGGCCTCGGCGTGCGATGTCGACCAGGCCCGCGATGAAGTCGGGCAGTTCGGCGACCAGGGACGCGAACTCGTCGATGACCAGGACGAGCCGGGGCATCGGTTCCAGTTCGGGGCGAAGCTTGCGGGTGTCGTTGTAGTCCTCGATGTCCTTGGCCGCGGCGTCGAAGAGGATTCGCTCCCGGCGATGCAACTCAGCGGCGAGCGAGGCGAGGGCCCGCTCGGTCAGGTGCGCGTCGAGATCGCTGACCATGCCGACGGTGTGCGGCAGGCGAGCGCAGTCCATGAAAGCACTGCCGCCCTTGTAGTCGATGAGGACGTAGTTCAGGGCATCGGGGCGATTCGCCACCGCCAGCGAGGCGATGATCGTCTGCAGGAGTTCGGACTTACCGGCACCCGTCGTACCGGCGACCAACGCGTGCGGCCCGTCGCGGCGGATGTCCAGGACGAAGGCGCCGTCGGCGGCGAGGCCGATCGGTGCGGAAGTCGTCGAACCGCCCACCTGCCAGATGCGTTCCACGTCGGCACCCGCTGGGTTGGGCAGGTTCAGCAGGTTCAGCAGCCGGGCCGAGGTGGGCAGGGCGGAGTCGGCGTCGTCGCGACTGACGTCGCGGATGGGGGCGAGGGAGCGGGCCAGGAGTTCGCACCACTCGTAGGGGACCTGGTCAGCCAGGACGTCACCGGCGGCCTCCAGACCGTAGCCGCGCACTCGGACGTGGTGGGACGCGTCAGGCGACCAGGCCACGACGGCCTTGCACTCCTCGGGGAGCAGCCGCTCGTCCTCGTCGATGCATAGGGCGAAGATGCCGTACTGCGGTCCCTCGGTCAGGAGTTGCGGGACACCGGGGACGCGGCGCAGCAGCCGAGCCCCGTCAAGGATCAGGAGCACGTTGGCGTCCGGATACAGCTGGCCCGTCATGTTGTGCTGCTCGCGGGCCGCCTTGCGTCGAGCAAGCTCGTTGAGGAGCTCGTTGACCCTGCGGCTGATGCCCTCCGAGTCGAAGCCGACCAGAGCGACGCAGTCCTGTCCGTCGTCGGGGTTGGTGTGCGGCAGCCAGTGCGCCCAGTGCCACTCGGCGCCGGCGGCTGGTGTCGCGGCCAGCGACACCAGCGACAGGTCCCGAGGGCTGTGCAACACGGCGGCCTGCACGCTCAGCCAACGCGCGGTGGCGAGGGCACGGGCACGGTCACCCGCGATACCGACCACGCCGAGCCGGGCGAGCGGCAGGGTCACGGGGACATCCGGAAGGGTGGGGGGCTCCGGGGGTTCCTCGTCGTGCGACGCACCGCCGCGCGCGAAGACGAGCTCCACGTCGGAAGGCAGGGCGCCGACCCCGATGCGCAGCTGCATCGCATCCGGGTCAGTGAGACGGCGCTCCCACAGGCGGCGGCGAGGGCCGGTCGCGAAGAGGAGGATCTCAGCCGGGTCAGGGTTGTCCTCGCGGCGGGCGCGCTGTTCTTCCTTGCTGAGGGTGACGAGTTCTGCCTCGTGGGCCGCGAGGTCCTTCTTGTACTGCTTCAGGGACGTCTTGTGCTTCTTCTTTCCCTCGCGGTTCTCACTGATCCACTGGCCCAGCATCATGAGCGGGCTCATCAGACAGAACAGCAGCATGTAGATCTGCTTGGTGATGAAGTACATGGACAGCCCGAACAGCAGGGGCATGAACGCCATGATGAACTGGAAACGCGCTCGTTCTCCCTTGGAGGGAGGCACCGGCACAGCCAGTCGCCGCCGAGGCCGCAGCGGCGAGAGCCGAGGGGGGCGGTTGTAGGCGAGGCCGCCTTCACTCATCGCGGACAGGTGCGCGTCCGGCTCGGCCACCTTGTCGAGCACCAGCAGTGAGTCACCGACCCGTACGACACCGCCGAGCGGCCAGGGAGTCCCGGCCGTCACTGCGTCATCGTTGAGTCGGAGACCGGCCCCTGCCTCCGGAGTGAGGGTGACATTGCCCTGAAGGTCGATCGTCAATCGGAGGGTGACCGGCGGCAGTCCGGCGTCCGGCAACGGCAACGAACAGGTGGGTGCCGATCCCGCGGTGGCCGCTCCGACACCCAGCCGGACGACCCGCCCGGAACCTGGGCCACCCGCCACTCTCAACTCGTACTGTCCGACGGGCTCGCCCTTGCGCAGCAGCGGGCCTATCGAGCGGTCGACGGAAACGCGCATGCCGTCCCGCAGGACGTCGGCCGCCGGAGACGCCGGATCGCACAGCACGCCGTCAGCCCACAGCCCGGGGGCTCCGGCCACCGCCGCCCCGTAGCCGGGCAACGAGGCCAGTGAGGTGCCGGGCATGGCGACGACGTTCCCCGTCCCACCGCCACGCGGGGCGAAGCGTCCTTCGACGGCCTGCGCCAGCACCTCCGCGACATCACCTGCCGTGGCAGTGTCGTCGGCGGCGACGACGACGTCCTCCGGCTCACCGCCTTCACGTACGACCGTGACCAGCATCCGCATGATGGTCATCCTCCCCGTCGGCCCTGTGGCCACGTTCGTTAACTTCAGCTAACGGAGACTATGGCAGCCCCCGGAATCGCGCCCCAGCGCCCCGGCGTCACACTGCCGGCATCGCGTAGATCTCCGGCCCGTTCGTCACCAACACTCGGTTTCCCGCCGGGGCTATCTGCCACGGGGCACCGGAGTCCTTGTTATCGGTCCAGCTCCAGCGGACGTCGCCGGTCTTGGCCTCAAGAGCGATGACGCCGCCGGACAGCGGCCCGGCTGCGCAGTAGAGCGTCGTGCCGACCCGCACGAACGACTCCGCCCCGCCACGATCCTGGTCCTCGCAGAGCCAGATCCGCTTGTGCGTCTTGACGTCGACGGCCCAGATACCGCGGTCGTAGTCACTGACGTAGAGCACGCCGTCGATCACGGCCGGGTTGTTGAAGCCACGCCGGCCTTTGGGGGAGAGCGTCCACCGTGTGCGGCCTGTCTCCGCGTCCACCGCCGTGAGCTTCTCGCCGGGCAGGAAGACGAGGCCGTCCGCGACCGTCGGCTGCCACGCCCAGTCGTCGCCGATCTTCTGCGTCCACAGCTGGTCACCGGTGGCGGTGTCGCGCACGGTGAGGTTGTAGTTGGAGTCCGTGTAGACGAGGTACTTGCCGGAGACGGTTCCTTGGACGTCGTAGTCCCTCGTGCCCCAGTCGCGATGCTGGAGCCACACCTTCTTACCGGTGCTGTGGCTGATGGCGGCGACCGCAGTGCGGTACTTGGTGGCACTCGCGGCTTGGCCATAGTCGGTGGCCGTTACGTACACGTTCTTGTCGTCGATGGCGATGGTGCCTTCGACTCCGAGTGCCTTGCCGAGGCGGCTACGCCACACTTCCTTGCCGGATTTCACGTCGCGCGCGACGAGGACCCCCTCCGTGCCGCCATCGGTGAGGAACACCTTGCCGTCATGGAACAGGAGCTGGGAGCCGGGGGCGCAGACGTCGGGCTTCGACCAGCGGGTCTCGCTTGTTTTCACGTCGTAGGCCACCAGGGGGTCGCCGCTGACCAGGAGCAGACCCTCGTGGGTGAGGAGCGGTACGTCGGTGGTGGTGCTGTCCTCCGCTGCCGTCTCGTGCCACAGCGGCTGGGGGGCGACGCCGGCCGGCGGGGTGGTGAAGTTCTCCTCGGCGGGTTCGCCGCTTGTGCCGGAAGCCGTGGATTTGGAGTCTTCGTCCTGGCCGAGCCACCAAGCGGTCCCCCCGCCCGCCGCAGCGACGGCGGCGGCTCCGCCGAGCGCTAGACCGAGGACGCGGCGGCGGGAGTGCCCCGTGGAGGCGGTGGCCCTGGTGGAGGACGGTCCTACCACGAAAGGTTGTTCGTGAGCGCCGTAGGCTGGTGCGGTCGTCCCGTATCCCGGAGTGGGGGCGCCGCCGGGCGGTGTGGCGTAGCCGGGCCCCGGACCGCCGTAGGCAGCCACAGGGGTGCTGACATGTCCCGGGACCGCGGGGTAGCCATACCCAGGCGACGGTGTGGTCGTTGACGCCGGCGTCTCGTCCGCCATCGCAGGTGCTGGCCCGAAGGATGCGGCAATCGGTGTCGGAGACGGCTGCGGAGCCTCCAGGTCCAGAATTCCGGCCGCGTGCGTGGCAATCGTCGATGCCACCGCTGACGGCAGCCAGTCGCTGAGAACACCCTCGACGCCTTGCGGAGCGAGCGCCGTCACGATTTCCGACGGCGCTGGCCGATGTGCCGGGTCCTTTGCGAGGCACGCGCGTACGAGGCCCAGCAGTTGCTGCGGTACGCCCTCCAGGTCGGGCTCGCCATGCACGACCTGATACAGCAACGAGGCGTGCGAGACGGCACCATGGCCGAAGGTTCCCCTGCCAGTCGCCGCGAACGCGAGCACGGCGCCCAGCGAGAAGACGTCCCCCGCCGTGCTGATGTCCTGACCGAGCGCCTGCTCCGGTGACATGTAGCCGGGTGAGCCGACCACGACTCCCGTCTGCGTCATACGGTTTCCGTCCACCGCCCGGGCGATCCCGAAGTCGATGACGCGCGGACCGTCCGCCGCCAGCAGGACGTTCGACGGCTTCATGTCGCGATGGATCAGCCCCGCCGCGTGAACCTCCTGGAGGGCGGCGGCCAGGCCGGCGGCAAGTGCCCGGACGGTGCGCTCCGGCAGTGCACCGTGCGTGGCGACCACGTCTGTGAGGTCTGGGCCGAGCACGTAGGAGGTTGCCAACCACGGCAGCGGCGCATCCGGGTCGGCGTCCACGACGGGGGCGGTGAAGCGGCCGGAGACGGCCTTGGCTATTTCGACCTCGTGCCGGAAGCGGTCACGGAAGTCGCCGTCCGCGGCGAGATCCGGACGTACGACCTTTACCGCAACGGTACGGCCACCCGGTGAACGTGCCAGGTAGACGCGGCCCATGCCGCCGGCGCCGAGTCTTCGCAGGAGCCGGTAAGTGCCCAACTCCGCTGGATCGTCCGGCTGCAATGTCTCCATGGTGAGCCTTCCCGGCAATACGCGGTGTGGCGCGTCAGTCGCGTCTAATGGTGTTCGCTATCGCAGACACAGTAGTGAGCACCTGAATGAGGGTGGGAGTTAGGGGCCATGAGCAGAAGTTCGGCGAAGCCGAAGAGGGGGAAGGCGGCCAGGCCCGCCCTGCGATACGTGCACAGGCCAGGGCGTCCGCCGTCTCTTCGCCGTGTGAAGACCAGTGTCGGAGAGCGCCTGTTCGGCTGCCTGGTGCTGCCTTGCTTCGTCGCCCTGATCATGCCGCTGGTCTTCTTCGACATGTACTGGAGCCACGACCTCTGGGGTCACTTCGCTCCCGCGTGGCCCGGCGGCGCGTACGCCTTCGCCGCCACCGTCGGCGCCCTGGTGCCACTGGTCTTCCTGACCTGGGTGTGGCCGCTCACCCGGATGAACTGGAAGAAGAGCAGGTCACGTTCGCTGGCGTGGGTGGCCGCATCTCTGCCCGGGCTGGCAGCGGGGTATTTGGTCGCCGGGACGATCAAGACGACCATACGGCCCAAGCGGCGCCGGAACTGGGGCGGCGACTGCTACAGCCAGGGCGGCCCCTGCTGGGTGCACGTGCACTACCCCTGGCTGTGGGTCGTCGGCCTGGTCGCGACTCTCACGGCGGCCGCGCTGCTGATCACCCTGTTCGTGAAGTACGGAGGCCGGTCGGCCGCTACCGCACCTTCGACATCCGAGCCTGGGGCCGGCCCGACTCCTCGCTCTCCGACCGGTACTGGAGATCGTCGCCCACCGGGCTGAGACGGACGGTCGTGGCGGCCGGGTTGCAGCCGCTGTGGTTGGTCTTCGCGCCCACGGACGTCGCGACGAGCTCCTTCTTCGTCACCTGCTTCAGGGTCAGTACGTCGATACAGACGCCGCCGATCTGGTCGGTCTGGCGGAGCCGGCCCAGCTCCTGGCCGACGGCGGCCCGTTCGACCGTGATCCGGAACGTGCCGAGGGGCAGATTGCCGTCCAGGGCGGTGCCCTGGCCCTCCCAGGTGCCGAGGTAGGCGGCGGGCACCGCACCGGGTGCACCGCTGTCGGCCGACGGTGAGGAGTCGGCGCCCGGGGCGGCCGTGTCCCTGTCGTCCTGTGCGTTGCGGCCGCCCGGCAGCAGGTCGAACACGAACACCGTCCCGATCGTCACGGCCGCCATCGCCCCGGCGACCGCCAGCGCGACCGAGCAGCTCAGCCTCCGCACCCGCCCGCCGCCCTCCGGCGCGGACGTCGCGGCCACGGAGACGGTGACCTTGCCGGGGCGGCGCCCGGTGGACGACGGGGCCGTGTCCTGCGGGCCGGCGTCCCGGGGTGCGGGTACGGCTGCGGAGGAGCCTCCACCCCCGCCCGGCGCAGCGGTGGTCGGCGGAGCCCAGCCGGGCGCGGCAGGCCCAGCCGGTGGGATCGGTGCAGCCGGCGGGAGCGGCGACGACGCGAACCCGGCCGACGGACCACCGGATGACGGGCCACCGGCCGACGGACCACCGGATGACGGCATGGCCGACGGCGGCAGTGCAGGAGGAGGCACGACAGGAGGCGACGTCGGCATGACCGGTGGAGGTCCGAACACCCCGGCCCCGGCAGCCTCAGCCACCTCCCCTGCCCCTGCCTCCACCTCCCCCACCCCCACAGAAGGACTGCTGAACCCCACCGGCCCCGAAGGCCCCCCGCCTCCCGGCCCCGCCGCCTCCAGGTTCAGCAGTTGTACGGCGCTCCGGCTCACCTGCTCCACCAGCGGCCCCGGCAGCCACCCGCCCGTCACCAGCCGGGCCGCTCCCTCGGGAGCCAGCCGTCGGGCCAGCTCCGCCGGGGCCGGTCGCGCGCCCGGGTCCTTCGTCAGGCAGGCGGCCGTGAGGGACCGCAGCTCCCCGTCGAGCAGGCCGAGTTCCGGCTCCTCGTGGACGACCTTGTAGAGCAGGGCCGCCGAGGAGTCACCGGGGAAGGGCGGTTGGCCGGTCGCGGCGTACGCCAGGACGGCGCCCAGTGAGAAGACGTCCGCCGCGCCGGTGACGCCCTTGCCGAGGATCTGCTCGGGCGACATGTAGCCGGGCGAGCCGATCGAGACGCCCGTGGAGGTCAGGGACGCCGTGCCGTCCGTGGCCCGGGCGATCCCGAAGTCGATCAGCAGGGGGCCGTCGAGCGTGAGCAGGACGTTCGACGGCTTCACGTCCCGGTGCACCAGGCCAAGGTCGTGCACCGCCGCCAGCGCCTCGGCGAGTCCCGCGCCCAGGGCGCGTACGGTGTGGGCCGGCAGGGGGCCGAAGTCCGCCACCGCGGCGGACAGTGACGGGCCCGCCGCGTATGCCGTCGCCACCCACGGCACCCGCGCCTGCGGGTCCGCGTCCAGGACCGAGGCCGTCCAGGCGCCGCCCACCCGGCGCGCGGCCTCGACCTCGCGCCGGAAGCGCGCCCGGAACTCCTCGTCCAGCGCGAAGTGCGGGTGCACGATCTTCACGGCGACCGTACGGCCTCCGGCGCTGCGGCCCAGGTAGACCCGGCCCATCCCGCCGGAGCCCAGCCGGCCGAGCAGCCGGTAGGGCCCCACGACCGTGGGTTCGTCGACTTCGAGCGGCCGCATGGCGTCACCCCTCCCCCGTAGGCGTCCGGAGGCCCGGGTGGGCCCCCGTCCGCCTGCACTCCCAGCAGAGTAGTGCGGGAGGAGCGCCCGCTCACGGCTGCAGCAGGTCCACCTTCACGTCCGCCGGGAACCCGGTCGTCGGGCCGACGCGCCGGGCGAACTCGGCGACCGCCGCCAGCTGCGGGCCGCCGAAGCGGAAGTCGAGGGTCGTGAAGTACTGGGCGAGGGTCTCCTCGTCGAAGTCCTCCCAGCGGGCGGCCTGCTCGGCGACCTTGCCGACCTCCTCCAGGGAGAGGTTGCGGGACTCGAGGAAGGCCTCGTGCACCTTGCGCGTGAGGACCGGCTCGCGCTCCAGGTAGTCGCGGCGCGCCGCCCAGACCGCGAAGACGAACGGCAGACCCGTCCACTCCTTCCACAGCGCGCCCAGGTCGTGCACGTCCAGGCCGAAGCGCGGCCCGTCGAGCATGTTCGCGCGCAGCGCCGCGTCGCCGATGAGGACGGCCGCGTCGGCCTCCTGCATCATCAGGCTGAGGTCGGGCGGGCACGTGTAGTAGTCCGGCCGTACGCCGAAGCGCTCGCCGAGGAGCAGCTGGGCGAGGCGGACGGAGGTGCGGGAGGTCGAGCCGAGGGCGACGCGGGCGCCGTCCAGCCGGTCCAGGGGGACCTGCGAGACGATCACGCACGACATCACCGGGCCGTCGCAGCCGACGGCGATGTCGGGGAAGGCGACCAGTTGGTCCGCGTGCTTGAGGAACTCGACCAGGGTGATCGGGGCGATGTCGAGTTCGCCCTGCACCAGCTTCTCGCTGAGCTTCTCCGGGGTGTCCTTCGTCAGCTCGAAGTCGAGGAGCGTGCCCGTTCTGGCGAGCCCCCAGTAGAGGGGCAGGCAGTTCAGGAACTGGATGTGGCCGACGCGCGGCCGGGTGCGAGGATTGTCCACATCGTGAGGCTAGCCCTCTCGGCCCAGTGGCCGGCGTCCGGCCCCGCCGTGGGTTCGTGAGCCGCGACAGAGGCCCTCTGAGCCAGGTGGCGGCGGGATGTTCAAACATTCGGGTGACGTGATCTTGACCCCTATTGCATTCCGGGGCCTGCGTGCTAGGCTCATCGCAAGTTGCAGTTTGGTTTCCCTTGCAGTACAGAGCCTGCGGAGCATGTGACCGCGGGCTCTCGTCATTCTCAGACGTATGCAGTTGTGCAGAATTCATCTTCACACTTGCTGGTTCTGGAGCAGGGCAACCCTTTTGGGCCCAAGGAGGGCTTATGGCTACCGGAACCGTGAAGTGGTTCAACGCCGAAAAGGGCTTTGGTTTCATCGCCCAGGAGGGCGGCGGCCCCGACGTCTTCGTCCACTACTCCGCGATCAACGCGAGCGGCTTCCGCTCCCTCGAGGAGAACCAGCAGGTGTCTTTCGACGTCACGCAGGGCCCGAAGGGTCCGCAGGCTGAGAACGTCACGCCGGTCTGATCAGTAGTACCCAAGGAGCCCCGCGCCGTCAGGCGTCGGGGCTCCTGCCTTTTCCCGTCCAGTTCCGGTTCTCCCGTTCCGGGGAGACCAGTGAATTTCCGGCTAATTCTGGGAGAAGATGGCCGGATGCAGGGGCATGAAGAGAACAGCGAGCAGGAAAGCGGAACTCCCGCGCCCAACCATCTGGCGACCGGAGTGTCACTCGGCCTGTCACTCGGCACGGCCCTCGGGCTGGCCCTCGGCATGACCGTCTTCGACAACATCGGCCTTGGACTGGCCCTGGGCCTGGGTCTGGGCACGGCCATCGGAGCGGGGGCAGGGGCCGGAGCCATGAGGGCGGCCGAGGGTCCCAGGGACGACCGGCCGGACGAGGGCGAGGGTCGCGAGCCGACCAGCTAGGCCCCGGGGCCGAGGGGTGGGGAGTGGGCAGGCCAGGACCTGGCCCGGGCCCGAAAAGCAAACAGCAGGCAGCCGGTCCGGCCCCCGCACTAGGGTCTCGGGGCATGACCGACGCCGACTTCGTGATCGAGACCCGTACCTTCTACGACACCGTGGCCGAGGAGTACGCCGCCCACTTCCCTGGGCTGCACGGGACCACGCCCCTGGACCGGGGACTGCTGGCCGGTTTCGCGGAGCTGGTGGGAGAGGGGGGCGAGGTCGCTGATCTGGGGTGCGGGCCCGGGCGGGTGACGGCGTTTCTCGCGGGCCGGGGGCTGTCGATGTTCGGCCTCGATCTGTCGGAGTCGATGCTCGCGATCGCCCGCCGCGAGAACCCCGGCCTGCGGTTCGAGCAGGGCTCGATCCTGGCGCTGGACCTGCCCGACGGCTCGCTCGACGGGGTCGTGTCCTGGTACTCGACCATCCACACCCCCCTCGACCACCTGCCCGCCGTCTTCGCCGAGTTCCACCGCGTCCTGCGGCCCGGCGGGCATCTGCTGCTCGGCTTCCAGGCCGGGGACGAGCCCCGCCGCCGTTACGAAGAGGCCTTCGGGCACAAGGTGGCACTGGACTTCCGGCGGCGCCGGCCGGAGCAGATGATCACCCTGCTGGAAGCCGCCGGATTCGCCCTGCGCTCCCGGACCGTACGGGAGGCCGACGAGGAACTCGGGGAGCCGGTCCCCCAGGCCTGCCTCGTGGCCCGCAAGCCACCGGAGCCCACCGCCTAGCTAGCCTCTGTCGGCTTGGAGCACCCCCGCGATGTCCCTCGCCGCGATGTACCCGAACGTCATCGCCGGGCCGATGGTCGACCCCGCGCCCGCGTAGCTGTGGCCCATGACCGCCGCGCTCGCGTTGCCGGCGGCGTAGAGGCCCGGGATGACCGAGCCGTCCTCCCGCAGGACGCGGGCCCGGGCGTCCGTCAGCAGGCCGCCCTTGGTGCCGAGGTCGCCGGGGACGATACGGAAGGCGTGGTACGGGGGCAGCCACAGGGGGGCCAGGCAGGAGTTCGGGAGGACGGACGGGTCCGTGTAGTAGTGGTCGTAGGCGCTGTCGCCGCGATGGAAGTCGGGGTCCTCGCCTCGCCGGGCCTGGGAGTTGAAGCGGTCGACGGTCGTGCGCAGGGCCGCCGCCGGGACGCCGATCGAGGCCGCGAGGGCGTCCAGGCTCCAGGCCTTGTGGGCCGCGCCCGAGTCGTACCAGCCGGCGGGGAGCGGCAGGGCCGGCAGGACGTCCTTGAAGAGGTAGCGGTTGCGGTAGTTCTGGTCGGTGATCAGCCAGGCCGGGATGGCCCCGCGCGCGTCGTACATGGTGTGGACGACGTCGCTGTAGGGGGCGGCCTCGTTGACGAAGCGCCGGCCCGACCCGTCGACCAGGAGCCCGCCGGGGAGGGTGCGTTCGGCGAGGCAGAAGTACGGCTGGCCCGGGACCGGGATCGCCGGGCCCCACCACGCGTCGTCCATCAGGTCGAGGGCCGCCCCGAGCCGCTCCCCCGCCAGGATGCCGTCGCCGGTGTTCTCCTTGGCGCCGACCGTCCAGTCCGTGCCGATGGGCTGGCGCTGGAAGCGTGCGCGCATCGCCGCGTTGTGCTCGAAGCCGCCGGAGCCGACGATCACGCCCCGGCGGGCGCGGACCAGGCCGGGGACGCCGTCGCGGGTGACGACCGCTCCGGTGACCGTGCCGTTCTCGACGTGCAGGTCGGTGAGCGGCGTGTCGAGCCACACCGGCACCCCGGCCGACCGCAGTCCCGCACGCAGCCCGGCCGCCAGCGACTGGCCCATGGTCAGCGGCTTCTCGCCCCGCAGCGCGGCCGCCGTACCGCGTGCCAGGCACTGGGCCGCCACGGCCGCGCCCTTGGCGTTCACCGCGGCGAGGGTGACCCACTTGTAGTCGGCGCTGAAGACGACCATCCCGGCGGGCACGTCCATGTACGGCGGGTTCAGCCGGGCCAGCTCGGGGCCCAGGATCCGGCCGTCGAGCTGGTCGGGCTCGATGGAGCGGCCGTTCGGCAGGCCGCCGGGCAGCTCCGGGTAGTAGTCGCTGTAGCCCTCCATCCAGCGGAAGCGCAGGGGGCTGTGGGCCATGACGTAGGAGATCGTGGCCGGGCCGTGGGTGAGGAAGGCGCGCTGCCGGTCGGCGGGGATGTCCGGGCCGACGACGGCGGCGAGGTAGGCGGCGGCCTTCGCGGGGGTGTCCGGTACGCCGGCCGCGAGGAGGACCGGATTGTTGGGGATCCAGATCCCGGCGCCGGAGCGGGCGGCGGAGCCGCCGAAGGTCGGGGCCTTCTCCAGGACGACGCAGCTCAGCCCCTGCCCGGCGGCGGTCAGCGCGGCGGTCATCCCGGCCGCGCCGGAGCCGATGACGACGACGTCGTAGGTGCCGAGCGGGGGTAAGTCGGCGGCCTGGGCGCCCTGCTGCACCCCGGCGGCGACCGCGAGCCCGGCACCGGCGGCTCCGGCCAGCACTCGTCTTCGGGAAGGAGCCCGGGCAGGAGCCTGGGAAGGGGTACCAGCGGGTGGTGCGGAGTTCGTGTCAGTGGTCATGACGGCTCCAGCGCGACAGACGGGGGTGGGGAATGTCGCGCGGGCGCCCCGCGAAGTCAAGGGCTACTCGAGGCCGATCGCCGCGCAGTCCGCCTTGTACTTCGAGGTGCAGATGTCCTTCACGGTGTACACGCCGTCCGTGATCACCGTCTCCTTGATGTTGTCCTTGGTGAGGGCGACCACCGGCACGAGCATCGCCGGGACGTTCTTCGCCGTCGGGCTGTCGACCGTCTCCCGGGTCAGCGCGGCGAACTCGATCTGACGGCCCTGGACCTTGGCCACCGCGATCTTCGCGGCGTTGGTCGCCTCCAGCAGGAAGGACTTGTACACGGTCATGTACTGCTCCCCCGACACGACCCGCTGCACCGCGTCCAGGTTGGCGTCCTGCCCGGTCACCGGCGGCATCTTGCCGGCTCCGGCCTCCTCCATCGCCTCGATGACGGCGCCCGCCATGCCGTCGTTGGCGGAGTAGACGGCGGCGATGTTGTTCAGTCCGACGGTCCGGATCGCCTTCTCCATGTTCGCCTTGGCGATGGAGGGCTTCCACTCCTTGGTGTCGTACTGCTCGACGATGTCCACCTGGCCCTGGAGTTCGCTCAGCGCGCCGTCCTTGAACCGGGCCGTGTTCGGGTCGCCGGGGTCGCCGTTCATCATGACGACCTTGCTCTTCTCGGAGTTCTCGCCGAGCTCGCTCATGATGGCGCGGCCCTGCACCTGCCCGACGAGTTCGTTGTCGTGGGAGACGTAGGCGTCGATCGGGCCCTCGGCGAGGCGGTCGTAGGCGATGACCGGGATGCCGGCGTCCTTGGCCTTCCGGACGTCCGTGGCGATCGTCTTGGAGTTCAGCGCGTCCACCAGGATGACGTCGACCTTGTCGTCGATCATCTTCTGGAACTGCGCACTCTGTCTGGACACGCTCGCCTCGGCGTTGGCGTACCGTACCTTGCCCTTGTTCTCCGTGAGGGAGGCGACCTCGTCCCTGATCAGGGGGTAGTCGAACCTCTCGAAGCGGGCCGTGTCCCGGTCGGGCAGCAGCAGGCCCACCGTGATGTCGTTGCCCTTCTCCACGGCGGTCTCGTCACTCCCGTCGTCGCCGCACGCGGTGAGGGACAGGGCCGATACGGAGACCGCCAGGGCTATGACGACAGGGCGCACAGCGGTCCGACGGGTGTTACGCGCTTTCACTGATGGTGCCTTCCGTGGGGGGAGGGGGGCATCGCGACGGGATTGCTCGAAAGCCAAGGGGAGACGGCGTGCGGCGTCAAGAAAATCGTGTGAAGACATCGCAAAGGCCGCCTCACGCCCGGCCGCCTCAGCGTGCGTACAGCCCCTCGACCTCGTCCGTGAACGCGCGCAGTACCGCCTGGCGGCGGAGCTTCATCGAGGGCGTCAGATGGCCCGCCTCCTCGGTGAAGTCCTCGGGGAGGATGGCGAAGGCGCGGATGGACTCCGGGCGGGAGACCATCTTGTTGGCCTCGTCGACGGCGCGTTGGAGGACGGCCCGCAGATCCTCGTCGTCGACGAGGAGTTTGGCCGGTACGGGGTGTTTGCCGTTCATCTGGCGCCAGTGGGTGATGCCGTCCGGGTCGAGGGTGATCAGGGCCGAGACGAAGGGCCGGCCGTCGCCCAGGACGAGGCACTGGGAGATCAGCGGGTGGGACCGCAGCCAGTTCTCCAGCGGGGCCGGGGCGACGCTCTTGCCGCCCGAGGTGATGAGCAGTTCCTTCTTGCGGCCGGTGATCGTGAGGTAGCCCTCGTCGTCCAGTTCGCCGAGGTCGCCGGTGGCGAGCCAGCCGTCGGGGGCGGCGGGGACGACGCCGCCGGCCGCCGGGTCCCAGTAGCCGCGCAGCACATGGTCGCCGGCGAGGAGGATCTCGCCGTCGGCGGCGATACGGACGCGGGTGCCGGGCAGCGGCCAGCCGACCGTGCCCAGGCGGGGCTTGAGGGGCGGCGTGACGGTCGAGGCGCCGGTGGTCTCCGTCAGGCCGTAGCCCTCGAAGATCTCGATGCCGGCTCCGGCGTAGAACGCGGCGAGGCGCCGGCCCAGTGGTGAGCCGCCGCAGATCGCGTAACGGACCCGGCCGCCCATGGCGTTGCGGATACGGCGGAAGACCAGGGGGTCGTAGAAGACCCGGGCGGTTTTCAGGGCGCGGGAGGGGCCCGGTCCGGTGCCGGTCTGCTGGGCCTCCATCGCCTCGCCGTAGCGCCGCGCCACCGACACCGCGCGGTCGAACGAGGTCACCCGGCCGCTCGCCTCGGCCTTCGCCCGGGCCGAGTTGAAGACCTTCTCCAGCATGTACGGGATGGCCAGCAGACAGGTCGGCCGGAAGCTCGCCAGGTCCGGCAGCAGGTGGTCCGCCTTGATGCTCGGTGCGTGGCCCAGCCGGACCCGGGCGCGGACGCAGGCGATCGCGACCATGCGTCCGAAGACGTGGGACATCGGCAGGAACAGCAGGACCGAGGCCTCTTCGCTGGTCTTCGTCCTGAAGACGGGGTAGAGGAGTTCGACCGCGTTGTCGACCTCGGCGAAGAAGTTGCCGTGGGTGAGGGCGCAGCCCTTGGGGCGGCCCGTGGTGCCCGAGGTGTAGACGAGGGTGGAGAGCGTGTCGGGGCCGAGCATGCCGCGCCGCACCTCCACCTCGTGGTCGGCCAGGTGCGCCCCGGCTTCCGCGAGCCGGTCCACATGGCCCTTCTCGACGACCCACATGTGGTGGAGGTCCGGCAGGCGTTCGCGCTCCGGCCCGAGGGCGGCGGCCTGCGCGGCGGTCTCGGTGACCAGGGCGACGGCGCCCGAGTCCTGAAGGATCCAGCGGGCCTGGAAGACGGAGGACGTGGGGTAGATGGGGACGGTGACCAGTCCGGCCGCCCAGGCGGCGAAGTCCAGGACCGTCCACTCGTAGATCGTGCGGGCCATCACGGCGACCCGGTCGCCCGGCATCAGCCCCTCGGCGATCAGACCCTTCGCCACGGCGAGCACCTGGGCGGCGAACTCGGCGGCCGTGACGTCGCTCCAGTTCCCCTCGGCGTCCTTGCGGCTGAGCACCACGGCGTCCGGCTCCGCGCTCGCGTTGTCGAACGGCAGGTCGGCGAGCGACCCGTGCGTCCACGGCGGCGCCAGCGGCGGTACGGCGGCCTCCCGCACCACCCCGTCCAGCCGCCGCGTCTCGGGTTCGACCAGGACCGGCCCTCCGTACACGTCGTCGCCGTAGGCGGAGGAGGGATACGCAGTGGACACGGGCGGCTCCTGGGGCGTGCAGCGGTGAACTGCTTGCTGCATTGACGTACGTGCCTCGCACGCCGAGGCGCTCAACCGGCTGAACCCGCAGAAAGGGGTTACTGCCGGTAGGAACGGGATCGTACGGCCCTCACGTGGCGGGTTTGTGCGGGTTCGGGGATGGTCCGGAGCCGGGCCTGTGCAATCTCGGGGGTTACGTGAGGGACTTTCAGTTTTGGCGCAGCCGCACACTCAGGCCCTCTCCAGGACCGCCGTCACCCCCTGTCCGCCCGCCGCGCAGACCGAGATCAGTCCGCGTGCGGGCGCGTCCTGTTCGGCTTCGGCGAGGAGTTTCGCCAGCGTGGCCACGATCCGGGCGCCGGTGGCGGCGAAGGGGTGCCCGGTCGCGAGGGACGAGCCGGCGACGTTCAGCCGGTCGCGGTCGACCGTGCCGAGCCCTCGCTTCTCCCAGGCGGCGAGCGTCGCCAGCACCTGGGAGGCGAACGCCTCGTGGATCTCGATCAGTTGGAAATCGGCCAGATTCAGCCCGGCCCGCTCCAGCATGCGCGGAACGGCGTACGCCGGTGCCATGAGCAGGCCGTCGTCGCCGCCCGCGACATCGCCGTCCACGAAGTCCACGGCGGCCGTCTCGTACGCGGTCAGGTAGGCCAGCGGTGTCAGGCCGCGCTCCCGGGCCCACTCCTCGCTCGCCAGCAGGACGGTGGCGGCACCGTCGGTCAGCGGGGTCGAGTTCCCGGCGGTCATGGTCGGGCCGGGGTGGTCCAGGCCGAACACCGGCTTCAGGGAGGCGAGTTTCTCCGCGGTCGAGCCGGGGCGCAGGTTCTGGTCGCGGGCGAGGCCCCGGAAGGGGATCACCAGGTCCTGGAAGAAGCCGCGTTCGTACGCCGCCGCCAGCCGTCGGTGGCTCGCCGCGGCCAGTTCGTCCTGGGCCTCGCGGCCGATGCCCCAGGACCGGGCGGTGACGGCGGCGTGTTCGCCCATGGACAGGCCGGTGCGGGGCTCGGCGTTGCGCGGGATGTCGGGGACGAGGTGGGACGGGCGCACCTTCGCGAGGGCCTTGAGGCGGGCGCCCGCCGACTTCGCGCGCCGGGTCTCCAGCAGGATTCGGCGCAGGGTGTCGTTGACGCCGAGGGGTGCGTCGCTGGCCGTGTCGGCGCCACCCGCGACCGCCGATTCCGTCTGGCCGAGGGCGATCTTGTTGGCGGCGGCGATGACGGCCTGGAGTCCGGTGCCGCAGGCCTGCTGGATGTCGTAGGCCGGGGTGCGCGGGTGCAGCGTCGAGCCGAGGACCGTCTCACGGGCGAGGTTGAAGTCGCGGCTGTGCTTGAGGACGGCGCCGGCGACGAACTCGCCCACCGCGCCGGGCCCCTGGAGGCCGTACCGCTCGACGAGGCCGTCGAGGGCGGCGGTGAGCATCTGCTGGTTGGAGGCGGTGGCGTAGGGGCCGTCGGAGCGGGCGAACGGGATGCGTGTTCCGCCGATGACCGCCACGCGCCGTACCGACGGCGCGATCCGCCGGGGGCTCATCTCGACCTGCTCCATCTCGACCCGCTCCTCGCCCGTGACGTAGCATTACCTCCGGTAACCTTACTCCAGAGTAAGGAAGAACGAGTGTCCTCCGGCAGCTGGGAGTTGGAATGGCCGACCGCTATCTGCGCTTCACCGGTACCGCGCCCGGCCGTCTCCTCACCCGCCGCCTCGGCCTGCCCCAGCCCGCGGCGCTGACCCGCTGGTCTCCCGAGCACCCGGCCCTGAACGGCGGCCTGCGTCACCTCACCGCCTGCCGGTCCGGCCTCGACCTCGCGCCGGTCCTCGCCCGTACGGGACTCGCCCCGGCCGGCTCCGACCGGGCCGCCGCCGTCGTCCTGGACGCGAGCGGGGTGCGGGACGTCGAGGGGCTGGCCGAGGTGCACGCGGCGCTGCATCCCGTCATACGGTCGGTCACCCCGAGCGGTCGCGTGCTGGTGCTCGGTGCGCCGCTCGACCCCGCCGACCATCACCAGGCCGCCGCCCAGCAGGCCCTGGAGGGCTTCACACGCTCCCTCGGCAAGGAGATCGGCCGGGGCAGGACGGTGAACCTGGTCCGGCTGACGGACGCGTCCGCCGCGGAGTCCACGCTTCGGTTCCTGCTGTCGCCCAAGTCGGCGTATGTGAGCGGGCAGGTCATCGAGGTCGGGGCGGGCGAGGAGTCCGAAGCCGCCGCCGACCGGGACCGCCCCCTCACCCACCGGGACCGTCCCCTGACCGGCCGGACCGCCCTGGTCACCGGTGCCGCGCGCGGGATCGGTGAGGCGGTCGCCGAGACACTCGCCCGGGACGGCGCCCGGGTCGTCGTCCTCGATGTGCCGGGGGCCGAACAGGACGCCCGGCGCGTCGCCGACCGCATCGGCGGCAGCGCCCTGCCCCTCGACATCACGGCCGCAGACGCGGGCGCGCGGATCGCCGAGGCGCTGCCGGACGGCCTTGACCTGCTGGTCCACAACGCGGGCATCACCCGCGACCGGCGGCTGGTGAACATGCCGGCCGAGCGCTGGATCCCGGTGCTGGAGGTGAACCTGGCGAGCGTGCTGCGCACGACGGACGCGCTGCTGAAGGCCGGGGCGCTGCGGCGGGGCGGCAGGATCGTGGCGACGGCCTCGATCGCGGGCCTCGCGGGCAACGCGGGGCAGACCAACTACGGGGCCGGCAAGGCGGGCATCGTCGGTCTGGTCCGCTCCCTCGCGCCGCGCGCGCTCGCGGAGCACGGGGTGACGGTCAACGCGGTCGCGCCGGGCTTCATCGAGACGAAGATGACGGCCGCCGTCCCGCTGTTCATCCGCGAGGCGGGCCGCCGGATGAACTCCCTCGCCCAGGGAGGTCTTCCGGTCGACGTCGCCGAGACCACCGCCTGGCTCGCGCACCCGGGCTCGGGCGCGGTCAACGGCCAGGTCGTGCGCGTCTGCGGCCAGAGCCTGCTGGGGGCGTGATGGCCGACGCCGCCGCTCTCGTCCTCACCGGGTCCCCCTCCCTCGCGCCGCTCCTCGCCCGCGGCGCCCTGCTCTCCCCCTTCAAACGGCCCGCCCCCGACGCGGAGTTCCCCCGCACCCGCCTCGTCCTGCCCGGACTGCGCGTCGACCTCGCGCGGCTGGCGGCGTACGAGCGGGTCTGCGGGTTCCCGACCGGGGAGGACGCGCTGCCGCTGACGTATCCGCACGTGCTCGGATTCCCCCTGGCCATGCGGCTGATGAGCGGCCGGGACTTCCCGCTGCCGCTGCTGGGCCTGGTCCACACGTCGATCACGGTCACCCGGCACCGGGGGATGCCGGCGACCGGCGCGTACGAACTCACGGTGCGGGTCGCCGGGCTGGCACCGCACCGGCGCGGCACGCAGGCCACGGTCGTCACGGAGGTGCGCGAAGACGGGGACCTCGTCTGGGAGTCGAGCAGCACATACCTCGCCCGACACGGCACGCGACGGCCCGCCCGGGCTCCTGCGGAGGAGGTCCGCAAGCCCCTCCCCGCCGTCGCCGAGTGGCGGCTCGCCGAGGACGTCGGGCGCCGCTACGCCGCCGCCTCCGGGGACCGCAACCCGATCCACCTCCACCCCCTCACCGCCCGCCTCTTCGGCTTCCCCCGGGCCATCGCCCACGGCATGTGGACCCTCGCCCGCTGCCTCGCCGCACACGGCGCGCCGGACTCCTGCCACGTCCGCGCGGACTTCAGGGCGCCGGTGCCGCTGCCCGGAACGGTGACGTACGCGGCGGAGGACGACCGCTTCGAACTGCGGGACGGGGACGAGCGGGTGCATGTGGCGGGGGATGTTTACCCGGTCTGAGCTTGGTGTTCAACCTCGGCCGTTCTTCACGCTTCGAGGTGTCGAGCAACGTCGCGTGAAGGAACGGCCGCTGATGAAGAGTCTCGCCGCCGAACAGTCCGCTGACGCCGCGTTGGGCGTCCAATACCACCTACGGAAAGATCCTGGCCGTGATGACGGACGAGACAGACGGAACAAACGAAGCGGAACCCACGGTCCCCGACTCACTGGTCATCGACCTGACCGAGGTACGGGACGCCGAGGGCCTCCAACAACTCCTTCAGCGGGAGCTGATGTTCCCCGACTTCTACGGCCGGAACTGGAACGCTTTTTGGGACGCGGTCACCGGCCTCGTCGACCTGCCGTACGAACTGACCTTCACCGGGTGGGCCGCCTTCTCAGCGTCGCTCCCGGCAGAGGCCGGGAAGCTGCGTGAACTCCTCGACGACTACCTCAGCGAATACGGCCAGTACCTCGCTGTCCCGCGCCGCATCCGCTACCAGTAGTGCCGACTCATCGCTCCGCGGTGGGTGCTGGGCCCTCAGGCCCGAACCCACTGCGGGGCTCACGCGGCGGAAGTGACATCACCGTCATCGGCGGCCCTGACAACAGACCCAACGCCTCGCTTCCGGGCACATCGACAGGGAGAACGGCCCCCCGCTGTCCCTGGAAGAACCGCAGGTCAGCAGGGCGAGTGATCGGCGATGTTAAACGCCACGCTGAGCGCCCGGCTGCTCCTCCTCCGGAGGTGTCCAGGGCCGGCCTGCCATGAGGTCGCCCAGGCCCGCCCAGGCGAAGTTCATCATCGTGGTCGCGGCCTGGCGGGCCGTGATGCCCGGGGTGGCGTTGGCCCAGGCGGCGAGGGACTCGGCGGCGCCGACCAGGGCCTCGGCGAGGCCGGCGATCTCGCGTTCCGGGAGGTCGGGGTCGTGGTGGGCCTCGCGGGCACCGGTGAGGATCAGCTGGGTCACGAACGCGACGATCTCCTCGCGCATCGCGGCGACCTCGGCGGCGAACGGCTCGCCGTGTGTGCGGGCCTGGAGGTGCAGGACCGACCAGGCGTCGGGGTTGCGCGCGGTGTGGGCGAAGAACGCCCCGAGCCCTTCCCAGAGTTGCCGGTCGGAGGACAGATCGGGCCGGACCCCGGCCCGCACCGCCGCCACGAGGGCCTTGGCCTCGCGGCGGATGCAGGCGGTGAAGAGGTCTTCCTTGGAGTTCAGGTACAGATAGACCAACGGCTTCGACACGCCCGCGAGTTCGGCTATCTCGTCCATCGACGCGGCCATGTAGCCCCGCCCGCCGAAGATCCGCACGGCGGCGTCCAGCATCTGCTGTTCGCGGACCGCACGCGGCATCCGCTTGGTCTTCACGGCACCCATACGGCTTAGCGTACGGTCCGAACGGGCCATCGCCCCGAGCCGAGTCCCGAGACCCCAGGGGGTGTTGTCGGAACATCGCCAGCCCGATCGCCCGCGGTCGCCTAGGGTCCCGTGCATGTCACAACAGAGCCGCAGCGTCGTCGAGAACGCCTGGAAGGCGTTCGCCAGCCACGACGCCGACCGGATCTTCGAGGTCCTCACCGAGGACGCGGAGTGGTGCGCACCGCCGGGCAACGCCACCGCCGTCGCGCTGGAGGCTCCGCACCACATGGTCGGCAGAGAGGCGATCGTGCGCTTCCTCGCCGAGGACTTCCCGCGCTTGTTCGTACGCGATGTCACCGTCACCTTCCACGGGTTCCACGCGGACGGCGAGCGGGTGGTCGTGGAGGAGACCATGACGGCGACCCTGGCCGACGGCAGGCACTACGCCAACGACTACTGCTTCGTCTTCGAGCTCCGGGACGGGCTGGTCCACCGGGTGCGCGAGTACATGGACACCGCCCGGGGGCACCGCCTGCTCTTCGGCGAGGCCGGCGAGGTCGGCGACTTCGGCGACTTCGGCGAGGTTCCGCCGTAGCCGTCGAGCCGTCAGGCGTGCCCCCGGTGTCCCGTCATGCCGCGGCAGGCACCTGCTCGCGCTCCGCGTCCCGCTTCTCGTCCCACGGGTCGTCCAGGGAGGAGCCGTCCGCCGTGGCGTAGGCCTCGCGGTCGAGCAGGTTCTCCCGGGCGGAGACCAGGACCGGGATGAGGGCCTGGCCGGCGACGTTGGTCGCGGTGCGGATCATGTCGAGGATCGGGTCGATCGCGAGGAGCAGACCGACGCCCTCCATCGGCAGGCCGAGGGTGGAGAGGGTGAGGGTCAGCATGACCGTCGCGCCGGTGAGGCCGGCCGTGGCGGCGGAGCCGACCACCGAGACGAACGCGATCAGCAGGTAGTCGCCGACGCCCAGCTGGATGTCGAAGATCTGGGCGACGAAGATCGCGGCGATCGCGGGGTAGATCGCGGCGCAGCCGTCCATCTTGGTCGTGGCGCCGAACGGCACCGCGAAGGACGCGTACTCCTTCGGCACGCCGAGCCGCTCGGTGACCTTCTGCGTCAGCGGCATCGTCCCCACGGAGGAGCGGGAGACGAAGGCCAGCTGGATCGCGGGCCAGGCGCCCTTGAAGAACTGGATCGGGTTGGCCTTGGCGACGGTCGCGAGCAGCGCCGGGTAGACGCCGAACAGCACGATCGCGCAGCCGACGTAGATGTCGACGGTGAACGTCGCGTACTTGCCGATCAGGTCCCAGCCGTAGGTGGCGATGGCGTGGCCGATGAGGCCGACCGTGCCGAGCGGGGCGAGCCGGATGACCCACCACAGCGCCTTCTGGAGCAGCTCCAGGACGGACTCGCTCAGGTTCAGGATCGGCTGGGCCTTCTCGCCGAGCTGGAGGGCGGCGATACCGGCGACGGCGGCCATGAAGACGATCTGGAGCACGTTCAGTTCGGTGAACGGCGTGATGACGTCCGTCGGCACGATGCCGGTGAGGAAGTCGATCCAGGAACCGGTCTCCTCGGGCTTCGCGCCGTCCTTGGGCGTGAGGCCGGTACCGGCGCCCGGGTTGGTGAGCAGGCCGATGACGAGACCGATGCTCACCGCGATCAGCGAGGTGACCATGAACCACAGAAGGGTGCGCGAGGCCAGGCGGGCCGCGTTGTTGACCTTCCGCAGGTTGGTGATCGAGACGAGGATCGCGAAGAAGACGAGCGGCGCGACGGCGAGCTTCAGCAGGCCGATGAACGTGTCGCCGACCTTCTCCAGGGTCGTGGTCAGCCAGGACAGGTCCTGGTTCCGGGCGAGCCAGCCGAGCAGCACACCCAGGACGAGACCGGCGAGTATCTGGGCCCAGAAGGGCACCTTGAAGGATTTCGTGTTTGAGGACACGGACTGACTCCGTTGGGGGGACGCGTAGGGGGGAGCTGACGTGGGAGACGACGGGGGTTGGCGTTACGTCAGAGACGACAGTTAGCGGACGCGCACCGACAGAGATCCACGTGCAGTCGCGCGACCAGCGCGAGCCTCCGGAGCGGAACGCTCCGGGGCCGCGGAGGCACGACTGCTGAGTTCAACACAGCGACACCTTAACACCTGAACTTTGAGGACCCCAAAGCCTCGCTTTGACAGGCAGAAACGCACAGGCACCCATACAAGGCAAAGCGCCCCGTTTCCGAGCATGTACGGAAACGGGGCGCTGCGCGCGTTTGTGAGGAAGCTTACGAGGCCTGGCCCTGCGCCCGGCTCGTGTCGTCGGCCGGGTCCTCCTGGCTGCGGTTGGCCTCCATGTTGGCCTTCATGCGGTCGACCCGCTCCACGACCTGCACGGAGGCACGGTCCCGCTCCTTGCGCAGCACGACGAAGCTGATCGGCGCGGAGAGCAGCAGGGCGAGGGTCACGATCCACAGGCCGTTGCTGTCGCCGAGGCCACGCGGGGCGAGGCCGGAGTAGACGAGGCCCCAGACGACCACGAGGCAGCCCACGAAGATCCCGAGGCGCATCAGTGTGTAGCGGAGCATCTCAATCCACTCTTCCGGTTCCAAACAGGGCCAGTGTTCAGTGAAGCACGCCCGGCGGCCGATCTTTCAGGGGGGTCAGTTCAGCGGCAGCAGCATGACGACGTCGTCCCGGTCGTCGCCCGGCGCGACCCTGATGGCACCCGGGATCCGGCCGACCTCCTTGTAGCCGCAGGACTCGTAGAACCGCTCGAGACCGAGCCCGCCCCGGCAGGTCAGCCGGATCGCCCCGATGCCCTCGATACCCCGGGCCGCCTCCGCTGCCGCGTCCAGCAGATCACGGCCGTAGCCCTTCCCGTGGTGCCGCGGATGCACCATCACCGTGTACAGCCACAGCCAGTGCGTCATCAGGTGGTGCGTGTTGAGGGTCAGGAACGCGGTCGCCGCGACCCGCCCCTCCTCGTCGCGCCCGACGAGCAGCCTGACCGTGCCCTCCGCCATCTGCGCGAAGTGCCTCACCAGCGAGGGCCGGATGTCCTCCCGCGTCACGGGCGGCACGAACCCGACGGCTCCCCCGGCACTGGAGACGTCGGCCCACAGATCGAGAATGCCGTCACGCAGCTCGGGGGTGACGGCGGGATCGAGCGTGAAGGTAAGGGGCATGCGGGGATTGTAGCTATTACGACAACGCGCCCGCACGCCCCGAAACGAGTCAGACCCGCATCGGCTGAGGCGACTCCCGGCGCTCCGGGTCGGCCCCCTCGTACTCACGGATGATCTCGTACCGCGTGTTGCGCTCAACCGGCCGGAACCCGGCGTCCCGGATCAGGTCCAGCAGGTCCTCACGCGTCAGCTTGTTCGGCGTGCCGAAGTTGTCCGCGTCATGCGTGATCTTGTACTCGACGACCGACCCGTCCATGTCGTCGGCGCCGTGCTGCAAGGCCAGCTGCGCGGTCTGCACCCCGTGCATCACCCAGAAGACCTTGACGTGCGGCACGTTGTCGAACAGCAGCCGCGACACGGCGAACGTCTTCAGCGCCTCCGCACCGGTCGCCATCTGCGTCCGCGCCTGAAGCCGGTTGCGGACCTTCCCGTCCTTCACGTCGACGAAGTCGTGCTGGTAGCGCAGCGGGATGAAGACCTGGAAGCCGCCGGTCTCGTCCTGCAGCTCACGCAGCCGCAGCACGTGGTCCACACGGTGACGCGGCTCCTCGATGTGGCCGTACAGCATCGTGGCCGGGGTCTTCAGACCCTTCTCGTGCGCGAGCCGGTGGATGCGCGACCAGTCCTCCCAGTGGGTGCGGTGGTCGACGATGTGCTGCCGGACCTCCCAGTCGAAGATCTCGGCGCCGCCGCCGGTCAGCGACTCCAGACCGGCCTCGATCAGCTCGTCGAGGATCTCGGAGGCCGGCATCCCGGAGATCGTCTCGAAGTGGTGGATCTCGGTGGCGGTGAACGCCTTGAGCGAGACGCCGGGCAGCGCCTTCTTCAGCTCGCTCAGCGACCGGGGGTAGTACCGCCACGGCAGGTTCGGGTGCAGCCCGTTGACGATGTGCAGCTCGGTGAGGTTCTCGCCCTCCATCGCCTTGGCGAGCTTGACGGCCTCCTCGATGCGCATCGTGTACGCGTCCTTCTCCCCCGGCTTGCGCTGGAAGGAGCAGTACGCGCAGGAGGCCGTGCACACGTTGGTCATGTTGAGGTGACGGTTGACGTTGAAGTGCACGACGTCGCCGTTCTTGCGGGTGCGCACCTCGTGCGCGAGGCCGCCGAGCCAGGCCAGGTCGTCCGACTCGTACAGCGCGATGCCGTCCTCACGGGTCAGCCGGACGCCCGACCTGACCTTCTCCTCCAGCTCGCGCTTGAGCCCGAGATCCATGCCCACACCTTTCTCCGAAGACGACCCCACCGTACGCCCCCACCCTTCGGGCGGGAGGTGCCCCCATACGGCCCTTCGGGCCTACCGGCCTACTCCTCTTCGGGCAGCTCCCCGACCCGGTTCTCCCACTTGGTGGAGAGCACGATGGTCGTACGCGTCCGGGAGACGCCCTCGATGCCGCTGAGCCGCCGGATCATCTTCTCCAGGCCGTCGACATCCGCCGCCCGCACCTTGAGCATGTACGAGTCGTCGCCCGCGATGAACCAGCAGTCCTCGATCTCCGAGAGGTCCTTCAGCCGCTGCGCCACGTCCTCGTGGTCGGTGGCGTCGGAGAGCGAGATGCCGATGAGGGCGGTGACGCCGAGGCCGAGCGAGGCGGCGTCGACGGTGGCCCGGTAGCCGGTGATGACACCGGCCGCCTCCAGCCGGTTGATGCGGTCGGTGACACTGGGTCCCGACAGTCCGACGAGGCGTCCCAGCTCCGCGTAGGAGGCCCGGCCGTTCTCCCTCAGGGCCTGGATGAGCTGCCTGTCCACCGCGTCCATTGCGATCGAAGCCTTCCGCTGAAGTTGTCTGTGGGTCCGATGAGGTTCGGGGTCGTGCTCAGCCTGCTCAGCCGGCGCGGTGTGATCCGCCGCCCAGCTCACCCTGCCAACGGCGGTAGAGCCGGTGCGGCACGCCCGCCGCGTCGAGCACGCGTCCGGCGACGAAGTCCACCAGGTCCTGGATGTGCGTCGCGCCCGCGTAGAAGGCGGGTGAGGCCGGTACGACGCTCGCGCCCGCGTCGTCGAGGGTGACCAGGTGCCGCAGGGTCTGGCCGTTCAGCGGGGTCTCGCGCACGGCCACGACCAGAGGGCGGCCCTCCTTCAGGGTCACGCTCGCCGCCCGCTGCAGCAGGTCCTTCGACAGCCCGAGCGCGACCCCGGCCACGCTCGCCGTCGAGGCGGGCACGATCAGCATGCCCTTGGTGGGGTACGACCCCGAGGAGGGCCCGGCGGCCAGGTCGCCGGCGCTCCAGTGCCGTACGGCGTCGAGGTCGACGGCGAAGGTGTCCGGCTTGCCGTCGGCACCCCGGGACAGCCATTCCCGCAGGTCGTCCCGCCAGTGGGCGTCCCTGAAGGAGATCCCGGTCTCGTCCAGCAGGGTGAGCCGCGAGGCCCGCGACACCACGAGGTCGACACTCTCGCCGGCCGCGAGGAGAGCCCGCAGCACGGCAGCGGCATACGGGGTGCCGGAGGCCCCGGACACCCCTACGATCCAAGGCGTACGCGGCATCTCGCCTGGCTTGACTGGGTTCACAACACCGAGCCTATCGGGCGTCACAGGGTGGGAACCGGCGCAGGGGGGTGGGCCGTTGCACTAAGGGGTCCTCGCACTGTGAGCGCCCGCTCAGGGCGCGTGGTCTGGTGCCGTGCATCGCAAGGCGCCGGAGCGTCCTCGTGGCGGAGCCACGTGGGCGTTTCGGCAACGCGGCGAGGTGCGGCACCAGGCCGCGCGACCCGGGCGCTCACAGTGCGAGGACCCCTAGGGGGACGAGCGAGCACTGGGGGTCGCCATGTCGGGTGTGGAAGCCGGCCGGTCTCGCGGCGACCGTGCGATGGCCGCGGGCAAGCTGATGCTGGCCTGGGTCGCGCTGTTGTGGCTGCTGGAAGTGGTGGACGTGGCGAGCGGCCACGCGCTGGACGGCTTCGGCGTCACCCCGCGCGAGCCGTCCGAGCTGGTGGACGTCGTCCCGTCGTCCTTCATCCACTTCGGCTTCGCTCATCTGGCCGCGAACACGATTCCGCTGCTGGTCCTCGGCTTCCTGGCCGCGCTCAGCGGGCTGCGCCGTTTCCTGCTGGTCTGCGCGCTGATCATCCTCGTCGACGGCCTCGGCGTCTGGCTCATAGCCCCGCCCCACACCAACACCGCGGGAGCCTCCGGCCTGATCTTCGGCCTCTTCGGCTTCCTGCTGGTGACCGGCTTCCTGGAGCGCCGCCCCCTGGGCATCCTGACCGGCGTCCTGATCGCCGCGATCTGGGGCGGCTCGATCCTGGCGGGCCTGGCCCCGACCCAGTCGGGCGTCAGCTGGCAGGGCCATCTGCTGGGCCTGCTGGCGGGGGTGGCGGCGGCGTTCGCGTTCCGCCGCCGCCCGGCTCCGCCCGAGCTCATACGGTGAGGCCACGCACCAGCAGATCCAGCAGCGCACACACGAACAGGGCGATCCCGATGAAGCCGTTGACGCTGAAGAACGCCCTGTTCACCCGGGACAGGTCATGGGGCCTGACGATCGAGTGCTCGTACAGGAACGCGCCCGCGACGATCAGCAGGCCCAGCCAGAAGAAGGCGCCGGCGCCGGTGGCCAGGGCGTACCAGACGAAGAGGGCCGTCGTCAGGGCGTGGCAGACCCGCGCTCCCCAGACCGCCGCCGGGATGCCGAAGCGGGCCGGGACGGACATGACGCCGATCTCGCGGTCGGTCTCGACGTCCTGGCAGGCGTAGATCAGGTCGAAGCCGCCGATCCAGATGCCGACGGCGAGGCCGAGGATGACCGCGTCCCAGGACCAGGTGCCGGTGATGGCGAGCCAGCCGCCGACCGGGCCCATCGCCTGGGCGAGGCCGAGGATGGCCTGGGGAAAGTTCGTGAAGCGCTTGCCGTAGGGGTAGACCACCATCGGGATCACCGCGATGGGGGCCAGGGCCAGACAGAGGGGGTTGAGCAGGGCCGCCGCGCCCAGGAAGACGACCAGGGCGACCAGCGCGCCCGTCCACGCGTGGCGGACCGACATCGCACCCGTCACCAGCTCGCGCTGCGCCGTCCGCGGGTTACGGGCGTCGATCTCCCGGTCGATGATCCGGTTGACCGCCATGGCGAAGGTGCGCAGCCCCACCATGCAGACGGTGACCAGCAGCAGCCGGCCCCAGTGGATGTTCCGGTCGACCTGGAACATCGCGGAGAGCGCGGCGATGTAGGCGAAGGGCAGGGCGAAGACCGAGTGCTCGATCATGACCAGGCGCAGGAACGCCTTGGTGCGTCCCGGCTGGGGAATGGCGGCAGAGGCGCTGCTCACAGCCCGTACTCCTTCCACCGGCGGTCCACCTTCGCCGCCGTCTCCGGGTCGGACTCCACCATGTCGGGCCAGCCGCCGTCGCGGGTGTAGCCCTCCTCGGGCCACTTCTTCGTCGCGTCGATGCCCGCCTTGCCGCCCCAGAACTGCTGGTAGGAGGCGTGGTCGAGGTGGTCGACGGGCCCTTCGACGATGCTCAGATCCCGGGCGTAGTCCGTGTTGCCGAGGGCCCGCCAGGCGACCTCGTGCAGATCGTGGACGTCGCAGTCGGAGTCGACGACCACGATCAGCTTGGTCAGCGACATCATGTGCGCGCCCCAGATCGCGTGCATGACCTTCTGCGCGTGCTTCGGGTACTTCTTGTCGATCGAGACGATCGCGCAGTTGTGGAAGCCGCCCGCCTCCGGCAGGTGGTAGTCCACGATGTCTGGGATGATGATCTTCAGCAGCGGAAGGAAGAAGCGTTCCGTCGCCCGGCCCAGCGGCCCGTCCTCCGTCGGAGGGCGACCCACCACGATCGACTGGAGCAGCGGCCGCTTCCGCATCGTCACGCAGTCGATCTTCAGCGCGGGGAAGGGCTCCTGCGGCGTGTAGAAGCCGGTGTGGTCACCGAACGGCCCCTCCGGCAGCATCTCGCCGGGCTCCAGCCAGCCCTCGATGACGACCTCGGCCTGCGCCGGCACCTGGAGCGGCACGGTCTTGCAGTCGACCATCTCGATCCGCTTGCCCGCGAGGAACCCGGCGAACAGGTACTCGTCGATGTCCCCGGGCAGCGGGGCCGTGGACGCGTACGTCACGGCGGGCGGACACCCGAAGGCGATGGCGACGGGCAGCCGCTCCCCGCGCCTGGCCGCCACCTGGTAGTGGTTGCGGCTGTCCTTGTGGATCTGCCAGTGCATGCCGATGGTGCGCTTGTCGTGGCGCTGGAGGCGGTACAGACCGAGGTTGCGGACGCCGCTCTCCGGGTCCTTGGTGTGGGTGAGCCCCAGGTTGAAGAAGGAGCCGCCGTCCTTAGGCCAGGTGAACAGGGCGGGCAGCTGGTCGAGGTCGACGTCGTCCCCGGTCAGGACGACTTCCTGCACCGGGCCGTCCTTGACCTTCTTCGGCGGGACGTGGGTCATCGAGCCGAGCTTGCCGAAGGCCTCGCGCACGCCGACGAACCCGTGCGGCAGCTCGGGCTTCAGCAGCCCGCCGATCCGCTCGGAGATCTCGCCGTACGACTTGAGCTCCAGGGCCTTCAGCAGCCGCCGGTCCGTGCCGAACACGTTCATCGCGAGCGGCATGCCCGACCCGCGCACGTTCTCGAAGAGCAGCGCGGGGCCGCCGGCCTTCTGCACCCGGTCGACGATCTCCCCGATCTCCAGATACGGGTCCACCTCGGCCTTGATGCGCTTGAGGTCGCCCTCGCGCTCCAGCGCCCTGAGCAGGGAGCGAAGATCGTCGTAAGCCATGCGGTCCAGTATCCCCGAGCGGCTACCCTGGCCCTGAACCGCCCACCCGCTTTCGCTGAGAGGCCGCATGCTCCGGGTACTTATGTTCCTCGTGCCGCTGGCGCTGAGCGTGTACGCGTTCATCGACTGCATCAGCACGAAGGACGACGACATCCGTCACATGCCCAAGCCGATTTGGGCACTCCTCGTGCTGGTCTTCCCGCTCGTGGGTTCGATCTCCTGGCTCATCGCCGGAAAGAAGCGCCGCCCGGCCGCCGAGGGCTGGTCCGGAGTCCGGGGCAGCCGCTCACAGCAGTGGGTCGCGCCCGACGACAACCCCGACTTCCTGAAGTCCCTCGACGAGGACAAGGGCAAGGACGACGACCCGAAGCGGGACGAGCCCTGACCGTCGGCGCGCCGCCTACATCAGCGTCTTGATCCGGGCGCTGGTGAGGGCCTTGTCGAAGACGCGTACGTCCCTGATCGCGCCGGGGAAGAAGTCGCTGGGGCGCCCGTCGAAGGTCGCGCGGCCGATCATCAGACCGCCGGGTGCGGGAAGCGGCCGGGTGTCACGGGTCTCCGCCTGCTGCACGCCGTCGACGTAGAGCCGCAGCTTGCGTCCGGGTCCGTCGCAGACGCCCACCAGATGCGTCCAGGTGTTCACGGCGGGCGCGGAGTACCCCACGGCGCGCTGCCCGGGCCGCGCGAAGGCCCAGCGCTTCTCGTCGCTGGAGTACTGAAGGTAGAAGCCGCTGGCGTCACCGGCCTCCTGGCTGACGGCGGTGGCGAAGGTACCCGGCTCGGTCGCCAGCCGCACCCAGGCCGCGACCGTGAAGCTCCGTCCGGCACCGGTCCTCAGCACGGGCACCTCGGTGATGATCTGGCTGCCGGTCCCGTCGAACTCGGCGGCGCCCTGGCCACCCGCCCGCCACCTGACCCCGCTCGCGGTGCCGTCGTTGTCACCGGCGGTGTCCCGGGCGAGCGCGCCTGAGGCCTCGTCGAGGGGCCAGAGACCGACGGGTCGGGCCGGGGCCGGGGCACCGCCGGTCTGGGGTGGGTCGGCGGCTTCGTCATCGGCCTCGGGCCGGCTGAGCCAGACCCCGGCACCGGCGCCGAGCGCGGCGAGCGCGCCGACCCCGGAGAGCAGGAGCGCGCGTCGGCTACGAGGGGCAGGTGCCGGGGCGGGGGCGACCCGAGTCTCCGGTCGTACCGGTCGGGGCGGGACCGCCTCACGTGTGGGCCTGGCCTGGCGCCCTGGTGCGATGCGCGGCAGGGCCATCGTGCTCTCGGCGTCGGCCGGACCGATCCGGGCGAGGATGTCGCGCGGCGTGGGACGGTCGGCCGGATCCTTCGCCAGGCACGCGGCGATCAGGGCCCGCAGCGCCGGGTCGCTGATGGCGGTGACATCGGGCTCGTTGTGTACGACCCGGTAGAGCAGGGCGGGAGTGAGGCCGCCGCCGAAGGGGTTGACGCCGGTCGCCGTGAAGGCCAGGACCGCGCCCAGGCAGAAGATGTCGGTGGCGGGCGTGATCTCGTCGCCGCTCACCTGCTCCGGCGCCATGAACCCGGGCGAGCCCGCCATGTGCCCCGTTCCGGTGATCGAGTCGCCCTCCACACTGCGCACGATCCCGAAGTCGATGACACGCGGCCCGTCCTGAGCGAGCAGCACGTTGGACGGCTTGAGGTCACGGTGGACCAGGTTCACCGAGTGGATCGACACGAGCGCCTCGGCGAGCCCCGCCGCGAGGCGCCGTACGGCGTCGGTACCGAAGGGGCCCTGCTCTACGACCGCCTGCTCCAGCGACGGACCCGCGATGTAGCTGGTGACCAGCCAGGGCAGCTGCGCGTCCGGGTCGGCGTCGATGACAGGGGCGGTGAACGCACCGCTGACCAACCGGGCCGCCTCCACCTCCCGGCGGAACCGGGACCGGAACTCCGGCCTGCGCACCAGTTCGGCGTGCACGACCTTGACGGCGACGTCCCGCCCACCCGGGGAACGCCCCAGGTAGACCCGGCCCATTCCGCCGGCGCCCAGCCGCCGGAGCAGTTGGTAGTCGCCGATGGAGCGCGGGTCGTCCGGCTTCAGCGAAGACACGAGGTGAATGCCGCCCAGGCTTCGTGGGACACCAACAGGACGGCTCTGTCAGGGGCTTTGCTGTCGCGGATGGGGACGGTGTTGGGGAAACCGGGGGCTATTTCTATGCAGTTGCCTGCGTCGTTTCCGCTGTAGCTGCTCTTGATCCAGGTAGCTGCGACGAGGCTGTTCATCGTCCCGCTCATACCCTTCCATCGCCTCCCTGATCAATGCGGCCGATTCCGGGGCAGACGGAGCGTCAGCCCTGAGCACATCATAGGCCTGGCACTGTTTGTCGCAGGCGTTCGGATCATTGTTGAAGTAGCCACGGCTCAGCGACTCGGAGTAGATCCACTGCTCGCTGTGCGGCAGCGTAATCAGGGACATGGAGCTGTTGGGGCGGACGAGGTCGTAGCGACCGGCCGGGGCTACTTGAATCCGGATGTTGGGGCGCTGCCCGAGGCTCAGCAGGTGTGCGCACTGATCACGCATCACGGCTGCGGGCCCGACGGGACGCAGACAACTCTCGTCCAGCACGGCGATGTACAGCGGACCGTCCGCTGCGAGGAAGCGTTGCTGTCGGCTCAGCCGCGCGCGGACCCGGTCTTCCAGCAGTTCGCCACTGGCCTTCTGGGAGAGCAGCGCTCTTGCGTAGTCCGCCGTCTGAAGCAAGCCCGGCACCACCATGTCCTGGTACTCGTACAGCTTGACCGCTTTCGCATCCATCTCCGCCCGGCGTTGGAACCAGTCGGGATGCTCCACCTGCGGATACCAGTCGATCCGGCCCCACAGCCGGGTCAACACCCCACCCGTGGACAGGAGTTCATCGCAGGTCTTGGCGAAACCGTCCGTCGGAACCCTCGTACCCGCCTCAACCCGCGCCACGTGCGAGCGGTCGCACGGGATACGCCCCGCCAACCCCTCCTGCGTGAGCAACGCCGCCTCGCGGAAATGCTTGAGCACCTCCCCGAACACGGCCGCCGTGCTGACCCCCGACCCCACCCCGCCATTCCGCCGACTCACGGCTCCCCCTCCGTGACAGTGCACCACCCGCACGTCCGAAACATTGATCCGGCCCATTCCCCTGCGCAACGCTCGATACACCCAGAGTTATGGAGGAGCACGCAATGGAACCGGGATCGCTCGTCTACGACCCCCACACGAACAAGGTCGGCGAGTACCAGGACAGAACCGGCTCGTACGTCATGCTGCGCCCGGTCGGCGGCGGCCGGGAGTGGCAGGCCGACCCGGAGCGGATCCGCGAGGCGACACGGGAAGAACGGATCAGCGCGGGCGTACGCGCGGCCAACGGCCGTTCCAGGGAGGGGATCACATGCGACCCGACCCGACCCCCCGTCCCGGTGCCCGGCTGCACGGCCTGCGAGGAACTCGCCACCCGGCGGGCCAAGGCCCGGGCGGCGTTCGACGGAAGTGCCGTGACGGACGCGAACGTCCTGCTGCGCAAGCACCAACGCGAAGAACACGGCGGGGAATCGACAGGGCGCAGGCTCTTCCGGTACGTCCCGTACACGATCGTCCAGGACGACTCCGCCCTGCCCGAGTACCAGGCGTACTGCGTCTCGGGCGAGGACGCGGACTGCGGGGCCGATTCCGGGCCCTGCTCGGCCCCCGCCGAGGTCGAGGAGTGGCAGCGCAGGCACACCCAGGAGACCCGGCACCTGCGCTACCGCCGCAGCTTCGCGGACTACGCGGTACTGGAGAGGCAGGGCTGACAAGGCCGACTGAGAGGAACTGTCGAGGCCGCCCGCTTCTTGCCAGTGTCGTGCTTCCACGAGCCGAGTAAAGGGCGCTCCGCGTCGGCTTCGCCGATGGCCCTCCGGGCCACCCTTGACTCGCCTCGCTCCAGCACGGGAGAGAAGCGAGCGAGCGGCCCGGAAACGCGGGTGGCCAGGCCGGCGACCCCTTCGGTCCGTCATACGACCACTCGGCGCCAGGGCAGCGCGCCCGCGCCTCGCCTGCACGCCGGGCGGGCTCAGCGGCCTGCGGCAGTGGGTGGCGGTGAACCCCGTCGACCCCATACCCACTCAAAAAGGGCAGCTTCTCTTGTGATTGGAGCGGATGGGCCAAGGGCGGGAGCAGCGCCGCTGGTAGGAGCTGGCCACCGTGCCCAAAGGCTCCACTCCCCACCACCCACCGATCGCCGCTGAGCCCACCCGGCGTGCAGGCGAGGCGCGAGGGCGCCCGTCGGCGCCGGTCAGCCCAGCAACGGGGTGAAGATCGCAGACAGGGTCTGGCCACCCGCCTTTCCGGGCCGCTCGCTCGCTTCTTCCTCGTGCTGGAACGGCCTGGGTCAAGGGTGGCCCGCAGGGTCATCGCCGAAGGCGACGCGAAGCGCCCTTGAGGCAGGCCGTGGAAGCACGACACTGGCCAGGAAGCGGGCGGCCCCAAGAGCACGGCACAGGTCAGCCAGTCAGGAACCCACCCGTCCGGGACGCCCGTGCCGTCGACACCTCCTGCGGGGTTCCCTCCGCCACGACCCGGCCTCCTCCGGCGCCGCCGACCGGCCCCAGGTCGATCAGCCAGTCCGACGCCCGCATCACGTCCACGTTGTGCTCGATGGTGATCACGGAGTGCCCGGCGTCCACCAGCCGTTGCAGCACACCGAGGAGACGGGTCGTATCCGCCGCGTGCAAGCCCGTCGTCGGCTCGTCGAGGACGTAGAGCGTGCGGTCGGCTGCCCTGCGCCCCAGTTCCTTCGCCAGTTTCAGGCGTTGGGCCTCGCCGCCCGACAGGGTGGTCGCGGGCTGGCCCAACGGCAGGTAGCCGAGCCCGACATCGGCCATCCGCCGCAGCCGTCCGGCCACCGCGGGCACCTCCTGGAACACTCCCAGCGCCTCGTCCACCGTCGCCTCCAGTACGGCCGCGATGTCGTACCCCTCGTATCGGACCCCGAGCACGTCGGGCCGGAACCGCCGCCCCCGGCACGCGGGGCACCGTACGTCCACGGCCGGCAGGAAGTGCATGTGGACCGACAGCACCCCGGCTCCCTCACAGCGCTCACAGCGACCGCCGGCGGTGTTGAAGGAGAAGTGGCCCGGCGTGAGCGCCCCCTTCGACCGGGCAGCGAACACCTCCCTTATGGGTGTGAAGACCTCCGAGTACGTCGCCGCGTTCGACCGTGGCAGCCGGCTCACCGGCTCCTGGTCGACCGTGACGATCTTGCCCAGGTGTTCCCAGCCGTCGATGCCGTCGTGCTCGCCGGGCTGCTCCCCGGCCCCGTTGAAGCGGCGGCGCGCGGCCCGGTCCAGGATGTCGAGCAGCAGCGTGGACTTGCCCGAGCCGGACGGGCCGGTGACCGTGACCAGTCGGCCGAGGTGGATCCGTACGGTCAGGTCCTTGAGGTTGTGGGCCCGGGCACCCCGGATCACCAGGGCCGGCCCTCCGCAGCCACCCCGCTCGCGTGACGCCGGCGGTGTCACCCGGCCCGAGAGATACGCCCCGGTCGGTGAACCCTCCGCCTCCGCGACCTCCTCCGGCGTGCCCTCGGCGACGATCCGGCCCCCGTCGCGTCCCGCCCCCGGGCCGACGTCCACGACATGGTCCGCCGCCCGCAGCACATCCAGGTCGTGCTCGATGACCAGCACCGTGTTGCCCAGGTCGCGCAGCCTGCGCAGGACGCGGACCAGGCGCTCGGTGTCGGACGGGTGCAGTCCGATCGTCGGCTCGTCGAGGACGTAGAGGACGCCGGTGAGGCCCGAGCCGAGCAGGGCGGCGAGGCGTAGGCGCTGGGTCTCGCCGGCGGAGAGGCTGGGCGTGGCCTGGCCGAGGGTGAGGTAGCCGACGCCGACGTCGACCAGCCGCCGCACCCGCTCCTCCAGGTCGGCGACGACCGGTTCCACGAGCAGCCACTCGTCCCCGTCCGACCGCTCCCGCAGACCGGCCAGCCAGGTGTCGAGGTCGGTCAGGGGAAGGCGGGCAGCCTCGACGATGGTGTGTCCGTGGACGGTCACCGCCCGGCTCTCCGGCCGCAGCCGGGTCCCGCCGCACTCCCCGCAGGGATGCTTCAGCAGGCCCTGCTGTTCGGCCCGTTCGCGGTACTCGGGGTCGTCGGCGCGCTCGTTGTAGCGGCGCAGCAGCGCTGTGGCGACCCCTTCGAAGCGGCCTCCCGACACGGTCGCCGGTGGATCGGTGTCCGGGAAGTGCCGCCGGAACTCGGGGCTTTCGACGCCGTGGAGCAGCAGGTCCCTCGGGATGTCGCCCAGTTCGTCGACCGGGGCGTCCGCGTCGAAGGTGAAGCCGTAGTGGCCGGCGGCGGCCCGCAGCACGGGGAGGCTCCAGTCGGTGTACTTCGCGTTCCAGCCCTGCACCGCGCCCTGGGCGACCGTGCGGGTGCCGTCGACCAGGCGCCGTACGTCGGGCCGGATCACCTCGCCGAGGCCGGTGCACTCCGGGCACGCGCCCGCGGGCTTGTTGAAGGAGAAGGAGCCCATCACCAGCTCGGGCACGGGCGTGCCGCAGTGCCGGCAGGGCGTCTGCCCGGCCTCGGCGTCCTCGTCGCCCTCGGCGTACGACGGCGGGATCTCCTTCCCGCAGCCGGGGCACGGCCGTACTCCGATGCGCGACCACAGCAGGCGGAGGTAGGTGAACACCTCGGTGACCGTGCCGACCGTGGAGCGGGGGCTGCGGTTGGTGTGGTGCTGGTCGACGCTGATGGACGGGGACAGGCCGGTGATCGAGTCGACGGCGGGCTTGCTGACCAGGCCGGTGACCATGCCCAGCGACTCCATGTACTGCCGCTGGCCCTCGCGGTGGAGGGTGTCGAAGGCGAGGGTGGACTTGCCGGAGCCGGACAGGCCGGTCAGGACGACCAGCTTGTTCTTCGGGAGGGAGAGGGAGACGTTCCTGAGGTTGTGGAGCCGGGCGCCGGTCACGCGGATGAAGGAGTCCATTCCTTCAAGTCTTCCATTGAAGTGCGGTGTTGAGACTTTTGAGCGATACGGCGTGATGGTCGCTGCCGTAACCTTCAAATCGATGACGAACGCACGCCGCCTGCGGCCCGTCGACCTCGCCCGGTCGGCCGGGGTCTCGACGCAGCAGATCCGCAACTACGAGGACGCCGGGGTGCTCCCGCCGGCCGACCGGACCGCGTCCGGCTACCGGGCCTTCACCGAGGTGCACCGCGGTGCGCTGCTGGCGTACCGGACCCTGATGCGCGGGTACGGGCCGGTCGCGGCGACGCGGATCATGCGGACCCTGCACGAGGGGGATGCCGCGGGCGCCCTCGCGCTGGTCGACGCGGCGCATGCCGCCCTGCACGAGGAGCGCGTCTCGCTGGGGGCGGCGAGCGAGGCCCTGGAACTGCTGGCGGCCGGGCCCCCCGCCCCGTTCCCCCGGTCCGGCGGGCTGCGCATCGGTGAGGTGGCCGCGCTGCTGGGCGTACGGACGTCCGCGCTACGGGTGTGGGAGGCGGCCGGGCTGCTCGCACCCCGGCGCGAGCGCGGCACGGGATACCGGGTCTACGAACCGGCCGATGTGCGCGACGCCCGGCTCGTGCACACCCTGCGCCGCAGTCACTACCTGTTCGACCAGATCCGGCCGGTGCTGGAGGGGTTGAGAAGGGAGGGCAGCAGTGCGGCCCTGCGCGCGGCCGTCGCGGCGCGCGGGGAGGCCCTGACCGCCCGGACCAGGGCCATGATCGAGGGCTCCGGGGCCCTCCACACCTACCTCGACCGGCTCACCGGAGCGACGAAGGAGACCCGATGAACGAGGTCATGGACCAGGCGCAGGCATGCGCGTGGCTCGCCACCGCCGTCGAGGAGGCCCGCGCCGGGCTCGCCGAGGGCGGCATCCCGATCGGCGCTGCCCTCTACGGCGCCGACGGCACCCTGCTGGGCCGCGGCCACAACCGGCGTGTGCAGGACGGCGACCCCAGCCTGCACGCGGAGACGGCCGCCTTCCGGGCGGCCGGGCGGCAGCGGTCGTACCGGGGCACGACGATGGTGACGACCCTGTCCCCCTGCTGGTACTGCTCCGGTCTGGTCCGGCAGTTCGGCATCTCCCGGGTGGTGATCGGCGAGGCGGTCACCTTCCACGGGGGTCACGACTGGCTCTCCGAACACGGTGTGGAGATCGTGTTGTTGGACGACGCGGAGTGCGCCGGCCTGATGCGGGACTTCATCGCGGTCAACCCGGCGCTGTGGAACGAGGACATCGGCGTCAACTGAGCGCACCGTTCAGGGCTCGTATCACCGTTCGAGATGCCATCCGTTCCATTGAAATGTGGCGAAAACCAGTGTCGCCAGAGGCGAGTTCGGCATTCCTTTGGTCGGGTCTATCCCACCTGCGAACGGAGACGCCCTGTGCGAATGACTGACATCCAGCGTTGCGAGGTGCGACCTGGGCGACTCGTCGAATGGACACTCAGTCCGGCGACCGTCGCGACGGCGAAGGCGCTGCCGGAGGACTCCAGGCCGCCGGCGTACATCCAGGAGTCGCATCTCCGGACGGCGCGGTCCGTGCGCGAGGACGGGCTGTTCGTGCCGACCTGGCTGGGCGCGGCGTTCGACATCCCGGGGCGGGCCGATCTGGACGCGCTGGGCGAGGCGCTGCGCGGCTGGACGCTGCGGCACGAGACCCTGCGCAGCGGCTTCCGCTGGGCAGGCGGTCCCGGCGACTCCATCCGCCGCTTCACGCTCGACGCCTCCTCGGTGTCCCTGCACCGCGAGGAAGCCGGCGACTTCACCGACCCGGCGGCCCTGGCCCAGCACCTCCAGGACCGCTTCGACACCACGGCGGACGCCCTGCGCTGGCCCAACCTCATCTACACGGCGGTGGTCCGGGACGACAGCACCAGCGTCTACATGGCGTTCGACCACAGCAACGTCGACGCCTACTCCATCCACCGCATCCCCGCCGAGATCCACGAGCTGTACGAGGCGGCCCGCGCGGGCGGTGAGGTGACGGCGGCACCGGTGCCGGAACCGGTCGGCAGCTACGTCGACTTCTGCGAGGCCGAGCGCGCGGACGCCGACCGCATCGACGCGGACCACGACACCGTCGCCCGCTGGCGGGAGTTCATCCAGCGCTGCGACGGCCGGCTGCCGAGCTTCCCGATCGACCTGGGGCTGGATCCCGAGGGCGGGCTGCCCACGCAGAAGTTCATGCGCGAGATGCTCGTGGACGCGGACGCCGCCGCCGCGTTCGAGGCGTACTGCCGCCCGTACGGCGGAAGCCTCGTCGGGGTCCTCGCGGCCAGCGCCCTGATCGTGCACGAGATCGGCGGCGAGCCCGTCTACCGCACGGTCGTGCCGTTCCACACCCGGGTGAAGTCCCAGTGGTCGCAGTCGGTCGGCTGGTACGTGGGCGGCGCCCCGATCGAGATCCCCATGTCCGAGGCCCCCGACTTCCCGAGCGCCCTGCGCACCGTACGCGCCGCCCTCCAGGCCAACCGGCGGCTCGCCCGCATCCCCCTCGCCCGGGTCCTGCACCTCCTCGGCGCCGACTTCCGCCCCACCTCCCCCGACCTCTACTCGATCGTCTCCTTCGTCGACACCCGCGCCATCCCCGGCTCCGACCAATGGACGGACCGGAACGCGTACGGGCTGCTGCGGGTGTCCTACGGCGACCAGGTGTGCGCCTGGATCACCCGGCTCCACGAGGGCCTGTGGTTCGCCAGCCGCTACCCGGACACGGACATCGCCCACAAGAACCTGCGGCTGTACGCGGAGCGGCTGCGGGACATCGTCACGAGCACCGTCGGCCGGTCCTAGGAGACGCGCCTGGAGACGGCGAAGGCCGGTTCCCGTGACGTGGAGTCGCGGGGACCGGCCTTCGTGCGTCGCCCGGGCCTACACGCCCGCGTAGGAGTGCTTGCCGGAGACGAAGATGTTCACGCCGTAGTAGTTGAACAGCCAGCAGCCGAAGGCGAGGAGGGCCAGGTAGGCGGCCTTGCGGCCCTTCCAGCCCGCGGTGGCACGGGCGTGCAGGTAGCAGGCGTAGGCGACCCAGGTGATGAAGGACCAGGTCTCCTTCGGGTCCCAGCCCCAGTAGCGGCCCCAGGCGTCGCCGGCCCAGATCGCGCCCGCGATGATCGTGAACGTCCACAGCGGGAAGACGGCGGCGTTGACGCGGTAGGCGAACTTGTCGAGCGAGGCGGAGGACGGCAGCCGCTCCAGGACCGAGGTCGCGAAGGTGCCGGGCGTGCCGCCGGTCGCGAGCTTGTTCTCGTAGGAGTCCTTGAAGAGGTACAGGATCGTCGCCATCGCACCGACGTAGAAGACCGCGCCGCAGAAGATCGCCGTCGAGACGTGGATGTACAGCCAGTACGAGTGGAGGGCCGGGACCAGCTGGTCGCTGGCCGTGTACAGCACCGTGACGGCGAGACCCAGGTCGAGCAGGACCGTGGTGATCAGCGGCAGGCCGAGCCATCCGACGTTCTTCTTCAGGGCGAGCAGCCCGAGGTACACGCCGACGGCGACCGTGGAGAAGGTGATGTTGAACTCGTACATGTTGCCCCACGGCGCCCGCTCCACCGACAGGGCGCGGGTGAGGACACCGCCGAACTCGATCAGGAAGGCGAGCACGGTGAGGGAGACGGCGATCCGGCCGTACAGGTCGCCCTGCTCGTCGCCACCGGCGGCGCCCGGCCCGTCCGGTACGTCCCGCTGACCCGACGCGGCCCGCACGGTGACCTTCGGCCGCTCCAGGACGGCGGTGCCGCCGGCCTTGTTCACGGTGACGGCCGGGGCCGCCTTCTTCTCGGCCTGCCCGGTGAGCGCGGCGGCGGTACGGGCCACCTTGCTGCGGCTGCCGAAGAGCCATTCGGCGATGTGCGCGAAGAAGGCCAGGGTGTAGACGGCCATCGACGAGTAGATCAGCACATTGCTGATGCTCGCGAGATTCTCGTTGGCGGCGGCGGCCAGATCGGTTGCGGCGGCGAGAGTCATTTCTCAGCCCCTTCGGCAGGTACGGGGGAATCTGCGGGGTCGTCGGGGTCGGGCGCGCCCGGGGCCTGGTCGTAGAGGATCCCGGCGAGGTCGCCGAGTTCCTCCGGGACCTTGGCGGACTCGCTGCGGCCGAGGCCGCCCATCTCGACGACGGTGACGCCGTCGGCGCCTCGGACCGCGCGCACCCAGACACGGCGGCGCTGGATGAACAGGGAGGCCGCGAGGCCGCCGATCGCGGCGAGGGCCCCGGCGAGGGCCCAGCCGCCGCCGGGCTCCTGGACGACCTGGAAGCCGGCCCACTCCTTGACGGTCTTGCCGAAGGTGACCGAACCGGCGCCGTTCGGGAGCGTCATGGAGTCGCCGGGCCGCAGCAGCCTCTTGAACAGCTTGCCCTTGGAGTCCTTGAACTCCTTCATGTTGGTCTTGTCCATCTGGTACACGCTCTGCGGGATGCCCGAGTCGGCCCCGAGGTCGCCGTGGTAGGCGGACAGCGCGAGCAGCGGAGAGTCCAGCGCGGGGAACTGCGACAGCATCGTGCCGCTGGCGTGGCCGCCGTAGGTCGGCACGAGGAACGCGTTGAAGCCGAGCTGTTCCTTCTTGCCCTGGGCGTTGCGGTAGCCGTCGAGGACCTTGACGACTCCGGAGGAGGTGACGTTGGCGTCCAGCGGCAGCAGCGGCACGGCGTCTTCGTAGACGACCTTGCCCTGGGCGTCCCGGACGGTGATGACCGGGGCGTAGCCGTGGCTGACGAGGTAGACCTTGGAGTCGCCGATCTCCAGGGGGTGGTTCACCTTGACGGTGGTGTCGCGGTCCTTGCCGTAGGGGCCGTCGCTGTAGGTGAGGTCGGCCTCGTAGACGCGCGGGGTGCCCTTGTTGGGGCCGGTGCGCTCGTAGGTGCCGGTGAACTTCTTCAGGTTGAAGCTGAACGGCACCAGGTCGTCCGACGAGAAGAGGTTGCCGGACTTGAAGTCGTCGTACTGGGTGAGCGTGTTGGAGAAGCCGGCGCCCTCGACGACGAGCTTGTTGCCCTCGGACTTGTAGAGCTGGCCCCAGGCGAAGGCGACCAGCATCACGATGAGGGCGATGTGGAAGACGAGGTTGCCCAGTTCGCGTACGTAGCCCTTCTCGGCGGCGACGGCGTCACCGGCGAGGTGGGCGCGGAAGCGGCGCTTCTTGAGCAGGGCCAGGGCGGCCTCGTGGACCTGCTCGGGTTCGGCCGTGGTGCGCCAGGTGGTGTGGGCGGGCAGCCGGTTCAGCCGCTTGGGCGCGCCCGGCGGGCGGCCGCGCAACTGGCCCACGAACTGCCAGGTGCGGGGCACGATGCAGCCGATGAGGGAGATGAACAGCAGGATGTAGATCGCGGAGAACCACACCGAGCCGTAGACGTGGAACAGGCCGAGCTTGTCGTAGATCTCGCCGAGGGTCTCGTGGTTCTCGCGGAAGTCGGCGACCTTGGTCTCGTCCTGGCCGGACTGCGGGATGAGCGAGCCGGGGATCGCGCCGAGGGAGAGCAGCAGGAGCAGCAGCAGCGCGACCCGCATGGAGGTCAGCTGCCGCCAGAACCAGCGGGCCCAGCCGATGACGCCCAGGGCGGGCAGGTTGGGCAGGTCTTCCTTGGGGGCGGTGGAGAGCTGGGAGCCGGCGGCGCCCAGGTCCTGGTCCTCACCGGCGGGCGGGGCCGGGTCGGGGGCGGTGGTCTTGCTCATCGATCAGATCCCCACAGTGAAGCCGTCGGACCAGACCTGCATCTCCTGCACGATGCGGTCCCACGCGCCGGTCAGCAGCAGCAGACCGGTCACGATCATCATGATGCCGCCGACCCGCATCACCCAGACGTAGTGGCGCTTGATCCAGCCGAAGGCTCCGAGGGCCTTGCGGAAGGCGACCGCGGCGAGCACGAACGGCACGCCCAGCCCCAGACAGTACGCGACGGTCAGCAGGGCGCCGCGTCCGGCGCTGCCCTGGTCGGAGGAGAGGACGAGCACGGAGGCGAGGGTGGGGCCGATGCAGGGGGTCCAGCCGATCCCGAACAGCGCTCCGAGCAGGGGAGCGCCGATCAGCCCGGCCACCGGCTTGCGGTGGAAGCGGAACTCTCGCTGGGTGAGCCAGGGCATCAGGCCCATGAAGAAGACGCCCAGGAGGATCATGAAGACGCCGAGCACCTTGGACAGGATGTCCTTGTGCTCCTGGAGCGTGTCGCCGAAGTAGCCGAACAGAGCCCCGGAGGAGACGAACACGGCGGTGAAGCCGAGGACGAACAGAGAGGCGCCCGCGACCATCCGGCCGCGCCGGGCCTCGGCGAGGTCGGTTCCGGCGACCCCGGTGACGTAGGAGAGATAGCCGGGCACCAGCGGCAGGACGCACGGCGAGAAGAAGGAGACGAGGCCGCCGAGCAGCGCGATCGGCAGGGCCGCCAGCAGGGCGCCGTTGAGCACCGTGCCGTTGGGGTCCGCGACCGCGGCGAGGGTGGTGACGTCGGTCACGTCACTTCTCCGCGACGACGGGCTTGAGCATCTTCAGCAGGCGTTCCTCGCTGAGCGCGGACAGCGAGCGGGCCGCGATCTTCCCGTCCCGGTCGAGGACGAGGGTGGAGGGGATCGCCTGCGGGTTGAGCGTGCCCTTGTCGAAGCGCAGCAGCAGCTTGCCGGTCGGGTCGTAGAGGCTGGGGTAGGTGATGTCCCAGTCCTTCTCGAAGGCGAGGGCGGCGCCGGTGGAGGTGTCGCGGGTGTTGATGCCGACGAACTGCACGCCCTTGTCGGCGTACGCCTTGGACACCTTCGCGAAGTACTTGGCCTCGGCGCGGCAGGGGTTGCACCAGGAGCCCCACACGTTGAGGACGACGACCTTGCCCTTGAAGTCGGCGACGTCGAGCGTCTTGCCGGCGATGGTCTTGCCGGACAGTTCGGGGGCCGGGGTGCGCTCGCCCTTGGCGGCCGTGGCGGTGCCGTCGGAGCCGGTGACGAAGTTGGTGTTGCCGCCCCCGCCGGAGGTGCCGCCCGAGCCGCACGCGGAGACGAGCAGTGCGGTCGCGGCGAGACCGGCGGCAAGGGCGGCGTTACGCAGGGGGGCGCGGCTGGCGGCACTCATGTGAAAAGTTTCGCATGCCCGTTCCGGGGCTCTCGCGCACCCCCCTTGCGGGCGGAAAACCGCATTTCAGGCAGCGTTTTTCGAGGGCGTCCCGGCCCCCTGCGGGGCCTGCTCGACGAATCCCTTCCAGCCACCGGCCGGTTGCTGCCCGACCCCCAGCGTGCGGAGCCTGTCGAGCACCTCCGGCTTCTGCACGTCCAGCCAGTCGGTGAACTGGCGGAAGGAGACGAGGCGCACATCCGCGCCCTTGTCCTTCTCGCGCGCGATGTGCTTGAAGGCCTCCTCCACGGCGTCCATGTAGATGCCGCCGTTCCACTGCTCGAAGTGGTTGCCGATGAAGAGGGGCGCGCGATTGGACTCGTAGGCCCGCTGGAAGCCCTGGATGTACGCCTGGGCCGACTGTTCCCGCCAGCCCGGGTAGTTGTGCGCGGGCGCCTTTGTGGTGCTTATGGACTGATTTGCCAGCATGTTGTAGTCCATCGAGAGGACCTCGAAGCCCCGGCCGGGGAAAGGTATCTGCTGCAAGGGCAGGTCCCAGATCCCCTGCCGCTTCACGGGCCACACCTGGAGGCCGCCGGGCGAGGAGGCGTCGTAGCGCCAGCCGAGCTCGCGGGCGGTGGGCAGCAGGTTGTCCTGGCCGAGCAGACAGGGCGTACGGCCGCCGACGAGCTCCTTGTCGTAGTCGAACGGCAGGGACGGCAGGTCGGTCCAGCCGGTGTTGGTGCGCCACTCCTTCACGAAGGACTTCGCCTGGTCGATCTCGCTGCGCCACTGCTGGGGCGTCCAGTTCTTGACCGAGCCGTGGGCCTCGCCGCAGAAGTGCCCGTTGAAGTGGGTGCCGATCTCGTGGCCCTCCAGCCAGGCCCGGCGGACGTTCTTCAGCGTGTCCTTGACGTGCGCGTCGGTGAGGTAGCCGATGTCGGAGGCGCCGCGCGGGTTGTTCGGCGGGGCGTAGAGGCGCTTCTTCGACTCGGGCAGCAGATACAGCCCGGACAGGAAGAAGGTCATGCTCGCGCCGTGCTCCTTGGCCAGGTCCAGGAAGCGCGGGAAGAGGCCGTTGCCGACCTCGCCGGCGCCGTCCCAGGAGAAGACGACGAACTGCGGCGGGGTCTGGCCGGGCTCCAGCGGCTCGGGCTTGCCGGGCTGGTGGGGCTGCTTGCCGGTGTGGGCGGTGGAGCCGTCGCCGATGGGCCTGGCCTTCGGCTTCGGCTTGGAGCCGCCCTGGGCGGAGTCACCGGAACCGTCGGCATGGCTCGACCCGTCCGACCCGGTGAGGCCGCCGCATCCGGCGAGCGAGACGGCGGCCGCGGCCCCCGCGCCGAGTCCGAGCATTCCCCTGCGGGAGTAAGGGCGCATGGCATCCCCGTTCATCACGTTCTCTGGTGGTCACCCAGTCAGAGGACGTGATGAACGGGGAGGTTCCGCCGATACTTGCAGTTTCCGTAACGGAGCGATCGGAAAACGCTCGGAAGCGAACAGAAACGGCTTACGCGCCGAACGCCTTGCCCTGCCCCTTCACCGGCTTGGCACCGGCCAGGAGATGCGCCGGGACGAGATCGCGGGCCGGCTCGGTGTAGCCGACGGAGACGATCCGGTCGCCCCGGAACGTGAAGGTCGTCAGCGAGGCGAGCGTGCACTGCCGCTTGCGCGGGTCGTGCCACAGCCGCCGCCGCTCCACGTACGACCGCACGATCCAGATCGGCAGCTGATGGCTGACGACGACCGCCTCGTGCCCCCGGGCCCGGTCCTTCGCCGTGCTCAGCGCGCTCATCATGCGGACGACCTGGTCGACGTACGGCTCGCCCCAGGACGGCTTCAGCGGGTTGACCAGGTGCTTCCAGTTGCCGGGCTTGCGCAGCGCACCGTCGCCGACGCCGAACGTCTTGCCCTGGAAGATGTTGTCCGCCTCGATCAGCCGCTCGTCGGTGGCGAGGTCGAGGCCGTGCGCCTTCGCGATCGGCTCGGCCGTCTCCTGCGCCCGCTCCAGCGGGGAGGCGACGACGTGGGTCACATCGCGGTCCGCCAGATGCTCGGCGACCCGGTCGGCCATGCGCCGGCCCAGCTCGGAGAGGTGGTAGCCGGGGAGACGGCCGTAGAGGATGCCGTCCGGGTTGGCGACCTCGCCGTGGCGCATGACGTGGACGACGGTGATGTCGCCGTTGTCGCCGCCGTTCTCGTCGCCGTTCTCGCCGCCGGTGGCGATCTCGTCGCCGATGGTGATCTCGTCGCTCATGCCGTCGCCTCCGCGGCCGCGCGGGCCGCTGCCGGGAGGGCGTCGGCGATGCGCTGCAGGGCACGCTCGTCGTGCGCGGTGGACACGAACCAGGACTCGAAGGACGACGGCGGCAGGTAGACGCCGTCGGCGAGCAGCGAGTGGAAGAAGGCGGTGAAGCGGAAGGACTCCTGCGCCTTGGCGTCCTCGTAGTTCCTGACCGGACGGTCGGTGAAGAACACGGAGAACATGTTGGAGGCGTTCTGCAGCGTGTGCGCGACGCCCTCCTTGGTGAGGGCGTCGGTGACGAGGCCCTGGATCCGCTTCGAGACGGCGTCGACCTTGGCATAGGCCGCGTCGTCGAGCAGCCGCAGCTGGGCGAGACCGGCCGCGGTGGCGATCGGGTTCCCGGACAGCGTGCCGGCCTGGTAGACGGGCCCGGCCGGAGCGAGGTGCGCCATGACGTCCGCGCGCCCGCCGAAGGCCGCGGCGGGGAAGCCGCCGCCCATGACCTTGCCGAAGGTCATCAGGTCGGGGACGACGCCGTCGATCCCGAACCACCCGGCGCGGCTGGTCCGGAAGCCGGTCATGACCTCGTCGGAGATGTAGAGGGCGCCGTTCTCGGAGCAGATGTCCTTGAGCCCCTGGTTGAAGCCGTCCGCGGGCGGCACGACGCCCATGTTGCCCGGGGAGGCCTCGGTGATCACGCAGGCGATCTCGCCGGGGTGGGCGGCGAAGGCCTCGCGTACGGCGTCGAGGTCGTTGTAGGGCAGGACGACGGTGTCGCCGGCCTGGGCGCCGGTGACGCCCGGGGTGTCGGGCAGCGCGAAGGTGGCGACGCCGCTGCCGGCCGCGGCGAGCAGCGAGTCGACGTGGCCGTGGTAGCACCCGGCGAACTTGATCACCTTGGTGCGCTGCGTGAATCCGCGCGCGAGCCGGATCGCCGACATGGTCGCCTCGGTGCCGCTGGACACGAGCCGGACCTGCTCCAGCGGTCCGACCCGGGCGACCATCTCCTCGGCGAGCGCGACCTCGCCCTCACCGGGCGTACCGAAGGACGTACCGCGGGCGACGGCGTCCTGGACGGCGGCGATGACCTCGGGGTGCGAGTGCCCGAGGATCATGGGTCCCCAGGAGCACACGAGGTCCACGTACTCGCGTCCGTCGGCGTCCGTCAGATACGGGCCGGTTCCGGACACCATGAACCGCGGCGTGCCGCCGACGGCGCGGAAGGCCCGTACCGGTGAGTTCACACCGCCGGGCGTGACGGCCGACGCACGGTCGAACAGAGCCTGCGAGGCCGGTGCTTCATACGGATATGCCAGTTCGCTCATGACCTGCGACTTCTCCGACCTTCTCCGACGTTGTCGGGCTCCGGGTGCCAGTGACCTGTTCAGTGACCTGTTCAGGGTAGGCCAGGGGAGGTTACGGGGCGGACGCGCCGACGGACGCACAGGGTGTGGGCGAACCCGCATCCAGCCCGCGATTCCCGGCCGTCTGCGAGACTGGACCTGATACACACAGATCAAACGGCCCAAGGTGGTCAGAGGCTGCGAAGATCCCGCGGACAGATGTTTCGGCGCACGTTTCGGCGGGCGGTCGCGGGGGAGGTCACTGACACGATGATCGGGTTGCGCGGCGGGGGCGGCGCGTCCTAGAAAAAGCAGTCGGGTGGAGATATGCATCGCGGTGGCGGACTGGGCGAGGGGACCGATGACCTGGGTCCTCGACGTGCCAGACGGGGCAAGCACCGGCGCGAGGCGGAGGACACCCAGGAAACTCGTCAGACGCAGGGTCCGCAGAGTGAACCGGAGCGGCCCGACGGACGTACTGAACATCGGCTGGACGATCTTCGGGCTGAACGTCGGGGTGAGCGTCGCGTGGATGAATTTCAGGCTGAACACCGGGTGGACGATCTTCGTGCGGGGAGCAGGAATGGTGGCCGGGTGGGGGTGACGTACAAATACTTCGGCGCACCCGACGGTGCGACGGCGGCCCGCGTCCCGATCTCGATGCGCCCCGAGGAACTCGGCGGCGACGAACTCGGCATGAACGGCATGTTCACCAAGATCAAGCCGGAGACCATGGCCGCGATGGTCCTCACGGGCATCGAGGGCATCCCCCTGCACAAGGTCCCGCCCCTGGAACTGGTCGTCCTGCACCCCGACTACGCCGTGGTCAAACTCCCCATGACCGTCGTCGACCCCCTCCGGGGCATCGGCGAGGAGGCGGTGGGCGCGGCGGCCTTCATCTGGTCGACGGTGCCGGACCGGGGTGGACCTCGGGACGCGTTCAATGTGTACCAACTGCTGCACGAGTGGCAGGACTTCTCACATCGGCTGCATGAGGCGGGGCATCAGCCGTATTGCTTGGTGTGGCCCTGAGCTGGGGTTTCGTGGAGTGCGGGCGGGGTCTTCGGGCCTCGCCGTTTTGCGTGCCGGGGAGGGGCCGTCAGGCGGCCAGGGCACATTGAGGGCACATTGGTTTTGCTGGGGGTGCTGACTCGGGACGTCGGTGCATGCCGGTTCCCGCTCGCCTCGCACAGTGATTTCGGCGGCGTCCGTGAGGACGCCCAGCACCGCAGCGGCTGACTCAGCTCGGGGAACCATGCCAAAAGCGGCTCCAAATTTACGCAACGCGGTCGCAAGGAACGCATCCACAAGCTCACCGGCGCCAACCCGGGCGATCCGGCCCACCGTTACATGCTCCAGACGGCGGTGATCGGAGCGCGACTGCTGGACTGGCCCGCCGAGGAGCTCTGACGGGCTGCCCTGCGGACGGGGGTCAGGTGCGCGCGAGTTCGGCCGCTCCGAAGGACACGTCGAAGCGGTCGCACCAGATGCTCACGCTGGTGAACCGGGACGGGTCGACGTCGGCGGGCACGGCGTAGTTCTGACTGCCCTTGTTGCCCTTGAGCTTGCCGAGGCTGACGTACGCGCCGTCGTCGAAGACGCGCCAGCCCGCCCGTCCCTCCTTCACCGGCGCGTCGGTCAGCCACACGCGCAGATCCGGGCCGTTGCTGGTGTCGAGGTCCTCCAGCCGTACGACATGGGAACCGTCGGCGAGCCGGACGAGCTTCACACGGCCCGAGGTGGCGTGCTCGTGGCTGATCAGTTCGCCGCCCGCCAGCGTCCGGGGCCGGGGAGCGGGAGAAGGCGACTCGGAGGGCGCTCCGGCGGGAGGCGCCGTAGGCGCTACGGCACCGGGCAGGGCCTCGTGCACGGTTTCGTCCTGCCACAGCTTCCACGGCTGGAACCAGTACAGCCCCAAGCCGACGCCGGCGACCGCTGCCACCAGCACCCCGATGACCAACGGCCTGCCCCACGCCTTCCGTCCACGCCCCATGCCCGCCTCGCTTCCTGAGTGCTTCCTCCGCTCTATTCAACGGGGCACGCGGACGGCGTGTACCCCGACGCGGATGACGGAAGTCTTACGTCGCCGCAGGGACCCGCGAGCCTGGCCGCCTTCCCGATAGATGTCCGGTGAACCACCGGGGTGATCACGGTCCGCAGCCACGGACAGCCCACCGATCCGAGGGCGCCCGGGAACTGCTTACGAGAGTCTGACGCGACCCGCGTTCCCCACTCACCTCACCGGCGCCACCGGCCACCCTTGTCCCGTCCACGAGCACCCACACGGACGCACAAACGCCATGAGGCTTGAAGGAGTGGGACGTGAGTATGTACAGCGAGCGGAACGAGCACCGTCCGAGCCGGAGGGCCGCAGGACGTCGCGGGCACCGGGCGAAGTCCAGGACGCAGCGGATCGTGATCGGCGGCACCACCCTCGCCACCGTCGCGGCGGCCACCGTGGCCGTGTCCCTGGCCTCGGCGAGCCAGTACGGGGCGTCCGGACCAGGAGCCGATCGAGCCGTCTTCGTGCAGGGCAACGAACTGAGCGGCAACACCATCCGCGTCTTCGCCCGGGACGGCCGGGGCAAGCTGAAGCCCGGAGGCACCTACGCCACGGGCGGTCGGGGCGGCGACCAGGTCGACGCCCCCACCGACTCCCTCGCCTCCCAGGGCTCCCTCGTCTACGATCACGCCTCCGAACTGCTGCTGGCGGTCAACGCCGGCAGCGGCACGCTGACCTCCTTCCGCGTCGAGGGAACGAAACTGAAGAACCGTCGAATCATGGACACCGGCGGCGAGTTCCCCTCCAGCATCGCGGTACGGGGCAAGGTGGCGTACGTCATGAACGCGGGCGGCGAGGGCAGCGTCCAGGGCTTCCGCATCACCGCCGAGGGGCCTGTGCCGATACGGGGATCCTTCCGCTCCCTCGGGTTGGCCAACGAGGACGTTCCACGGTTCGACACCTCGCCCGGCGAGGTCGAGATCACCCCGGACGGCCGCAACCTGGTGGTCACCACCAAGGGCAACAACACCGTCGAGGTCTTCCCGCTGAAGAGCGACGGCCTGCCGGCCGTCGCCGAGCCGGTCGTCAACAAGTCCGCCGGCAACGTGCCGTTCGCCATCAGCTTCGACCGCTCCGGCAACCGGATGCTGGTCGCCGAGGCCGAGAAGTCCACGGTGACCAGCTACCGGGTCCAGCGCAACGGAAAGCTGAGGGTCCTTCAGAAGCCGCTCGCCAACGGCCAGGAGGTCCTGTGCTGGCTGGAGCGCGCGGGCGACAACTTCTACGGCGGCAACACCGGCAACTCCACCGTCACCGGGTACCGCATGGACAAGCACGGACGGCTCGCCCTGACCAACGAGGTCGGCGTGGCCACCCCGCCATCCGCGAAATCGCAGGGTGTGATCGACATCGCCGTGACCGGGGACGCGAAGTTCGTCTACGTCCAGAACGCCACCTCCGGCACGATCGACGGCTTCCGCGTCGAAAGGAACGGATCCCTCACCAAGGTCACCACCGCCGAGGGCCTGCCCGCGTTCGCCGAGTCCGGCATGGAGGGCATCGCCGCGATGTGACGCCCCGGGCGATCAGGCGAGAACACGCTTGTGGCCGTAGAGCCCCGCCGCACGCAGCGAAGTGCCAGCGGAACGCGTAACCGATGGGTTACGCTTTTGGGGTGGAGGAGCTGACCGAGGTGGCCGACGCCATCGCCGACCCGGTTCGCCGGGAGATCCTGTCCATGTTGCGTCACACGCCGCTGACGGCGGGCGAGATCGCCGCCCGGTTCCCCGTCAGTCGCCCCGCCGTGAGCCGTCATCTGCGGGTGCTCCGGGAGAGCGGCCTGGTCCGGGACGAGCAGATCGGACGCCAGCGCCGCTACACGCTCGTCGCCTCCCGGCTGAGCGCCCTCGCCACGTGGCTCGCCCGGTTCGACACGCGACGGCCCGGCTGGTCGCAGCGCCTCGCAGCGCTGGAGACCGAGGTCCACCGCACCCGACGGGACCGGATCCGGGCCGAGCCCGCCACCACCTCGCACCCTCCCAGGGAGGACACGGCATGACCCCCGAACCCACCGGACGACTCGTCCCCACACTGTCCGGATCCGACCTGATCCTCACCCGTACCTACCGCGCCTCCGCCGACGACGTCTGGGCGAGCGTCACCGAACCGGAGCGCACCGCCCGCTGGTTCGGCCCCTGGCGCGGCGAGGCAGGGCCCGGCCGCACCGTCGAGGTGCAGCTGGCGTACGAGGAGTCGGCGCCATGGTGCCCGATCCGGATCGAAGCTTGCGAGCCACCGCGGCGGCTCGCCGTCTCGATGCAGGACGAGGCCGGCTCCTGGTCGTTGGAGTTGCTGCTGGCCGAGACCGAAGGCGCCACCGAGGTCCAGCTCGTCCACCACCTCACCTCCACGGACCAGTTGGGCTCGACCGGCCCCGGTTGGGAGTACTACCTGGACATGCTCACCGCCTCGCGCACGGACGGACCCCAGCCCGACTTCGAGGACTACTACCCCGCGCAGAAGGCGTACTTCGAGTCTCTGGCATGAGGGGCCCTCGGCCCCGGACTGGTGTCGACGATCGCCGGCGACGTGCCCGTAGCTGCCCATGAGGCCGGCACATCACGGTCGACGACGGTCTGCACGGGCGCACGCGTCGCACGGCCCGCCCCCCCCTCCAGGGCTCTGGAAGCCTGACGGCAGTCCATCTACGACCGAGGGCCGGCTCAACCTCCGGGCGTCTGCCCCCGGCGCGGAGTCTGAGGCGACTTCGCGGCCTCGGCCTCGGCCTTGGCGTCGCTCACCGCGGCGGCGGCCTGCCTCTCTGCCTCGTCTGCAGCCGCCGCTGCGTCGAGCGAAGCCGTCGAGGCGCCGAGCTCCGGAGTCCGGCTTCCGTATGACGTGTCGCCGGGGTCGGCCGTGGCTGCTTCCTCGGGTTGCGCGGGCGGGGGCGCGCCCGCTGCCGACTGGTCGCCGAATGCGGTGGTGACGGTCCGAATCGCCTCGGTCAGCTCCCCCGGGATCACCCAGAACGTGTTGTTGTCGCTGTTCGCCAGGTGCGGGAGCGTCTCCAGGTACTTGTAGGCCAGGATCTTCGCGTCGGCGTTGTTGCGGTGGACGGCCTGGAAGACGAGCTCCACCGCCTTCGCCTCACCGTCCGCCCGCAAGATCATGGCCTGCTGCGTGCCCTGCGCCTCCAGGATGTCCTTCTGCTTCGTGCCCTCCGCGGTGAGGATCTTGGCTTGCCGCTCCCCCTCGGCGTGCAGGATGGCCGCGCGCTTGTCACGCTCGGCCCGCATCTGCTTCTCCATCGCCTCCTTGATGGTGTGCGGTGGATCGATGGCCTTGATCTCGACCCGGTTGACCCGGATGCCCCACTTGCCGGTGGCGTCGTCGAGGACGGCGCGCAGCCGGGAGTTGATCTCCTCACGCGAGGTGAGCGTCTCCTCCAGGTCCATGCTGCCGATGACGTTCCGGAGGGTGGTCACGGTGAGCTGGTCGATCGCCTGCAGGTAGTCGGCGACCTCGTAGGCCGCCGCCCGCGGGTCGGTGATCTGGTAGTAGAGCACGGTGTCGATGTTGACCACGAGGTTGTCCTCGGTGATCACCGGCCTGGGGTCGGACGAATAGACCTGCTCGCGCACGTCGAGTTTGGTGTTGATGCGGTCCGCCACCGGCAGGAGCAGGTTCAGCCCGGGCTGCAGCGTCCGGCGGTACCGGCCGAACCGCTCCACGTTGTAGCGGCGTGCCTGCGGGACGATCCGCACGCTGGAGGCCACGAGGAAGACGACGACGATGGCCGCCACAAGGGCGAGGACGACAACTGGTTCCACAGTGCCTCCGTTGCTGTGCGTTCAGCCGTTCACGGAAGAAGCTCGCGGGGGTAGACGAGGGCCGTGGCGCCCTCGATCTCCATGACGTCCACCAGCGCTCCCACCGGGATCACGAGGCTTTCGTCGAAGGCGCGGGCGGACCACTCCTCGCCGGAGAGCTTGATCAGACCACGGGTCGCGGTGACCTCCTGCATGACCTCGGCCCGCTTGCCGATCAGCGCGTCACTGCCCTCGTAAGTGAGGGGCTGCTGGTTCATGTGCCGCAGCCCGACAGGACGGACGATGAAAAGGCCCGCTGCCGCCGCCGCGGCGAAGGCCAGCAGCTGGCCGAGAAGGCCGATGCCCACACCGGCCACCACCGCGGAAACCAACGCGGCACCGGCCAGCAACCCGAAGACCAGGGTCAGTGTGAAGAACTCAGCGGCACCCAGCGCCGCGGCGGCGAGCAGCCATATGAACCACGGCATCGAATCGCCCTCCTTCAGGGGCCTTCTCCACCAAGCTACCGCCCGACAGTCTGGACAGGACAGACACGGGCAGCAGGGGTCCTTGATCGTCGAGTCAAGACCACCCTGCGGATCATCGCCTTCTCGTTCTTCGCCCTGGCCCCTACGTCACCGTCGACGCCGCCCGCGCCCACAGCAGCCGCAGGCGCGGCGGCGTTGATCACCTCTGCGCCCGGCCGCCACTGCCCGGCCTGGGCGCCTGGGGTTTGCGGTGCTTGCCGGTGCCGGAGCCGAGTGGCTTCGACACCGGCCCTGCAGGTGAGGGATCGTTGGCCTCTGGGTACAGGATGGCTTGGGCCTCGGCCAGGCTGTCGGCGAACCCGTACAGCTCCCAGGTGTGCCCGTTCCAACACTCGATGGCACGGGGCGCATCCGGGTTCAGATGCGATGCCCTGGGCCCGTCGCCGGGCACGACATGCACGGCGCGAAGTCGGCCGATCTTCGCGTCACGGCGCTCCGCCCAGTCCTTCAGCGGCTCGTCGTCCATCCTGGCGTTCCTCGCGTCGGTGGTGGCTGTCTCAGGAGGGTAGCGGCCACTGCGGACCATTCGGGTTCCCGAGCCAGACGGCCTGCTGGTGGCGGGAGACGGTCACGCCGAACGCCGCGGTGTTCGGTGAGCCGTACTCCTCCCAGGTGGCCACCGCCGATTCGACCGCGTCCCACAGGCGGCGGGGGCCGCCCTGGCGGACTTGCCAGCCGCTGTCCGTGGGAGCGAGGGCGGCGAAGGAATCGGTAACGCTGTCCAACAGAAACGTGCTGACCGTGCCACCGTCGACCGCCATCGAGAAGAAGCGGGCGTCCGGCGCCGCGAGCTGTGCCATGAACGCCGACCCGGAGCTGGTGAGAACCTCTGGCCCGCGTGCGGCTTTCCGTACCGTCCCGTCGTCGGGCCCCGGCACCATGCCGAGGCTCTCCGGTGCCTCCTGCTGGCGGGCGATCATGAAGCTTGGGTCGTCCTCGCTGAACCAGCCGCTCGCGCTGTCACCGGTGACGATGAGCTTGACCAGGCCGAGGGAGCGCATCCAGCCGCGCAGGGTGGTGAGGATGACGCCGCCCGGCCGGACCTGCTCCAGCCAAACGAGCGGGATGCTGCGGAAGCCGCACGTGGCGATCAGCCGGTCGTATGGGGCTCCGTCGGGGTGGCCGACGCGGCCGTCCTTCACCAGCAGGTGGGGCGTATGACCGGATTCGGTGAGGGCGTGGCTGGCTCGGCGGGCCACGCCTGCGTCCGTCTCGATCGAGGTCACGCTCTCGCTACCGAGCCGGTGGCACATCAGCGCTGTCGAGTATCCGGTTCCGGTGCCGATCTCCAGCACGTTCATGCCGTCCTGCACATCCAGGTCTTCGAGCATCCGCACCACGAGGCTTGGCAACGTCGACGACGAGGTCGGGGCCGCGTTGCTGATCGGCTTCGGCTCGGCCCAGTCGATGTCCTGGCCGTCGAACTGAGTCATCCATGTCTCGTCGGTGTAGACGAGCCGGAGCCACTCCTCCTTGCCGACCGTCTCCGGTGTGACCGGCTCCCAGGTGGTGACGCCCGGGACATGGCTCTCCCGGTAGAAGCGCGGGATGAACCTGTGCCGGGGCACGGCCTCCACGGCGGCCCGCCACTCAGGTGAGTGCAGCCGTCCGTCCTTCTCCAGTTGCCGGGCGAGCCGGCGCCGGAGATCGACCGCAGCCGTCTCGATATCGGTCTCACTGGCCACAGAGTCCTCCTTCCAGAAGATCGGCGAGTGCCGCAGTCATCGGCAGACCGGTCGGCGGCTCCATCCATGCCCACTGCCCGGAAGGATTGCACTCGATGAAGATCCACTCGCCGCGGTCGGTCAGAGCAAAGTCGAACGCCCCGAAGACGAGCCCGAAGTGCTTCAGATAGGCATACATCGACCGCTCCGCCGCGGGTGGCGCGGCAAGCGGCGTGTATGTGTGAGTGCCGTAGTCCGTACGCCAGTCGAGGAGACCGGAGTCGATCCGCACGGCGAAGATCTGCTCGCCGATCACCGTCACCCGGATATCGGCAACCTTGTCCACCCGCTTCTGGAAGAGGTGCATGGTGCCGGACACGGAGGCGTCGATCTCGTCGGCGATCACCTCGGTCACGGGGACGGTCTGGGCCTTGCCGTCGACCAGATAGAGCGGAACCGAGATCGGCTTGAAGATGACCGGACCGTGCGTCCTGATGAAGGCCCGTGCGTCGTCGGGAACGTTGGTGACCAACGTCGGCGGAAGCCTGAAGCCGGCCGCCGCCGCTACCGCGAGCCCGGCCGGCTTGTACTCGGCGTCGCCGATGCGGTTGGGGTGGTTGACGTAGAGGCAGCCGGGCAGCGAGGTGAGAATGCCGCCCAGTCCGTAGCGCGCCTGGGCCACGGCGAACCGCTCGTCCTGCTTGTCGAGGTGTGGGAAGGCAAACCCGGAGGGGCGGCGGTAGTAAATGGAACGCACCGCGCCCAGGTCGGCACGTCGGCTCGGGGTCTGCACGCTTCCGCGCCACCTGTCGGTGCCACCGATGGTGGCCGAACACGACAGGGTGGTGGGGAAGTCACCGGAGTCGAGCTGCACGACCGGGACGCCCCGGTCGTGCAGCTCGGCGATCACGAAGTCCGCGGTCGGATCGTCAAGGTTGGTGACGACCAGGACCGGACGATCGTCGTTCGTCACCAGAGTCACTGGTCGGTGTCGTTGCCCGTGTCGCTGTCCGGGGAGTCGCTGTTGCGGTCGCCCTGGCCCGTGGTGCCGGTCGCGGGATTCGTACCGGAGGATGTGCCGTGGCCCGGGGACATGGTGGGCACCCCGGAAGTGTCGAAGTACCGGGCGGTCTGCGTCTCCGGATCCAGCGTCACCGTCGCGTAGACGGGGCCGTCGATGGGCGGGTACGGGGCGATGCGACGCAGACCCCACGGGGCCGCCGTCAGATGCCCCTGCGGCAGCGGGCTGCCCGTGGGGAATCGATCCATGTGGTTGAACACGGTCTTCCTTCCTGTCAGAAATTCTGTCCTTCGCCTGACTTGCTCACCCGCACGGCATCGAGGAACACGATCCTGCTTGTGCGGGAGTCTCAGGGGCTCCGGGAACAAGAGGCACCGGGCCCTACGTCGAAACCGGACCGGGATTCCGCAGCCCGTCCAGGACCCGTTGGCGGATCTCGCCGAGAACCAGTCCCCACTCGGCTCGCAGCCGCACAAGGTCGGCGGGAGTAATTCGGACCGACTCTGGGACAGTAACCGCGCCGACCTCGTCAGACGGACGCGTCGGGCCGAAGACAAGCTGCACGCACGCGTCCGGGAACGGGTCGCCGACCAGTTCCTCCGAGGCAGGAGTCGTAAGGAGATACGCGAGATCAGCATGCGGCAGGCACCCTCAGCTCTGCCCAGACGAGCTTGCCCCAACGATGCAGGTCGTAGCCCCACCGCCAGCTCAGCGACTCGACCAGGATCAGACCACGGCCGCCCTCGGAGTCACCTTCAGGACAGCCCAGTTCCGGGGTATCTCGGCATTTGTCGGCAACGCCGACCCGAATCAATTCGGCCGTCTCGCGCCGAATCACTACACGGACCACGCGACAGGGCGTGTGGCTGACGGCATTGCTGATCAGCTCCGAAACGATCAGAGTGCCCACCTCGGCCAACTCGCCTATGCCCCAAGTGTCCAGAGCCGCGGAGACAAGCAGACGTGCGCGGCGCGCGGATTCCGGCTCGCACGGCACCGTCTCGGCATAGCCCGGAACACCAGTCCCGGTTGGCTCGGCAGCGGTCATGGTCACGGGGTCATCCCTCCGAGGCTGGGACGCCCGCCCCGCGAAGGGTCCGCAGGAGCGGGCTTTCCTGCACGCCATCGAGAGGCAGGAAGGGGAATCTCGCCCGCTCAACGGCTGGTACCGAGTCAACGGCCCTTGGCCGACGGCGAACAGGAAAAGTCGCGCCCCGCAGCACCTACGCGAACCGGAAGACTTTACGCTCTGGTGACCTCGGGGCTGGTTCGGCCGGTAACCACAGGGCTACGGTCCGTCCATGGGAGCGAACGCCATCCTCAAGAGCCGGATGGAGGAACTCGGGCTCACCCAGGAAGAATTGGCTGGTCGGATGAACGCCGCGCTGGCAGAGATCACTGGCAGGCCCGGTGACGTCTCCGACCGCACAGTCCGCAACCTCCTCAATGGGACCTCCCGCCGCCCCATCGGACGCACGTGTGCAGCCCTGGAGCGGGTGTTCGGTTGTCCCGTCGAGGACTTAGGGTTCAGCGCACCGCGCACCATGCAACACCCGCAGGAGGACCCCGTGCGGCGTCGCACTTTCCTCACCTCAGCGACCGGAAGCGCAGCTGCCGCCGTTCCCTTGGTGGCCCAACGCCGGACCGTCGGCATGTCGGACGTGGCCCGGGTCGCTGCCGGGATGAACGCCCTTGTTGAAGCGGACGACCGCCAGGGCGGACACGCGGCACTGGAGAAGGCCGCCGCCCAGGGCCGCATCAGGGTGCTGGAACTACAGCAGCGCAACGCCGGCGAACGCGTCCGCCGAGCCCTGTACGCACTGGCCGCCGAGTACACCACCATCGCCGCCTGGTCCTGCATCGACGCCCGCAACCTCGACCAGGCCCAGAGCTACCTGAACGAATCAGCGGCGTACGCCGGCCTCTCCCAGGACGGCCCTACTGAAATCCGAGTGTGGGTCAACCTCTCGATGCTCGCCTATCAGCGGCAGAACTGGCCCGAAGCGCTCGCAGCGGCCCAGGCCGCGCAAGCCTCCTCAGCAGCTCGCCGAGACCCGTTCTTCGATTCGCTGGGCCGAGTCCGCGTCGCCCTCGCATACGCGGCTCTCGGCGATGGCCGTGCGGGCCTGCGTTCACTGGCATCAGCCCAGGACACCTTCACGAGGGTGGCCGACCGAGAGCGTCCGCGCTGGACCGCCTTCTACGGGCAGGCCGAACTTGACCACCTCGCCGCAATCGTCCAGGTCAACAGCGGACGCCACGCTCATGCCGAAGCCATGGCGCACCGCGCCCTGGCCAGGATCCCGACCGCCTTCCGGCGCAACAAGGCCCTCGCGACCGCCCAACTCGCCCTCGCACAGCTCCACCAGGGAGAGGCCGAACAGGCCACGGCCTCAGCCACTGACGTCTTCACGATCATGGGTGGCGACCCACTGCCCGGCCGTATGCGCACACTCATGGGCGACTTCCACCGGAGCCTGTTCGTCATGGCCCCCTCCACCTCCTACGCGCGAGACTGGGCAGACCGCATGCGAACCGAATGGAGCCGAGCGTGACCGACCTGCGTCACTTCCAGCACGGAGACCTCCCCGAGGTCTTCCGGCAGATGCTCATCGACGTACACGCCGACGCCTACGCCGACCAGATGGACGACCCCTTCCACCAGCGCTTCGCCTGGTTCGTCGACCACTGGACCGGCATGGACGGCTTCTCCTGCGTAGTGGCGTACGACGAAGACGAACCGGTCGGCTTCGCCTACGGCGCCCCGCTCGCCCCCGGCCGCGAATGGTGGCGCTCCACCGCGTACGAGCCGGACAACGGCTACTCCTCCACCTACGCGGTCTCCGAGGTGATGGTGCGCCCAAGGTGGCGGAAGCAGGGAATCGCCGACCGCTTGCACGAGGCGCTGCTCAAGGAACGCACGGAAGACGTCGCCGTGCTGCTGGTCGACGTCACGCACCCCAAGGTCCAAGCTCTGTACGAGACATGGGGATACACCAGAGTCGGCGAGCAGCAACCGTTCGCCGACTCACCGGTGTACGCGGTCATGGTCAAAGACCTTCGGGACTGAGTCGCCGTCAGCCGGTGACGAGGCGGCTGTCGAAACCGGCCCGCACAAGTCGCTCGTAGGCGTCATACACCGCTGCAGATCCCCACCGGCATGTGATGTGCAGGCTGCTCATGCAAGGCTCCGCAGTCCGACTTCCAGGGCGAGTGTGTCGCACAGCATGCACGCCACCCGCCTCACCCGCGAGCAGAAGAGCCGCTACGTCGCCGACTGGACCGACCTGCCCGACTGGCAGAAGGAGACCGACGCGGACATCTTCGAGGACTGTCTTAGGCGGAAGGGATCAGGCTCAGGTGGTCCCACACTGCCAGGAGCCGAAGTCGCCCATCTCGCCGCCTGTCGAGATACCCGCGGAGACGCAGATCTTCTTGCCCTCGGGGAAGTTGAAGCCGTTCTCGGTCTTCGTGGTCCCCTTGCCGCCGTGGTTGGTGATCAGGTGGTCGTAGTCCCACTCATTCGGCTTCATCGGAGCCACGTCGACCTTCAAGACCGCAGCCCAGCCGTCAGCGCAGGTGTCCTTGATGCGCAGCGTGTCGCCGTTGGCCACGAACCAGCCCTCTGAGTTGAAGCTGCAGCCGTGGCTGCCCCCACTGCGCGCGTGCGGCGTGTTGGCGCCGGCGAAGGCCGGTGAGTTCGCGAGTGCCACGCACGCGACCGCAGCCGCACACGCCCCTAAAACCTTGGTCCGGGATACGTTCATGTTGATTTCCCCCTCCAGAAATTGGCGAATACAGAACATATGAGACTATCGCCAGATACGCGGCATCCGCTGTATCACCCATCAGAATCTGACCGACGCAGTTCCGGTCCCGCTCACCGGCGCATGCGTTTCACGGTAGGGGGGGCAGCAGCATGGAGTCGTTAGCGACGAGTGCACACACACTTGGCAACGCGTCTACTTGCTGATCTTCTTCGGGGCTGGCCACTGATCGGGGGCGGTCCGCGAAGCGCAACGAGCGAGGGGCCCCGAGCTGAATCTCAAATCCGTGGCGTCCCTCGCGAGGGCGAGGCCGAGATCAGAGAGCCCCGGCGGCATGGGCGAGCCCCAACCCGGTCTGTGTCTGCCGTTCGTGCCCGGGTCGCGCCGCGCAGACCGTCAGGTCGACCAGGCGCCGGGCCCCGTCGAGGCACTGGGCGATCGCCTGGCAAGCGTCGACGGGCTGTCGGGGCTCCACGAAGCCCTGCTGAAGGAGCCGGCGCGGGACCTGTGAGGGGCTGCGCGGCGACGCGGCGCGGTCAGGCGCTGACGATACGGCGCACGTTGTCCACCGCTCCGCACTCCGCCTTCAGCTGCCGCTCCCGTTCCGCCAGGAACGCGCCGCCCAGTTCCTCCCGGCGGTCGAGGGCGACGTTCTCGCGGGCGCCGTTGAGGATGGTGCGCTCTTCCTCGTCGGTGTGGTGGGTGATGGCCTTCACCAGCTCTTCCAGCTTCTCGTCCCACTCCGCGGAGCCGACCTCGTCGACCTCCAGGAGTTCGAGAAGTGCCTTGTTGCCCTCCTCGTGCTCCTCCTCGCCGTGCTCGAGTTCGTCGTCGTCGATGTTCTGGTAGCGCTTGAGGGCGGGGTACACCTCGGACTCCTCCGTCTGCGCGTGCGCGATCAGCAGATCGGCGAATTCCCGCAGGGCGGCTGCCCGGTCGGCTTCGACGCTGCGCATCTGATGGAAGAGATCCTCCATTCTTCTGTGGTCCTGGAGGATGAGTTCGACGACGTCTCGTGTCTCTGACATGGGGCGGGCATCACTTCCGTTCGAGGGAACCTTGCCGGACCGGATACCCCCGTCCGCCGTGTTCAGTGATCCCGGCTCGGGTCGCCCCTCCCCCCTCCTCCCCTCCCCCCTCGCAGAGCACATGCGCCGTTCGCTCGTCCTCGATAAAATCGGTAAGCAGGACAAAACTACCTATAAAGCATCACGGGGGAGATTCATGGATTCCTCCGATGGTTCCTCGTCCGCTGGTTCCGCTGGTTCCGCTGGTTCCTCGTCCGCCTCGGAAGGTCGTGACCGTCCGGCCGGCGGACCTCCCTTGAGCGCCACGGAACGGGAAGAGTACGAACGGCTGCGCAAGGCGGCCTCCGTTCACCACCGGCGGCTGCGCTACACGGCGACCTCCGTGCTGCTGGTCCTGACCTTCCTCCTGGCGCCGCTGGCCGTGGTCGCCGCCTGGGTGGACTCGGAGGTCGCCGACACCGACCGCTATGTCCAGACCGTCGCTCCGCTCGCCACGGAGCCCTCGGTCCAGAACACCGTGACCGACCGGCTCACCAAGCGCGTGGTCGACAACGTCGACGTCGCCGCCTTCACCGAGGCCGTCGCGCGGACGTTGCAGCGGGAAGGCGCACCGCCCCGGGTGGTCCAGGGCGCCGACGCGCTGACCGGCCCGCTGACGAGCGCGCTCAGCTCGGCCGTCCACAGGATCGTGTACCGGGTGGTGACCAGTGACCAGTTCGCCGAGGTGTGGGAAGACGCCAACCGGCGGGCCCACGCCGCCGTGGTCAAGGTCCTCACCGGCGAGGGCAGCAGTGCCATCCAGGCCGGCGACGACAGCATCGACCTGAACATCGGCACCGTCGTCGACAACGTCAAGCAACGTCTCGTGGACGCCGGATTCGATCAAGCCTCGAAGATCCCCGACGTCGACAAGACGATCACCCTGTTCCAGACCGACAAGCTCAACGAGGCCCAGGGCGCCATGCGTCTGCTGAACGTGCTCGGCGTCTGGCTCCCCGTCCTGGTCCTGGTCCTGGCGGCACTCGCCGTCTGGAGCGGGCCCGCGCACCGCGTCGCCCTGATGACCACGGCCATCGGCGTCGGGGTCATGATGATCGTGCTGCTCGTCGGCCTCGCCGTGACGCGCCAGATCTATCTGGACTCCGTCTCCACGACCGCCCTGCCCCAGAACACCGCGGCCGACATCTACGACATCTTCCTGCGCTTCCTCAAGAACACCACGGTCACGGTGCTGGTCATCGCCGTGATCACCACGCTGGCCGGCTACCTGTACGGGCCCGGACGCGGTGCCCGGTGGATCAGACGGGCGGCGGCGGGCGGAACCGGGGCGACGGGCCGGGCCATGGCGCGCCACGGTCTGCGCACCGGGGACACCGGCCGCGTGCTGGACGCCCACCGCAAGTGGACCACCGGCATCGCCATCGCCGGCGGCGCGCTCGCCCTGGTGCTGTGGAACTACCCCACCCCCGGATCCGTGGCGCTCGTCCTCGGCGTCGTCGTCCTCGTGCTGGTCCTCCTCGCCGTCCTCGCCGCGGCCTCCGGCACGGCGAGGACGGCGAGGACGGCGAGGACGGCACAACCAAGCCGTACGTCGCACCAACCACCCGAGAAAGGAGCCCGAAATGGCTGAGCAAGAGACAGGGGCGAGCGGCGTCGCCGCTCTCGCCGAGGCGAACGCGCCGGTGTTCGAGACGCTCGTCCAGATGACGCTCGACACCTTCGAGCGGTCCGGGCTGGACGAGGAGACATACCTGCTGGCACGCATCGCGGCTCTGGTGGCCATGGACGCCTCCGCTCCCTCCTACCTCCTCAACATCGGCACCGCCGCGGAGGTCGGCGTGCCGCTGGAGAAGATCCAGGGAACGCTCGTGGCGATCGCCCCCGTGGTCGGCAGCGCCCGCGTCGTGTCCGCCGCGCGCGCCATCGGTGACGCGTTCGGGCTGGACCTTCCCGGAGAGGAGGAGCGGTGATGGGCGACTCTGTGAACCTGGCCTACGACTACCCGGTCCTCGGGGCCTTCTGGACGATCATGTGGATCTTCCTGTGGGTCATGTGGGTCTTCCTGCTGTTCCGCGTCATCGTCGACATCTTCCGTGACGACGCCCTGAGCGGCTGGGGCAAGACGGGATGGCTGGTCTTCACCATCGTCCTGCCCTTCCTGGGCGTCTTCGTCTACGTCGTCGCCAGGGGCAAGGGCATGGGCAAGCGTGAACAGGACCACGTCAGGGCCAAGATGGACGAGACGGACCGCTACATCCGCGAGACCGTCGGCGCCACCGGCCCTGCAAGCGAGGCGGACCAGCTCGCCACGCTCTCGCAGATCCGGGCCCGCGGCGACATCTCCGACGAGGAGTTCCGCAAGGCCAAGGAGAAGGTCCTCCACTCGTGACCGCGCGCGACGCGTACTGACGGGCCGGGCGAGGCACGGTGAGCGGCAGCGTCTGGGCGGGGGCGGCCGTGGCCGCCGTGACGGCGGGGTACGCCCTCTGCTCCCGGCGGCTGGCCACCACCGTCGTGTCGGGGCCGATGGTGTTCACCGGCTGCGGGATCGCCATCGGCCCGGTCGGGCTCGGTCTGCTCGACCTGAAGCACGACGCGGGCCCCGTGCTCACCCTGGCCGAAGCCGCCCTGACGCTGGTCCTGTTCACCGACGCGATGTCCGTACGGCGACGGGATCTGCGCCTGGGCGGATTCCTCCCCGGCCGTCTGCTGGGGATCGGTCTGCCGTTGACCATCGGGGCGGGCTGGCTGCTGGCCTGGCCCCTGCTGCCGGGGCTGACCCTGTGGGAGCTGGCCCTGCTCGGTGCCGTGCTCGCGCCGACCGACGCCGCTCTCGGCAAGACGGCGGTCTCCGACCGGCGTGTCCCACCCCTGGTGCGCGGCGGCCTGAACGTCGAATCCGGCCTCAACGACGGTATGGCGCTGCCCTTCTTCGTGCTCTTCCTGGCGGCGCTGCCCGGAACCATGGCCTCGGAGGAGGGAGCCGGCGGCGTCTTCTGGCGGGCGCTCGTGCTCAGCACCGCATGGGGCCTGGTCGTGGGAGGACTCGGCGGGCGGCTGTTGCGGTGGTCGCGTGCGAGGGGCTGGATCAGTGGCGACTGGCGGCAGACCTTCGTCCTGGCCGTGGCCGCGGGCGCGTACACCCTGGCCGTCGTCCTCGAGGGGAGCGGCTTCATCGCGGCCTGGGTGGCGGGCTTCGCGTTCGGTGTCGCCCTGCGGCGGGGCGGGGCGGCGGAGGCGGAGGCGGAGGCGGAGGCGGAAGCATCGACCAGAACACCGGCTGAGGCGCCGTCCGCCGTCGACGAATCCGCCGGCCTCGCCGAACATCTCGCCGACCTGCTCGCCTCGTTGAGCTTCCTGGTCTTCGGTGCCGTCCTGCTCGGGCCGACGCTGGACGACCTCGACTGGCGGATCATCGTCTACGCCGTGCTGAGCCTCACCGTGGTCAGGATGCTGCCGGTCGCCCTCTCCCTGGCCAGGACCGGCCTGGCCCTTCCCACGGTCGCCTACATCGGGTGGTTCGGGCCGCGCGGCCTCGCCTCCGTCGTCTTCGGGCTTCTCCTGGTGGAGGAACACGTCCCCGGCCTTCAGCTCCTCGGCCGGGTGATCGCGGTCACCGTCGCGCTCAGCATCCTCCTGCACGGCATGTCGGCCGTGGTCCTCGCGAAGCGGTACGGCGCCTGGTACCGGAAGGCCGCCGACCGGCGACCGCGGCTGCGCGAGAACCTGCCCGGGGACGCAGAGACCGGGCACTCGCCCCCGGACTAGGTACTACCGACCTCGGGCGGCCCGCATCGTCCCGGCTCAGTCCTCGACGCACTTGGGGTACTTCGAGCCCCGGTTGCAGTCGTGGTAGTCGTACTTGCTGACCCTGAACCTCGTCTCGTCACCGGCCTTGGCCGGGTCGACGACCAGGTAGAACTTCTTCCCGTCCTTGACCTTCTCGGTGACCTTGCCCTCCGGTCCCTTGTCGAAGTCCTGCGCACATCCGGCGAGGGCGAGAACGCTGACTGCCACGAAGGCGGTGGCGAGGCGACGCATGTGGTGCTCCGATCATCCTGAAAACGCCGCTCAGTGTAGGGGTGAGCGCCTCGCGGTTCGCGATCGAGAATGTTCCCGGGTGTGGATGAGAAAGGTCTGTGGAGGGCAGGGTGCGGAGTGCGGACAACTCCCGTTTCCCACCGCCGATCTGAGGGGTACTCATGCGCGACAGGCGTGATCTCGCGGACTCCGTCGAGTCGATGGAACAGCTCGCCACCGTCTGGCGGATCATGGTCCTCGACCGGGATCCGCAAGCGGATGTCCGCGACCTTCCCGGGATCGCCGTGCGGTGGGCCGACTGCCGGTTCGCCTTCTGGAACTGCGTGACGCTGACCGAACACGGCGTGGGCCCCGGGCTCGCGAAGCAGCGGTTGCAGGAGGCGGCGGAGATCATGCGGTCGAAGCGGCATCCCGGGTTCCTGTGGGTCTTCGAGGATCTGCTCGACGAGGAGGCGCGGGCGGGGCTCGAGGGCGCCGCCGAACAGGCCGGGCTCGTACACGCCTTCCCCGGCACGGGCATGGCGGGAGACCTGCTGCCCCTTCCCGAACCGGCCCACCCGGACCTGACGTTCGTCCGCGTGACCACCGACGAGCAGCTGCGGGCCTTCGCCGACGTCAATTCACGTGCCTACGGCTTCGAGCTGGAGGACGGCCGCGACGGTCTCGGGCGCTCCGCGCTGTGGAAGAACCAGGTGCACGCCTACCTGGGCGTACGGGACGGTACGGCCGTGACCTGCGCCGCCACGGTGGAGGCCGACGGGCGCCTCTTCGTGCTGTTCGTCGCCACCGACCCGGAGTGGGAGCGACGTGGGTACGGCGAAGCCGTGACGCGCAAGGCGCTGTACGAGGGCGGTCGCGCCACCGGACTGACCCGGGCGACGCTGCAGGCCACCGCGGCCGGAGCACCCGTGTATCCGCGCATCGGCTTCGAGCCGAACTCCCCCATGGGCTTCTACGCCTTGAGGGATTGAGCGGCCGGCGGTGCGGTGCGGTGCGGGCCGTCGGCGGGAATCGGCGAGAAGCGGTTTGATCGGCACCCGGTACGCCGACGGCCCCGACCGGCAACGGGCCGCCGTAGAAGATGAGTTGGCGTCACTGGAGCCGCCGCCCGTCGGCCTCGTCGACGTCAGCTGGTTCCTGAGCACGGAGTGGACCAGCGCCGAGGCCCACCAGGAGGCGGCCGAGGCCGGCGACCACGACGGTTCCGGCTGGTGACTCAGTGTGCCGCTCTCCCGTCATCCACCGGGAACCCGCCCACCGTGAACCCGATCACCGTCCCGCCCCCGTCCCGCCGGAACGCAAACGGTGCTCCCCCGTGTGCGAGAGCCACCTCGCGGACGATGGACAGGCCGAGGCCCGAGCCCGGCAGGGAGCGGGCGTCGGCGGCGCGGTAGAAGCGGTCGAAGACGCGGGCGAGGTCGTGGTCGGTGATGCCGGGGCCGCGGTCGAGGACCTCGACGCGGATCGTGCCGGGCCGGGCGGGCCCGGCGACGACGATCTCGACGGGGGCCGTGCCGTGCTGGTCGAACTTCACGGCGTTCTCGACGAGGTTGGACAGCGCCCGGGTCAGCATCCCGGGCCGTCCGTCGGTCGTGGTGTCGCCGCTCGCGCGGAGCGTGATCCGCCGGCCGCTGCGGCGCCGGGCCAGGCCCGCCACCTCCTCGGCGAGGTCGGCGACGTCCACCCGCCGGGGCGGCTCGGCGTCGGACTGCCCGGCCGCGAGGTCGACGAGCTCGTTGACCAGGTCGGTCAGCTCACGGGCCTCCTGGCCGAGGTCGGCGACCAGTTCCTCCCGGGTCCCGGGCGGCAGTTCGTCGATCCGGCGGAGCATCGAGATGTTCGTCCGCAGCGAGGTCAGCGGCGTCCGCAGCTCATGGCCCGCGTCCTGGACCAGCCGGCGCTGGTCCTCCTCGGACTGCGCGAGCCGGCCCAGCATGCGGTCGAAGGCCCGGCCCAGCCGGCCCACCTCGTCATGACCGGCGACGGGCACCTGGATGCCGAGACGCCGGGTCCGGGCCACGTCCTCGGCGGCGTCGGTCAGGACGACCAGGCGCCGCGTGATGCGCCGGGCGAGCCACCAGCCGAACAGACCGGCGGCGATCACGACGGCGGCCATCAGCAGCAGCGTCCGCCGCTGGAGCGCCCGCAGCAGGTCCTCTACGTCGCTGAACTCCTGCGCGACCTGCACCGCGCCCCGCCCGCCGCCGAGGGAGACGGTCGCGACACGGTAGACGTCGTCGCCCACGTCGACGTCCTTGTGCTCGGCCACCCGCCCGGACGAGGAAGCGGCGGCGATCCGCACATCGGCCCCGGTCACCGGCAGTCCCGGACTGCCCCGGTCGACGACACGGCCGTCCGGGCCGAGCACCTGCACATCGGTACGCGCGGGCCGCACGAGGTCGTGGCCCGGCGCGGCGGAGGAGAAGTCGCCCGGCGTCATCCGGTTCTCCCGCACCTCGTCCCGCAGGTCCTGCACGACCTCGTCGAACACCGTCTGCTGGTCCACCCGCACCAGCCGGGCCGCCGCGCTGTAGGACAGGATGCCGACCAGGACCGTCACGGCCGCGGTCACCGCAGCGAACGACACCGCGAACGTCGTACGCAGCGAGACCAGCTTCGGCCGCCGCCCGCTGAGCAGCCGGCGGAGGCGGCCCACTCAGTCCTCCCGCAGCACGTAACCCACGCCCCGCACCGTGTGGATCAGCTGCGGCCCGTCCGGATCGTCGAGCTTGCGGCGCAGGTAGCCGACGTAGACGGCGAGGTTCTTCGAGCCGGGGCCGAAGTCGTAGCCCCAGATACGGTCGTAGATCGTCGAGTGGTCGAGGACGATGCCCGCGTTGCGGACCAGCAGCTCCAGCAGCTCGAACTCGGTGCGGGTCAGCTCCAGCTCGCGCGCGCCCCGCCAGGCCCGGCGCGCCTGCGGGTCCATGCGGATGCCGGCCGCCTCGATGAACCGCTCGGGAAGCTGCCTGGGCGCCTCGGGCGCGGACGCCCCGCCGACGGGCGCACCACCGACGGGAGCGCCATTGCCCGGTGCGCCACCGACCGGTGCGCCGCCGAGGGAGTCGCCCACCCCCACCGGGCTGGTGCTGGTGCGGCGCAGCAGCGCGCGCAGCCGGGCGAAGACCTCCTCCACGTCGAAGGGCTTCACCACGTAGTCGTCGGCGCCCGCGTCCAGGCCGGCGATCCGGTCGGCGGTCTCCACGAGGGCCGTCAGTATCAGGACCGGCGTCCGGTCGCCCTCCGCGCGCAGCACCCGGCACACCTGGAGCCCGTCGATGCCGGGCATCATCACGTCCAGGACGAGCACGTCGGGGCGGTTGCGGTGGGCCTGCGCCAGTGCCTCGACACCGTCGGCGACCGCCATGACCTGGTAGCCCTCCAGGGTCAGGGCGCGCTCCAGGGCGTTGCGGATGGCGCGGTCGTCTTCGGCGAGCAGCACGGTGTGGGGCACGCGTCCAGTGTGCCTGGCGACCGGCTCCCCGGGTCCGGATGCGCTGCGCCGGAGCGTCCTTCTTACTCCCCTCTCACCAGGGCCCGCGCATCTCACCGGGGCCCGCGCAACCACGGGCCGGAGGACCTGCCGTCCGCTCAGCCCCGGGCCCGCGCGAGCCGGGCCGCGTGCGTCGGCGCGTCCGGCACGTCCGCCGGGCGGCCCACGGCGAACTCCTTGCGCAGCACCGGTACGACCTCCTCGCCCAGCAGGTCGATCTGCTCCAGCACGGTCTTCAGCGGCAGCCCGGCGTGGTCGAGAAGGAACAGCTGGCGCTGGTAGTCGCCGGCGTACTCCCGGAAGGCCAGCGTCTTCTCGATGACCTGCTGCGGGGTGCCGACGGTCAGCGGCGTCTGCGCGGTGAAGTCCTCCAGCGACGGCCCGTGCCCGTACACAGGGGCGACGTCGAAGTACGGCCGGAACTCGCGCACCGCGTCCTGCGAGTTCCGCCGCATGAACACATGCCCGCCGAGCCCGACGACCGCCTGCTCGGGCGTGCCGTGCCCGTAGTGGGCGTAGCGGGCCCGGTACAGCTCGACCATGCGCTTGGTGTGGTCGGCCGGCCAGAAGATGTTGTTGTGGAAGAAGCCGTCGCCGTAGAACGCGGCCTGCTCGGCGATCTCCGGCGAGCGGATCGACCCGTGCCAGACGAAGGGCGGTACGCCGTCCAGCGGCCGGGGCGTCGCCGTGAACCCCTCCAGCGGCGTACGGAACCTCCCCTCCCAGTCGACGCCCTCCTCGCGCCACAGCCGGTGCAGCAGGGCGTAGTTCTCGACGGCGAGCGGGATGCCCTGCCGGATGTCCTGCCCGAACCAGGGATAGACCGGCGCGGTGTTCCCACGGCCCAGCATCAGATCCACCCGGCCGTCGGCCAGGTGCTGGAGCATCGCGAAGTCCTCGGCGATCTTCACCGGGTCGCTGGTGGTGATGAGGGTGGTGGCCGTGGAGAGGACAAGACGCTCGGTGCGGGCGGCGATGTAGCCGAGCATCGTGGTCGGGGAGGAGGGCACGAAGGGCGGGTTGTGGTGCTCGCCGGTCGCGAAGACATCGAGCCCGGCCTCCTCGGCCTTGAGCGCGATGGCGACCATGGCCTTGATCCGCTCGCGCTCGGTCGGTGTCCGGCCCGTGGTCGGGTCGGGCGTGACGTCGCCGACACTGAAGATCCCGAACTGCATGGTCGCTCACCCTCCAGGTTGTTTACCCTTCAACAGTACTCGGGGGAACGACAGCGGGCGCGGGGGCATTCCAGTGGGGGTCCCTGCCGGTCCGCCCGAGCAGCCGCTCCAGGGCCGACGCACCCTCCGCCACCGGCACCGGCTCCCCGAACACCCCCATCTTCCTGGCCGTCGGCGCCAGCTCGTCCACCGCGCCGGACAGCTCCGCCACGACCGCCTCGTCGGCACCCGGGTACTCCTGGCCCGTCGCCCGCGCCAGGTCCCACACATGCACGGTGAGATCGAGCAGCGCCATCGAGCCGACCAGCCGCGCAGGCATGTTCATCCCGCCCGTCGTGCCCTCCTCGGCACCCGGCGCCGACCAGGCCGCCACCAGCCGGTCCGCCTCCCGGGCGAACCGCCCACGCCACTCGGGGCTCCCGGCGACCGGGTCGGGTTTCTCACCGAAGTCCGACGCCTCCTTCGCGGCCAGCCGCTGGAACTGCGTGATCACCTGGAAGAGGTGATCGACCAGCGCCCGCACGTCGTACTCGGCACAGGGCGTGGGCGCGGCGAGCGCCGCGTCGGGAATGCCCCGCACCACCGGCACCGCCCGCTCCCGCGCCATGCCCAGCAGCTCACCGATGCGGTACGTCTCCACAGGATTCGTGTCCATGCTCGTGTCCATGGTCCGACCGTAGGGACAGCGACGACCGCCCATCTTGAAGAAATGCGACGTACGATCCGGCCATGGAGGCACCCCGCCACGGCACCCGCGGGATCGTCGACCCGTCCGGGCTGCTGAACCGCGTGCGATTCCGCCGTCACGAGCCCGCCGAGCCGCTGCGCCGGTACGTCGAGTGGTACTGGCTCATCGACTGGGACCTGCCCGCGCCCTACGCCTCCCACGTCGTCCCGCACCCCTCCGTCAACCTCACCTTCCAGTGGGACGAGGACGAGGGCCCGCCCTACGGCGAGGTCACCGGCGTCGCACTCGGCCTCTACACCAGGAAGCTGACCGGGCGGGGCCGGGTCTGCGGGGCGAAGTTCCGCCCCGGCGGCTTCCGGCCGTACGCCCCCGAGGAGCCGGTCTCCCGCTGGACGGGCCGCGCCCTGCCCGCCCGGGAGGTGTTCCCCGGGGCCACCGCCGACACCGCCCGCGCGGTCGTCACCCCCTCCGGCGACGCCGCCCGGGTCGCCGCCCTCGACGCCTTCCTGCTCGCCCTGCCCCGCACCCCGGACCCGCAGGCGGACCTCGCGATCGACCTCGTGGAACGCATCCGCGCGGACCGCGCCGTACGCCGCGTCGGCGACTTCGCCCACGCGCACGGCCTGTCGGTACGGGCCCTGCAACGGCTCTTCTCCACCCAGGTCGGCGTCAGCCCCAAGTGGGTCATCCTCCGCTACCGCATCCACGAGGCCCTGGAACAGGCCGGCCACCGCGACGACGTCGACTGGGCCGCCCTCGCCGCCGACCTCGGCTACGCCGACCAGGCCCACCTCGTCCGGGACTTCACGACGACGGTGGGAGTACCCCCCACGGCCTACGCGGCGGAGGCCCGGCGCCCGGAGCCGCCCCACCGAAGGGAAGGCCCGGGCGAGGGCATGCGAAGCTGACGACCATGTTCGTGCTCCGCTCCGCCGCCCTGTTCGTCGTCGCCGCCCTCTTCGAGATCGGCGGCGCGTGGCTGGTCTGGCAGGGCGTGCGCGAGAACCGGGGCTGGCTGTGGGCGGCCGGCGGCGTCCTCGCGCTCGGCGCGTACGGCTTCGTCGCGACGTTCCAGCCCGACGCCCACTTCGGCCGCGTGCTCGCCGCGTACGGCGGGATCTTCGTCGCCGGTTCGATCCTGTGGGGCGTGGTCGCGGACGGATACCGCCCGGACCGCTGGGACATCGCGGGCGCACTGATCTGCCTCGCGGGCATGGCGGTCATCATGTACGCCCCGCGAGGAGACTGAGCCGCCGACCGGCCGGCCCTCGGCCCGGAATCTCAGAACGGCTCGTCAGGCGGCAGCAACCCCAACTGCCCCAGGAAATCCAACTCGTCGAAGTACAGCCGGTAGTCGACGATCCGCCCGTCCCGCACGGTGGCGATGTCCACCCCGCGGATATGGATCTCCTTCTGCGTCGCCGGGAGCGTCTCACCGTTCGGCAGCTCCAGCGGCCCGGTGTTGCGCCCGCTGAAGACGCCCTCGTCGATGGCCGTGTCGCCGACCTCGTAGGAGTGCAACGGCCGGAACGTCGCCTCGGGGACCGCCTCCGTCATCGTCCGCCAGTACTCGACGATGTCGTCGCGCCCGCGCAGCTCACCCTCGTCAGGGGTGAAGGCGACCGCGTCCTCGGCGTACAGCTCGCCGATGACCTTCAGATCGGCGTGCGTGGTGATCGCGTCCGTGAGCCGGTCCATGACCTCACGTGCCTCGCCCATGATCCACCTCCAGGAAGACCGGAAAACCAGGGCACCACCCGCCCCCATTCTCCCACCGAGGGCCCCGCCTATCCTGGCCGGAAGCGCTGGGGGTCTCGCCGGCCCCGCCCACCGCACCCACGCCCGAGGAGCTCCCATGGCCACCGCCGCCCCGTCCGCAGCCTCCCGCATCGCCGTCGTCACCGGTGCGAGCAGCGGAATCGGCGCCGCCACGGCCCGGCAGCTCGCCGCGGCGGGCTACCGGGTCGTCCTCACCGCGCGCCGCAAGGACCGCATCGAGGCACTGGCGGAGGAGATCAACAAGGCGGGCCACCAGGCCACGGCCTACGCCCTCGACGTCACGGACCGCGCGGCGGTCGACGAGTTCGCCACGGCCTTCAAGACGATCGGCGTCCTGGTCAACAACGCGGGCGGCGCGCTCGGCGCCGACCCGGTCGCGACCGGTGACCCGGCGGACTGGCGCCAGATGTACGAGACGAACGTCATCGGCACGCTCCACCTCACCCAGGCCCTGCTGCCCAAGCTGGACGCGAGCGGCGACGGCACGGTCGTGGTCGTCTCCTCCACCGCGGGCCACGGCACCTACGAGGGCGGCGGCGGCTACGTCGCCGCCAAGCACGGCGCCCACGTCCTCGCCGAGACCCTGCGCCTGGAGATCGTCGGCCGGCCGGTCCGCGTCATCGAGATCGCCCCCGGCATGGTCAAGACGGACGAGTTCGCCCTGACCCGCTTCTCCGGCGACGAGGCAAAGGCGGAGAAGGTCTACGAGGGCGTGGCCGAGCCCCTCACCGCCGACGACGTCGCCGACACGATCACCTGGGCCATCACCCGCCCCAGCCACGTCAACGTCGACCTCCTGGTCCTCCGCCCCCGCGCCCAGGCATCGAACACGAAGGTGCACCGGGAGCTCTGACGCCGCCGCAGACACACCCACAGCACGGACGGCAACCGCGTCCGCCGGGGCCGCGTCTACCGCGCCGACTCCCTGGGCAAGCTCCCCCACCTGGCCGTCGTTCGGCCGCGCCCCCGCCGAAGTCATGCACCTGTTCCTCACGGACCTGACGAACCGCTACGGCTCGACAGCCGACTACGTGACCAACGCCCTGGACCTGGACGCACCGGCCCTCTCGGCGACCCTCCGGGAGGGCCTCTTGGAGTGAGCCGGCGCGTCAGCCCTTCACGCAGACGACCTGCTTCAGCTTCGCCACGACCTCCACCAGGTCCCGCTGCTGGTCGATGACCTGCTCGATGGGCTTGTAGGCGCCCGGTATCTCGTCCACGACGCCGGAGTCCTTGCGGCACTCCACGCCCCGGGTCTGCTCCTCCAGGTCCTTCGTCGAGAACCTGCGCTTCGCCGCGTTGCGGCTCATGCGCCGGCCGGCGCCGTGCGAGGCCGAGTTGAAGGACTTGGCGTTGCCGAGGCCCTTCACGATGTACGAACCCGTGCCCATGGAGCCGGGGATGATCCCGTACTCGCCGGAGCCGGCCCGGATCGCGCCCTTGCGGGTCACGAGCAGGTCCATCCCGTCGTAGCGCTCCTCGGCCACGTAGTTGTGGTGCGCGCTGATCTCCGGCTCGAAGGCCGGCTTGGCCTTCTTGAACTCCTTGCGGACCACGTCCTTCAGGAGCGCCATCATGATCGACCGGTTGTACTTCGCGTACTCCTGCGCCCAGAACAGGTCGTTGCGGTACGCCGCCATCTGCGGGGTGTCCGCCACGAAGACCGCGAGGTCGCGGTCGACCAGGCCCTGGTTGTGCGGGAGCTTCTGGGCGATGCCGATGTGGTGCTCGGCCAGTTCCTTGCCGATGTTCCGGGAACCGGAGTGCAGCATCAGCCAGACAGAGCCGGTCGTATCCGTGCAAACTTCGACAAAGTGGTTTCCGCCGCCGAGCGTTCCCATCTGCTTTGTGGCGCGTTCCGCACGGAACTTGACCGCTTCGGCGACACCGTCGAACCGCCCCCAGAAATCATCCCACCCGCCCGTACCGAACCCGTGCAGCCGCCCCGGGTCGACGGCGCTGTCATGCATCCCCCGCCCCACCGGAATGACCTGCTCGATCCGCGACCGCAGCCGCGAGAGGTCCCCGGGCAGGTCGTTCGCCGTCAGGGACGTCTTCACCGCCGACATTCCGCAGCCGATGTCGACCCCCACCGCCGCCGGGCACACCGCACCCTGCATCGCGATGACCGAGCCGACCGTCGCGCCCTTGCCGTAGTGCACGTCGGGCATGACGGCCAGGCCCTTGATCCACGGCAGCGTGGCGACGTTCCGGAGCTGCTGGAGCGCGCCCTCCTCGACCGAGGCGGGGTCCGCCCACATCCGGATCGGCACTTTCGCACCAGGTACCTCTACATACGACATAACGTCCTCAATCCCCCGTAAGCGAACAGAAGTCTTCAAGAGCAAATACCGGAGCCAAGGTCTACGAAAGGGAATCCGGACCGGCGTTCACGGCAGTGCGTGCGATACACATTGTGTTCATCGGCTGCCCGGCGACGGCAAGCCAATATCCGCCCCGAGAGGAGCCACCACGTGCAACGGAAGGCGTACGCACCCAGTATCGCCGCGCTCCTCGCGGCCTTGCTGGCCGGCTGCACCGGCAGCTCGGGCGACGGCGGCCCGACGGACGACTCCAACCCGGGCGACACCGGCACGGCTTCGGCCGTCGCCGAGCCGGGCCGCTACCGCACGCTCCCCGAGCCCTGCGCCGCGGTCGGCCAGAGCATGCTCGACGAACTCCTGCCCGGCATCCGGCAGATCACCGACGGCGAGCAGCGCGAGACGGCCTACGAGGGCGAGCCGACGGTCACGTTCGACACCGACCGCAAGGTCGGCTGCCAGTGGAAGGTCGACGGCCGGGAGGCCACCGACCACCTCCTCGTCGACTTCGAACGGGTCGTCTCCTACGACAACGCCGTCAGCGACGACAACCAGGCCGAACAGCTCTTCGCGGAGCGGGAGGCCGCGGCCCACCTCCCCGAGCCGACGGCCACCGAGTCGGCCGCCACGGAGTCCCCCGCCGCGGGCAGCACCCCGGCCGGCGGCGCCTCCCCCGCCCCGAGCGACTCCCCCGGCTCGACGCACACCTCGAAGCCCACCGGCTCCGCGTCGCCCTCGTCACCCTCGTCGCCCTCGACGTCCACCTCCGCCACCCCCACCGAACTCCAGCCCCGCGTGCTGGAGGATTTCGGCGACGAGGCCTTCATCGACGACGAGCTGAGCAGCTCCGGTTCGACGGCCAAGCAGCGCACGGTGACTGTGGCGTTCCGCACGTCCAATGTCATCGTGACCATCGAGTACGTCGAACAGCCGGCCACCGTCGGCGTCGTCCCGGACAGCAAGGAATTGCAGGACAGGGCCCAGAAACTGGCCTCCCAGCTGGCCGACTCGCTGAGCGACTGAGGCCCCTTCACGCCCCCTTCACGCGCACCCGCAAAGCACGCGAAGGAAGGCCACACCTCCGCCTCACCGCGTACGGTGACCACTCGGCCCCGTTCCGACCGCAGGGAACCACGAGCGTCATGAGTGAAGGAACCATGCAGCGACGAGCACAGCGAGACCAGCAGGACCAGCGAGCGAAGCGCCTCCACCGCGCCCTTGTCTGCGCGGCCGCCGTCCCCGTGATGCTGGTCGCCGCCGGCTGCTCCTCGGACTCCGGCTCCGGCGACACCACGGACAAGGCCGCGAACGCGGCGGCTTCGGCGTCCGCCAGCCCGTCGCCGACCGTCGAGGCGGCGGCGTACGGCAAGCTTCCGGAGCCCTGCAAGGCACTGTCGAAGAAGACGCTGAAGGACCTCGTTCCGGAGAGCAAGTCCGGCAAGGAGGGCAAGTCAGACGATATCTCCACGCGCGGCAGCTGCTCCTGGAACAGCCTCGACAACAACGGCGTGAAGGGCTCGCAGTTCCGCTGGCTGAACGTGTCGATGCTGCGCTTCGAGTCGGACGCCTCGCGCGGCTCGGGCGAGAAGCTGGCCCAGCAGTACTACGAGAAGCAGGTCCAGGACGTCCAGGCCTCCGAGGGCGCCAAGGGCGTCAAGTCGGAGCCGGCGCCCGGCACGGGCGACCAGGCGACGGCCGTGCGCTACGACCTGAAGAAGAAGGAAGGCACCTTCAAGCAGCAGACGGTCGTGGCACGCGTCGAGAACGTCGTCGTGACGCTGGACTACAACGGCGCCGGTCTGGCCGGCGACAAGTCCCCGAGCGCCGACGACCTGGCGAAGGACGCCGACAAGGCCGCGAAGGAAGCGGTGGCCGCGGTGTCCGGGGCGAACGGCGCGGGCGGCGGCAAGCCCGGCGGCGACACCTCGAAGCCGTCGTCGAAGGCCCCGTCGAAGTCCCCGTCCAAGGAGACCTCGAAGGAGCCCTCGAAGGAGGCTTCGAAGGACTCCTCCGCGTCGCCTTCGAAGTCGCCCGCCAAGAAGAGCTGAACACCACCGACCGGAACCGGCCACCCGTCCTCCGCACAGATGTGCCACCCTGTTGCGCGCAACAGCACGCAAGGGGAGGGGAAGACGGGTGGCCGCGCCACTGCAACTGACTCGGACGCACCGCGTTCTCATCGGCGTGGTCGTGGCCGGTGCCGTGATCATCGCCGGCATCGGCTTCGCCGGTTCGTACGCCGCGGTCCGCGAGTTGGCCCTGAAGAAGGGCTTCGGGAACTTCTCCTACGTCTTCCCGATCGGCATCGACGCGGGCATCTGCGTCCTGCTGGCCCTGGACCTGCTCCTCACCTGGATCAGGATCCCCTTCCCGCTGCTGCGTCAGACGGCCTGGCTCCTGACCATGGCGACGATCGCCTTCAACGGCGCGGCGGCCTGGCCGGATCCGCTCGGCGTCGGCATGCACGCGGTGATCCCGGTCCTGTTCGTGGTCTCGGTCGAGGCGGCCCGCCACGCGATCGGCCGGATCGCCGACATCACGGCCGACAAGCACATGGAGGGCGTCCGCCTCACCCGCTGGATGCTCTCCCCGGTCCCCACGTTCCTCCTCTGGCGCCGCATGAAGCTCTGGGAGCTCCGCTCCTACGACCAGGTGATCAAGCTGGAGCAGGAACGTCTCGTCTACCAGGCGCGGCTGCGCTCCCGCTACGGCCGCAGCTGGCGCCGCAAGGCTCCGGTGGAGTCCCTGATGCCGCTGAGGCTGGCACGCTACGGCGTCCCGCTCGCGGAGACGGCCCCGGCGGGCCTGGCGGCGGCGGGCATCGAACCGGCGCTGATCCCGCCACCGCCACAGCGGTCGGCGCTGGAGGCCAACCCCGCTGCGGGCAATCGTGCGGCTGAGGCGGCGCCCGTCCCACCGAAAGCACCTCGAAGCGAGCAGCGCCCACAGCTCGAGAGCGACCCCGACGCCGAGTACGTGGAAGAAGTACTCGGCCCAGACCAGAGCCCGTGGTTCAACGCTCAACGCGAGGTCGACTACCAGGGCGGCTACGACCCGGCCTACAACCCCGAGCAGTACGCCCAGTGGATCGCGGAACAGCAAGAGGCCGAGCGGTACGACCCCCAGTACGAACAGGCACCCGCCACCCCGGAGGACACCGGCAGCTTCCAGATCCCGGTCGGCCCCAACCGCACCCGGGAACTCGGCGACGGCGGCGGCACCCCACCGGCCCCCGAGCCGGACGAGGAGGCGTACTACCAGGTCTTCAAGCAGTCGATCAACGGCAGTTACCCGACGCCCAACCAGCTCCTCGACAACGTGGAGGCGGAGTACGGCATCCGCCTGGACACCACGGAGGGCAAGCGCATGGTCGACCGCTTCAGCAGCCGCCACTACCAGGAAATGGAAGAAGAGCACATCGCGTGACGAAGGGGCCCTGACACCAGGGCCCCTTCGTCACGACGGCGACTACTCCCCGAGCAGCGCCCGGACCCGCTCCTGCCCCACCGCCAGCAGCAGCGTGGGCAGCCGCGGCCCGGTGTCCCGCCCGACCAGCAGGTGGTAGAGCAGCGCGAAGAAGGACCGCTGGGCCGTCTTGATCTCCGGCGGCAGCTCCTTCGGCGTCGCGTCGGCGGAGAACCCGGCCTGCACCTTCGGCACGCCGTAGACGAGATGCGTCAGCCCGTCGAGCGACCAGTGCCCGGCGAGCCCGTCGAGCAGCAGCCTCAGCGACCGCTGGGAGGCCTCGTCGAGCGACTTCAGCAGCTCGGCGTCGGGCTCGTCGCGCACGATCGTCCGCTGGTCTGCGGGCACGTGCGTGTTGATCCAGGCCTCGGCCTTGTCGTACCGCGGCCGCGCCTCGTCGATCGAGGTCAGCGGCTGCTCCGGGTCCAGCTCGCTGAGGATGCGCAGCGCCTGGTCCGCGTGCCCGGCGGTGATGTCCGCGACGGACGCCAGCGTCCGGTACGGCAGCGGCCGGACCGTCCGCGGCAGCTCACCGGCGGCCGTACCCACCGCACGGGCGTGCGCGGCGGCGTCGGCGGGCAGGACGCTGCCGTCGGCGACCTTGGCATCCAGCCGGTCCCACTCGTCGTACAGCCGCTGGATCTCCTGGTCGAAGGCGACCTTGAAGGACTGGTTGGGCCGGCGCCGGGCGTACAGCCAGCGCAGCAGCTGCGGTTCCATGATCTTCAGGGCGTCCGCCGGGGTCGGCACGCCGCCGCGCGAGGACGACATCTTCGCCATGCCGCTGATGCCCACGAAGGCGTACATCGGCCCGATGGGCTGCTGCCCGCCGAAGATCCCGACGATCTGCCCGCCGACCTGGAACGACGACCCGGGAGAGGAGTGGTCGACGCCGCTCGGCTCGAACACGACCCCCTCGTACGCCCACCGCATCGGCCAGTCGACCTTCCAGACCAGCTTGCCGCGGTTGAACTCGTTCAGCCGGACCGTCTCCGAGAAGCCGCACGCGGTGCAGGCGTACGTCAGCTCGGTGGAGTCGTCGTCGTAGGACGTGACGGCGGTGAGGTCCTTCTCGCAGTTGCCGCAGTACGGCTTGTACGGGAAGTAGCCGGCGGCGGTGGAGCTGCCGTCGTCCTCACCGGCCGCGCCGGAGCCCTCGGCGGCCTCCAGCTCGGCCTCGTCGACCGGCTTCTGCCCCTGCTTCTTGGCCGGGGCCTTCTTCGTCCGGTACTGGCCGAGGATCGCGTCGATGTCGCCGCGGTGCTTGATGGCGTGCAGGATCTGCTCGCGGTACACCCCGGAGGTGTACTGCGCGGTCTGGCTGATCCCGTCGAACTCCACGCCCAGCTCGGCCAGCGACTCGACCATCGCGGCCTTGAAGTGCTCGGCCCAGTTCGCGTACGAGGAGCCCTTCGGCGCCGGGACGGAGGTCAGCGGCTTGCCGATGTGCTCGGCCCAGGACTCGTCGACGCCGGCGATCCCGGCCGGGACCTTGCGGTAGCGGTCGTAGTCGTCCCAGGAGATGAGGTGGCGCACCTGGTGGCCCCGGCGGCGGATCTCGTCGGCGACGAGGTGCGGGGTCATGACCTCGCGCAGGTTCCCGAGGTGGATGGGGCCGGACGGTGAGAGTCCGGACGCGACGACGACGGGTTTGCCCGGGGCCCGACGCTCCGACTCCTCGATGACCTCATCCGCGAAACGGGAGACCCAGTCGGTGGTCTCGGTGCTCTGAGCCACGATCGGCACGTCCTTCTTTCTCCAGGGCAGCCGTACGGTCAACGGCCGGTGCCCATTCTCCCAGACGGCATCCCGCCCGGGAAAACGGCTTTACGCCCCGTGGGATACTGAGCGTGTCTATCGATTCCACGAGGAGAACGGCATCCATCCCATGACCTCGGTCACGTCGCTCACCGCTCAAGTACAGCAGCGTCTCGCGAACGCCCTGTCGGCCACCCGGCCGGAGGCCGACGCCGACCCGCTGCTGCGACGTAGCGACCGGGCCGACTTCCAGGCCAACGGGATCCTGGCCCTCGCCAAGAAGGCCAAGTCGAACCCCCGGGAGCTGGCGACGGAGGTCGTCGGCAACATCGTCACCGGTGACGTGATCAAGGACGTCGAGGTCTCCGGCCCCGGCTTCCTCAACATCACGATCGCCGACCGGGCGATCACCGAGAACCTCGCCGCGCGGCACGCGGACGGCGAGCGTCTCGGCGTGCCGCCGAAGGAGAACGCGGGCATCACGGTCGTCGACTACGCCCAGCCGAACGTGGCGAAGGAGATGCACGTCGGCCACCTGCGGTCGGCGGTCATCGGCGACGCCCTGCGCGGCATGCTCGACTTCACCGGCGAGAAGACGATCGGCCGGCACCACATCGGCGACTGGGGCACCCAGTTCGGCATGCTCATCCAGTACCTGTTCGAGCACCCCGGCGAGCTGGCCCCCGCGGCCGACGTCGACGGCGAGCAGGCGATGAGCAACCTGAACCGGGTGTACAAGGCGTCGCGTGCGCTCTTCGACGCGGACGAGGAGTTCAAGGAGCGGGCCCGGGGGCGGGTCGTCGCCCTGCAGTCCGGTGACAAGGAGACGCTCGAGCTGTGGCAGCAGTTCGTGGACGAGTCGAAGGTCTACTTCTACTCGGTCTTCGAGAAGCTCGACATGGAGATCCGCGACGAGGAGATCGTCGGCGAGTCCGCCTACAACGAGGGCATGCCCGAGACCGCCCGCATCCTGGAGGAGACGGGTGTCGCGGTGCGCTCCGAGGGCGCGCTGGTGGTGTTCTTCGACGAGATCCGCGGCAAGGACGACCAGCCGGTCCCGCTGATCGTGCAGAAGGCCGACGGCGGCTTCGGCTACGCGGCCTCCGACCTGACGGCGATCCGCAACCGGGTCCAGGACCTGCACGCCTCGTCCCTGCTCTACGTCGTGGACGTCCGTCAGTCGCTGCACTTCAAGATGGTCTTCGAGACGGCCCGGCGGGCCGGCTGGCTGAGCGACGGCGTCACCGCGCACAACATGGGCTACGGCACGGTGCTCGGCGCGGACGGCAAGCCGTTCAAGACGCGTGAGGGCGAGACCGTACGCCTTGAGGACCTGCTGGACGAGGCGGTGCAGCGGGCCGCCGAGGTCGTACGGGAGAAGGCACAGGACCTCACCGAGGACGAGATCCAGGAGCGGGCCGCGCAGGTCGGCATCGGCGCGGTGAAGTACGCGGACCTGTCGACGTCGCCGAACCGGGACTACAAGTTCGACCTGGACCAGATGGTGTCGCTGAACGGCGACACGTCGGTCTACCTCCAGTACGCGTACGCCCGGATCCAGTCGATCCTGCGCAAGGCCGGCGAGACGAAGCCGGTCGCGCACCCGGAGCTCGAACTCGCCCCGGCGGAGCGGGCGCTCGGTCTGCACCTGGACGCGTTCGGCGACACGGTCTTCGAAGCGGCCGCAGAGTACGCCCCGCACAAGCTGGCCGCGTATCTGTACCAGCTGGCGTCGCTGTACACGTCGTTCTACGACAAGTGCCCGGTCCTCAAGGCCGAGACGCCCGAGCAGATCGAGAACCGCCTGTTCCTCTGCGACATCACGGCCCGCACCCTCCACCAGGGCATGGGCCTGCTGGGCATCCGGACGCCCGAGCGGCTCTGATCCCGCCCTCTGACGACAGGCCGAGGGCGGCACTCCCCCGTGGAGTGCCGCCCTCGGGCGTTGTGGAGAGCCGCCGGTCAGCGGCAGTTGACCCACTCGTTGGACTTCTGGAACCAGACGGTGTCGCCGGTCCCCTTGACGCCCCGGGCGAGAACCCCGGTGTCGCCGCGGAAGTTCTTCTCCGTGTACCACTTGTAGTCGCAGGACCTGCCGTGGTTGTACCAGGACTTGAAGCCCTGGAAGACCACGAACGGGGTGAGGTCAGCGTTCTTGCCCTCGACCTTCTGCATGCGGCCGGTGTAGTCCTTGCCTGCCCAGACGCAGAACCAGCCCGACGGACAGTCCGACGCCGCCTGGGGCGACGCCTCCGCCGCACCGGCCGTACCCGCGTTGCCGGCCAGCAGACCACCGGTCAGCGCGATCCCCCCGGCCATGACGGCGAGCTTCCTGGTCATTCGCATGTGCTTCCCCCTTTGTGACGGGCCGACCGCACCGGCCGGCTCGACAACGAGACTGCGGGCCGGGAGCCCGGCTCCACCACACCCGCCCCGGAAGTGACGTGCTCACGGGACGTCCCACCCCCTGACCTGCCCGGACATCACGCGCCGGGACGGTACGGCGGGACGCTCGCGGCGTGCGGTGGCCGAATCGGTAGGGGGCGGCAGGGGGATCGGAACCGATGTATGGGGCACCGCGTGGATGCTGATGCAGAATGCGGCGGTAAGGGGACCGCTGACCACGGTCCGCGAACGCGAATGGGGGGAACATGTCGCGTTGGAAAGGGCTGCCCGAAGAACTGGACCCGCGCGTACGGCAGTTGGTGGTGCGATTACGCCGGGCCAAGGACCACAGCGGACTGAGCCTGCGCCGGCTCGCGGCGAAGACGGGCTACAGCACGTCGTCGTGGGAGCGCTACCTCAACGGCAAGTCACTCCCGCCCAGGGATGCCGTCGAGGCGATGGCCCGGCTCGACGGTGACGATCCGACCCGGCTGCTGGCGCTGCACGAGGTCGCCGCCGAGGCATGGGGCACGGCGTCCGAGCACCACGGACCGCCGACCGGGCCCGGCACCGGCGCACCCCTCCCCCACGGCCGGGCGCTGCGCATCACCCTCATCGCCGGGTCGGTGGCCCTGGTGCTGGCCGTCGCCACCGTGGTCCTGCTCGCCGTACGGCTCACGGACGGCGAGGGCAAGGCGGCCGCGACCCCGCTCACCGCGTCCGCGGCCGCGCAGGCACCGGGGTCGCCGAAGCGGTCGGAACGCCCCACCTACACCTGTGAGGCGGAGCGAATCGACGGCCGCTGGTACACGGGCAACAGCCGCACCCGGAAGGCCGTCCTGGCGAAGGGCCACGCCGGACCCGAGGTGGCCGAGGCGCAGTGCCTGCTGCATCGGGCGGGCTTCTCGCCGGGAGCCGTGGACGGCATCTTCGGCCCGCACACGCAACGCGCGGTCAAGGAGCTGCAGAAGCACTCCGGCCTGGTCGTGGACGGCATCGTCGGCCCGCACACCTGGAAGGCCCTGCGGGGATGACGCGGCCCCCGCGGCACGCGCTGCCGCCGGAACGCGCCCGACTGGCCGCCGCGCTGCGGGAGTTGCGCACCGGCACGGGCCTGAGCCTGGCGGCCCTCGCGGCGAGGACCACCTTCAGCAAGTCGTCCTGGGAGCGCTACCTCAACGGCAAGACGCTCCCGCCCGGCCAGGCGGTGCGGGAGCTGTGCCGCCTCGCGGGCGAACCGGAGGGCCGCTGCCTGGCGCTGTGGGAACTCGCGGAGTCGGAATGGAGCGGCCGGGCGGCGGCGCGGCCCACGGACGCGCCGGTGCCCGCGGACTCCCCGGGCGCGGACGCCGGGCATCCCGCGGGCGGCAGGGGCGCGGTCATGGCGATCCTCGCCTCGGTCTGCGCGATCGCGGCCGGCGGCCTCTCGGTCGCTCTGGTCCTCGTCGCGGGCCACACCGGCGACAGCCGGCCCGCGGTACCGCCCTCCTCCGCACCGACGCCCCGCTGTCTGGGAGCCACCTGCGAGGGCCAGGACCCGATGCCGATGAGGTGCGGCACGCACCCGCTCACCCTGGCCTCGCACCACACGGCCACCGGAGCGCAGCTCGAACTGCGCTACAGCGCGGAGTGCGGGGCGGGCTGGGCCAGGATGTGGAGCACGCGCATCGGCGACCGCCTGGAGATGGACCCGGCCGACGAAGTCACAAGCCGCCCGCACACCGCGGAGATCACGGACGGCATCGCCGCGCAGTCGTACGTCTACACCCCCATGACCGAGGCGAGACCCGGCGCAACCGTGCGGGCCTGCTTCCGCCCGGTGGCGGGAGGCAGCCGTGAATGCTTCGAGGCCCGCGTCTGACGGGTAGCCGTCGCCGTCCCGCCCTTCTGTGTCTCCGTCCCCGTCTCAACGCTGAGCCGTGCTGCTCGCACCGTCCAGTGCCTCCCGGATGATGTCCGCGTGCCCGGCGTGCTGGGCCGTCTCCTGGATCAGACGCAGCAGGATCCGGCGCGCCGACCAGTACTCACGCTCCGGCGGCGACCAGGGAGTCGTCGGCAGGGGTACGCAGTGGTCCAGATCCGGCAGCCCGGCCAGGGCCTCGTCGGTCGCCCGCGCGGCGGTGGTGTACGCCTCCAGCAGCCCGTCGAGCGTGTCGCCCTCGGCCATCCGGTACTGCTCCATGTCGAGCATTCCGTCCGGCAGTTCACCGTCGCCCCTGACCATGACCCGCGTCCACGCTGCCTCCCCTTGAGCAAGATGCTTCACGATCCCGCCCAGGGTCAGCTCGCTCACGGTCGTACGCCGGGCGGCCCGCTCGTCGTCGAGTCCGCGCACGGTGATCAGCAGCAGTTCCCGCTGCTCGGCGAGCGCGTACGACAGGTCGGTCTTCTCCGAGGAAGTGGTCATGGAAGGACCGTACGGAGCAATTAGGTCAGCTCCCGTCCGCTGATGTCCCCTTGTCAGTGGTCGGATTTACAGTCAGCCCATGGCGACACTTCCGAACCCGCTCCCGACCCTGGCGGCAGACCCGAGCGGCCGCGCGCTGGGATTCAGGCTCCCCGCCGGGACACTGGTCGACAGCACCGACGAGGGCCCCTGGCACGAGCCGTTGCTGTGGTGCGCGCGGGAGCGGGCCGTGCCGGGCGGCTGGACGGCGCTGGAGCCGACCCGGCGGGTCGGGCTGCTGCCGGTCGTGCTCGACGTGGGGGACGGGCATGGCGGGCCGGACAGCTGGGAGTTGATGCCCGACGAGGTGTCCTACCCCGGGGATCACGACGCCGAAGAGGTGCTGGCGGAGTACTGGGAGGAGTGCGCGGCGGACGGCGACGCATGGCCCGGGCCGGCCGCCCCCATCGCCCGGGATCAGGACCCGGAGGCGGTCGCCACGGCCACCGCGGACTCGCTGCTCGAGGGCGGCGGTCCGCTCAAGGACCCTCGCCTCGCCCTGGTCCCGGCCCGCCGCAGCGCCGACATCCCGACGGCGATCGGCTGGACGGGCCCGGCGAACCACGAGGGCGACACGGCCCGTGTCAGCGCGGTACTGCGCTCCTGGGAGGACCGCTTCGGCATACGGGTCGTGGCCCTCGGCTTCGACCATCTGCTGGTGTCGGTCGCCGCCCCGCCCACCACCCTCGCGGAGGCGGAGGCCGTCGCCGCCGAGCACTTCGCGTTCTGCCCGGACAACGTCCTGCAGAGCACCGACCCCACCGTGCGGGCCTACGCCGAACGCCAGGTCATGAGCCGGCCGACCTGGCACTTCTGGTGGGACTGAGCCCCCGCCCCTCGGCCGTACCGGCTCAGCCCTTGGCCCCGATCCCCGCGTACACGTTGATGTCGGCGTCCGTGACGTCGTTGATGTCGCGGTAGCGGACCCGCTCGATGTCGTCGAGGCCGGCGAGGAAGGACTCCTCCGGCTGCTCGGGGACGGGGGCCGCGTGGTCGGGCCGCCAGTGGTGCGCCGGGACGACGCCCGGGTCGGCGATCTCCAGGAAGTTGTCCGTGAAGAACCGCTCGACCTCCGCCCGGGTCCGCAGCACGAAGGTGAACCCCCGCTCGGTGTAGGTCCGCTGGACCGCGCGGATCTTCTCGGGGTTGAGGTCCTCGGTGAGGTGGCTGAGCACCAGCCGGCTGCCGACGGGCAGCGCGTCGAGCAGCTCGCGCACCAGCGGATACGCCTCCCCGTCCTCGACGAAGTGCAGGATCGCGACCAGGCAGAGCGCGACCGGCTGGTCGAAGTCCAGTGTCTTGGCGGCCTGTTCGAGGATGCGGGCCGGGTCGCGCAGGTCGGCGTCGATGTAGTCCGTACGGCCCTCGGGCCCACTGGTCAGCAGGGCCCGCGCATGCGCGAGCACGACCGGGTCGTTGTCGACGTACACGACCCGCGACTCGGGGGCGACGCGCTGCGCGATCTGGTGCACGTTCTCGGCGGTCGGCAGCCCCGTGCCGATGTCGAGGAACTGCCGGATGCCGTCCTGCTCCACCAGCGTGGTCACCGCGCGGCGCAGGAAGTCGCGGTTGTGCCGAACGTCGAGGTATCCGCGGGGGTTGGCGGCGAGCCCGGCGGCGGCCGCTTCCCGGTCGGCCGGGTAGTGGTCCTTGCCCCCGAGAAAGACGTCGTAGACCCGCGCCGGGTGCGCCCTGCCGCTGTCGATCCTCCTCTGCAACTCGGCGGGATCCTGGCTGAGCGCGTCACCGGACATGGACGTCTCCCTGAAGAGTAGGTGGTTCAATCAGCAACCACTCCGACGGTCAACAACCTAACGCCTCAAGTGATTTGATGGTGCCCGTGCAGACCAGCGAGCGAGCGACGACGACCCTGTGGCGCCCCACCGGTCCCAGGGAACTGGACCTGCTGCGGGAGCTCGACTGGCGCGCCTGGCCGCCCCGGCTTCCCGAGCAGCCGATCTTCTACCCGGTCCTCAACGAGGACTACGCCGTCAAGATCGCACGCGACTGGAACGTCAAGCACGACGGCGCCGGCTACGTCACCCGGTTCGAGGTCGACTCCGAGTTCCTGAGCCGCTACCCGGTCCAGCAGGCCGGCGGGCGGACGATCCTCGAACTGTGGGTCCCGGCCGAGGAACTCGACGAGTTCAACGCCCACATCGTCGGGAAGATCGAGCTGGTCCACGAGTTCCACTGAGATCCCGTCAGCCAGCCAGCAAGCCGGTCACTGAGTGGTCCCCTCCTCGACCCATTTGTCACCGCCCAGCGGGAACTCGTACGCGGGGCGCCCGTTGTTCCCGCTCGTACGGAAGGGCCGGCCCTTGTCGTCCACCGTCAGCGTGCCGTGCCGGCTGCCGCTGGACCAGCTCAGCTCCAGGTACCAGCTGACGTCGTAGGCGGAGGCGTCGGCCCGGATGTAGTAGACCTCCGGGTCGGACTGGCTCACCGAGAACGGGAAGTCGTCATGGCCCGCCTCGGGGACGACGGAGGGACGCGCCGCATCGAGGGCGACCGTGAAGAAGCGCGTCGGGACGCCACCGCCGCAGCCGACGCCCGGATAGCCCATGGCGTAGTCGTTCCAGGCGAGCGGCGTCCGCTTGCCCGCCATACGGACCGTCAGCCCGTCGACGACCACCGTCTCCTTGCCGGTGCCCTGCACGGTGAGCTTCAGAAACTGCTGCCCCGACGGAACGGCCCCGTTCGCCGCCACCCAGGCGGGCGCGTCCTGCTCCAGCGGCGGCGGCCCGACCTGCCCCGGCGGACGGTTCACCAAGTAGCGCTGGGAACAAGGGTCTTCCCAGGCGTGCGGGGTGGTGTTCACAGTGAGAGGGGTCGGGCCGGAGGCGGGGCCGGTGGTACGACCGGGCCGGCCGCCGTCGGCGCCGGTGGCGGGGGCGCGTGAGCTGGGAGTCGCGGAGGCGGCCTCCTCCTCCTCCCTGCCCTTGTCCCCGCTCTTGCCCTTCTCCTTACGGCTGTCGGCGGAGGAACTGCCCGAGGGCGACGCCGAGGCGACCGTGTCCCCGTCCGGCGTCCGGCCACCGTCGGATACGGCAGCCGCGCCCCGACGCCCGTCGTCGTCCGCCCCGCCGGAGGGAACGGCCACGGCGAGCCCGACCCCGCCCAGGACGACGGCCGCGGCGATACCGGCGAGAAGCGCGGGACGAGGACGTCGTGACCGGGACTCCTGCGCGGGCACCGCCTCCGAAGGCGCGGCGTCGACAACCGGGGCCGGGGCGTCAGCATCCGAAGGCGCTGCCACCACGGGCTCGGCTACCACCACTGACTCGGCTGCCACCACGGGCGTGGCGACCACCGCGGGCACGGCCGCCCCCACAGGCTCGGCCGACCCCCCGCCCCCCTTGCGCCCCCGCCCGGCATCCGCCAGCACCCACCGCCGATGCAACTCGACGAGCTCCCCGGGCGACGCCTTGCACAGCCGGGCGAGCCTCTCCACCGGCGCGTAGTCGGCGGGCACGGCATCCCCGTTGCAGTACCGGTGCAGCGTCGACGTACTCATGTGGAGCCGCTTGGCGAGCACCCCGTAGCTCAGCCCCGAACGCTCCTTCAACTCCCCCAGCAGCGCGGCGAACTCCGCCGCGGCCGTGCCTTCCGACACGCTTCCTCCATCCCCCATGTCCCGTTCACCCGTTCCAGAGCAGGGACGTTTCCCCAGGTCATAGCGTGTACGGGCGTTCCAGCGTCCCTGATGGTCCGCCGGGTGTGGCGGCCGGGACGGATCACCGCACAAGCTCCGGTCATCCAAGCACGCCGCTCGCGGCCCACCGGTCGGCGGCTCGCTCGGGCCTTCTCGCCAACCGCCTTTGTCCGAAAGGGAACCCACCCATGCGCAAGCACCACGCTCTCCCCGTAGCCCTCCTGGCCGTCCTCGCCCTCACGGCGTGCGAGGACGGCACGGGCACACAGGACGAGGGTGCGGCCAAGCCCCAGCTGACGTCATCGACGACGACCGACGCACCCCAGCAGACGGCCACCGAGGCGAAGGGCGCGCAGTCCGGGACGACCGGCAAGGCGCAGGGCGGGACCTCCGGGGCCGCCAAGCCCACCGACCCCGCCGACCCGGCCAACCGCGTCTCCTGCAACGGCTCCAACACCACCGTCACCGCACGGCCGGTCCCCCGCCCCCTCAACCACATGCTGATCACGGTCAAGAACACCGGCTCGAAGTACTGCGACCTCACCTACTACCCGGTGCTGCGCTTCGACGAGATGCAGTGGGCCCCGCGGCCGATCGAGGACTCCAAGCCGCAGGCGGTCACGACCCTGGCCCCCGGCGAGTCCGGCTACGCGGGCGTGACACTGTCGGCGGCCGACGGCAGCGGCGACGGCGGCACCACCGGCCACAAGCTCGCTGTCGGGTTCCAGGGCCGCACGCCGAACAGCAGCGGCGGCCCCTCCGCGCTCCCGTCCCTCCCGGCCAAGGGCATGTACTACGACAGCTCGCTGACGACCACGTACTGGCTGCGGGACATGGACGAGGCCCTGACCTACTGATCCCCGGCCTACTGCTCCTTGAGCTTCTGGGCCACCTCGGTGGCCCAGTAGGTGAGGATGTTCCGCGCACCGGCCCGCCGGATGCCGGTCAGGGACTCCAGGATCGCCTGGTCCCGGTCGATCCAGCCCCTCTCGGCGGCGGCCTCGATCATCGAGTACTCGCCGGAGATCTGATACGCGGCGACGGGCACGTCCGAGGCGTCCGCGACCCGGGCGATGATGTCCAGGTAGGGCCCGGCCGGCTTGACCATCACCATGTCGGCGCCCTCCTCTAGGTCGAGGGCGAGTTCCCGCAGCGAGTCACCCACGTTCGCGGGATCCTGCTGGTACGTCTTCCGGTCCCCGCGCAGGGACGAGCCGACGGCCTCCCGGAACGGCCCGTAGAACGCGGAGGCGTACTTCACGGTGTAGGCGAGGATGGCGACATCCTCCCGCCCGATCTGGTCGAGGGCGTCACGGATGACTCCGACCTGCCCGTCCATCATCCCGCTGGGCCCGACCACATGGGCCCCGGCATCGGCCTGTACCTGGGCCATCTCGGCGTACCGCTCCAGGGTCGCGTCGTTGTCGACCCGCCCCTCGGAGTCCAGCACCCCGCAGTGCCCGTGGTCGGTCGTCTCGTCGAGACACAGGTCGGACATGACCAGCAGGTCGTCCCCCACCTCGGCCCGCACGTCCCGGAGGGCGACCTGCAGAATCCCGTCCGGATCGGTCCCGGGCGTCCCCAGGGCGTCCTTCTTCGACTCCTCCGGCACGCCGAACAGCATGATCCCGGAGACTCCGGCAGCGACCGCCTCCGCGGCGGCCTTCTTCAGACTGTCCCGGGTGTGCTGCACGACCCCGGGCATGGCCCCGATCGGCACCGGCTCACTGACGCCCTCGCGCACGAAGGCCGGAAGAATGAGATCGGCGGGGTGCAGACGGGTCTCGGCAACCATCCGACGCATGACGGTGTTACTCCGCAAACGCCGCGGCCGAGTACCGGGAAAAGATCCGTACGTCGTCATGCCCTCTACGCTACGCCCGCCCCAAACCCCCCGATACCGACGCCCTGTCGCGTAACTACGGGCATGCGCGCCGCCCCCGCTGCGGGCATGCGTGCCGCTAGGGGCGGCACGGGTGGGCGCAGCGGCACCCCGCTCCGCCGGGCTGCGAAACCCCCCGCCCTCAGCCCTCACGCCGAGCACCCTGAAGTCCACAGCCCCGCAATGCGCCCCCACCCACCCAGGTCCATCCTGAAACAGAAGACCAAGGACCCCGACGGCCCAGGCCCAGGCCTACGACCCCGCCGCCGCCGTCCCTCCGTACGCCGCCCCACGGAGGACGCGATGACCGCCCCCCACCACACCCCCGACCTCTTCGCCCTGTCAGAGATCCACGGCCCGGTCCTACGCCCCGGCGACCCCGCCTACGCCGACGAGGTCACCGGCTTCAACCTGGCCGCCCTCCACACCCCCGACATCGCCATAGGAGCCACCGGCCCCGACGACATCGTCACCGCCATGCGCTGGGCGAAGGCCACCAACACCCCCGTAGCCGTCCAGGCGACCGGCCACGGCGCCAACTTCCCCATCGACCAGGGCCTGTTGATCAACACGTCCCGCATGACGGACGTCCACACGGACCCCACCACCCGCACGGCCACCATCGCCGCGGGCGCGAAGTGGAGCCACGTCATGGCCGCCGCCGCCCCGCACGGTCTGGCCGGCCTCTGCGGCACCTCCACGGACGCGGGCGTCACCGGCTACACCCTCGGCGGCGGACTCCCCGTCCTCGGCCGCGCCTACGGCTACGCCGCCGACCTGGTCCGCTCCTTCCAGGTCGTCACCCCGGACGGCCACCTGCGCGAGACGGACCCCCGGCACGAGCCGGAACTGTTCTGGGCGCTGCGCGGCGGCAAGGGCAACGTAGGCGTCGTCACCTCACTCGTGACCGACCTGCTTCCCCTGGCCCGCCTCTACGGCGGCGGCATCTACTGCCCGGGCGAGCACACGGAGACCCTCCTCCGCACCTGGACGGACTGGACCCGCACCGTCCCGGACGAGATGTGCAGCATGTTCTCGGTCCTGCGCCTGCCGCCCATCCCCCAGATCCCGGAGCCCCTGCGCGGCGGCTTCTGGGCCCGGGTCGCGATCGCCTGGCCGGGCGACACGGCCGAGGGCGAGGCCCTGATCGCACCGCTCCGCGAAGCCGCCCCCGTAACGGTCGACACGGTCGAGGAAATGGACTACGCGGCCCTGGACCGCATCCACATGGAACCCCGGGACCCGCTCCCGGCACGGGAGTGCTGTCTGCTCCTGCGGGACCTGTCCCCGGAGGCCGTCAGCACGCTCCTGGAGCAGGCCGGCCCCGCCGCCGGCGCCGACCACCCGCTCCTGGTCGTCTCGCTGCGGCACATGGGCGGCGCGATGGCCCGCCCGTCCGCCGTCGAGGACGCCGTCTGCGCCCGCGACGCCCGGTACCTCCTCGAATCGGTCGGCATCCTGGCCGCCCCGCCCGTCGCCGAGGCCCTCGAACAGGCGACGACCCGGCTCTACACCGCGATGGCCCCCTACGGCACGGGCCGCACCATGGTCAACATCCACGGCACCCCGGGCGGCGAACAGGACATCGCCCGCGCCTGGACCCCGGAGGTCTACGACCGCCTGCGCCACGACAAGGCCACCTACGACCCGGCGAACCTGCTGCGCTACGGCCACGCGGTGACTCCCGCGTAGCCGCAGCCACACCCTCGATCCGCCTACGCCCGTCCTACCTACCGGACCGGCTCACGTCGTCGAACGCCGCCGCCGCGCCCCCGGCCGCCGCTCGCTCGGCCGGGTGACCGCGTCCCCGGCCTCGACAGCGGCGGCTCTGCGCTTCGCGCCGAAGTCGGCCAGTGCCTCGGCCAGCTTGTGCACGGACGGCTCGGGCGCCATCACGTCCACCCGCAGCCCGTGCTCCTCGGCGGTCTTCGCCGTGGCCGGGCCGATACACGCGATCACGGTCACGTTGTGCGGCTTGCCGGCGATGCCGACCAGGTTCCGCACGGTCGAGGACGACGTGAACAGCACGGCGTCGAACCCACCGCCCTTGATCGCCTCGCGCGTCTCCGCCGGCGGCGGCGAGGCCCGCACGGTCCGGTAGGCCGTGACGTCGTCGACCTCCCAGCCCAGCTCGATCAGCCCGGCGACCAGCGTCTCCGTGGCGATGTCGGCACGCGGCAGGAACACCCGGTCGATCGGGTCGAAGACCGGGTCGTACGGCGGCCAGTCCTCCAGCAGCCCGGCGGCACTCTGCTCCCCGCTCGGCACCAGGTCCGGCTTCACACCGAAGGCGATCAGCGCGTTGGCCGTCTGCTCACCCACCGCCGCGACCTTGATCCCGGCGAAGGCCCGGGCGTCGAGCCCGTACTCCTCGAACTTCTCCCGCACGGCCTTGACCGCGTTCACCGAGGTGAAGGCGATCCACTCGTAGCGGCCCGTCACGAGCCCCTTGACCGCGCGCTCCATCTGCTGGGGCGTGCGCGGCGGCTCGACGGCGATGGTCGGCACCTCGTGCGGCACGGCCCCGTACGACCGCAGCTGGTCGGAGAGCGACGCCGCCTGCTCCTTCGTGCGCGGCACGAGCACCTTCCAGCCGAACATCGGCTTGGACTCGAACCACGCGAGCTGGTCGCGCTGGGCGGCTGCGGAACGCTCACCGACCACGGCTATCACCGGCCGGCCGCCGTCCGGCGAGGGCAGCACCTTCGCCTGCTTCAGCGTCTGCGCGATGGTGCCGAGCGTGGCGGTCCAGGTGCGCTGCCGGGTGGTCGTACCGGCGACGGTGACCGTCATCGGGGTGTCCGGCTTGCGGCCCGCGGAGACCAGCTCGCCGGCCGCCGCGGCGACGGAGTCCAGCGTTGTGGACACGACCACCGTGCCGTCCGACGCCCCGACCTCCGTCCAGCACCGGTCCGACGCCGTCCGCGCGTCCACGAACCGCACGTCCGCGCCCTGCGCGTCGCGCAGCGGCACACCGGCGTACGCGGGCACACCGACGGCGCTCGCGATACCGGGGACCACCTCGAAAGGCACCCCGGCGGCGGCGCACGCCAGCATCTCCTCGGCGGCGTACGTGTCGAGGCCCGGGTCACCGGACACCGCACGCACGACCCGCCTGCCGCCCCGCGCGGCCTCCATGACAAGATGTGCGGCATCCCGCACCGCGGGGACCGCGGCGGTGGTTGACGTGCCGTCAACTACCGTCAGCTGGGGCGTTCCTGTGCCCGGCGCCGGATCCTGGGAAGGATCCGAATCCGTGTGCACCTCGGAGACGCCCTGCCTGGCGTGCTGACGTACGACGTCGAGCACCTCGTGCTCGGCGACGAGAACGTCCGCGCTCGCCAGCGCCTCTACGGCGCGCAGAGTTAGCAGTCCCGGATCTCCGGGTCCGGCACCCAGGAAGGTGACGTGCCCGTGTTCAGGACCGGCGGAAAGGGTGGTGGGGCTCAATGTGCTCGCTCCCCCATCAGACCGGCCGCGCCCTGGGCGAGCATCTCGGCCGCGAGTTCGCGACCGAGCGCCATTGCCCCGTCGTGCGTCTCGGGCACGGGACCGGTGGTGGACAGCTGCACCGTGCGCGTGCCGTCGGTCGTACCGACGACGGCGCGCAGGCGCATTTCCTTGACAATCTGCCCGTCGGCCAGCAAGTCGGCCAAAGCGCCCACGGGAGCGCTGCAGCCGGCCTCCAGGGCGGCGAGCAGTGACCGCTCGGCCGTCACGGCGACCCGCGTGAACGGGTCGTCGAGCTCGGCGAGCGCGGCGACGAGGTCCGCATTGCCTGCGGCACACTCGATCGCTAGTGCCCCCTGGCCGGGGGCGGGCAAAACCGTGTCGACCGACAGGAAGTCGGTCACCTCGTCACCGCGGCCGATCCGGTTCAGTCCGGCGGCGGCCAGCACGACGGCGTCGAGCTCACCGCCCCGCACGTATCCGATCCGGGTGTCGACGTTGCCGCGGATCGGGACCGTCGCTATGTCCAGTCCGTGGCCGCGCGCGTACGAGTTGAGCTGGGCCATGCGGCGGGGCGAACCCGTACCGATGCGGGCCCCGCTCGGCAGGTCGGTGAACTTCAGCGCGTCCCGGGCGACGATCACGTCCCGCGGGTCCTCCCGCACGGGTACGGCCGCCACGACCAGGTCGTCGGGCTGCGCGGTCGGCAGGTCCTTCAGCGAGTGCACCGCGAAGTCGACCTCGCCCTTGAGCAGCGCGTCGCGCAGGGCGGTCACGAACACGCCGGTGCCGCCGATCTGGGCGAGCTGCTCGCGCGAGGTGTCGCCGTACGTGGTGATCTCGACGAGCTCCACGGGCCGCCCGGTCACCCGGGTCACGGCCTCGGCCACCTGCCCGGACTGGGCCATGGCGAGCCTGCTCCGCCGGGTACCGAGCCTCAGCGTCTTGTCGGTCATGCCGGGCCTCGGTCTTTCTGCGTAGTGCTGTCCTCGGCGCGGGAGACGGCGGCCACCGTCTCGGGGTCGAGGTCGAACAGGGTCCGCAGCGCGTCCGCGTACCCGGCGCCGCCGGGCTCGGCCGCGAGCTGCTTGACCCGTACGGTCGGCGCGTGCAGCAGTTTGTCGACCACGCGCCGCACGGTCTGGGTGATCTCCGCACGGTGCTTGTCGTCGAGGCCGGGCAGCCTTCCGTCCAACCGGGCGATCTCGCCTGCCACGACATCGGCGGCCATGGTGCGCAGGGCGACCACGGTCGGCGTGATGTGCGCGGCCCGCAGTGCCGCCCCGAAGGCCGCGACCTCGTCGGAGACGATACGCCGGACCTGGTCCACATCGGCAGCCATCGGAGCGCCCGCGGAGGCTTCCGCCAGCGATTCGATGTCCACCAGCCGCACGCCGGCCAGCCGGTGCACGGCCGCGTCTATGTCGCGCGGCATCGCCAGGTCCAGCAGGAAGAGCACGGGCTGCGGCCGCGGCGGCTCCTCGACGGGCTCGGGCCTGCGCCGCTCGGGGATGCGCCCGACGGCGGCCGCGGTGGCCGCGAGGGCGCCGATCAGTTCGGCGTCGGCCTCGGGGCCGATGCGGGCGCCCTCCCGGCGGTCGACGGTGCCGCCCGCGACCCATGCGGCGTGCTGCTCCAGCGTGGCGGCGTCCATACCGGCCACGGCGGCCTCCCCCATGACGGAGAAGCCGGGCTGCACGGCGGCCAGGTCGAGCGGGCAGTTCTCGTCGTTGCCGACGGTGGTGGGCGGCGGTTCGGCCTGCCGGGGCTCCGCACGCCGGTCGTCCTCGATCTCGGCGGCGGGCTGTCCGGTGCGCCCCTCCACCGCGGCGGCGACCGCCTCGGCCGTCAGAACGAGGCCGGTCGCGCCGGTACAGGAGACGGCGACGTCGGCACGTGTCAGCTCGGCCGGCACCGATTCCATCGGGACCGCGCGGGCCGCCACGTCCGTGTCGTCGCCCTCCATCAAGATCTGGGCGAGGCGCTCGGCCCGGTCAAGGGTCCGGTTGGCGACGACGACCTCGGCGACACCGGCACGCGCGAGCGTCGCCGCCGCCAGGGAGGACATCGAACCGGCCCCGATGACCAGGGCCTTCTTGCCCCGGGCCCATTCCTGTATGTCACCGCCCCGCGCCAGCTGCTCCAGGCCGAAGGTGACCAGGGACTGGCCCGCGCGGTCGATGCCGGTCTCGGAGTGGGCGCGCTTGCCGACCCGCAGGGCCTGCTGGAACAGGTCGTTCAGCAGGCGGCCCGCGGAGTGCAGGTCCTGGGCCAGGGCCAGGGAGTCCTTGATCTGGCCGAGGATCTGTCCCTCGCCGACGACCATCGAGTCCAGCCCGCAGGCCACCGAGAACAGGTGGTGGACGGCCCGGTCCTCGTAGTGCACGTAGAGATAAGGGGTGAGCTCCTCAAGGCCGACCCCGCTGTGCTGGGCGAGCAGCGTGGACAGCTCGGCGACACCGGCGTGGAACTTGTCCACGTCGGCGTAGAGCTCGATGCGGTTGCAGGTGGCGAGCACCGCGGCCTCGGTGGCCGGCTCGGCGGCGACCGTGTCCTGCAGCAGCTTGACCTGCGCGTCCGCGTTCAGCGAGGCCCGCTCCAGGACGCTGACCGGGGCGCTGCGGTGGCTGAGTCCGACGACGAGAAGGCTCATGCCGGCATCACGGCGGGCATGTCCCCGTCAGGCCCCTGGTCGGCGGACTCGTTGCGGGCGGCGACGGCCGGGGCGCCCCCGTCGGAGGCGGCGGCCCCCTCGCCGGCCTTGCGCTGCTCGTGGAAGGCGAGGATCTGCAGCTCGATGGAGAGGTCGACCTTGCGCACGTCGACGCCCTCGGGCACGGACAGCACGGTCGGCGCGAAGTTCAGGATGGAGGTGACACCGGCGGCCACGAGCCGCTCGCAGACCGCCTGGGCGGCACCGGCGGGGGTGGCGATGACACCGATCGACACGCCGTTGTCCTGGATGATCTTCTCCAGGTCGTCGGAGTGCTGCACGGGGATCCCGGCGACGGGCTTGCCCGCCATGGCCGGGTCGGCGTCGATGAGCGCGGCGACCCGGAAACCGCGGGAGGCAAAACCGCCGTAGTTGGCGAGCGCGGCACCGAGGTTACCGATACCGACGATCACAACCGGCCAGTCCTGCGTGAGCCCCAGCTCACGGGAGATCTGGTAGACGAGATACTCGACGTCGTAGCCGACACCCCTGGTGCCGTACGACCCCAGGTACGAGAAGTCCTTGCGCAGCTTCGCGGAGTTGACCCCCGCGGCGGCCGCGAGCTCCTCGGAGGAGACCGTGGGTACCGAGCGCTCCGACAGCGCGGTCAGAGCGCGGAGATACAGCGGAAGCCGGGCGACGGTGGCCTCGGGAATCCCTCGGCTGCGGGTCGCCGGTCGGTGAGTTCGGCCAGTTGCCACGGTGCTCCTGCGGGTAGAGCGGGGCTGTAGGCGGCCATACGTCCCTACATGACCGCCCCGTCGAAAGCAGGCTATGTCTTTGTGAACGCGTGCACAAAGATGGTGTCCGTTTTGCCCGCCCAACGTGACCGGGCTCACGCGCCCCCGGCGCACTCCCGGGGAACCGGCGCACAAGCACCGTCGTTCCTTCGCTTCTGGGGGCAAAACAGCACACTCTCCTCTGTGTATCCCGCCCCCGAGACCAGTCACCCTCGATCCTAAGCGACCCCTACGGCCGCTTTGGACTGCTCGGTCAGTCGCCGGACGGCCGGACTCAGTCGGTCAGGGCCTTGCGCAGCCGCCCCTCGTTCACGCGCCAGAACGTGTGCTGCCTGCCGTCCACCAGCACAACCGGGATCTGCTCCCAGTACTGGTCGTGCAGCTCCCGGTCCTCGGTGATGTCCTTCTGCTCCCAGGGGACACCGAGATCACCGCACACCTTCTCCACAACGACCTGTGCGTCATCACACAGATGGCAGCCGGGCTTGCGGATCAGGGTGACGAGCCGGTCCCGAGGGGGTGTGCGGCGAAAGAGGGGACTCATGTCGGCCATTGTCGCGCGCCCTCTTTAACGACACACTCGCCGAGAGTTCACACGCTCCCAACCTCTCGACTCCGGAACCCCCGAACAAACTGGCTATGCTCACGCCATGGCCGCTCTCGGATGGCTCACTCCCCGTAGGCGCTCCGCCACGGCGCGGAGCGTTTTGGCAGGCGAGGCCTCGGCGGAGGCAGCCCGCAAATCCACGCAGGAAGCTTCCAGCACGACCGAGGAACCGCAGTTCCCGGTCCACGGCGACGACCGGGCCGCCGCCTTCTTCGACCTGGACAACACGGTCATGCAGGGCGCCGCGATCTTCCACTTCGGGCGGGGCCTGTACAAGCGGAAGTTCTTCGAGACCCGCGACCTCGCGAAGTTCGCCTGGCAGCAGGCGTGGTTCCGGCTGGCCGGGGTCGAGGACCCCGAGCACATGCAGGAGGCCCGCGAATCGGCCCTGTCGATCGTCAAGGGCCACCGCGTCGCCGAACTGCAGTCGATCGGCGAGGAGATCTACGACGAGTACATGGCCGAGCGCATCTGGCCCGGCACCCGCGCCCTCGCCGAGGCCCACCTGGACGCGGGCCAGAAGGTCTGGCTGGTGACGGCGGCGCCCGTCGAGATCGCCCAGGTCATCGCCCGCCGCCTGGGCCTGACCGGCGCCCTGGGCACGGTCGCCGAGTCGGTCGACGGCGTCTACACGGGCAAGCTCGTCGGCGAACCGCTGCACGGCCCCGCGAAGGCCGAGGCGGTCCGTGCGCTGGCCGCGGCGGAGGGCCTGGACCTGACCCGCTGCGCCGCCTACAGCGACTCCCACAACGACATCCCGATGCTGTCCCTGGTCGGCCACCCCTACGCCATCAACCCGGACTCCAAGCTGCGCAGGCACGCCCGCGAGCTGGACTGGCGTCTGCGCGACTACCGCACCGGCCGCAAGGCGGCCAAGGTCGGCATCCCCGCGGCGGCCGGCGTGGGGGCCGTGGCGGGCGGCACGGCGGCCGCGATCGCCCTGCACCGCCGCCGTCGCTGACGACCCGATCAATCCGGGACACCATCGTTTGCGGGATGACAACGCCCGTAAATCCAACTGGCGTACCCCCAAAACCTCGTGTCCAGTCCTCTTGGCTGGACACGGCCACAACACGCCCTGGACTCAGCCGCAATCCGAACCCTTCCGATCAACAACTGTTCACAATCCGGCACTTGATCCGGCGTCAATCGGTTACGGAAGCGACGTAATCGATGATTTGAGCAACTCGGTGTAGCAGAGCCTGCACGAAGCGTTATTCTCCTCAGACGCAAACCGGTACCCCTCCGTCGCTACGACGGGTGAAAGGTCCCGCACTGCACGTGATGGAAGCTCTGCCTCTGGGAGTCCCGTGTACCCACACGTCGGGGTTGACGCCTCGGGCCTGGCTACGCTGCGCGCAACGGTCCTCGACCTGCTGCGCGGCTTCGTCCCCACCGCGTACGCCGTCCCCGCATTCGCCACCGCCGCACCCGTAGGCCCTTGCTACGCACTGGCCGACGGCAGCGCCGCGGTCGGCAGACGAGGGCGCCCGTCCGGCGGGGCCACCGCCCGACGGCCCGCGGCGGACAGCGACAGCGCCCGCATGATGGACCTGGTGGAGCGCGCCCAGGCCGGCGAGGCCGACGCCTTCGGCCGTCTCTACGACCAGTACAGCGACACCGTGTACCGGTACATCTACTACCGGGTCGGAGGAAAGGCGACAGCCGAGGACCTCACCAGCGAGACCTTTCTGCGAGCCCTGCGCCGCATCGGCACGTTCACCTGGCAGGGCCGCGACTTCGGCGCCTGGCTGGTCACCATCGCCCGCAATCTCGTCGCGGACCACTTCAAGTCCAGCCGCTTCCGCCTCGAGGTCACCACCGGCGAGATGCTCGACGCCAACGAGGTCGAGCGCTCCCCCGAGGACTCCGTCCTGGAGTCCCTCTCCAACGCCGCCCTGCTCGACGCCGTACGGCGGCTCAACCCCCAGCAGCAGGAGTGCGTGACACTCCGCTTCCTCCAGGGCCTCTCCGTCGCCGAGACCGCCCGCGTGATGGGCAAGAACGAGGGCGCCATCAAGACCCTCCAGTACCGGGCCGTCCGCACTCTCGCCCGGCTCCTCCCGGAAGACGCCCGCTGACCGGCCCGCACGCTCGGCGACATTCAACTCACGTTCCGTGACAGTCCGTTGGCTTCGGCATTCGATCAGCCGGGGTCCGTAACCCAAGTGCCGCGCCGCTCGTTGTGCGGGATGCAGGCTCCCTGTGGTCACCCCTGGCCGACCCCGATCACTCGATCGTGTGGTTGAGGTCAGGGTGTGCAACCCTCAGGACCCCCTGGGGAGTCGACCGTCATGACGAGAGGAGGTGCCGCCTGTGATCGCGAACGTATCGGCACACCGGCGGGCGAACGCCTTCGCCCAGGCCCTGGAGGAGTCCGAGCAGGGCACGGCGGCCGAGCAGTCCGAAGGTTCGGCACCAGCCCCGGCACCCGCGGAACAGACCGAACCGGCACGCCTGACGGCGCTGGCCTCCGGTCTCGACGCGCTGCCCAAGCCGGAGCTCGACCCGGAGGTCAAGGTCGTCCAGCGGGCCCAGCTGGTGGCCGCGTTCGAGGCCATGCTCCAGGAGGGCACCGCAGGAGCCGGGGCGACGGACCGAGCGGTCCCCGGACAGCGCTCCCGTGGCGCCCACCGAGCCGACTCACTGAAGAAGTTCCGGCCGCGTTCCCGGCTCGCCAAGGGCCTCACCGCGGGCGGGCTCAGTGTCGGCGTGGCCGCGAGCGCCTTCGGCGGGGTCTCCGCCGCCAGCTCCGACGCCCTGCCCGGCGATTCGCTCTACGGCCTCAAGCGCGGCATCGAGGACGTGAAACTCGGCCTCGCCGACAGCGCCGACGAGCGCGGCCGGGTCTACCTCGACCAGGCCTCCACCCGGCTCAGCGAAGCCCGCCGCCTGATGGAGCGAGGCCGCAGCGGTCCCCTGGACCACGAGTCCCTCGGCGAGATCCGCCGCGCCCTGTCCGGCATGCGGCACGACGCGTCGGAAGGCCACCGGCTGCTCAGCGAGGCGTACGAGCACGACCCGGACTCCCTGGGCCCCATCCAGGCCCTGTCGGCGTTCTCCCGCTCCCACCGCGAGGCCTGGGGCGAACTGCGCGAGAGGCTCCCCGTCCAGCTCGGGGACGTCAGTGACCAGGTGTCGTCGGTGTTCGACGCCATAGAGGAGGACGTCGCCCCGCTGCGCTCCCTGCTCCCGGAGCCCCCGGCGAAGAACGGCGGCGAGGGCAAGCACCGAGGCGCCTCCGAGTCGGCCTCCACCGGCTCCTCCTCCGCCACCGACCGGTCGGCCCAGCCCGGCAAGAGCGGCGGCGGGCGCACCGACAAGGGCGGCACCGGCGGAAGCAGCGGCAGCCCCAGCCGTTCGGCCGGCTCCGGCAGCGACAGCGACGGCCTGCTCGGCGGCAGCACCGGCGGCCTGCTCGACCCGCCGAAGGACAGCGACGCGAGCACCTCCCCGTCCACGGAGGGCAGCCCAGCCGTCCCCAAGCCGGACGTAACCCTCCCACCGCTCCTGCCCGGCCTACTGCCCGGCCTGGGCATCGACGGCGAGGACGCACGCTAGACGGTGCGGGGCGCCCCTCGCAGGGGCGCCCCGCACCGCAGGCGAAGCATCAGAAGAAAACCGACCGCCGCTGCACCAAAAGCTTGTACAGCGTGTGCTGGATCTGCTCCCTGACCTGATCGGTCAGGTTGAACATCAGCATCGGGTCCTCGGCCGCCTCCGGCGGATAGCCATCCGTGCGGATCGGCTCGCCGAACTGGATCGTCCACTTGGTCGGCAGCGGAATCGCGCCGAGCGGGCCGAGCCAGGGGAACGTGGGCGTGACCGGGAAGTACGGAAAGCCCAGCAGCCGGGCGACCGTCTTGGCGTTGCCGATCATCGGGTAGATCTCCTCGGCCCCGACGATCGAGCAGGGCACGATCGGCGTCCCGGCGCGCAGGGCCGTCGAGACAAAACCCCCGCGGCCGAAGCGCTGGAGCTTGTACCGGTCCGCGAAGGGCTTGCCGAGGCCCTTGAAGCCCTCCGGCATCACCCCGACCAGCTCGCCCTGTTCCAGCAGCCGTGCCGCGTCCTCGGCACAGGCCAGGGTGTGGCCGAGTTTGCGGGCCAGTTCGTTGACCACCGGCAGCATGAACACCAGATCGGCGGCGAGCAGGCGCAGATGCCGCCCCGCCGGATGGTTGTCGTGCACGGCGACCTGCATCATCAGGCCGTCCATCGGCAGCGTCCCGGAATGGTTCGCGACGATCAACGCCCCGCCCTCGGACGGGATGTTCTCGATGCCCTTCACCTCGACCCGGAAGTACTTGTCGTACAGCGGGCGCAGCAGGGACATCAGGACTTGGTCGGTGAGTTCCTCGTCGTAGCCGAAGTCGTCGACCTCGTAGTCCCCGGTGAGGCGTCGGCGCAGGAACGCGAGCCCGCCCGCGATCCGCCGTTCCAGACCGCCGTCGCCGTCCTGGGACCGCTCCGGCGGCTGCTCCTCAGAAGTCACAGGAACATCATCCTGCGGAACAGCCCTGGTGGGCAGGGGCTGCACCTCACCCACCGGCGCCGACTCCGGGCCCGAGCGGCGGTTGCCCGCGCTCCGGCGCCGCTGGGGGCGCTGCACGGCGCTTCCGCGGGACCGGTCGTCGTCGAACGGAATGACCTTGGCATCCGCCATCGTTGATGCGCTCCTCAGTTGGCGCTCTGCGTCGGTGGGTGGCCGTCGCCCGCGAGGGGCAGTGCGGCGATCCGGTCGACGGCCCCCGCGAGGGCCTCCGGCGGAAGAAGTCCGGGTCCCTGGCTGCGGGCGAAGTCCGCGAACGTCTCCGCGGTCGTGTATTTGGGCTGGAATCCCAGCGTTTCTCGCATCTGGCCCGTGGCCACGACCCGGCCGTGGGTGAGCAGCCGGATCTGCTCGGGCGAGAAGTCCGTCATCCCCAGCGTACGCACCAGCGAGCCCGCCCAGGTGACGGCCGGGAGCGGCAGCGGCACCGTGGGCCGCCCGAGACGCCGGGAGCACTGGGAGAGCAACAGGACGCCGTCGCCGGCGATGTTGAAGGTGCCGCTGTTGAGGGTGCCCCGCCGGGGCTCGTGCGAGGCGATCCGCAGCACCTCGATCACATCGTCCTCGTGCACGAACTGCAGCCTGGGGTCGTAGCCGAACACGGTCGGCAGGACCGGCAGCGCGAAGTACGAGGCGAGCGGGGTGTCCGCGGTCGGGCCGAGGATGTTGGCGAACCGCGGCACGCACACGGCCACGTCGGGCCGGCGGCGCGCGAAGCCGCGGACGTAGCCCTCGACCTCCACCGTGTCCTTGGCGAAGCCGCCGCTGGGCAGGGACTTGGGCGGGGTCGTCTCGGTGAAGACGGCCGGGTCGCGGGGCGCGGAGCCGTAGACGTTGGTGCTGGACTTCACGACGAGCCGCTGCACGGCCGGGGACTTCTGGCAGGCACCGAGCAGCTGCATGGTGCCGATGACGTTGGTCTCCTTCAGGGAGGCCCGGTTGCCGCTGCCCAGCGGTGTGCCCGTCACGTCCAGGTGGACGATCGTGTCGGCGGCCGTCTCGGCGAGCACCCGCGCGATCGTGGGCTGCCGGATGTCGGCCTGGATGAAGTCCGCTCCGCCGAGATGGTGCTCGGGCGGCACCGCGTCCACGGCGATCACCCGGTCCACCTCGGGGTCCCGCTGGATCCGCCGCACGAACCGGCCCCCCAGCTGGCGGGCCACTCCGGTCACGAGCACGACCTTGCCCAAGATCAGCGCCTTCCTTCCACAACCTCTGGTCCCCGCCGCGTTCCCCCGTGGGGCCAACTTAGCGGTTCGGTGTTGCGCTGTGATGACCGCCCGATGCGCGAAGTGACGGAAGCCCGACGGGAAAGCAGCCGGACCTGCGTGGCGATACACGTGTGGCCCCCCACCAACGGGTGGGGGGCCACAACGACGCTCTCGCGGCGTCCGCGTCGCGAACTTACTTCTTGTTGCGACGCTGAACGCGCGTGCGCTTGAGCAGCTTGCGGTGCTTCTTCTTGGCCATCCGCTTGCGCCGCTTCTTGATAACAGAGCCCACGACTACCCTCGCTCACTTCTCATCACTCGGTGCTGGGCGCCATGGGCCCATACGACCTACGAGGGGCTAGCCTACCCGCCCGAGCGCTGAGGTCGTAATCGAGGAGGACAGGGTGATCCCGAGTGCCCTGTGAGGGATCACCCCGCCCCAGCCGTCAGGCGGTTTCCACCCCCACGTAACTCTCGCGGAGGTACTCGTGAACCGCTTGCTCCGGGACGCGGAAAGACCGCCCCACACGGATCGCGGGCAGATGACCGCTGTGCACCAGCCGGTACACGGTCATCTTCGACACTCGCATCACCGAGGCGACTTCCGCCACGGTAAGGAACTGAACCTCGTTCAGAGGCCTCTCGCCAGCTGCAGCCATGACACACCTGAACCTTCCGCACTCGACGGCCACCGGCTTCCCCTTCCGGTGACTCTTCGTCGCTGCGTGCTCACTCCCCAATGTAGGTGCCAGTGATGCGAGTGGGGAAGAGGTGCACCCATCAACGGCCTACTGTGACAGACACGCCCGATTGAGTACGTAGCGGGTAAGCGGCAGGTAGTAATCAGATCGCACGCCGTCATCAAGTGGAACGACGACGGACACGGACCCCTCCGCCTGCCCGACGAACGGGGCGGGGTCGTCCGTATCAGCCGGCCCGATGGCCTCGAACCCCAGCTGACCTGCCCCGCAGACCCACCCGTGATCCCCGATCACCAGCTCGGGCAGGGGCCCGCCGGCCTCCGCCGCCGCGGCCAGCGCGGTACGAACCGGGAGCGGTGAGTGCGTATGTGCGCCGGGCTCACGCCCGGGGCGTTCCACCCCGGGCGCCCGCACCAACGCGACTCCTCGTACGTAGTCGAGGTTGTACGTGCGTAGGCCGAACCGGGTCGTTATGTCGACACAGCGACCCTGCGCGGGGGTGAGAACCGCACACCCCGCCGCCGACAGCGCGTCTGCCAGAGCGGCGTAGAAGCCGAGCAGCCGGTGCGGATGCCCGGTACCGAGAAGCACCGGAGCACCCCGCCGGGCGACATCGGCGAGACGGTCCGCGAAGGTGTCCAGCGCGGCCACCGTCCGCCGCGGATCGATCACGTCCTGGCCGGAAGTCCTCCGAGAATCGGCCGAAACACCGCACCTGTCCGCCATCAGCTCGATCAATTCCCGCTGCTTCCAAGCCCCTTCGGGATCGATGCCGAGCAGCACACGGGGGTCCCGGGCAGCGAAGAGCCGATAGCTGCGCAGGCTCTCCTCACGCGATGTGGCCACGGTACCGGCGAGACGTGCACCCACCAGGTGCGTACGAAGAACTTCGGGGGTCAGCACGAGAAGATCGTCCGCGACCGGGTCCTCACCTGTCCCGGGAACCGCCGAACACCGCTCGGTCGGCCTACCAGGCCCACCCGGCCCACCAAGGGCGCCTCACCCCGGCAGCAGCCCCCGCAGCGGGAACACCGCCCGCCGGGCCGCCAGCACCGCCTGGTCCAGCCGGTCCGCCGGGTCGTACCCCGCCTCCCAACCGGTCCACTCCACGGGCCAGCGCCCGTCCGTCATTCGCGCCGGGGCCAACTGCCGCGTCCTCGCGAACACTTCCTGCCGCCACCCCTCGGGGATCACCGCCTCGGGCTCGACCTCCCGGTGCGCCGCGATGGCGACCAGATGCGTCCAGGACCTCGGTACGACGTCCACCACCGCGTAACCGCCCCCGCCCAGGGCCACCCACCGCCCGTCGGCGTACTCGTGCGCCAGGTCGTGACAGGCCACCTGCACCGCCCGCTGCGCGTCCAGCGACACGGCCAGATGCGCGAGCGGATCCTCGAAATGCGTGTCGGCCCCGTGCTGCGTCACCAGCACCTGCGGCCGGAAGTCGGCGATCAGCTCCGGCACCACGGAATGGAACGCCCGCAGCCACCCGGCGTCCCCGGTCCCGGCCGGCAGCGCCACGTTCACCGCCGAGCCCTCCGCGGAATCCGCCCCGGTCTCCTCCGGCCACCCGGTCTGCGGGAACAGCGTCCGGGGATGCTCGTGCAGCGAGATCGTCAGCACCCGCGGGTCGTCCCAGAACGCCGCCTGGACCCCGTCCCCGTGATGCACGTCGACATCGATGTAGGCGACCCGCTCGGCCCCGAGCTCCAGCAGCCGGGCGATCGCCAGCGACGCGTCGTTGTAGATGCAGAACCCGGACGCACCACCCGGCATCGCGTGATGCAGCCCGCCCGCGAAGTTCACCGCGTGCGACGTCTCCCCGCGCCACACGGCCTCCGCCGCCCCCACCGACTGCCCGGCGATCAGCGACGACACCTCGTGCATCCCCGCGAAGGCCGGATCGTCCATCGTCCCCAGCCCGTACGACTGGTCCGCCGCGCCCGGATCGGCCGACGCGGCCTTCACCGCCTCGATGTAGTCCTCCCGGTGGACGAGCCGCAGCGTCGACTCCCCGGCCGCCTTCGCGGCGACCACCTCCACCTCACGGTCCAGCCCGAAGGCGTCGACCAGTCTCCGGGTCAGCGCGAGCCGGACCGGGTCCATCGGATGCCCGGGACCAAAGTCATAGCCCGTTACTGCCTCGTCCCACATCAGCTGTGTGCGGCCGCTCATGACCGCCACCGTATCGGTCCGGTTGAGCGGCGAACGACCGGGCGTACACCAGCGTCACCAGCACCAACACCATCGGCACGAGCATGGCCCCGCGGTAACTCCACAGATCCCCGAGCGCCCCCACCAACGGCGAACCGATCAAGAACCCCACATAGTTGAAGACATTCAGCCGCGCGACGGCCGCGTCCGAAGCCCCCGGGAACAACCTGCCGGCCGCCGCGAACGTCTGCGGCACCAGCACACACAGTCCCAGCCCCAGCAGCGTGAACCCCAGCATCCCGACCCACGCCCCGGGCGCCGCCGCCACCACGGCGAACCCACCCGCCGCGACCAGCGCCCCGGCCCGCACGACCGCGACCGCCCCGAACCGCCGCACCCCGAAGTCCCCCAACGCCCGCCCCAGCAGCGTGGTGACCATGTACACGTTGTACGGCACCGTCGCCATCTGCTCCGAGCTGCCCAGCACGTCCTGCAGATACTTCGCACTCCAGTTGGAGACCGTCGAGTCCCCGATGTACGCGACGGTCATCACCAGACACAGCGGCAACAGCAACTTGAACGCGAGGGCCTGCCCCTCGCCCGCCTTCCCCTCCACCCCGGACTCCGCTACCGGCGCCGCATCGCCGCCGTCCACATACCAACGGCTCCCCACCAGCACAGCCGGCAACAGCACCAGCACGACCGGCAGATACGACACCCACAGCGCCAGATCCCAGTGCGCCCCCACCCACGCCAGCGAGGCCCCGACGATCCCGCCCAGGCTGTAGACCGCGTGGAAACTGAGCATGATGCTGCGCCCGTACGCCCGCTGCAGGCTCACCCCGAGCATGTTCATCGACGCGTCCAGCACCCCGACGGCGAGCCCGAACGCCGCGAGCGCGACCCCCAGCTCCACCATCCGCTCCCCGGCCCCCACCCCGAGCAGCGCCAGCAGCACCACGGGCTGGGACCACCGCAGCAGCCGGCTCGGCGGCACCCGCTTCACCAGCCGCTCGGTGGTGACGCTCCCGACCCCGGCGAGGATCGGCACAGCGGCCAGAAAGGCGGGCAGCAGCGCGTCGGACACCCCGTACCGGTCCTGGATGGCCGGGATCCGCGTCACGAGCAGAGCGAAGGCGACCCCCTGCACGAAAAAGCTGAACGCCAACGAACCTCTGCCGCGCCGCAGCACATCAGTCATGGCGGCGAGCGTAGGGCCCCGGCTTACCCGTGGGTAGATCCAGCCAAAGATGAATTTGCCTCATCTTCCATGGGCTCACACCAGCAGATCGGCCAGCTCCCCCATATCGGAGAAGAGCCGGGTGGCGCCGGCGAGCCTCTCCGCCGGAGTCATGGCGGTGAACCCGTACACGTCCATCCCGGCCGCGACCGCCGCCCGCACCCCCAGCGGACTGTCCTCGACGACGACACACCGCTCCGGCGCGACCCCCATCCGCTCGGCGGCGTACAGAAACAGATCGGGAGCCGGCTTCCCCCTCCCGACGTCCTGCGAGCTGAAGATCCGCCCCTCGTCGAACCACCGATCGAGCCCGGTCGTCCGATGCCCCACCCGAATCCGCTCATGGCTCCCGGACGAGGCCACGCAGTACGGCACCCCGTCCGCGGCGAGCTTCTCCAGGACGCCGGACGCCCCGGCCACAGCCACGAGCTCCTTCTCGAACGCCGCGAACACCCGGGCGTGAAAGACGTCGTCGAAGCTCTCCGGCAACCGCTGTCCCGTCCGCTCGAGAACCAGCTCATGAATCCGGTGCATGGCCGACCCCATGTAGTCCCGAATCGACTCCTCGTACGAGGTCGGGTGCCCGAGTTCGGTGAGATACGCGGCCAGCAGCCGGTTGGAGATGGGCTCACTGTCTACGAGGACACCATCGTTGTCGAAAATGACGAGATCGTAGTTCATATGCACGACCCTAAACGCAAAGAAACCCCGCATCCGAAGATGCGGGGTTTCCTTTGAATGATTGTTCGGCGGCGTCCTACTCTCCCACAGGGTCCCCCCTGCAGTACCATCGGCGCT
>NZ_JBVJBP010000021.1:0-176379 GCF_055589465.1 Streptomyces sp. NPDC041940
CCGTGCCGCTCGCGCGGGTGCGGCTCCGGCTCGGTGGCGCGCTGGGCGGTCAGCCAGAAGACACCGGCCGCGAGGAAGCAGGCGGCCAGCAGGGGACCCGCCTCGGGGAACCAGACCGTGGACAGGCCGATGGAGATGATCGGCCCGAAGATGAAGCAGACCTCGTCCACGACCGACTCGAACGAATAGGCGGTGTGCAGCTTCGGGGTGCCCCGGTACAGCGCCGCCCAGCGGGCCCGGATCATCGCGCCCAGGCTCGGCACGGAGCCGATCCCGGCCGAGCAGACGAACAGCACCCAGTCAGGCCACCGGAAGTGGGCGGCGAGCAGCAGTCCGGCCGCCGCGGTCAGGGCGACCAGGGTCGCCGGGCGCAGCACCCGGCGCTGTCCGTGCCGGTCCACCAGCCGGGAGATCTGCGGCCCCAGCACGGCGGCGGACAGCGCCATGGTCGCCGACAGGGCACCCGCGAGGCCGTAGCGGCCGGTGAGCTGGGAGACCATCGTGACCACGCCGATGCCCATCATGGACAACGGCATCCGGCCGAGGAATCCCGCGGCGGAGAACGCCTTGGTGCCGGGCTCGGCGAAGAGGGCTCTGTAAGGGCTGGGCACGTGGTTCTCCGGAGCGGCTCAGTAAGGCGCGAATGCGGCTGATACAGCTTACGAGTTAGGTGACCCTAATTGCACCCGGGTGACGCGGACGGAAAACGGGGGGACAAACCCGTCTCAATCAACTGGAACCAGACTCTTCGCCTCGCTGTTTCCCCGCTGTCAGTGCCGGGTGGCAGGATCGACTCATGCCAGACGCGCTCGATGCCACCCCGTACGACGCCCTGCTCCTGCTCTCCTTCGGCGGCCCCGAAGGCCCGGACGACGTGGTCCCGTTCCTGGAGAACGTCACGCGCGGGCGCGGCATCCCGAAGGAACGCCTCAAGGAAGTCGGGCAGCACTACTTCCTGTTCGGCGGGGTCAGCCCCATCAACGACCAGAACCGCGCCCTGCTGGAAGCCCTGCGCAAGGACTTCGCCGAGCACGGCCTGGACCTGCCGGTCTACTGGGGCAACCGCAACTGGGCGCCGTACCTGACGGACACCCTGCGCGAGATGGTGGCCGACGGCCGGCGCCGCATCCTCGTCCTCGCCACCAGCGCCTACGCCTCCTACTCGGGCTGCCGCCAGTACCGGGAGAACCTCGCGGACGCGCTGGCCGCCCTGGAGGCCGAGGGCCTGGAGCTGCCGAAGATCGACAAGCTGCGGCACTACTTCAACCACCCCGGCTTCGTCGAACCCATGATCGACGGTGTGCTGCGCTCCCTCGCGGACCTCCCCGAGGACGTCCGCGCGGGCGCCCACATCGCCTTCACCACCCACTCCATCCCCACCTCCGCCGCCGACAGCTCCGGCCCCGCCGAGGCCCACGGCGAGGGCGGCGCCTACGTCGAGCAGCACCTGGACGTCGCCCGGCTGATCGCCGACGCCGTCCGCGAGCGCACCGGCGTCGACCACCCCTGGCGACTCGTCTACCAGTCCCGCTCCGGCGCTCCGCACATCCCCTGGCTGGAGCCCGACATCTGCGACCACCTGGAGGAGCGGCACGCCGCCGGCGTCCCGGCCGTGGTCATGGCCCCCATCGGCTTCGTCTCCGACCACATGGAGGTCCTCTACGACCTCGACACCGAGGCGAAGGCCAAGGCCGAGGAGCTGGGCCTGCCGGTGCGCCGCTCGGCCACCGTGGGCGCCGACCCGCGGTTCGCGGCGGCCGTCCGCGAGCTGATCCTGGAGCGGGCCGCCGTGGAGCGCGGCCAGGAGGTCACCCCCTGCGCCCTCGGCGCGCTCGGCCCCAGCCACCACCTCTGCCCGGTCGGCTGCTGCCCGGCCCGTGCCCCCCGCCCCGCCGCCGCGGGCGCCGACAGCCCCTACGCCTGAGGAGACCCGTGACCGACGCCCTGCACCGGGACCTGCTCGAACTCGCCCAGGAGGCCGCCCGCCACGCCGGCGCGCTGCTGCGTGACGGCCGCCCCGCCGACCTGGCCGTGGCCAGGACGAAGTCCAGCCCGATCGACGTCGTCACCGAGATGGACATCGCGGCGGAGAAGCTGATCACCGATCTGATCTCCGGGCGGCGCCCCGACGACGGCTTCCTCGGCGAGGAGGGCGCCTCCGTCGAGGGCACGAGCGGGGTGCGCTGGGTGATCGACCCGCTCGACGGCACGGTCAACTACCTGTACGGCCTGCCGACCTGGGCGGTGTCCATCGCGGCCGAGCAGGACGGCGAGACCGTCGTCGGGGTCGTCGCCGCGCCCATGCGGGGCGAGACCTACCACGCCGTGCGCGGCGGCGGGGCGTGGGCCACCGGCGCGTGGGAGGGCGAGCGGGCGCTCGCCTGCCGTCCCGCGCCTCCGCTGGACCAGGCCCTGGTCTCCACCGGGTTCAACTACGTCACCGAGGTCCGCACCCACCAGGCCGAGGTGGCCGCCCGGCTCCTCCCGCTGCTGCGGGACATCCGGCGCAGCGGCTCGGCGGCGGTCGACCTGTGCGACGTGGCCTGCGGCCGGCTCGACGGGTACTACGAGCGGGGTCTGCACGCCTGGGACTTCGCGGCCGGGGACCTCATCGCCCGGGAGGCGGGCGCGCTGACGGGCGGGCGCCCCGGAGAGCGGCCGTCACGGGACCTGACCGTCGCGGGGACCCCGGGCGTGTTCGAACCCCTCCAGCGCCTGCTGGAGGACTTCGGAGCGTGGCACGACTGAGCCGGCGGTCCGCGGAAGGCCCGGCACCGCCGACCGCCGCCGAGCACCAGAGCGACGGAAAACCGCTGCCGCCGGGCTGAAAGGCGCCGACGGACGGGGTGGGCACCGGGAGGGGCAGGGTCACCGGCGTGCGGGGGGACGCCGCACGTGAAGGGACCTCGGCGTGCGAAGAGATCCCGGCGTGCGGGGAGACCCCGGCGTTGCGAAGGGGTCCCGGCGTGCGGGGAGACACCGGACGTGAAAGGGCCTCGGCGTGCGGAGGGACCCCGGCCGTGAAGGGATCCCGGCATGCGGGACCACGGCATGCGAAGGGACCCCGGCGCTGGATTCGCCGGGGTCCCTCGTCGCGCTTTCGGGCCGATCAGACGCGTGACGCGCCGACCTCCACACCGTGCTCGGCGGCGAGGCGGCGCAGGTCGTCGAGCTCGCCCTGCTCCACTTCGACGAGGAAGTCGTCGCCCTCGTCGCGAGCCCGGGACAGATCGGACTCGGTCGCCCTTATGCGCTGCAGAAGTCCTGCGGTGAATGCGTCCATGCTGCGCCCCCTCGTCCTGGGTCGTGGGTCGATGGCACGGGGGTGTGCCGTTCGGAAGGGACGATCACGTCTCCGTGGATGCCCAGCGCCGCTCTGCTGGGCGGCGGCGGTGCCGGACACCCACGCCCGCTCCGCGGAAAAGCGGATTGATGCGCACCGCATGGTGGTGCGGTGCCAGCAGAGTGTGATCGTGGGATGTAAAGCCGTCCTCCCCAAGCTCTCTTCCGTGGAAACCTAACCGGAGGAGAAAATCTCCTATTCCCCGCGCCCGCACCCGCGCTCACACCCGGGCCCGACCTCTCCCTCACCCGCCTTACCTCCGACTTATGGCCGAAAAGGGCAGGATGGAGGGCAACACACCAACAGACCGTCGAAGACCCCTGCCCGCACGCGCCCGTGAAGCGCTGTGCGGGTGGACATGAGGAAGGACCAGGGACGTGCGCGTACTCGTCGTCGAGGACGAGCAACTGCTCGCCGATGCGGTGGCCACCGGACTGCGCCGGGAGGCCATGGCCGTCGACGTCGTGTACGACGGCGCGGCCGCCCTCGAACGCATCGGTGTCAACGACTACGACGTGGTCGTCCTCGACCGCGACCTCCCGCTCGTGCACGGCGACGACGTCTGCCGCAAGATCGTCGAGCTGGGCATGCCCACACGCGTGCTGATGCTCACGGCCTCCGGCGACGTCAGCGACCGCGTGGAGGGCCTGGAGATCGGCGCCGACGACTATCTGCCCAAGCCCTTCGCGTTCAGCGAGCTCATCGCCCGCGTGCGGGCCCTCGGCCGGCGCACCAGCGTGCCCCTGCCGCCCGTCCTTGAGCGCTCCGGCATCAAGCTCGACCCCAACCGCCGCGAGGTCTTCCGCGACGGCAAGGAGGTCCAGCTCGCACCCAAGGAGTTCGCCGTCCTGGAGGTGCTGATGCGCAGCGAGGGCGCGGTCGTCTCCGCGGAGCAGCTGCTGGAGAAGGCCTGGGACGAGAACACCGACCCGTTCACCAACGTCGTGCGCGTGACCGTCATGACCCTGCGCCGCAAGCTCGGCGAGCCGCCCGTCATCGTCACCGTCCCCGGCTCCGGCTACCGGATCTGATACCCCGTGGCAGCGACTCCCGCGCCTCCGCAGGCGCCCCCGAAGCCCACCTGGGACCCCAGGAGGCCCGCGCCGCCCTTCCCGTGGCTGCGCCCGACCATCCGCATAAGGCTCACGCTGCTCTACGGCGGCATGTTCCTGATCGCCGGCATCCTGCTGCTGTCGATCATCTACCTGCTGGCCGCGCAGGCGCTGAACGTGGGCAGCGAGCTGCCGTTCAAGATCGTCGAGGGCAAGGTCACCAGCGACATCTGCAACCTGCCCAGCCAGGCCTCGCCCAGCGAGTTCAACCACGCCATGAACCAGTGCGTCAACGATCAGCGGCAGGCCGCCCTGGACAACCTGCTCAGCCGCTCGCTCCTGGCGCTGCTGGGCCTGGCGGTCATCGCCTTCGCGTTCGGCTACGCCATGGCCGGCCGGGTCCTGTCGCCGCTGGGCCGGATCACCCGTACCGCCCGCGCGGTGGCGGGCTCCGACCTGTCCCGCCGGATCGAGCTGGACGGCCCGGACGACGAGCTGAAGGAGCTCGCCGACACCTTCGACGACATGCTGGAGCGCCTTCAGCGTGCCTTCACCGCCCAGCAGCGCTTCGTCGGCAACGCCTCGCACGAGCTGAGGACGCCGCTGGCGATCAACCGCACGCTCCTGGAGGTGCATCTGTCCGACCCGGGCGCACCGATGGAGCTCCAGCAGCTCGGCAAGACGCTGCTGGCCACCAACGAGCGCAGCGAGCAGCTCGTCGAGGGGCTGCTGCTGCTCGCCCGCAGCGACAACCAGATCGTGGAGCGGGGCCCGGTGGACCTCGCCGAGGTCGCCTCGCAGGCCATCGACCAGGTGCACGGCGAGGCCGAGGACAAGGGCGTACGGATCCGTGGCGAACAGAAGCCGGCGGTCGTCCAGGGCAATGGCGTGCTGCTGGAGCGGATCGCGCTCAACCTGGTGCAGAACGCCGTGCGCTACAACGTCGCCGAGGACGGCTGGGTCGAGGTCACCACCGAGGTCCAGCACGGCCAGGCGCTCCTGGTCGTGTCGAACACGGGCCCGGTCGTGCCGGCGTACGAGATCGACAATCTCTTCGAGCCGTTCCGGCGGCTGCGCACGGAGCGCACGGGCAGCGACAAGGGCGTCGGGCTCGGTCTGTCCATCGTCCGGTCCGTGGCCCGGGCACACGGCGGCCACATCTACGCCCAGCCACGGGAGGGAGGTGGGCTCGTGATGCGAGTCACGCTGCCCATCTGAGATCATGTCGCCGATCAACTCGGCGGTGCACGGGGATGTTCGCTTTGCGCGGAATTTCTGAGGCCTCACCTCGCGCACCCCGTGTGTGATCGATCACAGGGGCGCCTTTCCGGCCATCTACTCTCCGTGATCATGAGCCCTGTCGGAAAGCCGGGAAAATCCCGGTTTTCGGGGGTCTTGATCACGGGAAGTACAGGGTGAGACGCCTTTGAGGTGCGGCATTCGGACCGTGTACGGTCCCCATCGCCATCCAAGCCGATCACTCGTCAGGAGTCCGGTTGGGTGTCGATTGAGTAACAGACCTTGATGTGAGGCAAAATCTCCGCCTCAGGTCGGGCACAAGTCCGGCCTCTCACGCGTTACGTGCGCTGGAGACACCGCAGACACCCAGAGGGGGAGAGCGACCATGGCAACCGATTACGACACTCCACGCAAGACCGATGACGACGTCGACTCGGACAGTCTCGAAGAACTGAAGGCCCGGCGGAACGACAAGTCGGCGTCCGCAGTGGACGTCGACGAATTCGAGGCCGCAGAAGGCCTCGAGCTGCCCGGAGCCGATCTCTCGAACGAGGAGCTGGCCGTCCGGGTGCTCCCGAAGCAGCAGGACGAGTTCACCTGCATGAGCTGCTTCCTGGTGCACCACCGCAGCCAGCTGGCCCGGGAGAAGAACGGCCAGCCGATCTGCCGCGACTGCGACTGAGGGCGGGTCGGCCGTGACTGGCTCGACCCCTCCCTGGAAGCGCCGCTTCTCCAAGCGGAAGGCGGACGAAGGGCCGACGGACGGCCCGCAGTACGGCGTGCGTGACGACGAGCGAGGCCCAACCGGCACGGGGGCGGCCTCGCTCGAACCGGCTTCGGACCGGGGTGACCTCCCGGCGTCCGTGGATGTCCCCGCGCCCGTCGCCCGACGGCGGGCGGGGACGATCCGGGAGAGGGCCAGGGAGAGCGCCCGCAAGGGCGGTGTCCGGGCCCGGGCGGGGCTCGCGTACCTCGCCGACAGGATCATCGAACTGGCGCCCCGGATCCCCGTACGGGACCTGGCGACGCTCCGCAGGCAGTTCCCGGGCCTCGGGCCCGAAGAGCTCGCGGACAAACTCGTCGCGGGCGCGGCGAGCGCGACGGCCACGGTCGGAGCGGGCATCGGCGCGGCCGCGATGCTTCCCGTGCCGCCGGCGCTGCCGACGGAACTGGCCGCCGAGGTCACCGGCGTCGCCGCGATCGAGCTGAAGCTGATCGCCGAACTCCACGAGGTCTACGGCGTCCGGCCGCCCGGCAACCTCAAGCAGCGCAGCACCGCGTATCTCGACTCGTGGTCGGGGGAGCGCGGGATCGACGCGACCAAGCCGTCGACGCTGAGCGTGGCGCTGAACAGCCGCATGAAGCGGGAGCTGCGACAGCGGATCATGAAGCGGATGGTCCGCAGCATGCCGAACCTGATCCCGTTCCTGGTGGGCGCGGCCGTGGGGGCGGCCATGAACCGCAGCGAGACGAGAAAGCTCGCCGCCCGGATCCGTGCGGACCTGCGCAAGCTCCAGGTGCCCTGGGATGCCCTCGATGCGCTTCCCGCCCTGGAACGTCCGGCGGACGCCCTGGAGATGGGCGAGATCACCAGCGACCCTCTGGGCCGCCGCGCTGACGCGGAACGCGACGACAGGCACGACAAGGACGACGACGGGCGCTGAAGCCCGCCGGTCCCGGACCGCCGTCGGTGTGAAGCCCCGCTCAGATGTACTACTCCGGCTTCGTGGCGCTCAGCGCCTCCGCCAGACGCTCCGGCTCGCGCGTGGACAGGTACAGGTACGGAGTCGGGTCCTCCGGGTCCGTGACCTCCACGCGCAGGGCCGTGGGGATGTAGGCGCGCAGCAGCAGGAAGGCGCGCGGGTCGGCCTTGTGCGTGCGCCAGGCGCGCGCCTCCTCCGCGTCCAGGATCTCCGCCTCGCCCAGCGCCGCCAGCGGGATCTTCGCCTCGCCCGCGATCAGTGAGTCGCCCACCACGCGGATGCGGACCGAGCCGTACGAACTCGCGGCGACGGCCGCGACCGCGGTGCCTCCGGCCAGGCCGCCGAGCATGGGCAGCGTGCCGAACGGAAGCAGGATCAGGGCCATCGAGACGCCGACGAGGAACGAGATCAGCCACCACGTCCGCGGGGCGGTGAGGCGTTCTTCGTACGGGGCGGCGGAGAGCTGCATGGAGCCAAGCTTGACACGGTGTCGGGAACGGGCCGACGCGCGGGTAAGGTCTCCGGCTGTGAGTCGTACTTCCGCAGCTCTTCAGCCTCCGGCCGACGCCGTGCGGCCGGTGCGCCATCCGGACGCTCCGGCGCCCGGTGAGCTTCTCGGCGCGCACTACGGCCAGTGTTTCGGCTGTGGCGGCGACCAGCCGCACGGGCTGCACCTGGAGGCGCGGGCGGGCGAGGGCGTGTCGCTCACCGCCGAGTTCACCGTGCGGCCCGCCCACCAGGGCGCCCCCGGTCTCGCGCACGGCGGGGTGCTCGCCACCGCCCTGGACGAGACCCTCGGCTCGCTGAACTGGCTGCTGCGCACGATCGCCGTGACCGGGCGGCTGGAGACCGACTTCGTGGGACCCGTGCCCGTCGGCACCACGCTGCACCTTCAGGCGGAGGTGACGGCGGTGGCCGGGCGGAAGATCTACTCGACCGCGACCGGACGCGTGGGAGGCCCCGACGGGCCCGTCGCCGTGCGTGCCGACGCGCTCTTCGTCGAGGTGAAGGTCGACCACTTCGTCGACCACGGCCGCCAGGAGGAGATCCAGGCGGCCATGAACGACCCGGACCAGGCCCGGCGCGCCCGCGCCTTCGAGGTGAACCCGTGAGCCTGGAAAGCCCCGTGAGCCCAGCCGGCCCCATGAGCCCCACCGACCCCGCGAGCACGGAAAGCCCCATGACTCCCACGAGCCCCGCGAGCCGTCAGCCCCTGGACGTGCTGATCCGGCGCGTCGACCCGGACGTACCCCTTCCGTCGTATGCGCAGCCCGGTGACGCGGGAGCCGATCTGCGCACCACCGAGGCGTGCCAACTGGAGCCGGGCGAGCGGGTCGTGCTGCCCACGGGAGTGTCTGTGGCGCTGCCGGAGGGGTACGCGGCCTTCGTGCACCCGCGATCCGGTCTGGCCGCCCGCTGCGGCGTCGCCCTGGTGAATGCCCCGGGGACGGTTGATGCCGGGTACCGTGGGGAGATCAAGGTGATCGTGGTGAATCTCGACCCGCGCGAGTGCGTGCGGTTCGAGCGCTTCGACCGGATTGCCCAACTGGTAGTCCAGCAGGTCGAGAGGGTTCGCTTCCAAGAGGTGGCAAAACTTCCCGACTCGGCGCGGGCCGAGGGGGGCTTCGGGTCCACCGGAGGCCATGCGGCGGTGGACGGGACGAGCGGCACAAGCGGTCAGGCCGCCCTGGGCGGTCGGACGGGTGGGAATCGATACGCTTCGGTCGTATCCGACCGGGAAGGACAGTGACGTGTTCGGACGTCGCAAGAATAGGGATGCCGCCGAGGACGCGGCCGGCGAGACCGAGCAGGTCGTCGACGGTGTCGACAGTGAGGCGGCCGAGGGTGAGCGCCTGAGGCTCGAGCCGGCGCCGCGGCCCGACGGGCCCTGGGACGACTCCGAGGTCCACGATCCGGCCGAGGGCCGGGTCGACCTGGGCGGTCTGTTCGTGCCGGGCGTCGAGGGCATGGAGCTCAGGGTCGAGGTCGCGGGTGACGCGATCGTGGCGGCGACGGTCGTGCTGCGCGACAGCGCCGTCCAGCTTCAGGGCTTCGCAGCGCCCAAGCGTGAGGGCATCTGGGGCGAGGTGCGCGAGGAGATCGGCTCGGGCATCACCCAGCAGGGCGGCATCGTAGACGAGGTCGAGGGTCCGCTGGGCTGGGAGCTGCGGGCCCAGGTGCCGGTGCAGCTGCCGGACGGTACCGGCGGCTTCCAGGTCGTGCGGTTCATCGGCGTGGACGGGCCCCGGTGGTTCCTGCGCGGGGTCATCTCGGGCCAGGGTGCGGTGCAGCCGCAGGCGGCCGGGCTGCTCGAGCAGATCTTCCGGGACACGGTCGTGGTCCGCGGCGAGGGCCCGATGGCGCCTCGCGACCCGATCGTCCTGAAGCTGCCGAACGACGCCCAGATGGTCCCCGAGGGCGTCCAGCAGGAGGAGGGCTCCCGCTTCGCCGGCGGAATGGGCCAGCTCCAGCGCGGACCGGAGATCACCGAGGTCCGCTGAGGCTCGAAGAGACAGCAGGGCCGCTCCCCTCAGGGGGTGCGGCCCTTTCTCATGCCTGCTCGTGCGTGCTCATGCCTGAAGCCTTGACGGGTCATTGGTCTGTACCTACCGTCTCCGTTCAACGCGTCTGTTCATAGAGGCGCTTCACGTTCACATACGAGAACGGAAGGCTCCTGCGCATGTACAGAACCGCTCTGTTGGCCGCCACGGCCTCCCTCGTCGCCGGCCTCCTCGCCTGGCCCGCGAACGCCGCACCCAGCAGCTTCGTCCACCCCGGAGTCACCGTCTCCAAGGGGCAGCTCGACTTCACCCGCTCCAAGGTCAACTCCGGTGCCCAGCCCTGGAAGAACGCCTTCGACCGGATGACGGCGAGCAAGTACGCCGACCTGAACCGCACGCCCGCGCCCCGGGCCGTCGTCGAGTGCGGTTCGTACTCCAACCCCAACCACGGCTGCACCGACGAGCGCGAGGACGCGATCGCCGCCTACACCCAGGCCCTCGCCTGGTACGTCACCCGCGACGAACGGCACGCGCGCAAGGCCATCGAGCTGATGGACGCCTGGTCGGCCGTGATCAGGGACCACACCAACAGCAACGCGCCCCTGCAGACCGGCTGGGCCGGCTCCTCCTGGCCCAAGGCCGCCGAGATCATCAAGTACACGTACACCGGGACCTGGGCGAACTCCGGCCGCTTCGCCACCATGCTGCGGAACGTCTACCTCCCCGAGGTGATCAACGGCTCGAACTCCAACGGGAACTGGGAGCTGTCGATGATGGAGGCCGCCGTCGGCATCTCCGTCTTCCTGGAGGACAAGGCGTCGTACGACAAGGCCATGGCGAAGTTCCGTACGCGTACGGCCGCCTACGTCTACCTGGCCTCCGACGGTGAGCTGCCGAAGACCGTGCCGAGCCAGAACCTGAACACCAGGGACAAGATCGTCAAGTACTGGCAGGGGCAGTCGGCCTTCGTCGACGGGCTCAGCCAGGAGACCTGCCGGGACTTCACCCACACCGGCTACGGCCTCTCCGCCATCTCGCACATCGCCGAGACCAGCCGGATCCAGGGCCAGGACCTCTACGGCACCGACGTGGGCGAGCGGCTGCGGCACGGGCTCGGCTTCCACGCCAAGTACCAGCTCGGCGCCGCCGCCCCGGGCTGGCTGTGCGGCGGCTCGCTCAAGCTCGGGCTCGGGCTCGGGCCGGTCCCCGAGGTCGGCCACAACGCGCTGGCCAACCGCCTCGGCCACGCCATGACCAACACGGAGACGCTGACCCTGCGGGGCCGCCCGGCCGGCAGCAACAACCTCTTCGTCGCCTGGGAGACTCTCAGCCACGGCGACAATCCCGCGTGAGGCCCTGACCCGCCGGGCGCGTCAGGGTTCCGTCAAAGACGGTCCGTGACCGCGCCCGGCACCCATATGCCGTATTTGCTGGCCGTAAGGTCGACGCTGCGCAATCAGCGGACCGGAAGACAATGAGGCCATGGCACGCGGCAAGTTTCGGATCTACCTCGGTGCGGCACCGGGCGTCGGCAAGACGTACGCGATGCTCTCCGAGGCGCATCGCCGTGTCGAGCGGGGCACCGACTGCGTGGTGGCCTTCGTCGAGCACTACGACCGGCCGCGCACCGAGGTGATGCTGCACGGCCTGGAGCAGGTGCCGCGCAGGCAGCTGGAGTACCGCGGCGGTGTCTTCCCCGAGACGGACCTCGACGCCGTTCTCGCCCGTCGCCCCCAGGTCGCACTGGTGGACGAACTGGCCCACACGAACGTCCCCGGCTCCCGCAACGCCAAGCGCTGGCAGGACGTGGAGGAACTGCTCGCGGCCGGAATCGACGTGATCTCGACCGTCAACATCCAGCACCTGGAATCCCTCGGCGACGTCGTCGAGTCGATCACCGGGGTGCGGCAGCAGGAGACCGTGCCGGACGAGGTGGTACGCCGGGCCGACCAGATCGAGCTGGTCGACATGTCGCCCGAGGCGCTGCGGCGGCGCATGGCGCACGGCAACATCTACAAGCCGGACAAGGTCGACGCGGCTCTGTCGAACTACTTCCGGCCGGGCAACCTGACCGCCCTGCGCGAACTGGCGCTGCTGTGGGTGGCCGACCGGGTCGACGCCTACCTCACCCAGTACCGAAGCGAGCACCGGGTGTCGAGGATCTGGGGCTCGCGCGAGCGGATCGTCGTCGGCCTGACCGGAGGTCCGGAGGGCCGGACGCTGATCCGCCGAGCCGCGCGGCTGGCCGAGAAGGGCGCCGGCGGTGAGGTGCTCGCCGTCTACATAGCCCGCAGCGACGGGCTGACCTCGGCCTCGCCCAAGGAACTGGCGATGCAGCGGACCCTGGCCGAGGACCTCGGCGGCACCTTCCACCACGTCGTGGGCGACGACATACCGGCCGCCCTGCTCGACTTCGCCCGCGGTGTGAACGCCACCCAGATCGTGCTGGGCTCCTCACGCCGCAAGACCTGGCAGTACGTCTTCGGGCCCGGCGTCGGCGCGACGGTCGCCCGGGAGTCCGGCCCCGACCTCGACGTGCACATCGTCACCCACGACGAGGTCGCCAAGGGCCGCGGACTGCCGGTGGCCCGGGACGCGCGCCTCGGGCGCTCCCGCCGGGTGTGGGGCTGGATCGTCGGCGTCGCGGGCCCGCCGGCCCTGGCGGCGCTGCTCAACACCGTCGACCTCGGTCTCGCCAACGACATGCTGCTGTTCCTGGCGCTGACGGTCGCGGCGGCCCTGCTCGGCGGGCTGCTCCCCGCGCTGGCCTCGGCGGCGGTGGGATCGCTGCTGCTGAACTACTTCTACACACCGCCGCTGCACCGGTGGACCATCGCGGACCCGAAGAACATCGTCGCCATCGTGATCTTCGTGGCCGTCGGTGTGGCGGTGGCCTCCGTGGTCGACCTCGCGGCCCGCCGCACCCACCAGGCGGCCAGGCTGCGGGCCGAGTCCGAGATCCTGTCCTTCCTCGCGGGCAACGTGCTGCGCGGCGAGACCGGCCTGGAAGACCTGCTGGAACGGGTCCGGGAGACCTTCGGCATGGAGTCGGCGGCCCTGCTGGAACGGGCGAGCGACGTCGAGCCGTGGACCTGCGCGGGCCGCGTCGGGCAGGGACATCCCGTGGAGCGGCCCGAGCAGGCGGACGTGGACATGCCCGTCGGGGACCACATGGCGCTCGCGCTGACCGGCCGCGTCCTGCCCGCCGAGGACCGCCGGGTGCTGGCCGCCTTCGCCGCCCAGGCCGCCGTCGTACTGGACCGCCGCCGGCTCCAGGAGGAGGCCGACCGGGCCCGCGCGCTCGCCGAGGGCAACCGCATCCGTACGGCGCTGCTGGCCGCCGTCAGCCACGATCTGCGCACCCCGCTCGCCGGGATCAAGGCGGCCGTGACGTCCCTGCGCTCCGAGGACGTCGAGTGGTCCGAGGAGGACACCGCGGAACTGCTGGAGGGCATCGAGGAGGGCGCGGACCGCCTCGACCACCTCGTCGGCAACCTGCTCGACATGTCCCGCCTCCAGACCGGCACCGTCACCCCGCTGATCCGCGAGATCGACCTCGACGAGGTGGTGCCGATGGCGCTCGGCGGGGTGCCCGAGGGCAGCGCCGACCTGGACGTGCCGGAGACCCTGCCGATGGTCGCCGTGGACCCGGGGCTGCTGGAGCGGGCGATGGCCAACCTGGTCGAGAACGCCGTCAAGTACAGTCCGTCCGGCTCGCCCGTGCTGGTCGCCGCCAGCGCGCTCGCCGACCGGGTGGAGGTGCGGGTGGTCGACCGGGGGCCGGGCGTCCCCGACGAGGCCAAGGACCGCATATTCGAACCCTTCCAGCGCTACGGTGACGCCCCGCGCGGCGCCGGCGTGGGTCTGGGGCTCGCGGTGGCGCGCGGCTTCGCCGAGGCCATGAGCGGCACCCTGAACGCCGAGGACACGCCCGGCGGCGGGCTCACCATGGTCCTCACCCTCCGCGCGGCGGGAACCCGCCCGGAGCCGCTCCACGCGGCAGAACCCGAAAGGCAGGCCTCATGACCCGCGTCCTGGTGGTCGACGACGAGCCCCAGATCGTGCGCGCTCTCGTGATCAACCTCAAGGCACGCAAGTACGAGGTCGACGCGGCCCACGACGGCGCCACCGCCCTCCAGCTCGCCGCCGCCCGCCACCCCGACGTGGTCGTCCTCGACCTCGGGCTGCCCGACATGGACGGCGTCGAGGTGATCAGGGGCCTGCGCGGCTGGACGCGGGTGCCGATCCTGGTGCTGTCCGCCCGGCACTCCTCCGACGAGAAGGTCGAGGCGCTGGACGCGGGTGCCGACGACTACGTCACCAAGCCGTTCGGCATGGACGAGCTGCTGGCCCGGCTGCGGGCCGCGGTACGCCGGGCCGAGCCGGCCGGAGGTGGTGAGGACGACATGATCGTGGAGACCGACGAGTTCACCGTCGACCTGGCCGCGAAGAAGGTCAACCGCGCCGGGAAGGACGTACGCCTGACGCCGACGGAGTGGCATCTGCTGGAGGTCCTGGTGCGCCACAGCGGCCGCCTGGTCGGGCAGAAGCAGCTGCTCCAGGAGGTGTGGGGGCCGTCGTACGGGACGGAGACGAACTATCTGCGCGTGTACATGGCACAGCTGCGGCGGAAGCTGGAGGCGGACCCCTCGCATCCGAAGCACTTCATCACGGAGCCGGGGATGGGCTACCGCTTCGAGAAGTAAGGCCTGTGCCACAGGGCTGCGTAGCTGTCGGCGGGCCCCGGTACGCTCTAGTCATGAGTGCTGTTCCTCGTTCGCAGAAGCCGGCGGGCCGGTTCCGGCGCATGCTCGACCGGCTCTCCTCGTCGCAGGAGGACCTGGAGTCCGAGGAGCTGCGGGAGGACACCGAGACGACCGGCTGTATCCGGATCGGAGACTGTCAGGACCGGCAGATAGTGACGGTTACTGGTACCTTGCGCACGGTCACCCTGCGGCCGCGCGCGGGAGTCCCGGCCCTGGAGGCCGAGCTGTTCGACGGCTCCGCCGCGCTGGACGTGGTGTGGCTCGGCAGGCGCTCCATCGTGGGCATAGAACCGGGGCGCAAGCTGATCGCATCGGGCCGGATCTCGATGAGCCGAGGCCGCCGGGTGCTGTTCAACCCCAAGTACGAACTGAGACCCCTCGGACGGGAGTAGCCGGTGACGTCGCTCGACAAGCCGACCGAAGAGACATCTGCGGACGACGCCCGGGCGGTGACCGAGGCCGCCCTGTTCGAGGCGTTCGGCGGCGTCCGGGGCATGGTCGAGACGGTGCTGCCCGGCCTGCTCTTCGTCACCATCTACACGATCAACAAGGACCTGCATCTGTCGGCGATCGCGGCACTGGCCGTGTCGCTGGTGCTGGTCGTGGTCCGGCTGGTGATGAAGGACACCGTCAAGCACGCCTTCAGCGGTGTCTTCGGCGTCGCCTTCGGTGTCGTCTTCGCGATGATGACCGGCAACGCCAAGGACTTCTACCTGCCCGGCATGCTCTACACGCTGGGCCTCGGACTCGCGTACATCGTCACCACGCTGTGCGGTGTCCCGCTGATCGGCCTGATCCTCGGCCCGGTCTTCAAGGAGAACCTCTCCTGGCGCACGCGGAACCCCGGCCGTAAGAAGGCCTACGCCAAGGCCAGTTACGCGTGGGGTGCGATCCTGCTCGCCAAGTGCGCGATCCTCTTCCCGCTCTACCTGTGGGCCGACACCACGCAGCTGGGCTGGGTCCTGATCGCCCTGAAGATCCCGCCGTTCCTGCTCGCCGTGTGGCTGACGTGGGTCTTCCTGGCCAAGGCGCCCGCGCCGATCGACGTGTTCGCGGAGATGGAGGCCGAGGAGAAGGCCGCCGAGGAGAGGGAGCGGGAGGCCGCCGCCCGGTCCGCCGAGCAGTGAACTCCGAGAGCTGACCTCGAGACCTCGAGACCTCGAGACCTCGAGAAACGGGGGAGGGGGCGTCCTGGAAGTCCAGGGCGCCCCCTCCCGCTTGCCCCGAAGGGCACCGGCCCCGAAGGGCACCGCCTCAGCTCTTCGCGCTGTCCTTGCGCACCGACAGCAGGTCCTCCAGCTGCTCCTCACGCGCCTGCGCGGCCACGAAGAGGAGTTCGTCGCCCGCCTCCAGGGAGTCCTCCCGGGAGGGGGTCAGGACGCGGGTGCCGCGGATGATCGTGACCAGGGACGTGTCCTCGGGCCACTCGACGTCGCCGACCTGCGTGCCGGCCAGGGCCGACTCCTCCGGCAGGGTCAGCTCGACCAGGTTGGCGTCGCCGTGGCTGAAGCGGAGCAGGCGGACCAGATCGCCCACGCTCACCGCCTCCTCGACCAGGGCGGACATCAGACGCGGGGTGGAGACGGCGACGTCCACGCCCCAGGACTCGTTGAAGAGCCACTCGTTCTTCGGGTTGTTCACCCGCGCGACCACTCGCGGAACGCCGTACTCCGTCTTGGCGAGGAGTGAGACGACCAGGTTCACCTTGTCGTCGCCGGTCGCGGCGATGACGACGTTGCAGCGCTGGAGCGCCGCCTCGTCCAGGGAGGTGATCTCGCAGGCGTCGGCGAGCAGCCATTCGGCCTGCGGGACGCGTTCGACCGAGATGGCCGTCGGCGCCTTGTCGATGAGCAGGACCTCGTGGCCGTTCTCCAGCAGCTCGCCCGCGATCGAGCGGCCGACCGCGCCGGCTCCGGCAATGGCGACCCTCATCAGTGACCGCCCTCCTCTTCGGGACCCTTGGCGAACGCCGCCTCGACCGTGTCGACCTCGTCGGTGCGCATCATCACGTGCACCAGGTCGCCCTCCTGCAACACCGTCTGCGAGGTGGGCAGGACCGCCTCGCCGAGCCGGGTCAGGAACGCCACGCGCACGCCGGTCTCCTCCTGGAGCCGGCTGATCTTGTGGCCGACCCAGGCGGTGGAGGCGTGCACCTCGGCGAGCTGGACGCCGCCGGTGGGGTCGCGCCACAGCGGCTCGGCGCCGGAGGGCAGCAGCCGGCGCAGCATCTGGTCGGCCGTCCAGCGGACGGTCGCGACGGTGGGGATGCCCAGGCGCTGGTAGACCTCGGCGCGGCGGGGGTCGTAGATGCGGGCGGCGACGTTCTCGATGCCGAACATCTCACGGGCCACGCGGGCGGCGATGATGTTGGAGTTGTCACCGCTGGAGACGGCGGCGAAGGCGCCGGCCTCCTCGATGCCGGCCTCCCGCAGGGTGTCCTGGTCGAAGCCGACGCCGGTGACCCGGCGGCCGCCGAAGGAGGATCCCAGGCGGCGGAAGGCGGTGGGGTCCTGGTCGACCACGGCGACCGTGTGGCCCTGTTGCTCCAGGTTCTGGGCCAGGGCGGAGCCCACCCGCCCGCAACCCATGATGACAATATGCATCGCGTCACACCGCGCTTCCTGCAGGCCCTCTGACCTTCATGAATGTCGTGATCATGTCTCTCTTTCGGCTCGCCGGGCATCACGCCGCGGCCTGCGTGCGGGCCGCCGGGCAACATCATGCCGGTGGAATCAGGCCATGATGCCCTGCGGGGGCGGTGCCGCGTTCGACTGCCCGACTCCAACGTATCGGCAAAGTCGAGGGGGTTGCCGACGGCCCTGCCCGGGCCGGAGCCGGCTTCGACCGGGGTCCGGGCAACAGCCCTCGACGGGGGAGGAGACACCATGAGTACCGAGATCGACGTGCTGGTCCTGGGTGGCGCGGGCGTGGACACGATCGTGCACGTGCCCGAACTGCCCGTGCCGCTCGCCGACAGCCACATGATCCGGCCCGGGATCGTGACACGCGCGGGCCAGAGCGGGGACTTCGTCGCCCTCGGGACGAGCGCGCTGGGCCTGCGCACCCACCACCTCGACATGCTGGGCGACGACCCCGAGGGCGACCTCGTCCGGGCCCTGCACCGCGACCGCGGCATCGCGCTCACCGCAGTCCCCCAGCCGCTCGGCACCAAGCGCGCGGTCAACCTCGTCGGCCCGGACGGCAGACGGCTCTCCCTCTACGACGCCACGCGCGCGGCGGAGACGGACCGGCTGCCCGAGGCCACGGTGCGGGAGCTGGCCGCCGTCAGCCGGCACGCCCATGTCGTCATCACCCAGCCGTGCGGCCACGCGCTGCCCGCCCTGCGCGAGTCCGGCGTGACCGTCTCGACCGACCTGCACGACTGGGACGGGTCCAACCCCTACCACGAGACCTTCGCCCACCAGGCCGACCTGGTCTTCCTGTCCAGCGCGGCGCTGGCCGACCCGGAGCGCACCATGCGGCGGATCACCGAACGGGGCCGGGCCCGGGCGGTCGTCGCCACCGCCGGGGCCGACGGGGCCTACCTGCTGGCCGACGGCGAGCTGACTCACGTACCCGCCGCCGCGCCCCCGGCGCCGGTGGTCGACTCCAACGGCGCGGGCGACGCCTTCGCCGCCGCGTTCCTCTACGCCTGGCTGAACGCCGAGCCGCCCCGCCGGTGCGCCCTGTACGGCACGGTGGCGGGGGCGTACGCCTGCACGGTGCCGTCGACCCGGGCCGACAGCATCGGGCGGACGGAACTGTGCGCCCGTGTCACCGACCTGATCAGCGGCGGTTGATGCTGCGCAGACTCGCGAGAGTCAGGAATCCGAGGGCGATGGCGGTGGCCGCGGCGCCGATCAGTTCTGCGGGCGGGTGCATGGGACCTCCGGGGGCGACAACGGCCGGGAAACGGACGGAGCTTAGTCATATAGGCATGGGAATCGGCTGACCTGCGGAATCCGCAGCCGCAGGGGCCTCTGAATTCACTCGGAGGGCAGAGTGGAGGCCGATGAGGGGTGGCGGGTGGGCGAGCCCGCAATCGAACGCTTACGATCCTCTGTTGTGTCCAAACTGACCGACGTGCCCAAGCGGATCCTGATCGGGCGCGCACTGCGCAGTGACCGGCTCGGGGAAACGCTCCTGCCGAAGCGCATCGCACTACCCGTTTTCGCCTCCGACCCGCTGTCCTCCGTGGCGTATGCGCCCGGGGAGGTGCTGCTGGTCCTGTCCATCGCGGGCGTGACGGCGTACCACTTCAGTCCGTGGATCGCCGTCGCGGTCGTCGTACTGATGTTCACCGTGGTGGCCTCGTACCGGCAGAACGTGCACGCCTACCCCAGTGGTGGCGGCGACTACGAGGTGGCCAACACCAACCTCGGCCCCAAGGCCGGCCTCACCGTCGCCAGCGCGCTGCTCGTCGACTACGTCCTCACCGTCGCGGTGTCGATCTCCTCCGGCATCGAGAACCTCGGCTCGGCGATCCCGTTCGTGGTCGAGCACAAGGTGCTGTGCGCGATAGGCGTGATCGTGCTGCTGACGCTGATGAACCTGCGCGGGGTGAAGGAGTCCGGCTCGCTCTTCGCGATCCCGACGTACATCTTCGTCGCGGGCGTCTTCACCATGATTGCCTGGGGCGCCTTCCGCGGAATCGTCCTGGACGACACCATGCGGGCCCCGACGGCGGACTACGTCATCAAACCCGAGCACCAGGGCCTCGCGGGCTTCGCCCTCGTCTTCCTCCTCCTGCGCGCCTTCTCCTCGGGCTGTGCCGCCCTCACCGGCGTCGAGGCGATCTCCAACGGCGTCCCGGCCTTCCGCAAGCCCAAGTCCAAGAACGCCGCGACCACCCTCGCGGCGATGGGCCTGCTGGCCGTCACCATGTTCTGCGGCATCATCGCGCTGGCCGCCGCGACCGACGTCCGCATGGCCGAGAACCCGGCCAAGGACCTCATCCACAACGGCGTCCCGCTCGGCGCGGACTACGTCCAGAACCCGGTGATCTCCCAGGTCGCCGAGGCCGTCTTCGGCAAGGGCAGCTTCCTCTTCATCATCCTGGCCGCGGCCACCGCGCTGGTGCTGTTCCTCGCCGCGAACACCGCCTACAACGGCTTCCCGCTGCTCGGCTCGATCCTCGCCCAGGACCGCTACCTGCCCCGCCAGCTGCACACCCGCGGCGACCGCCTGGCCTTCTCCAACGGCATCGTGCTCCTCGCCGGGGCCGCCGGACTCCTGGTCGGGATCTACGGCGCCGACTCCACACGCCTGATCCAGCTGTACATCGTCGGCGTGTTCGTGTCCTTCACGCTCAGCCAGACCGGCATGGTCCGCCACTGGAACCGCCACCTGGCCACCGAGAAGGACCCGGCCAAGCGCCGCCACATGATCCGCTCCCGCGCGATCAACGCCTTCGGCGCCTTCTTCACCGGCCTCGTGCTGGTCGTCGTCCTCGTCACCAAGTTCACGCACGGCGCGTGGGTCGCCCTGCTCGGCATGGTGATCTTCTACGCCACGATGACGGCCATCCGTAAGCACTACGACCGGGTCGCCGAGGAGATCGCCGCCCCCGAGGGCCCGAGCGACGACAGCGTGCGGCCCTCCCGCATCCACTCCGTCGTCCTGATCTCCAAGATCCACCGCCCGACGCTGCGCGCCCTGGCCTACGCCAAGCTGATGCGCTCGGACAGCCTGGAGGCGCTGAGCGTCAACGTCGACCCGGCGGAGACCAAGGCGCTGCGGGACGAGTGGGAGCGGCGCGGCATCGACGTACCGCTGAAGGTCCTGGACTCGCCCTACCGCGAGATCACGCGGCCGATCATCGAGTACGTCAAGGGGCTGCGCAAGGAATCGCCGCGCGACGCGGTGTCCGTGATCATCCCCGAGTACGTCGTCGGCCACTGGTACGAGCACCTGCTGCACAACCAGAGCGCACTGCGGCTCAAGGGCAGGCTGCTGTTCACTCCAGGCATCATGGTGACCTCGGTCCCGTACCAGCTCCAGTCCTCCGAGGCAGCCAAGAAGCGGGCCCGCAGGCAGCAGGACTGGAACGCGCCGGGTTCGGTGCGGCGGGGGCCGGCGCAGGTGCGGTCGAAGGAGTCCTCGGAGCACAAGTCCTGAGCGGGCTGTTCGGGCAGCGGGGGTGATTCGGCCGGGCGGCAGCCACGTAGACTGGTGGGCTGTTGTCCGGCCGTTTCCGTGCGGCCGCACCCCTTTGATCGTTCCCCTCACGCTTTTGGAGTCACCCCGCCATGCAGGCAGAACCGAGGAAGTCGCTGGTGGGGGAGGAGTACGAGGTCGAGGTCGGCCCCGTCGCCCACGGCGGCCACTGCATCGCCCGTACGTCCGAGGGCCAGGTGCTGTTCGTCCGGCACGCGCTGCCCGGTGAGCGGGTCGTGGCGCGGGTGACGGACGGCGAGGAGGGCGCCCGTTTCCTGCGCGCGGACGCGGTCGAGATCCTGGACGCCTCCAAGGACCGCATCGACGTGCCCTGTCCGTTCGCCGGCCCCGGCCGCTGCGGCGGCTGCGACTGGCAGCACGCCAAGCCGGGCGCGCAGCGGCGCCTGAAGGCCGACGTCATCGCCGAACAGCTCCAGCGGCTCGCCGGGCTCACGCCCGAGGAGGCCGGCTGGGACGGCACGGTGCTGCCCGCCGAGGGCGACAAGCTGCCCGCGGGCCTGGTACCCGCCTGGCGCACCCGCGTCCAGTACGCCGTCACCGCCGACGGCCGGGCGGGCCTGCGCCGGCACCGCTCCCACGAGGTCGAGCCGATCGACCACTGCATGATCGCCGCCGAGGAGGTCAGCGAGCTGGGCATCGAGAAGCGCGACTGGACCGGCATGGACTCCGTCGAGGCGATCGCGGCGACGGGTTCCCAGGACCGCCAGGTGATCCTGACGCCGAAGCCGGGCGCGCGCCTGCCGCTGGTCGAGCTGGACCGCCCCGTGTCCGTCCTGCGGGTGGACGAACGCGACGGCGGTGTCCACCGTGTCCACGGCCGCCCCTTCGTCCGCGAACGCGCCGACGGCCGGACCCACCGGGTCGGCAACGGCGGCTTCTGGCAGGTCCACCCGAAGTCGGCCGACACCCTGGTGACGGCGGTCATGCAGGGCCTGCTCCCGCGCAAGGGCGACATGGCCCTCGACCTCTACTGCGGCGTCGGCCTCTTCGCGGGCGCCCTCGCCGACCGGGTCGGAGACGGCGGGGCGGTCCTCGGGATCGAGTCCGGCAAGCGGGCGGTGGAGGACGCGCGGCACAATCTCGCCGAGTTCGACCGCGTCCGTATCGAACAGGGCAAGGTCGAGAGCGTGTTGCCGCGTACGGGCATCACGGACGTCGACCTGATCGTGCTCGACCCGCCGCGGGCCGGGGCGGGACGGAAGACGGTGGAGCATATGGCTTCGCTGGGGGCTCGGCGGATCGCGTATGTGGCTTGCGATCCGGCTGCGTTGGCGCGGGACTTGGGGTATTTCCGGGATGGGGGGTATCGGGTGCGGACGCTTCGGGCGTTTGATCTGTTTCCGATGACTCATCATGTGGAGTGTGTGGCGATTCTGGAACCGGCCGCGAAGGGGTCCTGACCTGCGGTTTTGTGGGCGCGGACTATGTGCGGTGTGGGTGTTACGGGCGATGTCTTGACGCTGAAATGACGCCCGTGACGCTCATTTGACGCTCGTTCTGATGGGATGTCAGGCGGCGTGTTGTGCAGGTCAAGCCCTTCTAAGACCTCATTTCAGTTGGTGTGATCTTGCGGCAGTCTGGAGTGATGACTGCTGCGCTTGTCGAACGGTTGGCGCCTGAGACCTGTGGGAGTTGTTCCAGCGAGTGGTCCCGCCGGCGCCGGAATGCCCGCAGGGCGGAGGGCATCGTCGGCCAGGAGACCGCGAAGTACTGGCCGCGATCATCTTCGTGGCCACCTCGGGTTGTACCTGAACCAGCTGCCACCGGGATTTGGGCTGTCGGGCGTGACCGCCTTCCGCCGTTTCACTGAGTGGACCAAGGTCAGGGTGCGGGCCAAGCTCCACCGTTTGGTCCTGGGCGAACTCGGCTCCCAGGGCGGGCTGGACCGGTCGCGCTGCGCGATCGACTCCGTCAGCGTCCGGGCCCTCAAAGGGGGCAGCTGACGGGACCGAATCCGACCGACCGAGGCAAAAATGATCGAAAATCCATCTCCTCGTCGACCGTAGTGGCCTGCCGCTGTCGATCGGCATCTCCGCCGCGAATTTCCACGACAGCCAGGCCCTCGTCCCGCTGGTCTGCGGCATCCCGCCTGTCGGTGCCCGCCGCGACGCCGACGGCCCGGAAAACTGCACGGAGACAAGGGCTACGACTACCGGCACTTGCGGCGATGGCTGTCCTCCCGCGGGATCCGGCACCGCATCGCCCGCAAGGGCGTCGAACCGTCCCAATGCCTGGGTAAACACCGCTGGGTGGTGGAACGAACCGTCTCCTGGCTGTCCGGTTGCCGACGCCTCCACCGCCGCTACGAGCGAAAGAGCCGGAACACTTCCTCGCCTTCACTGCCATCGCTGCAACCCTCATATGCCACCGCAGACTCACCAACTGAAATGGCGTCTAAAATGCCATCAGCTTCAGGCAGGGTTCCGCGCCGCGATCAGCCGGTTGGTCAGCTCCACCGTGGCGAGGTACCACCAGAAGATCCAGTCCAGGAACGCCTCGTCGTAGTCCCCACGCTGGTCGGCCCGGCGGTGACGCAGGTCGTAGCGGTTGGCGATCTCGAACAGCGCCCCTTCGTCGGGTTTGCCTACCTCATCTTTGATCAAGGCGCGGCGTTCTTCGAGGATGCCCGCGAGGGTGACGATCGCGGACCGCTTGCTCTCGGCTGATGTATCCCGTCCCCGGAAGAGGGCGATGCCGTGGCGGATACGGGTGGTGATGTTCGGGGCGCTGTCGTTGAGGGCACGGTGTACCAGCGCGCTGCGGGCGTCGTCGGTAACGGCGACCAGGCGCCCGACGTCCTCGCCTTCGGCGGCCAGTTCGTACTCGATGCCTGCATCGCGCAGCAACTGGTTGGCCTTCCACCGGTACAGGACGCGCGCCGGGCCGTTGTGAAACTCCGAGTAGTGCCATCCGCAGCCGCTGTAGGAGTGGAAGCGCCGAATACGGGGACGGCTGACCAGATCGTGGAATACCTCGATCAGGCCGTAGAAGGTGTCCTGGTCCCACGTCTCCGGTGCCAGGGGCCACAGATGAGGGATGCCGAGACGCCGGTCGATCACCTCGGAGGCGTCCGGGAGCTCGCTGTGGTCGTCGACGCATACCTCGCCGAACACTTCGACCAGGTAGCCGTTGTTGACGAACTCGCTGATAAGCCGTGCGAAGTCGCGTCGGGCATCCCGTGGCATCCTGAGATCGTGCGAGAGCCCGTTGCCGCGACGCTGCGGCCAGTAGGGTCGCGGCGCGGACGCGTGAGAGAGCTCGGCTGCCCGGCTGACCAACTCGGTGAACCACGTCCGCTTGTCCACCCCGGCCCGCTGTCCCCAGCTGGGGGTCGTCGATGCCCACGGGTCATCCGTGTACTTGGGCAGATCATCGAAGTCAGCGACCGCAGTGGTGCCGGACATGGCCTCCGTCAGGAGCCAGTTCGCCCGGTCCTCCCAGGAGGTGTTCGAGGCCCGAAGCACACGTTCGCCCTCGGCCGCGAACAGAGAAGCGGGCCAAAGGAGTTCGTAGTTGCTCAAGTCCAGACTCACGCAGCCATCATCACCCATCAGCCCCAATCCCGTTCCTGGACTCCGATCACGGCACGACGGGTGAGGACTACCGCTGAGGCGGACTCCCCAAGGGCCGGGCGCGCGCCGTGGCCTTCCGGAGTGTGTCGTCGGGGAGGCGCCGGAACCCTGGTGCGGGCCTTCCCGCCCCCGCGTACGCTGGCCGTGCCGTAGGCGTGATCACCTTCCCCGCCCGGCGCAACCCTGAAGGACTTCATGTGAGCACCTCGTTCCCGTTCCTGCAGGACTGGATGGGCAAGGCCCCGCAGGAGCACCCGCTGCGCGACTACTTCGCTCTGGCCAGCGGCGCCCGTACCCCGCAGCAGGCCAAGCTGCTCGTCTACCTCAAAGTGGATCCCGGGCAAGTGGACCTCGTGCCGGGGTGCACCCGTGATGTGACGGGACTCGGTCACCACGGCACGGAGGACTTGGAGTTGCAGCTGTGCACGGACCGGGATCTTGATCGGGCCGAGGATCTGTTCCGCCTTGGCGTGAGCAGCGCATGCAAACGCCAGGCGTCATAGCGACTTGAGGTACTCCTCCCCCTGCTCCGTGATGCGCATCCCGTGATCGGTCATGGATCGGTTGGCGAATCCACGACGCTGGAGGCCTGTGAAATGACCGTTCATGTCACGGTTCGACAATGCATCTCCGAGTTTGTCGGTGAGCCACGCGGCCTCCGAGCTTTGCAAGGACTCGATGCCGAGGACTTTGGCCTGATTGATCGCCCAGAGGAGCTTGTCCCGCTTCAGCCTGACCTGGTGGTACGGAATAACATCGTCGAGCGTTGTGGGTATGTGATCGAGACCGGCGAACGTATCCGGTATGGCGATGACACGTGGCTTTTTTCTCGCGCTTCCGATGGGGGTGGAACGTGAGCTGTCCGGCTTGCGGCTCTGCCTGGCGCGAAGGCTGTCGAAGCGATTGTCGATCACGTTCTCGGCATCCTGCGAAAGGTAGAACTGGCCCTTCGCTGCCCCCTCGTGAATCCAACCGGCTTGCACGGCTTTGTCGAATTCGCGGGTGAAGTGGCTCGGGATGCGCTCGCGTGCTCGCTGGAAAAGTCCCCGCACATCATGTTGGGTGAAAGTTTCGTGACCCTCTTCTCGCATCAAGTACGCGGCAAACGCGGTGATCTTCTCCGGGATGGTCCTCGCGCCTGAGAACTCCAGTGATTGACGAGGGCCCTCGACAGGCCTCCTGTCGCGAGCCTCGTCGGGCGCTGGGAGCGCACGGGGAGCCTCTTCTGCCACCAGGGCGCCGGATGGGGGGAGAGCCGGCAGCTCGGGGCTTGTGGTCTCGCGGATGAGTTCTGGAGGGGCTTGCAGGAAGCTGATCACCTGCGCGCCCTGGGCCACACTGATGTCCTGCTCGAACGTGATGCGGCCACTGAGCTCCAATCGGACTTCTATGGGCATTTCATTCATATGTTCACGGTAGCTCTCGTGCTGGTCTGGGCAAAGAGCTGGACGAGAGTCAATCTCTCGTGGATGAATTCCTTACCCTTGGGCTGTATAGGCGTCCCGCGTGCGGATGTTGGCATCCGCGCCAATTCTTGGCTGCCGACCTCCCGCTCGGCGCCCCCTTGAGGCATAGTTATGCATCCGTTTCTGCCATCAGGCTGGCTTCAGCCGGTCTTGTCGGATTGCAGCCATTCGCGGCTGGCCCTCGCGCAGCACCGGTCCTCAGGCGTAGCAGGCAGAACGAGGGGCTGGGTGCGCTGGTCACCCTCAGGCCTGTTCCGTATCGGAACAAGTCGTGGCCGGCGGTGGCGTGGCTCGCATGCTGGAGGCGCTACCGGTATGAAGTGGTCGGAATTGTGGTCTGTCGGAGGTAGGCGCAGGTCATCGGCTGGCGCGGATCATCACCTTGAGGACTGGCGAGGCTGTGGCGCTCGAGTCGTGCGCGTCACTCGGTCTCAGCGACTGGAAAGCCGAAGCCGTCGGTGTGCAGCGCGTTGAGGGAGGCGTTGTCGTAGTCGCCCCGCCACCCGCTTGCGGTGCAATTGGAATCCCGCGCGGCCGAATTCCAGGCGGTGGAGAGACCTGCGGACACCGCGTCCAGGTCGCGTTCGAGGCCGTTGGTGGAGGTGTGGAGGCTGGGAAGGCCATCGGCGCGGACGGCCGCGATCCATTCGGTGATCTGCTTGCCTTCGCGCTGGGTGAGCACCCGGGCGAAGGAGCGGATGTGACCGGGGGAGGGCTTCTGGCTCGGGGCAGTTGGTGAGCGCAGCCTTGAGCCGCAGCCGGTTGCCCTCCCGGAGAGCGTCGGGGTGTGAGAGCAGCCAGCCGGAGACCGTCCTGACCGAGGGGCCGGACGTCCGGGGGGGGGGGGGTGGTGTTGTTCGCAGGGGGCGAAGGTAGGCGCGCTCTGTGCTCTCCTCTCACAGCTGCCAGACGTTGGTGCAGCCTTCCTCCCACCTCTGGTGGAGGCACGGTTGAACGCATCGAGCTTTGTCGGCCGGTTCTGCCACTGACCGCGGAACAGTTCCTCCGGCGCGTTCGAGTCTGCGAGTTGTTTGACGGTGCGGTAGGTCATACAGAGCTGACTTTGGATTGAGCGGCGGCTGTTGCCGGCTTCCATGAGTGCGTGGACCTGGGCATGGCGGGCACGGATACGGTCGGCGAAGCGATGGCCGGTGGCCGGTGAGGCAGGGCGATCCTCGGTTGGCGGCTCCTTCTCAGTTTCTGCCGTCGGCGGGGCCGCGCGCAGGCAGGGGCGGTGCTGGGAGACACACCGTTCGGCTGCTTTGCCGAGGTTGTGCCACAGGTGCCAGCGATCGGCGACCTGAAGGGCCTGCGGGGCGCCGAGTGCGGCGCCTTCAGCGTAGAAGGGGGCGCGGTCGCGGCAGCCGACCCTGATCTGCGGGTGCTGGGCGAGCCAGGCGGCGAGTGTCTCCGGCTCCCGATCGGCCAGCAGCTCCACCGGGCGACGGGTCTCCACGTCCACCAGCACAGTTCCGTAGACGCGGCCCTTACGCATGGCGTACTCGTCGACGCCGACTGCCGTCGGAGGCGGCGGGAGCAAGGAGGCTGCCGCCTTGGCCCGGAGCGGGCTGAGCAGTGGCGCCCTCACACCTCCACCCGAGTGACGTACGCCCGCGGAAGGCAGGGGCTGGGCTCGCCGCTCCACGACACCGCCGGCGCCTCGCGTGCCCGGGTGCACGCGACGAACGGCAGGCAGTTTTCACGCAGCAGATCCGATGCGTGCTGCAGGGTGTCCACCGAGGCAGGGGTGACCTCACGCGCGAAGGCCACCGCACCCGCCGTCACACCGGGGACGGCCACGCAGCGGAACTCCAGCCGGCCGCGGACAGCTTGTCGGACACCTTGTCCAGCAGCGTTGAAGCGGGTGCACACATCGATCCCATAGGGACGGATGCCCTGAGAGAGCCGGCCCTGCGCACGCTCGACCAGCGCGGCGACCTCGGCCTGTTCCGTCCCGTGCCAGTCGACGTGCAGTCTGCGTCTGTGCAGGAGCGAGCATGCCCGGGTCATGTCTGTTGAGGTCGTTAACGAGGTATGCCGACTCGATGTGAGCGTAGATCTCGCGCCGGTGCCGAAGGTCGCTGCCAGTCATGGCAAAGTGATGAAAGTGCCACAGGAACCCCAAGTGCGGGCATAGTCTGCGGGATTACCGCAGGCGGGCCGGGGGGTCCTGCAGCGCGGCGGAGGTGTCATGGGTGGGGACCCGTATGTGTCCGCAACAATCGGCGAACGCGGGGGGACGGGGGTGCCCGATCCCTACGGTGACTGTGCCCTGCTGACTTCCGCGATGACGAAGGGCTACGACGCGGTACCCGAACGTGACCGAGACGGGCTGCGCCGCTATCTCGAAGCGGTTGTCGCGGTCCGCCCGGCGCCGGTACACACCACTGTCGCGTTCAACGCCGTGTACTTCGGGTACGACCTCGGCGGTGACGGCTACGCCGGCAGCCCGCTGCGACTCGACGGCTTTCCCCTGATCACCTTCGGCGAGTGCGCTCCCGTGCTGCCGGTCGGTGCCATGGTGTGTGTCGCCACCGGGTCGGACCCGCTGTATGCCGAGGTCGTCTACCGGGAGGGTGCCCACCCTGAGACGGACGCCCTCGGAGACGTACCGGCCTGGGTGTCGGGGGCGCCTTCGGGTGCCGAGGGTCCGGGCAGGCCTGGGAACGACTCCGAGCCCCGGCGACGGGAGCTCCTGGTCCCGGATCTCCATGCCTTCGGCCCGGCCCTGAGCCTGTCACCGGCCCAGCTCCACCGCTTACGTACACGCCGACGCTGGATCAATGAGGACGGGCATGTCGTCGTCGACGTGTGCTATCCGTCCCCGGAAGCGGCCCGGCGCGACGATCTGACGGCCTATGCGGATCACCTCCTGACGACGGCACGGGAGCAACTGCTCAGCCCCTTCGTGCCCGTGTCCCTCGCCGCGCTGGTGGGTGGTACGCACGACGACGACCTGCGGGCGGGCCTGCTCGGTCTCCTCGACACGGTGCGGTGTGTCCTAAACTCCACCGCCCTGTTGCGCACATGGGGGCACTACGCCATGACCCGGGCCTCCCTCGCGGATTGTTGGCGGGACACCGGACCGCTGGGCGGCGATGACCTCAGGTCCCTCGCGGCAGCGGTGGAACACGCATCCACCCCGGCGAAGCGGCGCTACGGCCTCACCGCTCCGCTCACCGTGTACACAGCGGTCGGACCGCGGCTTCGCGCGTTCCCGGGGGCGACGGAAAGGCTTAGGGGACTGGGCTACGCCGCTGCGGTGTGCCGGGCGAATGTGGCGCTCGCCGACGTCGTCCAAGGAGACAGCGACCAGGGCCTGTTCGAGAACGGATCCCGGATCACCCTCGACGACGCCTTCGAGGGCGGAGGCGTGTGGCGGTCCCACCATCCCGGTGACGCGGAGGCACTCGGAGACCCTCTGACCCCGGCCGGACGCGGCTGGACGTCCACGTTGCCCGCGACGCCCGTGCCGGAGCCGGAAACAGAGCGGGGCCCCGTCGATCTTCCCCTCGCCGACGACGCCTCCCTGGGCACCGGCGATCTCCTGCGGAACGACCTGCAGGAGATCGTCTGGCGGGCACCCCTGCGACTGGCCCACCTCATCGACGGCTGGTTCCCCTTGCACCCGGACGTCGCGGAGGACCTTCGCCGGTCTCACGGCGCGCGCCCCGCGGTGCGCCTCGAACTCCACCATGCCGACGAGAGGCTGGACGAGAAGAAGTCGGTACAGGTCGTCACCGCCGAACTCGGTGAACCGCCAGGGCGATTGACCGGAATCGTCTGGCCTCACGACTTCTTCCCCGGGCTGATGCTTGAACTGCGTCGGTCCCGAGGCGGCACCACGGTCCGCCTGGCGACGACGCGACTCGAGGAACGAGTGCAAGTCGGCGACCGTGAGACCGGGCACTGCTACGACCCTCGTGTCCTCACCAGGGAGGATGTTCCGGGCAGTGACCGCCAGGGTGACAGCGCGGTCGGGCTCGGCCCCCGGCAGCTGGTGATGCGCACCGTGCGCCGTTGCGGGCTGCTCACCCTGGACGGCCACGCTCTGATGGACCGTTCGGTCCTGCCTAGTGCGGTCTACGGGCGCCCACCGGCCCGGACGCAGACCGCCGCCCTGGAAACGGCGGTCGCGCAATTGCTCGCGGAGCGACTCCTGGAGCCGGCCCTGGGCAGCCGGGATGCCTGGGGCCAGCCGCACTTCCCGGCGCGCGACGGGGAGCCGACCATCCCTCTCATCGGCTACCGCCCGGCACGACGGCGGGTGATATGCCCATGGGGCGGTGCGGATACGGAACCGGGCGGTGTGGGTCTGTTGGCCGCCCAGTCCGTCTCCGGTCACCTCCGTCGCCTGCGGCCAGGTTGCTCGCCCAGCGAAGGTCAGCGATCGGCCTTTCGGGAGCACTGCCGCAGGCTCGGCAAGGCGGACGGCTGGGAACTGCCCTACGGCTACACCTTCGTCACCGAGCACACGCGCGGCCGCTGATCCGCCAACCCCAGGCTTTTGCCGCTTCCCTCCCGTCCCGTTCCTCACTTCAGGCTCCTCGGCACCGGGCGAGCCGACCTCGCCGACCCAGCCACAGAAACGGAGTACGCGTACATGCATGACCGCTACCGCGTCGTCACGGGGCCGCCGTTGTCCCCGCCGAGCGTCTCGGACGAGGACCTCGAAGGCTTGGCAGCCGCGCTCAACGCCTTGGAGCACCCGGCGGCCGCCGCCCTGAACGACCTCACGGTCGACATGGTGGAACTCGCCTTCAACTCGCTGCCGCCCAAGAGCCGGCAGAAGCTGCTCGGCAACCTGGGCATTCGTATGGCGGCTCCTCGACGCGCCGGTCATGCCCTGTGTCAGGACGTACTCGCCCGGCTGCGGCGCGACGCCCGGCAGAGCGCCTGTAATTGTGGCCTCAGGTACCTCACGCAGACCGTGATGGACCAGGTGGTCGCGTACGTCATCGCATCGGACGGCGTGTCCGCTTCCGTCCCCGTTCCCCGGTGGGGTGCCACGCTGGTCCGGGCCACGGTGTTCGCTTGGTGCAACGCCTCCGTCGCCGACGCCCGCATCCTCGCCTGGGCCGCGGACCAGGACTGGTTCGCGGTAACGAGGGACGAGGACGAGACGGCACGACTTGCCGCTGTCGGTGACGCGGCACGGTCGGTCGTGGCGGCGCACCCGGGCTTCCTGCCCGGCGCGGTGGCGGAGCAGGAGCCGCCGCTCGCGGCCGGTGCGGACGGCGGGTCCGCGACGGCGGCTGGCGGTGACCGAACCACGGAGGCGAGGGTGCCGTACGAGGCCTGCCGGGAGCTGGAGTCGGCTCTCGCCCGAGCCCGGTCCGCCGTGGAGAAGGTGACGGACTCGGTCTTGGACGGCCGTCCTCCGCAGGACGAGGACCTGGCACCGCTGACCGCGCTGAGTGCCGTGTTCGACAGCGCCGAGGCGGTGCTCCGTACGGTGGGGATCGAGGGGGTACCGCGTCGGCTGGAGGACATGAGGCGCGCTGTGGACGCGCACCAAGCGGCGCACGAACAGGACCTCCGAGCACGGGAGCTCGTGCGAGAACTGCTGGATGTCGGCTGCCGTCCGGGCAGCCCCGCCGTCTCCGCCGCCGACGCCGTACGAAGCGCGGCCCGCCGTCTTCTGGACACCCCGGTGTGGGAGCAGTCGCAACGGGAGGAGAGCGCCGCGCTCACCGCCTTGGCACGGCTCATCCGGTTGGGCCGGGACGCGGATACCGCGGCGGAGATCCTGGCTCTGCAGGAGCAGGTCGTGCGGGTGCTGCCCGCGTGCGCCATGGCGGCGGTCATGGCTCCCGAACTGACGTTGACGCAACCGGAGGGCGTAGGTCACGAACCCGACGGCGCGGAGGTGGGTGCCACCCAGCCTGCCGCCGGTACGGCGAACGCAGGACAAGCGGCCGCGCAGGAGGCAGAGCAGGCGGACGGGAAACCGGCTGACATGATCTCCGACCACTCCATGCCGGAATCCGCGCCCGACCCCGACCCCGACCCCGACGGCGCACCGGAAGCCGTCGCGCCCGTGGCGACGGCCCTCGGCCCGGTCGACACCGACGACGTGCAGACCGAGACACGCGTCGACAGCGAGCAGACACCGCTGACGGCCGCAGACACCGACGCCGCGCCCCTGCCCACGGCCGCCGGCCCGCGCGACCCGCAGGCACCCACTCCGGAGTCGGCGCCTGCCCCGGTCAGCTCCCTGACCGAAGACAAGGGAGACGAGAACGAGGACGAGACCGACGCCGAGCGGGCTCTGGCGCGGCTTGTCGTCGAACGGCGCTTCGGACTCGCCCACCGTGTGGCGGGAGCCGCCGGCCACCCCGAGCCGCAGGTGACGGCGCTCCGCCTCGCCGGTGCCGCCGCCCTGCTCACCTCCGGCGACAGCCAGGGTGCCCGGCTGACCACGGGCATGCTCCAGCGGTATGGCGGACACGCGGGCCGCGACGCGGAGGGCAGCGAGCTCCTGCTGGTGCCCGCTCTGCTGCGTACGGCACTGATCACCGGCGACCACGTGGCGGGCGCCCAGCTCAAGGCGCTCGTACCCCGGCTCCCGGACCGGCTTGCCGAAGCCGCGACCGCGGTCGCCGACCGTGCCCTCAGCGGTGCCCTCATGATCGCCTCACCGTTGGTCGTCATCGCCGATGTCTCCGAGACGGAGGCCAGGCTGCGGGAGCTCGGTGAGCAGTGCCGTGTGCTGCTCGTGCCGCCGAGGCTGCGCTTCGCGCGGGCGACGGACATCGCCAAACGCTGGCTGGCTCCCGACGGCGGAATGCTCGGATCGCTGCTGACGACCGTCATCCGCGACCAGCGGGACACCGTGCCGCAGGTGCAGGAGCAGGCCGAACGTCTGTCGAAGCTGGCCGAGATCAACCACGAAATCGACCGCATGGACCGCAAGCACCGCTCGGCCAGCGGCAAAGCGCTCCAGGGCTCCGGGCGTCAGGACCTGGTGCATCTCGTGGAGCGAGCCGTCGCCTTGGTCAAGGAGTGGTGTCTGGCGGTCGACGGCATCCGCCGCGCCGACCGCTCCGACGGCAACCGGGCGGTCAAGGAGATCTCCTCCCTGCGCCGGTCGCTGCTGGACGGCAAGGAGGCGCTGCTCGCGGAGCTGGAGCAGCTGGCATGCCGCTCGGGTGCCGTCGCCGCCGCAACCGCCTGGGCGGCACGCGCCTCGATGGAGGAGCTGTTCGCCCTGCTGGCCGGTGACTCTGCGACCGCACGTCCCAGCGGTCCGATCACCCCCGAGAAGGTGTTGGACGCCGAAGTGCTGAAGGTTTGCGACACCACCGCCGAGCGGCCGTCGCTCGACCGGCTCCTCACCGCAGTCGATCGCACCTGGCAGGACGCCCTCGACGAGCGGCTCTCCCGCGATGCCTTCACCGCGGCCCGCACCATCGTCGAGCTGGCCGGACGCGGACTGCTGCCCGCCGCGCAGAGCGGCGACTTCACCCCGCCCGCCCTGGACGAGATCGCCGAGCGGGAGTCCGCCCGGTGTACGGAACTGCGTGGGGAACACGACGAACTCGTCGCCGAGCTGCACCGTGCGCAGGCCGACGGCGCCGTGACCGACGACCAGGACCTGCGCCTTCAGGAGCTGCTGGCCGACGCCCGCGACCGGCTCGACGGCACCGGCACGCACGACCTGAGGGACGTACGCCGGGCCCTCGACACGGTGAGGAACGACCTGCCCGAGTTCCGGCAGCAGGCGGCCGACCGGATCCGGGCCCGGCTCGATGCCCTGGACCTCACCGCCGACGGGCGCGCTCAGGTCCTGCGCCACCTGGAAACCGGCGGCCTGGCCACCGCGGCCGACCTCGTCTACTTCCTGGAGATCGGCGAACCCGTCCCGGAGATCGAGGGCAGCGAACCCCACCTGACCGAGTTCTTCCCGACGGTGCCCGACGGCCTGCCCCGCGGCATCGACCGCGAGCTCGTGGACCTCGTCCGGTCCGGCGCCAAGCATCCGGCCATCCCCGTCCTGGACTACAGCGCGCTGTCCACCGACGAGGCGTCACTGACCGCCGACCTCCTCGAAGAGTGGCGGGAGCTGGGCCGGCTAGAGCCGAAAGAGCGGCTCCAGGTGGCCGAGACGCGGCGCGTGCCGCCGCTGCTCAAACTCCTCGGCTACGACGCGAAGAGTGCCCGCAAGCTCGACGAGCGGTCCCAGCACCGGCGTGAGTTCCGCCTCTTCGAAGCGACCGAAGTGAAGATCAATGGCAGGGCGAAGGTGCCTGCTTTCGGCTCGCAGATCAAGGAGCAGGGTGGCGACCTGCGGGTGCTCATGGTCTGGGGTCGGCCACCTGCCAAGCTCGTCATGAGCTGGGCGGAGCGCGACACCAGCGGGGCGAGTCTCCTCGTCCTCTACTTCGGCACGCTGAGCCGCGATGACCGCGTCGAACTCGCCGTCGGCGCCGGACAGCTGTCGCAGCCCGTGCTGGTCGTGGACGACGCCGCCCTCGCCTACCTCGCGGCCTGGGGAAACCGGCAGATCAGCACAGCCACGCAGACGCTGCTGCCGTTCTCCGGGGTCAACCCGTACATCAGGGAGAAGCGCGGCCGGATCGGCGGCGAGATGTTCTACGGCCGTGACGCCGAACGCAAGAGCATCATCGACCCGCGCGGCACCCAGGTCATCTACGGCGGCCGGGGACTCGGCAAGTCGGCACTGCTCGCCGACGCCGGAGACAAGTTCACGGAACTGAGCCCCGGATACCACCAGGCGGTGTACGTGAACCTCGACCAGGAGAACATCGGCAAGGGCAGTTCGCTCGGCCCGGAGGCGCTGTGGAGCGTCCTGGACCGGAAGCTGACCGAGGCGCGGGTGCTGGACCCGCCGCATGGCCGCAAGCCCTCCGCGAAGGGCGCCTGCGACATCTCTGAGCGCGTACGCGCGGGCATCCGGGCCTGGACCGACCTGGACTCGCGTCGACGGCTGCTGATCCTGCTCGACGAGTGCGACCAGTTCTTCGAGGCGGACGCACCCCGCTTCAACCAGACGAAGAAGCTCAAGGGCCTCGGGGACGACACCAAGGACCGGGCCAAGGTCGTCTTCGCCGGGCTGCACTCGGTGCAGCGGTTCGCCAAGCTCGCGAGCAACGGGCCGTTCGGTCACCTCGCACAGACTCCGAAGGTCATCGGCCCGCTGGCTCCCCAGTACGCCGCCGAACTGCTCGTCGAGCCGATGCGGGCGCTCGGCTTCGAGTTCCAGGACCTGGATCTCGTCAACCGGGTGCTCGGCTACTGTTCCTACCAGCCGTTCCTGCTCCAGATGTTCGGCCACCGGCTGGTGGAGCTGATGCACCGCAAGCGGGCGCGACGCGGCGCTGACGGCCCTCCGTACCGGGTGGAACTCGCCGATATCGAAGTCGTGGAGCAGGACGCCGGACTCAGGGACAGCATCTCGGCGGCCTTCAAGGACACCCTCAGCCTCGACCACCGGTACGACGTGATCGCCAATGTGCTGGCCTACCACGCCCGCCACCGCGGACTGGAAGTGCGGCTGAGCGACACCGAACTGCGCGAGGAGTGCGAGACGTACTGGCGCAAGGGGTTCGAACAGCTCGATACCGAGGGCTTCCGCGCCTACCTCTCCGAGATGGTCGGCCTCGGCATCCTCGCGCCCAACCACGACGGCCTGGGCTGGCATCTGCGCGGTCCCAACGCCCTGCGCATGATCGGCACCTCCCACGAGGTGGAGGCCCGCCTGCTCAGGGCCGAGGAGGACTGCAAGCTCCAGGAGAGCATCGTGCAGGAAGGCCGTCCCGAACTGCCCGACGGCCGGCCCGCACCGCTCACCAATATCCAGCTGGACGACCTGCTCGGTCGGCGGTCCAGCCAGACGCGAGTCGTCCTCGGCAGCCCCGCCACGGGTGTCGGCGACGTCGCCGACGCCCTGCGGACGCTCACCGCCGGCATTGCCGGCTGGACGTTGCCGCCCGTCGGCAGGCCAAGCATCTACAAGCAGGCGCTCACCGGCGGACTGCCCCGCGAACGACGCGTCGTCATCAGCGACTTCGTCAACTACCGGGACCCGGTCCGTCCCGAGACCTGCCGCGAAGCCGCCGACCTCGCCGAGACGCTGCTGCCCCTCACCCCCGGCGTGACCCGCGCGGTCGTCCTCGTCACCGACACCACCCAGCTGGCCCTGTGGCGCCCCCTGCTGACGGGCACCGAAGCCACCTCGGCCGTCCCGGTGGTGCTGCGCCGTCACGACCTTCGCAGCCTGCGCGGCTGGGCGCAGCGGGTCGACATGTTCCAGCGTGAGGACCGCCTGGACCGGCTCCATGAGCTGACAGGTGGCTGGCCGCGGCTGGTCGGTGACGCCCACCGGCTGCACAGCGAACTGGACGACCCCGACGAGGCGCTGCGTCGCCTGGCCGACCTGCGCACCGACCGGGCCCGCGCCCACGCCTTCGCCACGGACACGGGCCTGTACGCGGACCCGCTGCTCGCCGCCGGATACCGGGCCCTGGCAGAGGAGTACAGGGACGGCTCGTTCGACTGGGAGAGTGCGCTGACCGCCGTGGCGGTCAGGGGTGAGGTCGACGAGGACGAGGCCCGGTGGATCGTGACCTGCCTCGACGCCCTCCAGGTCTTCGATCGTGGGGGTTCCCAGCTGCGGTTGGAGCCGCTGTTGCGGGAGTGTGCGGCGCTTCGCGGGTGAGACCAAGGCACAGTACGTGGACCGTGATCGGCCACCGCGATCGCGGGCGGGCCGGTTACGGTCCACGTTCGGGCCGGCGTACGCTCGGCCGGCGCGGCGACGCCACCGTGGCGTGGGTCGTCGGGCGAGGCGACAGCGGCGCACCCGTCGGCGACGTGGCTGCTGCGATTTTCGAAACAGCCGAGCAGGGCGTCTGTCACGGCATCAGCGACAGGCCCTGCCCGATCGACGTCAGTCGGGCGGCATGCAGGTCCCGCGTGGCACCGCGCAACGCCTCCTCACCAGCGATCACTGCTTGCAGGTCGTAACCCATCCCAGCGCACCCTCCAGATCGGTGGCCTCAACCTGTCCCACGCGGCGAAGCGGAACCGCACAGTATGCCTGTCCGCTACGAACGACTCGTGCGCCCCACCTTCCTCTGAGGCCACATCGATCTGCCTGCCCTGCCTCGCCGGGGTTGGCGGTATTGTCCGCGCAATGAGCCAGTTCCCCTGCGCGCTGGAAGCCCTCGTCGTGCGCACCGACTTCTCGTCGGACGGTGCTTGGGACGCTCTTCGGGCTGCACTGTTCTCGCCCAGCGAGGACGGCTTCCTGGCCAACGTCGCCCTCGTTGATGACCGCCGGCACGAGGGGCTGTCGCCTGACCAGGCCCTTGAGCTGATCCCTGTGGAGTACCAGCACCCACTTCTTGTCTTGGTGGACTCCGTGGCTGTCGCCTCGGCTGAACTGCCGCTGCTCGTGGTGGACAGGTCGAGTGAACATGCGCGTTGCGTCCGCGTTGTGGCGGCCGAGCTGTGGAGCATCGAGAACAACCTCTCGGGCGCGAACATGGACTTCGAAGAGTTCGCCGGCGCCGTGGACGACGATGGCGTGTTCCGCGGCTTCTGAATCACTGGCAGCGTGCTCAGGCACACCGGAAGCTCATGAGCTGGCTTTCCGGTTGGGTGCGTCGCCGAACCGTAACGACGACGAGCTGTCAGGGTTAGCCGTCGGAAGAGCGGGAGGTGGGTCGGAGATGGTCGTCGATAGCGCCGTCGGGCAGCACATGATGGGTGGGCTGGTATCTGACTCGGTGGGCGTCTCCGGCTACTCCGTGGCTGCTGTGCAGGCACGGACACAGATTTACGGGTTCCTGGCCGCTGTGGGGCTGGCCGAGGAGGAGCCGGACAGTGGGGGCGTTCCTCACGCGTCGCCAGAGCCCTCAGTCCTCGCCCCCTGCCCGGCGGTGGATGCCGCCCCTGCGACTGTCCAGGTCGCCATGCCCCACAGGGAGAGCGCGGCGATGAGGCCCACCACGAGGCGAACGGACTCGTCCGGGCCGTCCGTGAGCCAGACGGTCGTGCCCGCCGCCCCGGAGGCGATCAACAGGCCCGCCGGGATGCGCAGCCGGGGCTGCTCGAACACCGCCGCCAACGGCAGGAAGTGGAGCCCGACGACAACCGCGATCAGCGGGGGAACGAGCACCGGCACCCCGACCTGACGGCAGACCGCGGCGATGACGATGATCAGCAGCCACTGGAGCCCGTTGATCTGGTTGAACCGCCGGCGTCGGCCGGCGGGGAAGGGGCCCCCTGCCGACGGGGGCAGCAAACGGCGTGCGGCGAGCATCAGCCCCACCGTGACGGCACAGCCGGCTACGACCAGGACCTGCCGCGTCAAACCGTCGAATGCGCTCGAGCCCAGCAGCCACCAGCCGAGCCCGAACAGCGCGAAGAACCCCACCCCTGACCTGAACATGATCGAGACTCTAGGCGGAAGACCAGCCCGGCGGTCCAGGAATTCTCAACGTGGCGCGGGCCTCGTCGGCCGACGGCCCGTGCTGACTCTTCAGGCCGGATACGCGTGCGTCTGAGCCGCCTTGACCGTTGCCCAGACCGTGGCTCCGGGGCGCAGGTCGAGTTCGGCCGCGGCGACCGTGGTGAGATCGGCGGCCAGGGGGAGCTCGCCGGCGAGTGCGACGCGGATCTGGTCGCCGTGTGTTTCCATGCCGGCCACCTCGCAGCACCACACGTTGCGGGCGCTGGCGCCGCTGGGGCGGTCCTGGTAGAGGGTCACCGCGCTCGGGGGGAAGGCGACGAAGACCGGGCCGGTGAGGTCCTCGGTGGTGGTGACCGCCGATCCGTGGTCGACGTGGACGGTGTGTCCTTCGGCCTCGCCCCGGTAGAGGTTGAGGCCGACCAGGTGGGCGATGTAGTCGGTGCGCGGGCGGCGGGCGATGTCGGCGGGGGTGCCCCGCTGGACGATGTGGCCGTCCTCGATGACGACGAGATGGTCGGCGAGCACCATGGCGTCGAGCGGGTCGTGCGTGACGAGGACGGCGACGGCCTCGAACTCGGCCAGATGGTGGCGGAGCTGGGCGCGGACATCGAGGCGCGTGCGGGCGTCGAGGGCGGCGAGCGGCTCGTCGAGGAGGAGCAGGCGGGGGTGGGTGGCCAGGGCGCGCGCGAGGGCGACACGCTGGGCCTGTCCGCCGGAGAGGCGGCGGGGCTTCACGGAGCCGTGCTCGGTCAGCCCCAGGCGTTCCAGCCATGCGGCGGCCTGGGCGCGGGCCTCCGCCTTCGTCGCCCCGTGGCAGCGCGGCCCGAAGGCCACGTTGTCCAGGGCGGACAGATGAGGGAAGAGCAGGTAGTCCTGGAAGACGACCCCGACCGGCCGGGATTCCGGAGGCATACGGTCCAAGTCCGCGCCGTCCAGATGGAGATGGCCGCCGGTGAGAGGAACGAGGCCGGCCAGCGCACGGAGGGCCGTGGTCTTGCCCGCGCCGTTGGGGCCGAGCAGGGCGACGACGTCTCCGGGGGCCGCGGTCAGCGTGATGTCGAGACGGAAGGAGCCGCGCTCGACCACGAGCCGGCCGTCGAGTCCTTCGCCGGTCCGGTCGGGAGCGGCGACGGCGGTCTTCTCGGGGTCGGTCATGAGGCGGTCATCCAGCGGTCGCGCAGGCCGGCGAGTACGGCGATGGACACGGCCAGCAGGACCAGGCTGAGGGCGATCGCCGCCGCCGGGTCGTTCTGCAGGGCCAGGTAGACCGCGAGGGGCATGGTCTGGGTGCGGCCGGGGAAGTTGCCGGCGAAGGTGATGGTCGCGCCGAACTCGCCCAGTGCCCTGGCCCAGGCCAGGACGGCGCCCGCCGCGATACCCGGAGCGATGAGCGGCAGGGTGACGCGGCGGAACGCGGTGAAGCGGGAGGCACCCAGCGTCGTGGCGGCCTCCTCGTAGCGCGGGTCGGCGGCGCGCAGCGTGCCCTCCACGCTGATGACGAGGAACGGCATCGCCACGAAGGCTTCCGCGATCACGACTCCCGTGGTGGTGAAGGGCAGGGTGACCCCGAACCAGGTGTCCAGCCACTTGCCGACGACTCCGTTGCGGCCCAGCGCCATCAACAGCGCCACACCCCCGACCACGGGGGGCAGGACCAGTGGGAGGGTCACCAGGGCGCGCACGAGCCCGCGGCCCAGGAAGTCGACCCGGGCCAGCAGCCAGGCCAGCGGCACCCCGATCACCAGGCTCACAGCGGTCGCCGCCGTCGCGCAGACCAGGGACAGCTGGAGGGCCTGCCACACCTCCGTGCTGGTCAGCAGGTCGGGCATGCTGCGCCAGGGGGCCCTGACCAGCAGGGCGACGAGCGGCAGGACCAGGAAGGCCAGGCCGATCAGCGCCGGCAGGAGGAGGGGCAGCGGTGCGCCCCCGCGACCGCCCCTGACGACGCGGCGGCGCCGCGAGCCACCGGTGAGGGTGTCCGCGGCGTCGGCCTTGTCCGGGGAGGGAGAGGTCACGGCTTGAGGAATCCGGCTTCGTTCAGGACCTTCTGGCCCTCGGCGGACTGAACCAGCTCCATGAACGCCTTGGCGGTCCCGGTGTTCTCCGAGCTCTTGAGGAGGGTGATGGGGTAGTCGTTGATGGCGTCGGCCGACTCGGGGAAGTCCACGCCCTCCACCTTGTCACCGGCCGCCTTCACGTCGGTCTTGTACACGACCGCGGCGTCGGCCTCCTTCAGGACCACCTTGTTGAGGGCGGACTTGACGTCTTCCTCGTAGGAGACCGGGGTGAGCTTCAGCTTGCTCGCGTCCAGGGCCTTCTGGGCGGCGGCGCCGCACGGCACCGTCCTGTCGCACAGCACGACCTTCAGGTCCGCGCCGGTGAGGTCCTTCAGGGAGGCGACCTTGTCGGGGTTGCCCGGCAGGGTGGCGATCTCCAGCTGGTTGCGTACGAAGGTGGCGGGCGTGCCGGAGGCGTCTCCGGCGTCCGTGACAATTTTCATCGTCTTGGGGCTGGCGGAGGCGAACACGTCGGCCGGGGCGCCGCCGGTGATGCTCGCGGCCAGCGCGTCGCTGCCGCCGAAGCTGAAGGTGACCTTGGTGCCGGGGTGGGCCTTCTCGAACTCCTTGCCCAGCGTCGTGAAGCTCTCCTTCAGCGAGGCGGCGGCGAAGACGGTCACCTCTCCGGACAGCTCCGGCGAGCCGGAGGCCGACGCCGAGGAGTCCGAGGCCGAGGAGTCCGACGCCGACGAGGAGTCGCCGGAGGACGAGCAGGCGCTCAGGGCCAGCAGCGCGGCGGCACCTGCGCCGGTCACCTGCAGCATCCGGCGGGTCCGGCGCACGGTACGGGTCATCACGGGTCCACTCCCTCTGCTCTTGACGGACACAACTATACTTCCGCAGATGCGAGGTGAAAGTCCCCTGTCGTATCGCATGAGCTGGACTCTTCGGATATCAGCATGGCATGTGCGTTTGTACGGGACGGTGGATCGAGGATGGTCCCCGGAGCGAACTCCCCGGCCAGGGCCACGGGCACCACCGCCTCTCGCTCAGACGCGGTCGATGTGCACGTTCGTCGACTTCACCCGGGCGGTGGCCTCCATACCGACCTCCAGGCCCAGCTCCTCCACGGCCTCCCGCGTCAGCAGGGACACCAGGCGGTGCGGTCCTGCCTGGATCTCCACCTGGGCTGCCACGTCGCCGAGCTTGATCGCGGTGACGATGCCGGGGAACGCGTTGCGCACCGAGGTGTAGGAGGCGTCCTCCTCACCGTTCCCGCCCTTGGCCAGCTCCACGGAGAACGCGGCCAGGTCCTTCCCGTCGATGAGCCGCTTCCCGCCCTCGTCGCGATGGGTCGCCATTCGCCCCGCGTCCGCCCACCGTCGCGCGGTGTCCGGACTCACGCCGAGCAGCCGGGCTGCCTGGCCGATCGTGTATGACTGCATGCGGGCCAAGATAGGCCCATCTGCGGGGCGGCCCTTCCCCATGCACCGCCCAGGCGAGGGCCGGACAGCCCTCCCGGCCGGCCGCGGCTTCCCCGCCGCGTCAAGAACTCGACAGTATTCAGGGCATCGCTTGCGCTGGACGACCGGCCTTCCAGACGCTGACGGCGTGGCTATTGACTGGTTCCCCGACCGCGGTGTCCGTCGACTGGTGATCGTGCTGGGCACCGCTGGGCTCGCCGTGCTCGCCGGCGGCATCGCCGGTGATCTGCTCTGGGTCATCGGTCTGGGAGCGTGGATGTTCATGATCGCCGTCATCATCGAGCTGGTCTACCGCCCTTGACCGCGCACCTGGCCGCACCCTGCCCGGCCAGGTCACGTCAAGGTGGCGTCAAGGTCCCGGGGACCGGCGCCAAGGAACCGCTAACAACCGCGCCGTCCGCCCCGCGAAGCGGCTTCCTTGGGAGGAAGAGCCCTGGAGGAACCCTTCCGCACAGGGGAGTTGAGCCAGTGAGCGGAGTGCGCGGGCAGCGATGAGTGACGTACGGCCCGGACGGCTGAAGGTCTACCTCGGGGCGGCACCGGGGGTCGGCAAGACCTACCGGATGCTCGACGAGGGGCGGCGTCGCGCCGCACGCGGGGCGGATGTGGTGGTGGGGTTCGCGGAGTGCCACGGGCGCCCGCACACGGAGGCGATGCTCGCCGGCCTGGAAACCGTCCCCCGGGTGTCCTGCGGCCACCGCGGCGGACGACGGTTCGAGGAGATGGACCTGGGCGCGATCCTCGCCCGCCGCCCGCAGGTCGTGATCGTCGACGAGTTCGCCCACAGCAACATCCCCGGCGACGGCCGCAATCCCAAACGCTGGCAGGACATCGAGACCCTGCTCGACGCCGGTGTCGACGTCACCACCGCGCTGAACATCCAGCACCTGGAGTCCCTCAACGACGTGGTCGAGAAGATCACCGGTGTCCCCCAGCACGAGACCGTGCCGGACGAGGTCGTACGGCGCGCCTGGCAGATCGAGCTGGTGGACATGGAGCCGGAGGGCCTGCGCCGGCGCATGGCGCACGGCAACGTCTACGCCCCCGAGAAGGTCGACGCGGCCCTCGCGAAGTACTTCCGTCCGGGCAACCTGGCCGCGCTGCGGCAGCTGGCGCTCCTGTGGGTGGCCGACCGGGTCGACGAGGCGCTCCAGGAGTACCGCTTGCAGCACGGCATCGGCCGGGTATGGGAGACCCGCGAGCGGGTGGTCGTCGCACTGACCGGCGGCCCCGAGGGGGACACCCTGGTCCGGAGGGCCGCCCGGATCGCCGACCGGTCCGTCGGCGGTGAACTGCTCGCCGTGCACGTGGCGCGCAGCGACGGCCTCGCCGCCGGTGTCTCGCACGCCTCGCTCGCCCGGCAGCGCCGCCTGGCCGAGGACCTGGGCGGCAGCTACCACTCGGTCGTCGGTGACGACATCGCCACGACACTGGTGGAGTTCGCCCGCACCGAGAACGCCACCCAGCTCGTGCTGGGCACGAGCCGTCGCGGCCGGCTGGCGCGATTCCTCACCGGCCCCGGCACGGGGGAGACCGTGACCGAGCTGTCCGGCGACATCGACGTCCACCGGGTCACCCACGAGCGGGCCGGACGCGGCACGCTCCCGCCGTCGCGCCGGCGCACGCTGTCGACGGCCCGGCTGATCGCCGGCCCGGTGGCCGGGCTGGTCCTGCCGGTCCTCCTCACGGCCGTCCTCGCGCAGCTGCGGGGCGCGTTGAACCTGACCAGCGAGGCGTTGCTGTTCCTGCTCGCCGTGGTGGGGGTGGCCTGCATAGGCGGGGTCGTCTCGGCGGTGATCGCGTCGGTGACGGCGTCCCTGCTGCTCAACTACTGGTTCATTCCGCCCATCGGGCAGTTCACGCTGGAGGACCCGAACGCGCTGATCGCGCTCGGGGTGTTCGCGGTCGTGGCCGCCGTCGTGGCCGCGGTCGTGGACCGTTCCCTGCGCCTGTCGCGTCGCTCCGCCCGCGCGACGGCCGAGGCGGAGACCATGTCGTCCCTGGCCGGCAGCATCGTGCGGGGCGAGGCCACGATTCCGGCCCTGCTGGAGCGGACCCGCGAGACCTTCGGCATGGAGTCGGCCGACTTGGTGGACGAGTCCCTCGACACGGCCGGCGTGACGGTCGTGCCCGCGGGTCCCGGCGCCTTCCTCGCGCTGCGGGGCCGCACGTTGTCGTCGTCCGAGCGGCGGGTGCTGGCCGCGTTCGCCGCGCACGTGGGGTCGGCCGTCGAGCGGGCCCGGCTCGCCGAGGCCGCCGCCGAGGTCGAGCCGGTGAAGGCCGCCGACCGACTGCGTACGGCGCTGCTGCGGGCCGTCGGCCACGACCTGCGCACCCCGCTCGCCGCCGGCTGGGCCGCCGTCGCCTCCCTGCGGAGCCGCGACGTCGAGTTCTCCCCCGAGGACCGTGACGAACTCCTCGCCACCGCCGACGAGTCCATGGCCCGGCTCAACCGCCTGGTGGAGAACCTCCTCGACCTCAGCCGGCTGGAGGCGGGGGCCCTCACCCTGAACCTGCGCCCCACCTCGGTGGAGGAGGTGCTGCCCATGGCGCTGACGGACGTCCCGGACGTGAACGTGGCCGACGTGGAGGAGATCCCGGCGGTGCTGGCCGACCCGCCGCTGCTGGAACGGGTGATCGCCAACCTGGTCGGCAACGCCGCCCGCCACACCCCGCCCGGCGAGAAGGTGATGGTCACCGCCAGCGCTCTGGCGGGGCGGGTCGAGCTGCGGGTCGTGGACCGCGGGCCCGGTCTGCCCGCCGACGGCCGGGAGCGGCTCTTCGAGCCCTTCCAGCGGCTGGGAGACACCGACAACACCACCGGCCTCGGTCTCGGACTCGCTCTGGCCCGGGGCCTGACCGAGGCCATGAACGGCACGCTCACCCCCGAGGACACCCCGGGCGGCGGCCTCACGATGGTCGTGTCGCTGCCGTGCGCCACGGAAGCGGCGAAAGCGGTGGGAGCTGGGCCGAGCGTGGGAGGCGCGTGAGCAGCGGACCGACACCAGCAGGTCCGCCCCCACGCGATGCTTGCGTCGCACCAGCCGACGCGAAGGCCCCGTCCACTCGGCCACGGCGCACAGGACACCGGTATCCGGCAGTCGCCCACGTCACACGCGCGTCAAGGCCGCGTCAGGGTCGGCCGGTTGAGCGCGAAGATGCCGCAAGGAACCGTCGGAGGCGGCCGGATACGGACCCAACCTGGATGCGACCGCGCACACGCCAGCCCTCGTGCGCGGCCGAGGAAGAAGGAGCCCGCATCCATGTCCGTCCTGACCACCGAGTCCGATGCCGTCCCCGCCGGCGAGGAACCGCCCGATACCGGTGAACGCCACCGGCTGACCTCCGTCACCGGACTCGCCGCCCTCTCGCTGGACGCGATGGCGTCGGTGGCGTACGGGCCCGAGGCGATCGTTCTCGTCCTGGCCGCCGCGGGTGCCCACGGCCTGGGCTTCACGATGCCGGTGACGCTGGCCATCGCCGCCCTGCTGGCGGTACTGGTCGCTTCGTACCGGCAGGTGATCGCCGCCTTCCCGGACGGCGGCGGCTCCTACGCGGTCGCGAGGACCCACCTGGGCGCCCGCACGAGTCTGGTGGCCGCGGCCTCGCTGGTCCTGGACTACGTCCTGAACGTGGCCGTGGCGGTCACGGCCGGGGTGGCGGCGCTGACCTCGGCCTTCCCGGCCCTCTACGACGACCGGCTGTGGCTGTGCCTGGCGGTGCTCGCCCTGATCACGGGGGTCAACCTGCGGGGGATCGTGGAGTCCGCCAGGGCGTTCATCGTGCCGACGGTCGTCTTCGTCGGCTCGGTCCTCGTCCTCATCGCCGTCGGGTTGTTCCGCTCCGAACCCGTGAGCACGATGACCGCGGCCGGGCACGCCTCGGTCGTCTCGGACAACGCGACCACCGTGGGGGCACTGCTCCTGCTGAAAGCCTTCGCCTCCGGCTGTGCCGCGCTGACGGGGGTCGAGGCCATCGCCAACGCCGTCCCGTCCTTCCGGGTCCCGCGCGTCAAGCGGGCGCAGCGCGCGGAGGTCGCCCTCGGGGCCGTCCTCGGCGTGATGCTCATCGGTCTGTCGGTGCTGATCGGCCGCTTCCATCTGCAGCCGGTCGAGGGCGTCACGGTCCTCGCCCAGCTCGCGGACGCTTCGCTCGGCCACAACTGGGCCTTCTACGTCATCCAGTTCGCGACCATGATCCTGCTGGCCCTGTCGGCGAACACCTCCTTCGGTGGCCTGCCCGTGCTGCTGAAGCTGCTGGCCCGCGACAACTACGCGCCACACGTCTTCGCCCTCAAGGCCGACCGGCAGGTCCACCGCCACGGTGTCCTGGCCCTCGCCCTCGTCTCGGCCGCGCTGCTCGTCTTCTCCGGCGGCGACACCAACACCCTCGTGCCGCTCTTCGCGATCGGTGTCTTCGTCGGCTTCACCATCGCGCAGGTCGGCATGGTCCGGCACTGGCGACTGGAGCGGGGGAGGGGATGGCGCGGCAAGGCGCTGCTCAACGGCTTCGGCGCGCTGCTCACCGGTGTCGCCACCGTCGTCGTCACCGTGGAGAAGTTCCGGGAGGGCGCCTGGCTGATCGTGATCGCCCTGCCGCTGCTCGTGGTCGCCTTCGAGACCGTGCACCGCGCCTACGGCCGGATCGGCGAGCGGCTCGGCCTCGGCCGCATACCGGAACCCCCGCACCGCGAGCGCTCCCTGGTGATCGTCCCCGTCTCGTCCCTGTCCAGGCTGACCTCGCAGGCCCTCACGGCCGCGGCCTCCCTCGGCGACGAGGTGCACGCGGTCACCGTGTGCTACCCGGACGCCGAGGACCGGGCCCAGCTGCACGCCCTGGAGCGCTCCTGGGCGGGATGGGACCCCGGGGTGCCCCTGGTCCGGCTGACCAGCGAGCGGCGCAGCCTGGGCCGTCCGATCGCCGCGTACGTCCGTGAGGTGGCCGCCGCCGAGCCGGGCACACAGGTCACCGTGCTGATCCCGGAGACCGAGCCGGAGCGGTTGTGGCAGCGGCTGCTGCAGAACCAGCGCGGCGCGGTCGTCGCACACGCCGTGCGGCGCGAGACCGACGCGGTGATCTGCCGGCTCCGCTTCCGGCTCCTGTGACCCCACGACAAGGCGCCCGCTCACGGCCCGGGGCCCGGGCGGCGTAAGAGACCCGTCAAGGCCCTGGGTCCCGCCGTAAGAGAGCCGTCAACGGACGACCGGATCCGGCCACAGACGCGCTTTCCTCGATACGTCCGTACTTCCCGAACCTCACTCCAGGAGTTCGCGATGGCCGATCTGGCCTTCGTTATCGTCACGATCGCGGGATTCGCGCTGGTGGCTCTCGTCGCCAAGGGGGTGACGAAGCTGTGACCGTCGAGAACGTCGTCGGCCTGGTCGTGGCCGTCACACTGCTGGGTTATCTCGTCCTCGCCCTGATCTTCCCGGAGAGGTTCTGAGACACAGATGGGTCCCGTACTCGCGGGTGTGCTCCAGCTGCTCGCCCTCATAGCGGCGCTGGCGCTCGCCTACATCCCCCTCGGCAACTACATGGCCAAGGTCTACTCCTCGAAGAAGCACCTGCGTGCCGAGAAGTGGATCTACAAGGGCATCGGTGCCGACCCCGACACCGAGATGACCTGGCCCGCGTATCTGCGCGGGATCCTCGCCTTCTCGGCCGTCGGTGTCCTCTTCCTGTTTCTGCTCCAGCGGCTCCAGGGCATCCTGCCGGGTTCGCTCGGCTTCGACTCGGTCAATCCGGCGCAGTCGTTCAACACGGCCGTGTCGTTCGTGACCAACACCAACTGGCAGTCGTACTACGGCGAGCAGACCATGGGGCACGTCGTGCAGACCGCCGGTCTGGCCGTGCAGAACTTCGTCTCGGCCGCCGTCGGCATGGCCGTCGCGGTGGCGCTCGTCCGGGGCTTCGCCCGCTCGCGGACCGGTGAGCTGGGCAACTTCTGGTCCGACCTGGTGCGTGGTGTCGTACGCGTCCTGGTGCCGCTCGCCGCGGTCGCCGCCATCGTGCTGGTGGCGTGCGGCGCGCTCCAGAACTTCTCCGGGATCCACGAGGTCGGACAATTCTTTAATGGGCACGGCATGGGCGGGACGCAGCAGTGGAACGGCGGCGCGGTCGCCTCGCAGGAGGCCATCAAGGAGCTCGGCACCAACGGTGGCGGCTACTTCAACGCCAACTCCGCCCACCCCTTCGAGAACCCGACGCCCTTCTCGAACCTGTTCGAGATCTTCCTGATCCTGGTGATCCCGTTCGCGCTGACCCGCACGTTCGGTGTCATGGTCGGCTCGGTGAAGCAGGGCTACGCGATCCTCGCCACGATGTTCACGATCTGGCTGGGCTTCGTCGCCCTGATGATGTGGACCGAGTTCGCCCACCACGGCCCGGCGCTCCAGGCCGCGGGCGGGGCGTACGAGGGCAAGGAGGTCCGCTTCGGCGTCGGAGCGTCCTCGATCTTCGCGGTGTCGACCACGCTCACCTCGACCGGCGCGGTGGACTCCTTCCACTCGTCCTTCACCGGCCTGGGCGGCGGCATCACCATGCTGGGCATGATGCTGGGCGAGATCGCGCCCGGCGGTACCGGCTCCGGCCTGTACGGCATGCTGATCATGGCGGTCATCGCGGTGTTCATCGCCGGCCTGATGGTCGGCCGTACGCCCGAGTACCTGGGCAAGAAGATCGGCACCCGCGAGATCAAGCTGGCGGCCTGCTACATCCTCATCACCCCGGCCCTGGTGCTCGTCTTCACGGCCGTCTCCCTGGCCCTGCCGACCCCGCCGAACTCGATGCTGAACTCCGGCGCGCACGGCTTCTCCGAGGTGCTCTACGCCTTCACCTCCGCCGCCAACAACAACGGCTCGGCCTTCGCCGGCCTGAACGCGAACACCGACTGGTACAACACCATGACCGGACTCGCGATGCTCCTCGGCCGCTTCCTGCCGATGGTGTTCGTCCTGGCGCTGGCCGGCTCGCTCGCCGGGCAGAAGCCGGTGCCCGAGACCGCGGGCACCCTGCGCACCGAGAAGCCGCTGTTCACCGGCCTGCTCGTGGGCGCGATCCTCATCATCACCGGTCTCACGTACTTCCCCGCCCTCGCGCTGGGGCCGCTCGCCGAGGGGCTGGCGTCATGACCACCCGTACGGAAAGTGAAAAGATGTCCACAGCCACTCCGACCCGGGCGCCGCACGACGACGTACCCACCGGGCACAAGGAGGGCCGGGTCGGCGCCGGCCTGTTCGACCCCAAGCAGCTGGTCAGATCCCTGCCGGACGCCTTCCGCAAGCTCGACCCGCGGGTGATGGTCAAGTCCCCCGTGATGTTCGTGGTGTGGATCGGCTCGGTCCTGACCACCCTCTTCTCCTTCAAGGACCCCGGCGACTGGTTCGGCTGGACCATCAGCGCCTGGCTCTGGCTGACGGTCGTCTTCGCCAACCTGGCGGAGGCGGTCGCCGAGGGCCGGGGCAAGGCCCAGGCCGACACCCTGCGCAAGGCCAAGACCGACACGGTCGCCCGCCGGCTCACCGGCGACTCCGAAGAGCGGGTACCCGGCACCGAGTTGAAGATCGGTGACCTGGTCGTCTGCGAGGCCGGCGACACCATCCCCGGCGACGGTGACGTCGTCGAGGGCGTCGCCTCGGTCGACGAGTCGGCGATCACCGGTGAATCGGCCCCGGTCATCCGGGAGTCCGGCGGCGACCGTTGCGCGGTCACCGGCGGTACGAAGGTGCTCTCGGACCGGATCGTCATCAAGATCACGACGAAGCCGGGCGAGACCTTCATCGACCGGATGATCAACCTGGTCGAGGGCGCGGCACGGCAGAAGACGCCCAACGAGATCGCGCTGAACATCCTGCTCGCCTCGCTGACGATCGTCTTCCTGCTGGCCTGCGCCACGCTGCCGCCGTTCGCGGACTACGCGGGCACCGATCTGACGATGATCGTGCTGGTGGCACTGCTGGTCTGTCTCATCCCGACGACCATCGGCGCACTGCTGTCGGCGATCGGCATCGCCGGCATGGACCGGCTGGTGCAGCGCAACGTGCTCGCCATGTCGGGCCGGGCGGTCGAGGCCGCCGGTGACGTCTCCACCCTGCTGCTCGACAAGACCGGCACCATCACGCTCGGCAATCGGCAGGCCGCCGAGTTCGTGCCGGTCAGCGGCACCACCGAGGCCGAGCTGGCCGACGCCGCGCAGTTGTCGTCGCTGGCCGACGAGACGCCCGAGGGGCGCTCCATCGTCGTCCTGGCGAAGGCGAGGTACGGACTGCGCGAGCGCCACCAGGGCGAGCTGGCCGGGGCCGAGTGGATCGCCTTCACCGCACAGACCCGGATGTCGGGCGTGGACGTCGACGGGCGCAAGATCCGCAAGGGCGCGGCCGGTTCGGTCGTCGCCTGGGTGACGGAACAGGGCGGTGAAGTCGCCGAGGACGCACAGGTGCTGACCGACCGGATCTCCGAGGCCGGCGGCACCCCGCTGCTGGTCGCGGTCGAGGACGTCGACGGCGCCCGGGTGCTCGGCGTGATCCACCTCAAGGACGTCGTCAAGGACGGCATGCGCGAGCGGTTCGAGGAGCTGCGCCGCATGGGCATCAAGACCGTCATGATCACGGGTGACAACCCGCTGACGGCCAGGGCGATCGCCGAGGAGGCCGGGGTCGACGACTTCCTCGCCGAGGCCACCCCCGAGGACAAGATGGCCCTCATCAAGCGCGAGCAGGCGGGCGGCAAGCTCGTCGCGATGACCGGCGACGGCACCAACGACGCCCCCGCGCTGGCCCAGGCGGATGTCGGCGTGGCCATGAACACCGGTACGTCGGCCGCCAAGGAGGCCGGCAACATGGTCGACCTCGACTCCAACCCGACCAAGCTCATCGAGATCGTCGAGATCGGCAAGCAACTCCTCATCACCCGGGGCGCGTTGACCACGTTCTCCATCGCCAACGACGTCGCGAAGTACTTCGCGATCATCCCGGCGCTGTTCGCGGCGGTCTACCCGGGCCTGGACAGGCTCAACATCATGGGCCTGTCCTCACCGGACTCCGCGATCCTGTCGGCCGTGATCTTCAACGCGCTGATCATCATCGCCCTGGTGCCGCTCTCGCTGAAGGGCGTGCGCTACCGGCCGGTCAGCGCCGACAAGCTGCTGCGCCGCAACCTGACCATCTACGGCATCGGCGGGCTGATCGCGCCGTTCATCGGCATCAAGATCATCGACCTGCTCATCTCCCTCATCCCCGGGATCGGCTGAAGGCCATGAACAACTCCCTCGCGAACACCGCCCGGTTGCTCGGGGCGGGCCTGCGGGCCCTGCTCGTACTGACCGTGCTCACCGGCATCCTCTATCCGCTGGCCGTCACGGGTGTGGCGCAGGCGCTCTTCAACGGCAACGCGAACGGCTCCGAGATCAAGGCGGACGGCAGGGTCGTCGGGTCGTCCCTCATCGGGCAGTCGTACGACCTGCCGCTGAAGAAGGGCCAGGAGACCCCGGATCCGGACCTGAAGTGGTTCCAGGGCCGGCCGGCGAACGGGCTCGGCACCAACAGCATCAACACGCGGTACGAGCTGCTGCTGTCCGGTGCCACCAACCTGTCCGCCGACAACAAGGACCTGGTCGGGCAGGTGGCGGACGCCAAGGCAGCGGTCGTGAAGGACAACTCCGTGTCCGGCTACACCGTCAAGCCGTCGGACATCCCCGCCGACGCGGTCACCTCCTCCGGATCCGGGCTTGACCCGAACATCTCCCCGGCCTACGCCGACCTCCAGGTCCACCGGGTCGCCGCGCGCAACGGGCTGGGCGTCGCCCAGGTCCAGAAGCTGGTCGACGAGCACACCGAGGGCCGCACGCTGGGCTTCATGGGCGAACCCCGGGTGAACGTCCTCGAACTCAACATCGCGCTCAAGGACCTCGCAGCGACGAAGTGACGGCCTTGCGCGAACCGGAGGGGAGCCGGCGGCCCGGGAGACATCCCGGACCCGCCGGCTCCCGCCGCCATGAAGTCGGCCGCCCCGCCTCCGGCGCGCACGGCCCGACGCACGACAGGAGAGGCACACACCCATGACCCGGGTGCTCGTGGTGGAGGACGACCCGCAGCTCGTGCGAGCCCTCGTCATCAACCTGCAGGCACGCAAGTACGGAGTGGACGCCGCCCCCGACGGCGCCACCGCCCTCCGGCTCGCCGCCGCGGGTCAGCCCGACGTGGTCCTGCTCGACCTCGGCCTGCCCGACATGGACGGCGTCGACATCATCAAGGGCCTGCGGGGCTGGAGCCGTATGCCCATCCTGGTCCTGTCCGCCCGCCAGGGGTCGGAGGAGAAGGTGGCGGCACTCGACGCGGGCGCCGACGACTACATCACCAAGCCGTTCAGCATGGACGAACTGCTGGCCCGGCTGCGGGCCGCCGTCCGCCGTACCGAGGACGCGCCGCTCGTCCCCGAGACGACGCTCGTCGAGACGGCGGACTTCAGCATCGACCTGCTGGCCAAGAAGGTCGTCCGGGACGGGCGGGACGTGCGGCTCACGCCGACCGAGTGGCATCTGCTGGAGATCCTGGTCGTCAGTCCGGGCCGGCTGATCACCCAGCAGCACCTCCTCCAGGAGGTCTGGGGCGTCTCGCACAGCAGCAAGACCAACTACCTGCGCGTCTACATGGCCCAGCTGCGCCGCAAGTTGGAGACGGACCCCTCCCACCCCCGCTATCTCATCACCGAGCCCGGCATGGGCTACCGCTTCGAAGGGTGAACATGGCACGCGGCAAGCTGCGGATCTACCTCGGCGCGGCACCGGGCGTCGGCAAGACGTACGCGATGCTCTCCGAGGCGCACCGGCGCGTCGAGCGGGGCACCGACTGCGTGATCGCGTTCGTGGAGCACCACGGCCGGCCGCGCACCGAGGTGATGCTGCACGGTCTGGAGGAGGTTCCGCGCAGGGAGCTGGAGTACCGGGGCACCACCTTCACCGAGATGGACATCGACGCCGTCCTGGCCCGCCGCCCCCAGGTGGCGATGGTCGACGAGCTGCCCCACACCAACATTCCCGGCTCCCGCAACACCAAGCGCTGGCAGGACGTCGAGGAACTGCTCGCGGCCGGGATCGACGTCGTATCCACCGTCAACATCCAGCATCTCGAGTCGCTCGGCGACGTCGTCGAGTCGATCACCGGGGTGCGGCAGCAGGAGACCGTGCCGGACGAGGTGGTACGCCGGGCCGACCAGATCGAGCTGGTCGACATGTCGCCCGAGGCGCTGCGGCGGCGCATGGCGCACGGCAACATCTACAAGCCCGACAAGGTCGACGCGGCCCTCTCCAACTACTTCCGGCCGGGCAACCTGACCGCCCTGCGCGAACTGGCGCTGCTGTGGGTGGCCGACCGGGTCGACGCGTATCTCACCGAGTACCGCAGCGAGCACAAGGTCTCGGCCATCTGGGGCTCGCGCGAGCGCATCGTCGTCGGCCTGACCGGCGGCCCCGAGGGACGCACCCTGATCCGGCGTGCCGCGCGGCTCGCCGAGAAGGGCGCCGGCGGCGAGGTGATGGCCGTCTACATCTCCCGCAGCGACGGTCTCACCGCCGCCTCACCGAAGGAACTGGCCGTCCAGCGCACGCTGGTCGAGGACCTCGGCGGCACCTTCCACCAGGTCGTCGGCGAGGACATACCGGTGGCCCTGCTGGACTTCGCACGCGGGGTCAACGCCACGCAGATCGTCCTCGGTGTCTCCCGGCGCAAGGGATGGCAGTACGTCTTCGGGCCGGGCGTCGGCGCGACGGTGGCCCGGGACTCCGGCCCGGACCTCGACGTCCACCTCATCACCCACGACGAGGCGGGCAAGGGGCGCGGCCTCCCGGTGGCGCGCGGGGCACGCCTGGGACGGTCCCGGGTCATCTGGGGCTGGCTCGTCGGCGTCCTGGGCCCCGCGGTCCTCACCTGGCTCCTCACCAGCGCCGCTCCGGACGTCGGCCTCGCCAACGACATGCTGCTGTTCCTCACCCTGACCGTGGCGTCGGCCCTGCTGGGCGGGCTCTTCCCGGCACTGGCATCGGCGGTGGTGGGCTCCCTGCTGCTCAACTGGTACTTCACCCCGCCCGTTCACACCCTGACGATCGCCGACCCGAAGAACATCGTCGCCATCGCGATCTTCGTCGGGGTCGCCGTGTCCGTGGCCTCGGTGGTGGACCTCGCCGCCCGCCGCACCCACCAGGCGGCCAGGCTGCGGGCCGAGTCGGAGATCCTTTCCTTCCTCGCGGGCAACGTCCTGCGCGGCGAGACCTCGCTTGAGGAGCTGCTGGAACGGGTCCGGGAGACCTTCGGCATGGAGTCGGTGGCCCTGCTGGAGCGGACCGACGAGACGGAGCCCTGGACCTGCGCCGGCAGTGTCGGACCCCGGCCCGCCGGGCAACCGGAGGACGCGGACGTCGACGTACCGGTCGGCGACCACATGGCCCTGTCCCTGCGCGGCCGGGTACTGCCGGCCGCCGACCGCCGGGTGCTGGCCGCGTTCGCCGCGCAGGCCGCCGTCGTCCTGGACCGCCAGCGCCTGCGGCGCGAGGCCGACCGCGCCGAGGAACTGGCTGAGGGCAACCGCATACGGACCGCGCTGCTCGCCGCCGTCAGCCACGACCTGCGCACCCCGCTCGCCGGCATCAAGGCCGCGGTCACCTCCCTGCGCTCGGACGACGTCGAGTGGTCGCCGGAGGACCAGGCGGAGCTTCTGGAGGCCATCGAGGGGGGCGCCGACCGGCTCGACCTCCTGGTCGGCAACCTGCTCGACATGTCCCGCCTGCAGACCGGCACGGTCACCCCGATCATCCGCGAGACCGACGTCGACGAGGTCGTGCCGATGGCGCTGGGCGGAGTCCCCGAGGACAGCGTGGAACTCGACGTGCCCGAGACCCTGCCCATGGTCCACGTCGACCGGGGACTGCTGGAGCGGGCCGTCGCCAACGTCGTCGAGAACGCCGTCAAGTACAGCCCCCCGGGCGAGAAGGTCCTGGTCTCGGCGAGCGCCCTCGCCGACCGCGTCGAAGTGCGGGTCGTCGACCGCGGGCCCGGCGTACCGGACGACGCCAAGGGCCGCATCTTCGAACCCTTCCAGCGCTACGGCGACTCGCCCCGCGGTGCCGGAGTCGGCCTCGGCCTGGCGGTCGCCCGCGGCTTCGCCGAGGCCGTCGGCGGCGCGCTCCACGCGGAGGACACCCCTGGCGGCGGCCTCACCATGGTGCTCACCGTACGGACGGCACCCGAGCGGCGGCCGCTGCCGGAGCTGCCGGCCGCGTCCTGACGGCGCCCAGGCGCCGGGCGGTACGGCGTCGAACTCCCGCACGCGGTATCCGGTGTCCAGCCGCAGCCCCAGGAAGTTCCTGCGGTGCGCGGCCTCCAGCGCGGCCTGAAGCGGGGACGGCGGAGACGGCCCGGCGAACGGAACCACTCCCGCCCTCTCACCAGCCGTGTCAACACTTCGTCAAGGTCGCCCGGATCACCGTCAGCGTCCCGTCAGGGGATGTCCGGAGCCGGGGGCACCGGGCATAACGTCGGTGGCGAGCCCCGGCCCGCCTCCCCGCGTCCGGGGCCTTTCGGACCACTCACACCCCGTCTCTCAGGAGGCACCCCATGGCAGAACCTCTCCTCGGCGACGACCCCGAACCTCCTGATCGGTTCCCGGCCGGACCCCTCTACGTCCCGGTCCGGCCGGGACCCTGCGGGTACGCGGCCCGCCTCTTCCGCACCCCGCTCGGGCACCGCACCGCCGTCGGCTTCACCTCCGCACGGCGACTGACCGCCACGCTCGGCCCCGACCAGGTGTGGATCCGCCTCGCCGAGCCGGCCCTGCGGGCGCTGACCGTCCCGCTCGGCGTCACCACCGTCACGGTGGACCCGCTGTTCTCGGCGCAGGCTCCCGCTCCGGTCGAGCCCGCCGCTCCCGTTCCCGCACTGCGGACCGCCTGAGAAGGGGCAGACACGATGACAACGGTTCACGAACCCGCCGCCACCGCCGCTTCGGCCGAGTTGTCGGTGTGGCCCGCCTCGACCACTGAGCCCCGGGGCGGCGATCTCGCCGTGGGCGGCGTGTCGCTCGCCGAGGTCGCCGACCGCTTCGGTACCCCCGCCTACGTCCTCGACGAGGCCGAGGTCCGCGACCGCTGCCGCACCTACCGGGACGCCTTCCCGGACGCCGAAATCCTCTACGCGGCCAAGGCGTTCCTGTGCCGGGCCATGGCCCACTGGGTCGACGAGGAGGGCCTCGGCCTCGACGTCTGCTCCGCCGGTGAGCTGGAACTCGCCGTCACCACCGGCTTCCCGCCCGAGCGGATCGTGCTGCACGGCAACGCCAAGTCCCCGCGCGACCTGGACACCGCCCTGCGCCTGGGCGTGGGCCGGATCGTCATCGACAGCCCCTCCGAGATCGCGCGGCTGGCCGCCGCCGTCGGGCCGGACGGGCGCCAGAAAGTGATGGTCCGGGTGGTGCCGGGCATCAGCGCCGGAGGCCACCGGAAGATCCGGACCGGCACGGGGGACCAGAAGTTCGGCCTCTCCATCGCCGACGGCTACGCCCAGCACGCCATCGCCCGGATCCTGGACCAGCCGCAGCTCGAACTCACCGGCCTCCACTGCCACTTGGGCTCCCAGATCACCAGCGTCAAGCCGTACCTCGTCGCCGTACGCCGCATCGTCGGCCTCATGGCCCGCCTGTACGAGCAGCACGGCCTGCTCCTGCCCGAACTCGACCTCGGCGGCGGCCACGGCATCGCCTACCGCCCCGGCGAGGAGGGCCTGGACCTGACGTCACTGGCCCGCAAGGTCCGCGCCGGACTCACCGAGGCCTGCGCCGCGGCCGGACTTCCCGTTCCCCGCCTGATCATCGAACCGGGACGGGCGATCGCGGGCCCGGCGGGCATCGCCCTGTACCGCGTCCTGTCCGTGAAGCACACCGGCGGGAACGTCTTCGTGGCCGTGGACGGCGGCATGAGCGACAACCCGCGCCCGGCCCTGTACGGCGTCCGCTACGCACCTCGCCTGATCGGCAGGCACAGCACCGCGGCCCCGGCCCGGGCGACCGTGGTCGGCCGGCACTGCGAGGCGGGCGATGTCCTGGCACCGCACGCGGAACTCCCGGCCGACATACGCCCAGGGGACCTGCTCGCCGTCCCCGTCGCGGGCGCGTACCACCTGTCCATGGCCTCCGGCTACAACCTGGTCGGCCGTCCTCCCGTCGTCGCCGTACGGGACGGACTCGCCCGCCTCCTGGTGCGTCGCGAGTCCCTGGAAGACATCCGCAGCCGGGACGTGGGCCTGTAGCGAACCGGAACCCCTCGACCCCCGGGCGGGCCGGTCTTCCTTCACCCACGCCGACCGGCCCGCCCGGGCCCGCATCGTTCAGGTTTTCTTGAATTCAGGATTGTGTGTACTGTCGCCTGGTGCTGACCGTTGCCTCAGATATCGACGTCCTGGCCCGTTTCGGGCGCGCGCTCGCCGACCCGATCCGCTGCCGCGTCCTGCTCGCTCTGCGTGCGGCGCCGGCCTACCCCGCCGACCTCGCCGACGCACTCGCCGTCTCCCGCACCCGGCTCTCCAACCACCTCGCCTGCCTGCGCGACTGCGGCCTCGTCGTCACCGTGCCCGACGGCCGCCGCACCCGCTACGAACTGGCCGACGAACGCCTCGGCCACGCGCTGGACGACCTGCGCACCGCCGTGGTCGCCGTCGCCACGGACCGTACCTGTGTGGACGCCGACGAGCAGGGGTGCTGCTGATGACCGCGATATCCCTCGGCCCCACCCCGGCCCGCCGCGACGCGCTCGCCCGCCGGATACGCCTGCTGGTCGCCGCGACCATCGCGTACAACGCCATCGAGGCGATCGTCGCCATCACCGCCGGCGCCCTCGCCTCCTCCACCGCTCTGATCGGCTTCGGCCTGGACTCGATCATCGAGGTCTCCTCGGCCGCCGCGGTCGCCTGGCAGTTCTCCGCCCGGGAGCACGCCGTGCGCGAGGCGCGCGAGAAGGTCGCCCTGCGGATCATCGCGCTGTCGTTCTTCGCGCTCGCCGCCTATGTCAGCGTCGACGCCGTCCGCGCCCTCACGGGCACCGGCGAGGCCGAACGCTCCGTCCCCGGCATCGTGCTGGCCGCCCTCTCCCTCGCGGTCATGCCGTTCCTGTCGGCCGCCCAGCGCCGCGCGGGCCGCGAACTCGGCTCCGCCAGCGCGGTCGCCGACTCCCGGCAGACCCTGCTGTGCACGTACCTCTCGGGCGTGCTGCTGGTCGGCCTGATCCTCAACGCCACGATCGGCTGGTCCTGGGCGGACCCCGTCGCCGCCCTCGTCATCGCGGCCGTCGCCCTGAAGGAGGGGCGTGACGCCTGGCGGGGTGAGGGCTGTTGCGCCGTCGCCCCTGCGGCCGGGGCGAGTGATGCGGAGGTGTGTGGCTGTCGTCCAGGGTGCGACTGTTGCGGCTGAGGGGCGACGTCGTCCCTGGTCGTAGTCGAGCCCGGGTCCGTCAGTTCTTCTCCGGCCGGTCGAGATGGTCGACGAGCAGGCTCAGTGCCCGTTCCACGGCTTGGCGGCGTACCTCGTCGCGCGTCGTGCCGTTGCTTCTGAACTCGTGGCTGACGGTGCGCTCCGTGTCGGAGACTCCGATGTAGACGAGTCCTACGGGTTTGCCGTCCTGGCCGGTGGGGCCGGCGACGCCGGTTGTCGAGACGCCGAGGGAGCTGCCGAACAACTCCCTTACACCGCGCGCCATTTGTTCGGCGGTCGCAGGACTCACGGGGCCGTCGGAGGCGAGGGTCGCCTCGGTGACGGAGAGGACCGTCGCCTTGGAGTCCGTCGCGTAGGTGATCGCGCCGCCGCGGTAGTAGTCCGATGCGCCGGGGGTGCCGGTGATCGTCGCGCCGAGCATGCCGCCGGTGAGGGATTCCGCCGTGCTGACGGACAGACCGCCGGCGCGAAGCAGCGAACCGAGCCGTGCCGCGATGTCCTGCGGTGTCACAGAGACTCCTCCGTTGCGGGCTGCGCCGGGGTGCCCGTCGCCACGGACGGTAGGCCGAGCGCCAAAGCGTATCCGGCCTCGACGCAGGAACTCGATACCAGCCGGCCGTTCGAAACGGCCATGGGGCGTGATTGCCGAACACCCCATGGGGCAGCCCCGGGAATCGTCATGAGATCCCCGGGGCCCGGAGTTACGGCCGAGACATTCGTCTAGTGGTGGCCAAGGTCGTTGACATTCACCGGGAGGAGGCTGGTGAGCGGGCTGAGCGCGTTGGTGGTTCTGTGGAGCAGGTTGTTTCCGCTCGTGCTCACGGTGGTGCCGTCGGCCTGGTCGCCGCCCTTGCCGCCGGGGTCGGCGGCATGAGCTGTGCCGGTGGCGGCCAGGGCGGCCCCGGCGAGAGCCAGGGCGGCGATGGTGCGTCGCGTGTTGGTCATGCACTGCTGAACGATCAGGCGTCCTATGCGTAACTAGGCCAAAACGGCGCTGGTCTAGGTGGTCGCCCCCTCTACCTCCGTGTCCCCGTGTATCCGTCAGCCGGAGAACGGGACCGCGTCGGCCGGGTCGGTGTGCCAGTTGGTGGCGACGGGCCTGTCGACCAGGGCGGGGTCGGGGAGGTCGAGGCTGATGGAGTTGGCCTCGTCGCCCGCGACGGACAGGTGGATCCGGTCGAACTCCTTGCCGTAGTCGTTGTTGGTGGTCTTGGGGTTGATGCCGGCGTAGGCCCGGGTGGAGCCGGAGAGGACGACGTTCTCGCTGACCGCGTGCTCGGCCGGTCCCACCTCGGTGTCGGCGGCCGAACCGAAGGACGCGGAGGGGAAGACACCCTTCAGGTAGCAGGTGACGCCCGACTTGGCCTTGGCGGTGAGGAGGTAGTAGCCACCCGCCTGGGTCTCCGTGGTCAGCTTGAAGGTCAGGTCCTTGGTCACGCAGGCCCGCGCGGTGCTGCCTTTGCTGTCGGCGGTCGCGGTCGCGGTCGCGGTGGCAGTGAGGGCGACCGCCGCGACGGCGGCCAGGGCGAGACGGGCGGGGCGGGCGGCAAAGCGCGAACGCATCGAGATCTCCATCGTGCAGAGGTGGGTCGTCCAGCGGGTTGCTGGACGACCGCAGCTTGTTCCGCGATTCGTCCCGCCCGCCACAAGCGGCGGCGATGATGGGACGCCGGAACGCTGGAACGGGGGCTGACCAGCAAAGACGCTGACCGCCTGGAACGGTGTGCTGGGACGGGGGAGAGCCCAGCCCCCCCGGGTTCCCGCTCACCGGCGCGGCTCCCAGCGGAACAGGCGGGAAGCGAGCGCGATGGCGACGACCACCCAGCTCAGTGTGGGCGCCAGCAGGAGGAGGGAGTCCGCGACGGGGACGCCGCCGTTCCAGGCGTTGAGGACCAGTTCGGTGGCCGAGCCGCCGGGGAGCAGCCGCTTGAGCAGGGTGAGTTCCTCGGTGCCGGTGATCCCCACCCAACTCGCGACTGCGATGGTGCCGAGGCTGACCGGCAGCGTGGTCACCTGGGCGTGCTCCGGAGAGTTCGTCAGTCCCGCCGTGGCCAGTCCCAGTCCGAGCATCATGGCGACCGTGGAGAGGACCGCCGCCGCCAGGAGGGGGACGTTGGCCGGTTCGCCGGCGACCGAGCCCAGCACCACGAGGATCGCCACCACCTGGAGCAGCGACAGGACGGTGACCGGGAGCATCAGGCCGGAGAGGATGCCGGCGTCGCCCGCCGGGGTGGAGCGCAGCCGCTTGAGGAAGAGGTTCTGACGGCGCGAGGCCAGAGTGGTCACGGTGGTGGTGTAGAGCCCGAACGCCCCTACGGTGAACACCACCACCGCCGCGATGTATCCGAGGCTGCCCAGGTCCGCGAAGACCTCGTGCTGGCGGATGAAGTACGCGCTGACCACCGTAGGCATGATCAAACCGGTGACCAGAACCAGCCGGTTCCGGAAGATCTGGATCAGCTCGCCGAGAGCGATTGAGAGCATGGTGAAGGGCCTGTTCCTGGGAGGTTCCGGGGGAGGGGCTGACCGTTGGGGGAGGGGGAGGAGGGGCTAGTCGTCGCCGAGGGCGCGGAAGACGTCGTCGAGCCGGGTCGGCCCGGCTTCGAGTTCCCGCAGCTCCAGCCCGCCCGCGTGCGCCCAGTCGAGCAGGGCGTAGAGGGTCTCCTGCAGGCCGAAGGTCTCGACGAGGAACCGTCCGTCACTCGCACGCGTGGCCCGCAACGGCAGCGCCGGTGCGGCGGCCGGGAGCGAGAAGCGGATGACGGCGGGCAGCGTCCGCGTCAGCTCGGCGACGGTCCCTTCCTGGTGGAAGACGCCCTGGTGCATGAGCCCGACGCGGTCGGCACGCGCCTGGGCCTCCTCCAGGTAGTGCGTGGTGAGCACGATGGTGGATCCGTCCTCGCGCAGTTTGTCCACGGCGTCCCACAGGGCGTCCCGGGACTGGATGTCCAAGCCGGTGGTCGGCTCGTCGAGGAAGATCAGCTCGGGCTTCCCGTACACGGCCGTGGCGAAGTCCAGACGCCGCTTCTCACCGCCGGAGAGCTGGGACACCTTGGTGCCGGCCTTGTGCGTGAGGCCGACGACGTCGAGGACGCGGTCGACCCTGTCCCTGCGCCGGGAGAGCGTTCCGATCATCCGGACGGATTCCCTCACCGTCAGATCCGGGGAGAACCCGCTCTCCTGGAGCATGATGCCCATCCGGGGCCGCACGGACCGCCGGTCGCGGGGGCTCTGCCCGAAGACCCGCACGGTGCCCGAGGTGGCCGCGCGGTGGCCTTCGACGGTCTCCAGGGTCGAGGTCTTGCCGGCCCCGTTCGTGCCGAGCAGCGCGTACAGCTCCCCCTTCCGCACCTGGAACGACAGGTCCTTCACGGCGTGGAAGTCGCCGTAGCTGAGGTTGAGGCGTTCAACGTCGATGACTGGTGTCGAGGTCATGCGTCGATCTCAGCCGACGTCCCGCCCGTACGGCAGGGCCGTGGTGTCATCGTCGCGGTGTGACATCTCGGGGGGTGAACCCATGACGTGGTGTCACTGGTGCTGCCCGTGAGCAGGCAGAACACTGCGGCGGAGACTCTGCTGTTCGACCCCGGAGCGCCGTACATGGACACCAGACCCCTGCGCATACTGCTGACGGCCAATGCCGCCGTCTTCCTCCTGGTGTGCGCAGTCTTTCTCGTCCACCACCTCGGCGTCGGTCTCTACCCTGACGACATGGAGTCCTGGCTCGAGAACAACCAGTGGCTGATGTGGACGGCCGCGGCCCTCACCGTGGCCGGCGCCTCGGCGATCCCGTTGCTCAGCGTGCGGACGCAGCGGTGAGGACGCCGGACCGCGGGGAAACACGGGAACGGCTGCGCCGGCTGAACGTCACCACGATGGTCACGGTGAACGCCTCCGTCGGGACCCTGCTGGTGGTGGTCGACGCCCGGACGTGGTGGGACGCCGTCATCCTGAGCCTGGGCGTGGCCGCGGCGCTGGTCGCCTCCGCGCGCTGGACGGCGAGCGGGATTCCGCGGGTCGTCCTCCCGTGCCTGATCGTCACCGCGATGGTGTGGATCGCCGGGGTGCTGTTCGTGGGCGGCCATACGGCGTTCTTCGGCATCTCCGTCCTGGGCCCGCTGTACGCGCCCAAGCTGCCGCGCCACCGCGTCGCGGCCGCCGTCGGGCTGATCGCCTTCGTCGCCGCCGTGGGCGCGGCCCGGCTGCTGGTCGTGCCGGGGGATGTGCCGGAGGACCTGCTCCTCTATGTCCTCGTCCCGGCGGGCGTCATGGTCGTGGTGACCGGCGGCATGTTCGCCGGGCAGGTGTTCTACGACCTCGTCGAGGAGCTGGAGCAGTCACGGGAACGTGAAGCGGAGCTGGCGGTCGTCCGGGAACGCGTGCGCTTCGCCAGTGATCTGCACGACATCCAGGGCCACACACTGCATGTGGTGAAGCTGAAGATCGCGCTGGCCGAGAAGCTGGTGCGCAGCGACATCGGGCGGGTGGAGGAGGAACTCCGGGAGGTGCGCGCCCTGGTCGGCGACACCATCACCCAGACCAAGGAGCTGGCGTACGCACAGCGGCGGCTCAACCTGTCCGTGGAGCTGGAGAACGCGAAGAACCTCTTCGAGGCCGCGGGCATCCGCGTGCGGGTCGACCGCGAGGCCGAGGTCGACGAGCGGGTCGACGAACTGCTCGGCCAGGTCCTGCGGGAGACGACGACGAACATCCTGCGCCACGCGCAGGCCACGCGGGTGCGGATCACTCTCGCGGAGTCGGGCATCGCGATCGTCAACGACGGCGCGGGGGCGGCTCCCCTGTCCGGGCTCAGCGGACTGTCCACCCTCAGGGAGCGCGTGGGCGACCACGGCGGTGAGCTGACGGTGGAGCAGACGGACGGCCGCTTCCTCACGGCCGCGGCGTTTTCGAACGGGAGGACCGACCGATGACCACCGTGGTGCTCGCCGACGACGAGGCCCTGCTCCGTAAGGCCCTGGCGGCGTTGCTGAGCCTGGAGGACGAGATCACCGTGCTCGCCGAAGCGCAGGACGGCGAATCGGCGGTCCGGGCCACGCTCCGGCACCAGCCCGACGTACTCGTCATCGATCTCGAGATGCCCGGCGTGGACGGGCTGGGCGCTGTCGCGGAGATCCGCCGTGCCCGGCCGGAGCAGGTGATCCTCATGCTGACCCGCCATGCCAGGCCCGGAGTGCTCCGCAAGGCCCTGAAACTGGGCGTCCAGGGCTTCGTCAGCAAGTCGGCGGAACCCGCGCACATCACGTCGGTCATCCATACGCTGCACGACGGCAAGCGCTGGATCGACCCGGATGTCTCCGCGCTCGCCGTCGTCGACGACTGTCCCCTCACCGACCGGGAGATCGACGTCCTGCGCGTCACGCGCGACGGCTACTCCGTCGCCGACATCGCCGCCCGCCTGCACCTGGCGGAAGGCACCGTGCGCAACTACCTCTCGAACGCCATGCGGAAGACCCAGACCCGGACCCGGCACGAAGCGGCACGTTACGCCCGGGAGCACGACTGGCTGTAGAACTGGCTGTAGAGGCGGGCACCGCGAGAGGGGCGTCGGCAGCGGCCCGATACGCTGCGGAGGCGTGCGGGGAAACCGCCCCTCGCAGCCCGATGCTCCCGAAGGCCCGACCCTGATGCGACCGCACCGCCCGCGAGGACTCCCCTCCCCGGCGTCCGGCCTGCTGCGTGGGTTCAGCGCGGGTGTGCTCGCCGTGCTGTGTGTGCTGCTGCCGCTGGCCGGGCACGTGCTGGCGCAGTGCCACGCTCCTCGCTGGATCATCGTGGCCGGGATGGCGGCGGTGGCCGTGCCGGGCGCGACGGTGCTGACGCGGCGGAGGCTGACGGACACCCAGGTGTCGGCGGTGCTCGCCGTCGCGCAACTGGCCTGTCACGCCGCGTACTCCCTGCCCGGCGCGTGTGCGGCGGTGGCGGAACGGGGTGGCTCCGGCGGCGGCTTGTCCCGGCTGGCCGAGCACGACGCGGTCGCCGGTCCGTCGCCCGGGGTGGTAGTGGCCGGCCATGCGGTCGTGCTCCTGCTCGCCGCCCGTCTGCTGGGCCTCACCGAGCGGCTGCTGTGGCAGAGCAGGACGCTATGGACGGTCGTACGACGTCTGCTGCTGTTCCTGTGGCCGCTGCTGAGCGGCCGCCACGGCAACGGCCCGCGGGTCGCGGTGCGCGAGAGCGCGGCTCCGCCGGTGTCGGCGCTGCTGGTCCGGCTGAACGAGGGCAGGGCGCCCCCGCGTCACGGGCGCGGTCCGTTCCTCCTGCCTCTGCTCCGGCCGATGCCGATCGGTGGTCCCTGCCTGCCCTGACGGGCACGCGGCGCCGTCCCGCCCTGGTTATCGCCGACCACAACCCCTTCCTGGCCTGCCCGCCCGCGAGGGGCGTCCCGCCCGCACCACCACGACCACTTTCCCCCTGAGGAATCATGAAGAAACCGTACAAACACCTGATCGTCGCCGCCGTCCTCGTGGCCGGTTTCGCCGCGGCCCTCGGCTCCTACCTGCTGCTCAGGCCCGACGACGGAGCAAGCACCGGGGCGGACGTGCGGCCCGCAGCCGAGTCACTGCCCGTCCGGGCTTCCAGCCACCGACTGACCGAACCGGAGCGCAGTGAGCTCACGATCGTCGAGTTCCTCGACTTCGAGTGCGAGGCGTGCGGGGCGTACTACCCGGTCGTGGAGCGGCTGCGTGAGGAGTACGGCGACCGGGTCACCTTCGTCGCCCGCTACTTCCCCATGCCCGGACACCGCAACGCCGAGCCGGCCGCACGCGCCGCCGAGGCCGCCGCGCAGCAGGGCGAGTTCGAGGCGATGTACACCAAGCTCTTCACCACGCAGAAGGAGTGGGGCGAGTCGCAGGAGTGGAAGGCGCCCGTCTTCCGCGGCTACGCCGAGGAACTCGGCCTGAACATGAAGAAGTTCGACGCCGATTTCGCCGATCCGGAGACGGCCGGACGCGTCCAGGCCGACCAGCGCGACGGCCTCGGCCTGGGCGTCCAGGGCACCCCGACCTTCCTCCTCGACGGGACCAGGATCCAACCTCCCGCTTCCTACAAGGAGTTCAAGGCCCTCATCGAGGACAGGCTCGGCGACTGACCCCGCCCCGGCACCCCTCGAAACCGCTTAACATCACCGTGATGACGAGCAGGACGCCGCTGACGCAGCGCAGACCCCGTGGAGCGTGGTGGACCACGTGCGCCCGGGTCCTCTGTCCTGCTCTCGCCGTCCTGCTCGCGGCGGTGGTGATGTGCCTGGGCTACGCGGAACACGGCGGCGTCGACGGCGACCACCGGGCCGGGCATCACGCCATCACGGCCGTGCACCTGGACGACTGCCCCACCGGCGACGCGTGCTGCGCACCGGCCGCACACCAGGCGGCGGCGCTCCTCGCGACCCCCGTGCAACCGATGCCGGCGCTTCTGCCCCGCATGCCGGATCTCCCCAGGTGGCAGGGCGACACCACGCCCCTCGCCCAGCCGCCTCCCGCGGGCGGCGCTCCCGACCTTCACGTCCTTCAGGTGCTGCGGACCTGAGCCGGATGCCATGACGCCGTGCGCTCACCCGTGCGCACGCGCTCGAAGACATCCACTCCAGCTCCGCACTGACCGCCGTACGGCGGGACGGAAGGACACCAGTCATGAGCAAAACCGGCAAGAAGGCCGCCGCCGTCACCCGCAAGGCCCGCATCGAGGAGATGCGCCGCACCGAAAGAGCCCGCGAGCGCCGCAACCGCGTCATCACCATCACGCTCAGCACGGTCATCGTCGCCGGACTGGCCGGCTTCGGCGCGTACGCCCTGAACAAGGCCGAGGAGAAGGACGAGCAGCAGGCCGCCGCCGCGAAGAAGCCCGTACGCGGCGAGAAAACCTGGGACACGAAGAAACTCGGCCGCGAGCACGTCCAGGCCGCCGTCGACTACCCGATGAACCCGCCCGTCGGCGGCGACCACAACCAGGCGTGGATGACCTGCGACGGCACCGTCTACACCAAGGCCATAGGCAAGGAGAACGCCGTCCACTCCCTCGAACACGGGGCGGTCTGGGTGACGTACAACGACAAGGCCGCCGACGCCGACGTCAAGAAGCTCGGTGACAAGGTCTCCAGGACTCCCTACACGCTGATGAGTCCGGTCGACGAGCAGCCCGGGAAGATCATGCTGTCGGCCTGGGGCTACCAGCTCACCGTGGACAAGGCGTCGGACCCGCGGGTCGAGCAGTTCCTGACCAAGTACGTCCAGGGCTCGCAGACGCCCGAGCCGGGCGCCGCCTGCACGAACGGACTGACCCAGTAGGTGCGCGTGTGGGTGAACTCGCGGGCATCCAATCTTGTATACAGCAAGTGAGGGGGATCAGCCGACGATGTCGAGCTGAACCTCGCCGCCGAGGGCGAAGTCCTGTGCGGTCAGGCTGTCGATGAGGGCCTGCAGCGTCTGTGCCAGATGGTGACGGCAGGCCGCCGACGCGGCCTGTGCGTCGCCCCGCGTGATCGCCTTGAGCATGGCGCGGTGCTCCTCCAGCGACGTCAGCATGCGCCGGGGTCCGCTGTGCGACAGATACCGCAGCCGCACGGTCTGGCTGCGCAGGTCGCCGATCGTGCGGGCGAGGTACGGGTTGCGGCACGCCGCGATGACCGCCTGGTCGAAACGCTCGGTCAGATCGTAGAAACCCTGGTAGCCCTGCTCCTGCTCGGCCGCGTTCAGCGCCCGGAAGGAGGTGTCGAACTCGTCCAGCAGCTCCAGGAGTTCCCGGAACGGTGCGAGGGTCGTCTCACGGGCCGTGCCCGCCGTCGCGACCGAAGCGGCCGCCTCCGGCTCCAGCAGCATCCGGAAGTCGAACAGGGCGCGCACCCCGCCCAGCGAGATCCCCGCCACGCGGGCCACCTCGCCCGGCACGAAGTCGACGAGCCCCTCACGGGCCAGCCGCCGGATCGCCTCGCGCACCGGGGTGCGGGACGCCCCCAGCTCCTCCCCGAGCTGGATCTCGCTCAGCTTCGCCCCGGGGCGCAGGCGCAGCGACTCGATGTCACCCTTCAGCCGCGCGTACACCGCTTCGCTCTTGCCGGTCGCCCGGACCATGACACTCCCTCGTCGCCAGACCGCATGTCGTGCTGTATACAGCCTATTCGTCGACTGAATTCCCCACCCCCCAGGACTGTTCCGCCCACGACAGCGGGGTTTGCACGTGCCGTAGCGGCATGTGGTCCAGTAGGCGGCGAGACGACATCGAGAGGTTCCCTCGCATGCCCCTTCCTGCGATTCCCCGCCGGGTCAAGATCGGCGATGCCGCCGCGTTCGCCGGGACCACACCCCGCGCCATCCGCCACTACCACGCCATCGGGCTCCTCGCCGAACCGGAACGCGGCAGCGATGACCGCCGCCGCTACGGCTACGACGACATGATCCGCCTGCTGTGGATCCGCAGGATGGCCGATGCGGGTATCTCCCTGGATGACATCCAGGCCGCCTTCAAGGGCGCCACCGGCATCGAGGAGTCCCTGGCCCGTCTGGAGGAGTCCCTCGCTTCCAAGGCGGCCGTCATCGAGGCCCAGCGGGCCGCCGTGAACCGTCTGCGCGAGGTGGGCAGCCCCCTGGGCCTGCTCTCACCGCTGGTCACGGACCGCCTACGCGATCTACCGCCCGGAGCTCTGCGCTCCACCGACCTCGATACCCTCCTGGTCACGGAGCGCGTCTTCGGCCCTCTGGGCGCCGCGATCCAGGCCGACCGGTTCATCGTCCTGGCCACCCACCCCGAGTTGCGGGCCGCGGAGGACCGACTGGCCGAGGCCGAGGCGGCCCTGGACGACGCCATGTCCCCCGACGACCCCCGCGTCGAAGACCTGGCCGCCCAGCGATGTGATCACGAGGCCGCCCTGGCAGCCGCCATCGAAAGATCCGGCCTGGAAGAGGCCCTCGACGTCCTCCTGGACCGGGAGGACGAGCACGCCGGCGAGGAAGGAGACGGGGCGAGGATGAGCGCGATGGAGGCCATCGGCAAGATGCCGTACGACTTCTCCCCGGCCCGCGTCCGGTACGAGGAACGTGTCATCGAACTGCTTCACTCGGCCGATCAGGACGGCGACACCGACCCACTGACCGGCGACCACGTCCTGGCCCACCTGCCGCCAAGGCCCTGATCGATGCCCTGACCATCTGAGTCGGCGCGAATCACCCGTAATCGCGAGACTCATCCGCATCGCTCCGCTAGCATGTTCGAGCTTGTGACGAGCGCCCTCATAGTCCTTCTTCACCGGAAAACAGACTAAAAAATTGATACCCATGGCATCGCGGTTTCTTGCGCGAATAGGCAGCAGAACGACGTTCGCCGCATGGCGTCAACCGCGAGTGCTGCTATGGGCCATGGCGGCGGTGATCACCCTCGGCTTCCTCATCGCGCTGGAGATCGCCGCGCGTCGCTACGGAGTGCCGGGGCCGATCACCTGCCAGGTGCAAGAGGTGATACTCCCTCCCAAATCGGGCTGGTTGCTGTATGCCTGCCTGGCCATGGCGCTGATCGTCCTCAACCGGCGGCAACGGTTCATCGCGGTCGGCGTCGCGGTCGGTATCGACGCCGTCTTCCAACTGGTGCGGTGGGCGATCGGCGCCCCCTTCCTGGCCGACGGCCACCCCTTCGGCAACGGTGCGTTGTGGGTGATCCTGGGCATCGCGGTCATGGCCGTCACACGCCGTACCGGCGCGGAGCGGGTTCTGCTGCTGAAGGGCGTCGGGCTCGGCCTGCTGCTGGTGGCCGGCCGTAAGACCGGAGACACCTGGCTGCTCATCACGTCCAAGACCCGCCCGCTGGTTCTCGACCAGTACCTGGCGTCCGCCGATCACGCGCTCGGCAACCCGTCGTGGCTGGTGGGCCGTATCGTCATGGCGACCGACCCGGTCGGCACCCTTCTGCTCGACGTCGTCTACGCGCAGCTCGCGGTGGGCGCGGTCGTCGTCGCGCTGTACCAGCTGCGCAACGTGGCGGCCGAGCGCCGCTTCCCGAAGCATCACCTGGTGCGCACGTTCCTGGTGATCGGCCTCCTCGGGCCGGGCATCTACATGATCTTCCCGGTGGTCGGGCCGGTCTTCGCCTACGGTGCCGACGGCGGGCAGTGGGCGCTGGCCAACCTGTGGCCCGACCTGCCGCCGCCGGTCGGCGCCCCGCAGGCGATGCCGTTCGACGGGATCACCCCGCGCAACTGCATGCCCAGCCTGCACACGGCATGGGCCGTCGCGATCTACCTCCATTCCCGTCGGGGCCCGCGCCTGCTGCGCTACGGGGGCACGTTCTGGCTGATCGCCACGCTCACCGCGACGCTCGGCTTCGGCTACCACTACGGCGTGGACCTCGTCGCCGGCGTGGTGTTCACGCTCACCATCGAGGCGGGTCTGCGCGCGCAGGCACGCGGCTGGGACCGGTCGGGAGTCCAACTGGTCGCCTACGGCACGACGGTGTTCGGCGCGCTCCTGGTCTCCTATCGCTATCTGCCGGTGGAGATGGCCGCGCACCCGCGGATATTCGGACCGCTTCTCCTGCTGGCGATGGCCTCGGTGATCTACGGCTACATACGGACCACCAGGGTGTGGGAGCCGAAGACGGCCCCGACGCCCCAGCCGGAGCCGCAACCCGAAATGGTCTGAGCCGCCACGCCGCAGGCTCAGGTGTCGCCCAGGTCGGCGGCGAGTTCGTCCCGCCAGTGGAGGGAGACCCGCCGCTGGAGGACCGCCTCGGCGGCGACGGGCAAGGGGAGCCGGAGGAAGGCCCGTAGCGCGTCGGCCGCGTCGCTGCGCGCGACCCACGCGGTGAGGTCCTCCGCCGACACGGGTTCGCCGTCGCCGCCGGACAGCATCGTCCTGGTCGCGTGGACCTCCGCGACCAGGGTCCGCATCCGCACGGCCAGGGGATCGTCCTGGTCGCAGTCGACCGGCAGGCCGTGCCGGATCCGGTCGAGGGCCTCGGTCACCTCCGGGTGGGCGTCGAGGTGCGTCTCGGCCGCAAGCCGGGCCAGCTGGGCCGCGACGGCGGCGCGCAGTCGCTCCGGCGGGGTGCGCTCCACCAGCCCGGCCAGGTCGAAGTCCCGTACGTACGGCTCGGGTTCACGCTCCTGCGGGTCCTCCAGGAGGGGCAGCACCAGAGCGCTGGTCAGCTCCGTCGGCCCTTCCTCGTCCGGGTCGTAGGCGATCCCGAACTCCTCTTCCAGGACCGCCAGGAAGTCGGTGTAGGCGGCGGTGGAGCCGGGCCAGAGGTCCACACCGAGGCGCCGCGCCCACGGTCCGCCGACGCGATTGCCCTCCCGTGGTGACATGACGCGCCGGGTGTCCTCCTCCGGGCCCGGCACGCCGTCCTCCGCGAAGGTGAGAGCTACCTCGGGACCCCGCCTGGTCAGGACCACCACCCGCGTGCCGGCGGACAGGGCACGCAGCACCTCGGGCCGGGCGAACTGCGCGGCACCGCCCTCGATCGTGGCGTACGCCCAGCCGCCGACGGCACCCGCACGGACCAGGGGCCGGTGCGCGGCCCACGCCGACTCCACCGCCCGCTGCGCCTGCCGGCGGTCGCGCGGCCGGACGGTGCCGGGGACGGCGCCGAGCCGGCGCAGCATGCCGGCCGGCGTAAGACCCGCGGCGAACGCCACGTCCGGCTGGTCCGGGAGCGGTTCGCGACGCGGGCGGCCGGTGCGGAGGAAGAAGAGCCGTTGCGTGCCGCCCTCCGCAGGGGCCGGCCCGGCGCCTGCGGCGTGGTCCGGGAAGACCGGGTTCTGGGGGAAGGGCGGGTCCGACTCCGGCTCGGCGAGCGTGGTGGCGTGGGTGAGCGGGGAGACCGGGTCGGCGGGCACGGTCCGCTCGCCGTCCTCCCACAGCAGCCTTCCGTCCACGGCGAGGGGGATGCGGCCGAATAACGGGAGGGCCCCCTCCAGCGCCTCCGCGAAGTCGGCCAGAACATGACGCAGCGAGGGCCAGTGCGCCACCTGGCCGTGGTGGGATCCGGGACGGCAGCACACGAACAGGCTGTCCGAGGACCTCCCGGCGATACCCCGGGTGATGGGCAGTCCCTCCTCATCGTCCTTCTCCGCGATGCCTCGAAGGAACGTCGTGCTCCGCACGATGTCCGCGACTCCGGACAGGGGTCCGTGATACGTCAACTCCAGGGCGCCGTCACCGGGTTCCACCCCGTCATGGCACCCCAGCGATGCCACCAGGTCAGCCGGGAACGCCACCCCGAGCATCCGCTCGGCCGCCTCGATGCCGTCCTGTGATGCCGGTGGGCGCAGGGTCGTGTGGGTGACCGGAGCGCGCCGGGCCAGCCAGGTGCCGATGCGGGCCCAGGACTCCTCGACGCCGGGGATGCTCATGGCAGCGGACCCTACGCCGGGCCACTGACAGTGCCCTGCCGTTCCTGCCGCGGCAGGGGCGTAATCCCGCCGAATTTGTGTGCGGGTGCACGGCGAGGTGAGGGAGGAGGCAAGCGGCGGAACAATGGTGAGTGAGGGCCTGGCGAGTTTCCAGGGCAGATTCGGGCGCAGCGTTCCGCAGGCACGCTGCGCCGCCGGGCCCGCAGTCTTCGGACCGGTGCGAGCGCGCCGAAACGGAGGACCGACGCATGGCCACACCACTCACCGCCGCCCGGCTCGTCGCCGCGTTAAAGGCCGAGGGCTGCGCCGTCCACGAGGTCGGCGGCTGGCGCACCAACAACCGCAATCACAAGGGCCCCTGGGGCCCCGTACACGGTGTGATGATCCACCACACCGTCACCGGGCCGAGCACGGACGTCGTCGAGTTGATCTACCACGGCCACAGCGCCCTGCCCGGTCCGCTCGCCACCGGTTGCATCACCAAGGACGGTGTCGTCCATCTGACCGGCAACGGCCGGGCCAACCACGCCGGCGGCGGTGACGGTGACGTCCTGAACGCCGTCATAGGCGAGTCGTACGGTACGTACCCGCCGGCGACGCACGAGCACGACGGCTCGGCCGGCGCGGTCGACGGCAACGCCCGGTTCTACGGCTGGGAGTGCGAGAACCAGGGCGACGGCAAGGACCCGTGGCCCGGCGAACAGTACGTCGCCATGGTCAAGGCCACCGCCGCGGTCTGCCGTGCGCACGGCTGGGGCCACAAGAGCGCGATCGGGCACCTGGAATGGAGCGACTGGAAGGTCGACCCGCGCGGATTCGACATGGCCGACTTCCGCCGTGATGTCGCCGACGCCCTGGCCCTCCCGGCGGGCCGGTGGGAAGGAGAGGACCCCATGCCCCAGTACGTCAACCTAGGTGTCGCCGGGGAGTACCAGCTCCCGCCCGGCGCCTGGGACTCGGTCGAGTTCACCGAGGAGTGGACCGACGAGACCGGCCACCACGCCACCGGCGGAAGCGTGTTCGCCCGTGGCCCGGCCCGGTTCAGCGGGACCGTCAGCCTCCAGATCGACGGTCTGCCGGCGGGTGCCGTCGTGCAGGCGCGCATGTCGGAGTACGAGGGCGACGAGCACCGCGCGGACCACCCGATCCACGAGATCACCGGGACCGGGGGCGGTTCCTTCGTGGTCCTGCCGCTGACGAAGCGGCTCGCGTCGGGGCGCAGTATGCGGGTGCGGCTGCTGAGCCAGGCCGCGGTGCCCGTCACCGTCGCGAACGCGGTGCTGACCGTGCTGGTCTGGAAGGAGACCTGAGGCCGGCGCTCTCTACCCGACCGCCGGCAGACCCGGGCCCGTGCAGCGCACATCAGCCGACGGCACCGTTCCGCGCAGCAGATAGGCCGCCACGGTGCCGTCCACGCACGCGTTGCCGCGGCTCGCGAACACGCCGTGCGAGTAGTCGTTGTCGAGGGTGACCAGGCGTGCGCCGGGCAGCAGGCGCCGTAGGCCGCGGGCCCCCTCGACGGGCGTGACGGGGTCGTGCGCGGAGGCGACGAGGAGGACCGGCGGCGCGTCCGGACTGCCGAGCGGGGTGCGGTGGCCGGGCCGGTGGTGCCAGTAGGCGCAGGTGTTCGCCTCCATGCCCGTCAGAACCGGCTGCGGGTCGAGACGGCGGGTGCGGCGGATGTCCGTGACGATGTCGCGGGCGCTGGGGCCCGGCCCGTCGGCGCACTTGACGACCCGGTTGGCCGCCTCGTAGGTGCGGGACTCCGGGCCGTCGAAGGCGGCGGCCGGGCGCAGCCCGTCCGGGTCGCCGTCGGTCAGGTAGCCGCGCAGACCGTCGGCGAGGCCCTCCCAGCGTTCGGTGCGGCCCAGCGCGCGGTACACCGCGCGGTCGAACTCCGCAGGGCCGAACCGCGCGACGGGCCGCGCGGCCAGCCCCCGGCGCACCCGCAGATACGACGCACGCACCTCGGCGGGAGTCTCTCCCAGGCCGAAATGCCCGGCGGCCCAGGCGAAGAAGATGTCGCGTTGCCGCAGCAGCGCCCGGCTCTGGAGCACGTCGAAGTCGTACCAGTCCCACGGCCCGACCACGCTGTCCAGCACCATCCGGCCGACGCGGTGCGGGAAGCGGGCGGTGTACGCCGCGCCGAGCCAACTGCCGTAGGAGACGCCGAGGAAGCTCGTCCGCGGTTCGCCGAGGGCCCCGCGTATCGCGTCCATGTCGTACGCCGTCTGCTCGGTGGACAGATGGGGCAGCAGGCGGCCCGCGTGGGTCGCGCAGTCGCCGGCCAGGGCGCGCAGGGACGACAGGTACGACCGTTCCGCCGGGGCCCCGGCCGGTACCGGGTCGCCGCCCGGGCTGTCGAAGAGGCCGCCCATCGGGCCGCAGGAGACCGGGGTGCTCCGTCCGACACCGCGCGGGTCGAAGCCGACCACGTCGTACGCGCGCCGCACGCTCTCGGGGAGCTTGGCCCGCTTCGTGACCGTGTAGGGGAGTCCGGAGCCGCCCGGACCGCCCGGGTTGACCAGCAGGATGCCGCGTCGTTCGGCGGGGGTTCCCGAGGCGCGGACCCGTGAGACCGCCACCTCGATGCGCGGCCCTCGGGGGTGGCGCCAGTCCAGCGGCACGGCGAGCCGTCCGCACTCGACGCGCTCCGGGGCGGGCGGCCGGGGGACGGAGCCGGGGCAGTCGGTGAAGCGGAGCGGGGAGCGCGGCTCGGCCGCCCGGACGGGGGCGGCGGGGAGCAGGGCGGTGGCGGCCGCGAGGGCGCACAACAGTGCGGTGCGGCGTGCGGGACGGGTCAAGGGGGTCTCCGGAAGATCTTCGCTCAAGAAGGTGACAATGAAAATGATTATCGATACCGTCTCCGGCGGCAACCTTTGAAAGGGGGAGTTGTGGCTCATCTGTTGGTGGTCGAGAGCTGGGTCGGGTCCATGAGCCGACTGCTGCCACGGGCGATCCGGGAGAACGGGCACGCGTTCACGTTCCTCACCCGTGACCTGCATCACTACCTGCGCTCGGCTCCGGAGGGAACGGCCCATCCGCTGCTCGGCGCCCGCAACGTCATCACCGCCGACACCAACGACGTCGAGGCGCTGCTGCCCGAGGTCGAGCGGCTGCACGGGGTGCTCGGCTTCGACGGGGTCGTCACGTCCTGCGACTACTACCTGCCGGCCGTGGCGCGGATCGCGGAACGTCTCGGGTTGCCCGGCCCCGGGTACGAGGCGGTCCGCAACGCCTGCCGCAAGGACACCACGCGCCGCGTCCTCGGCGACGCGGGAGTGCCGGGCCCGCGCTTCGCCGTCCGGGAGGAGTGGGCCGACATCGCGCGGGCCGCGCGGGACATCGGCTACCCGCTGGTCGTCAAGCCCGTCGACCTGTGCGCGGGCATGTACGTGCGCCGTGTGGACGACGAGGCCCAGCTCGCTGCCGCCTGCCGGGCCCTGGCCGACTTCCCGGTCAACGCGCGCGGACAGCGCCGGACGCCCGTGGTGCTGCTCGAAGAACTGCTGGACGGTCCCGAGGTGAGCGTCGAGACGGTGTCGTACGCGGGCGCGGTCCATGTGGTGGGCGTGACCGACAAGAGCGTCGGCGGGGCGCCCGCCTTCGTCGAGACCGGGCACATGTTCCCCGCCGACCTGACGACGGCCGACGCCGAGGCCGCCGAACAGACCGCGCTGGCCGCCCTCAAGGCCCTCGGACTGACCGAAGGGGTCGTGGCGCACACGGAGATCAAACTGACCTCGGCCGGGCCGCGCGTGGTCGAGGTCAACCCCCGGCCCGCCGGAAACCGCATCACCGAGCTCGTGCGGCACGTCACCGGGATCGACCTCGCCGCCGCCTTCGTGGACGTCGCCCTGGGCCGCGCACCCGACCTGCGGCACACGGACACCGGGCTGGACAGCGCGGCCATCGGCTTCCTGGTGCCGGGCTCCTCGGGCACCCTCGAAGCGCTGGACGGCGTGAGCGTGTGCGACCTGCCCGGGGTGCTGGAGATGCAACTCGCCGAACCCGGCAGGGCGGTGAAGGCGGCGGGCAGCAATAACGAGTACCTGGGGCACGTCATGGCGGGCGACGCCGACGGACTCGGCGCCCGCGCACGCGTCGAAAGCGTGCTGGACGGGCTGCGGGCGGGGCTGGTGATCCGATGACCACCGCCCTCACCGGACTGTCGTACGACCACCTGGTGACGCTCGTACGCACAGGAGCCCTCGGGCCCGACCCCGGCACGCTGAGCGTCGCCGTCGCCTTCACCACCCGGCAGGCCGTCCGGCACGACGGACGGGGCACCGGCTACCGCAACGAGGTGCTCAGCCTGCGCCTCGGCGAGGCGGTCGGCTCCTGCGCGGTCGAGCCCGGCGCGCTGCCCGACAGCGCGGTCGAGGAGTGTGTGGGCGCGGACGTGGCCCGGCTGCTGGAGCATCCGCTGCCGGCGGTACGGGTCGCGGCCCTCGACGCCTACCTGATGCACGTCCTGCCGCACACTCCGGCCAACGGGGCCTGCCCCGTCCCGCTGCCCGCCGGGTCGTCGCTGGAGAAGTCCCGGGCCCGGGCGCAGGCGGTCGTCGGCCTGCTCGACCTCCCGCCCGGAGCCACCGTGCTCGTCGTGGGAGTGGTCAACTCCCTTCTGGAAGTGCTGCGTTCGCGCGATCTGCGCTACATCCCGTGTGACCTCAAGGGCGGCGCGACCGAGTGGGACGAGCCGGTCGTCGCCGACGCGCTCGCCGCGGCCGGGCGGTGTGACGCGCTGCTCGTCTCCGGCATGACCCTGGGCAACGGCACCTTCGAACGGCTGCGGCGGCACGCGCTGGCGCACGGCAAGCAGCTGGTGATGTTCGCCCAGACCGGCAGCGCCGTGCTGCCGCGCTTCCTCGGGCAGGGCGTCAGCGCGGTGTGCGCGGAGCCGTACCCGTTCTTCTGGCTCGACGGCGGCCCCGGTGTCCTGCACCGCTACGACGGCTCCTGCCCGGGAGGCGGGCGATGACCGCGACCGCGCTCCGTCCGGCCGCGCGACGGGAACTGCTCTCCCTGGTCGGCCGTACCCCACTGGCCCGCATCACCCCCGACCTGCCCGGCCCGCACCCCGGCTTCTGGGCCAAGCTCGAAGGGCTCGCCGCGGGCGGCATGAAGGCACGGGCCGCCGTGTCGATGCTGCTGGGCGCCCGAGAGCGCGGCGAACTGCTGCCCGGCGCCCCGGTGGTGGAGTCCACCTCCGGCACCCTCGGCATCGGGCTCGCCTTCGCCGGACAGGCCCTCGGCCATCCCGTCGTGCTGGTCGGCGACCGGGAACTGGAGCCGTCCATGCGCCAGTTGCTGCGCTCCCACGGAGTACGGCTGGAGATCGCGGACCGTCCGCTGGAGCGGGGCGGCTGGCAGGCCGCGCGCCTGGCCCGGCTGCGGGAACTGCTCGCCGAACTGCCCGGCGCCTACTGGCCCGACCAGTACAACAACCCCGACAACACCGCCGGTTACGCCTCCCTGGCGGCCGAGATCGCCGTCGAACTCGACCATCTGGACATCCTGGTGTGCAGCGTCGGCACCGGCGGCCACAGCGCGGGCATCATCGGCCCGCTGCGCCGCCACTGGCCCGCCCTGCGGCTCATCGGCGTCGACGCCACCGGCTCCACCATCTTCGGCCAGCCCGCTCGGCCCCGGCTGATGCGAGGCCTGGGCAGCAGCATCCACCCGCGCAACGTCGCCTACGACGCCTTCGAGGAGGTCCACTGGGTCGGCCCGGCGGAGGCCGTCGACAGCTGCCGCCGACTGGCGCGGGGCGCCTTCGTCAGCGGCGGCTGGTCCACCGGCGCCGCCGCCCGGGTCGCCGCCTGGGCCGCCCGCGTCCACCCCGGGGCGGTCGTCGCCACCGTCTTCCCCGACGGCCCGCACCGCTACCTCGGCACGGTCTACGACGACGCCTTCACCGACGCCCACGGCCTCGACCCGGACGCCGCGGCCACCCGGCCCGTCGAGATACCGCACCCCTACGCGGCGGAGGCCGCCGGCTGGGTCCGCTGCACCCGCGTCAGCGACCCGCTCGCCGCCTCCGCCCTGAAGAAAGAGCACTTGTGAAGTCCAGCCTGCGCACCGTACGCCTCGAACTCGCCGAGCCGCTGCGCATCTCCCGTTCCACCATGACCGCACGCGACGCCGTATGGCTCACCGTCGAGCACGACGGACTGCGCGGCCACGGCGAGGCCGTCACCAGCGTCTACTACGGACTCGGCACCGAGGCGCTCGTACGCCTCCTCTCCGCCGTGGACCTGAGTCGTTTCGCCTGTCCGGAGAGCGCCCTGGAGGCCCTGCGGGCCGGGGAGCTGACCGCGAGTGACACGCCGCCCGCGGTCACCGCCGCCGTCGAGTCGGCGCTGCTCGACCTGGCCGGCCTGCGCGCGGGCGTCCCCGTGCACCGTCTCCTCGGGACCACCGCCCCGCCCGTCGCCGCGACCGCCCGCACCATCGGCATCACCGCCCTGGCCCGCGCGGCGGCCGAGGCCAGGCACCTCGCCGCGAGCGGCTTCGAGGTCATCAAGGTCAAGGCGGGCGCCCCCGACCCCGAGGACGACATCGAGCGCGTGCGCGTCATCCGCGACGCCGCTCCCCGGGCCCGGCTGCTCCTCGACCCCAACGGCGCCTGGTCCGTGGCGCGGGCGGACGCCCTGCTGCCGCGCTTCGCCGACCTCGGCGTGGCAGCAGTCGAGCAGCCCGTCCCGCCCGGCGACCCGGACGCCCTGGGCGCCCTCGCGCAGCGCGCGCCGCTGCCCGTCATCGCCGACGAGGACGCCGTGACCCTGGAGGACGTCCGCCGCCTCGCCGGACGCGTCCAGGGCGTCAACGTCAAGCTCGCCAAGTGCGGCGGCGTCCACGCGGCCCTGCGCATCGCCGAGCTGATCGAGGGCAGCGGCACCGATCTGATGCTCGGCTGCCTGACCGCCAGCACCCTCGGACTCGCCCCCGCCGTCCACCTCGCCGACCGGGCCCGCTGGGCCGACCTCGACGGGCATCTGCTGCTCGCCCACGACCCGTGGACCGGCATCGGCGGCACCGACGGCGTCGTCCGCACCAGTGGCCTCGCCGGCCTGGGCGTCGAGGAGGTGGCGGTCCGTGCGCACGTGGCATGAGATACGTCGCTTCCCGCTCGCCGTGCGGCTCCTGCTGGTCAACCAGCTCGGCGTCAACACCGGCTTCTACCTGCTCATCCCCTACCTCGCCACCCACCTCACCCAGAACCTCGGCCTGTCGGCGGCGGTCGTCGGCATCGTCCTCGGAGTCCGCAACCTCAGCCAGCAGGGCCTGTTCATCATCGGCGGCTCCGCCTCCGACCGGCTCGGCGCACGCGGGGTCATCATCGCGGGCTGTGCCCTGCGCACCCTCGGGTTCGCGCTGTTCGCGCTCGGCGACGGGCTGGCGGTGCTGCTCGCCGCGTCCGTGCTGAGCGGGCTCGCGGGGGCGCTGTTCAACCCGGCCGTGCGGGCGTATCTCGCGCAGGAGGCAGGCGAGCGCAAGGCGGAGGCGTTCGCGCTGTTCAACGTGTTCGCCACGACCGGCGCGCTCATCGGCCCGCTGCTGGGCAGCGCCCTTCTCCTCGTCGACTTCCGCACGTCCGCGCTCACCGCGGCCGGGATCTTCGCCGTCCTCACCGTGGCACAGGCGCTCGTCCTGCCCGCGCGGAAGGCGGAGCCGAGCGGCGGCGGCGTCCTCGGGGACTGGCGCGAAGTGCTCGGCAACCGGCCCTTCGTGGCCTTCGCGCTCGCCATGGTCGGCATATACACCCTGGAGAACCAGCTGTATCTGCTGCTGCCGGCGGGGGCGCGGGACGCCACCGGCTGGGACGGGGCGGCCGGGATCGTCTTCCTCGTCGGAACGGTGGCCAACCTGGCCCTCCAGCTGAGGATCACACGGTCCCTCAAGGCCCGGGGCGACCGAGGGCGCTGGATAGCCGTCGGACTCGCGGTGATGGCGCTGGCCTTCCTGCTCCCGGCCTTCCTCGCGGGCGTCGTACCGGTGCTCGCCGGAGCCCTGCTGCTCTACCTCGGCGTCATGATCGCCCAGCCGTTCGTCATGGAGCTGGTCCCCGGCTTCGGCCGCCCCGAACTGACCGGCACCTACTTCGGCATCTTCTACGTCGTCTCCGGCGTCGCCGCGGCCCTCGGCAACACCGCCGTCGGCTGGGCCATGGACCGCGGTGAACACGGCGCCGGGTGGCTGCCCTGGGTGTGCTGCGCCTGCTTCGGCCTCGTCTCCGCGCTCGGTGTGGCCTGGCTGCGCCGGCTCGGTGCCCTGCCCGCGAGCACGGCCCCGGAGGTGCCCGCGCCGGCGGGGGAGAGGAGCAAGGCGTGACGAGCGGCAACCTCCTCACCGACCATCCGGCGCTGTACGAGGCCCGCTTCCCCGACGCCGAGCGGACGGCCGCCCGGTGGACCGAGGACTGCCTGCGCCGGCACGGTGCCGGGCCGCGCGTCCTGGACATGGGCTGCGGCACCGGCCGCGACGCGGCCGGACTGCACGCGGCAGGCCGCACGGTCACCGGCGCCGACCTGTCCGAGCCGATGCTCACCCACGCCCGCGCGCACCACCCCGGCCCGCAGTACGTCCGCGCCGACCTGCACGGCTTCGACCTCGGCCCCTTCGACGCCGTCGTGTGCCTGGACAGCTCCCTCCTGTACTGCCACACCAACGACCAGCTCGACGGCTTCCTCGCCTCCTGCCACAAGGCCCTCAGCCCGGGCGGCCTGCTCGTCGCCGAGATGCGCAACGGCGCCTACTTCCTCGGCCGCACCGACCTGCTCGACCGGCCCACCGCCAACGCCTTCGCCTGGCAGGGCACGTCGTACCGCTCCACCACCACGCTGACGGTGGACCGCACGACCCAACTCCTGCGCCGCACCCGCGTCTGGACCACCGACGACAGATCCGAGCCCGTCACCCAGCACTCCGCCTGGCGGCTGCTCTTCCCGCACGAACTGCGGCACTTCCTCACGGCGCACGGATTCGAAGTGCTCGAACTCCACGACGGACCCGGACCGCGCACCGAACCTCCCTGGCGGGCGGGCGAGTCGCCCGGCCGGACGACCGACGCGGACCGGCTCCACCTCGTCGCCCGCCGCCCGCACACCCACTGACCCGAAGGACCAGCCATGCCCGACGAACACCTTCCCGGTCTGCGCCGCCGCGGCTTCCTCGCCGCCACCACCGGCGCCGCCGCCCTCGCCCTCGCCGGCTGCGGCGGAGGAACGGACGACAAGACGGACAGCGGCAGCGGCGGAACGCCGAAGCGCGGCGGACGGCTGCGCGCCGCCTTCGCCGGCGGCGGCGCGAGCGAGACCCTCGACCCGCACCTGGCCAGTCTGTTCGCCGACGTCGCCCGCGCCAAGGCCCTCTACGACAAGCTCGCCGACTACGACGCCGACCTCTCCGCCCGCCCGCGCCTCGCCGCCGAGTGGAAGCCGAACAGGACCCTCGACCGCTGGCAGATCACCCTGCGTGAGGCCGCCTTCCACGACGGCAGGCCGGTCACCGCCGACGACGTCCTCTACAGCTACCGCCGGATCGCCGACCCGAAGCAGGCGTTCCGTGCCAAGGCGTCCCTGGAACCCATCGACCTCGACGCCAGCCGCGCCACCGGCGAGCGGTCGGTCGAGTTCGTCCTCAAGCGTCCCACGGCCGAATTCCCCAACGTCCTGGCCGCGTTCGGCGCGTACATCGTCCCCGAGCACGCCACCGGCACCGACTTCGACCGGCGGCCGATCGGCTCCGGCCCCTTCCGCTTCGAGTCCTTCGCGCCCGGCCGCTCCGCCGTCTTCCGCCGCTACGAGGACCACTGGGACGGCGCCCCGTACCTCGACGAGCTCGAATTCGTGGTCGCCAACGAGGAGTCCGCGCGCGTCAACGCCCTCCTCGCGGGCCAGGTCGAGTACGCGCACGAACTCAACCCCACCACCGCACGCGCCCACGAGGGCCGGGGACAGATCGAGATCGTCCGGCTGCGCAACAGCGCCATGCAGGCGTTCTGCATGAAGACCGACCGGCCGCCCTTCGACGACCGGCGGGTGCGCGAGGCGTTCTTCCTCATCGCCGACCGGAAGGAAATCGTCGACGGCGCCCTGTCCGGCGCGGGCGAGGCCGGCAACGACCTGTTCGGCAAGGGCTACGAGTACTACGCCGACGGCCTGCCCCAGCGCGAGCAGGACGTCGACCGTGCCCGCGCCCTGCTGAAGAAGGCCGGCGCCGAGAAGCTGAAGGTCACCCTGGACACCTCCGCCGTCGCCGCCGGCTTCACCGAGGCCGCCGGCATCTTCCGCGACCAGGCCGCCAAGGCCGGCGTCACGATCGACGTGCGGATGGGCAGCAAGGACTCCTACTGGAGCGACATCCTCGACGGCGGCACCCTGTGCTGCTACCGCTCCGGCGCCATGCCCATCGAGGCCCACATCTCCCAGCGGCTGCTCACCGACTCCACGACCAACGCCACCCACTGGCAGCACAAGGACTTCGACGCCCTCTACCAGCAGGCGCAGTCCACCCGCGACAAGACCGAGCGGTCCGCCGTCTACGAGCGGATGCAGCGCCGGCTGTACGCCGAGGGCGGGTTCCTGGTGTGGGGCTTCGCGGACTGGATCATCGGAACGTCCAGGACAGTGAGGGGAGTCGAGACCAAGGCCCCGGCCAACACCCTCGACTGGGCCCGCTTCGACAACGTATGGCTGGCATGAGCACCGACGTCCTGAAGGGGCGCGGGGAACTGCGCGACAAGCCACGACGCAGCCGCACCCGACAGACGACACACCGCGGCACATCCTTCGTCGCCCGGCGACTTGTCCTGGGCGCAGCCCAAACCGTCGCCGTAGTCCTCCTGGTCTTCACCCTCACCGAAGCCCTCCCCGGCGACGCCGCCGTCGCCCTCGCGGGCGACCAGCCCGACCCCGCGCGCATCGCGGCCATCCGCGAGGTCATGGACCTCGACCGGCCCGCCCACGAACGGCTGCTGAGCTGGGCCGCAGGCCTGCCGCAGGGCGACTTCGGCACCTCCCTGACCTCCGGGCGCCCCGTGGCCCACTACATCGCCGACGGCTTCGGTCCGAGCCTGCTGCTGGCCGCCCTCACCGTCGCCCTGCTCGTCCCGCTCGGCTTCGGACTCGGCGTGCTCGCCGCCCACCACGAGGGGCGGCTCATCGACCGGCTGGTCAGCTCCGTGACACTCGCCGTGTACGCCGTGCCCGAATTCGCCCTCGGGGTACTGCTGGTGACGGTCGTCGCGCTGAAACTGGCCTTGCTGCCGCCGACGGCCGTGGGCTACGGCACGGACCTGCTCGGCCACCCGGCCGTGCTCGTCCTGCCGGTGCTGGTCCTGCTGTCCCGCCCGGTCTGCTCCCTGTCCCGCCTGGTCCGGGCCGGCATGGTCGACGCCCTCGCCTCGCCCTACGCCGCCCATGCCCGCCGCTACGGCGTCCCGGGCGCCCGCGTCCGCTACGCCCACGCCCTGCCCAACGCCCTGGCCCCGGCCGCCCAGCAACTCGCCCGCACCGTCGACTGGCTGCTGTGCGGGGTCATCGTCGTGGAGGCGCTCTTCGTGATCCCCGGCCTCGGAACCGTTCTCCTCAACGCCGTCGCCGAGCGGGACGTGCCGGTGGTGCAGGGGCTGGCGGTGGTGTTCGGCGTGCTGACCGTCGTACTGAATCTGGGCGCGGACGTGGTGGCGTACCGGCTGACGCCGCGGGCGGGGGTGGCGGCGTGAGGGCCCCGCGCCGACTGCTGCCCGGCCTCGCCGTCGTCGCCGTCCCGCTGCTTCTCGCCCTCCTCGGGCCTTGGTTCGCCGGCGACCCCGGCCCCCGCGCCGTCTCCTTCACCCTCGGCGGCGGCCACTGGCTGGGCACCGACTTCGTCGGCCGGGACGTCTGGCAGCAGGTGCTGCACGGCGGCCGTACGGTCGTGCTGACCGCGCTCGCCGCGACCGCCCTCGCCTACCTCGTCGCCCTGCCGGTCGGACTCGCCGCCGCGGTCACCCGCGCCCGGTGGCTCGAGGAGCTGCTGATGCGGCCGCTGGACGTGCTGCTCGCCGTACCGTCGCTGCTGCTGATCCTGCTCGTGGCGTCCGTGTTCTCGCCGGGCGCGGCCGGCCTCGCGCTGCTCGTCGCCCTGGTGAACGTGCCCGACGCCGCCCGGATCGTACGGGCCGCGGCGGCCGAGGCGGCGGCCCGGCCCGCCGTGGAGGCGCTGCGCATGCAGGGCGAGTCGTGGTGGCGCGTCGCCGTCGGCTACGTCGGCCGCTCCGCCCTGCGCACCCTGGCCGCCGACGCCGGTGTCCGGCTGACCGGCGTGCTGTATCTGGTGTCGACGGCCGCGTTCCTCGGTGTGGGCGTCGCCCCGGACGCCGCCGACTGGGCGGTCATGGTGGACCGCAACCGCACGGGTCTGTTCATCCAGCCCTGGGCCGTCGTCGTGCCCGCCCTGCTGATCGTCGCCCTGACGACGGGCACCAACCTGCTCTTCGACGCCGCACTGGACAAGAAAGGGCGACGCCCGTGAGCCATCAGACCGACCCGGTCGCCGAGATCCGTGACCTGCGCGTGGAGATCGCCGGCCGGCCCATCGTCGACGGGGTGGACCTGCGTGTGCTCCCCGGCCGGGTGACCGCCCTGGTCGGTGCCTCCGGGAGCGGCAAGACCACCACCGGCCTCGCACTGCTGGGGGAGTACCCGCCCGGCGCCCGGGTCACCGGGGAGGTACGCCGGTCGGGGGCCGGACCGGTCGGGTACGTGCCCCAGCATCCCGCCGCCGTCCTCAACCCGGCCCGCCGCGTCAACGCCCTGCTCGACGACATCGCCCGCGCCCAGGTACGCCACCTGCCCCGCGCGCAACGCCGCACGGCGGCCCGGGAACGCGTGCGTGAAGCCCTGGCAGCGGCCCAACTCCCTGCTGCCGACGCCCTGTTGATTCGCTACCCCCACCAGCTCTCCGGCGGCCAGCAGCAACGGGTCGTCCTCGCCCAGGCCCTCCTCCTCGGCGCCCGTGTCATCGTCGCCGACGAACCCACCACCGGCCAGGACGCGCTCACCAAGCGCGGCATCGTCGACCAGCTGGCGACGGTCGCGGCCCGCGGCATCGCGGTCGTCCTGCTCAGCCACGACCTGGACGTGGTCCGCGCCCTCGCGGACGACGTCCTCGTCCTGCGCGCCGGCCAGGTCGTCGAGTCGGGCCCCGCCCAACGCCTGTGGCACGCACCCCGCCACGCGTGGACCCGCGACCTCCTCGCAGAACACGCCCCGGCTCTCACCGGCGAGGCCGGCGCCGACTTGGCGCAGCACGGCCTCGCCCGTGTCCGTGGCTCCGCCCCGCGCGTAGGCGATCTGCCTGCCCGGGCGCAGGATGACGACGGCCCTGCTTCTGTCCGTGCCCCTGTCTTGGGCGTGCGCGATCCGGCCGCTCGGGCGCAGGGCGACGCCAGCCTGGCCTCTGTCCGTGCCCCTGCCTTGCCGACACCCGACCGCCCCGCTCGGGCGCAGGACGACGACAACCCTGCCTCCGCCCGTCGCCCCGTCCTGCCGGAACCCGACCGCCCCGCTCAGGCGCAGGATGACGACAGCCCCGCCTCCGCCCGTCGACCCGCCCTGCCGGAACCCGACCGCCCCGCCCGTGCCCAGGCCGCCGAGGACGCCCCCGGCCTGGCTCTTCGCCCCGTCCTCCGCGTCAGTCACCTCACCGCCCGCCACCACGGCGGCACCCGCCGAGGCACCACCACCGTCCTGCGCACCCCCCACCTCGCCCTGCACCCCGGCGAATGCCTCGCCGTCGTCGGACGCTCGGGCAGTGGCAAGACCACCCTCGCGCGCTGTCTGGCCGGACTCCACCGGGACCACGACGGCGAGATCCTGCTCGACGGGACCGCGTTGCCGCGCAGCCTGCGGCAGCGCAGCCGTGCGCAACTGGCGGCCGTGCAGTACGTCTTCCAGGACGCCCGGGCCGCCTTCGACGAGCACCGGCCCGTCCTCGCCCAGGTCGCCCGTACCGCCGTCCGGCTGCGCGGCACCGACGAGAGGACGGCCACGGACGAGGCCCTGACCACGCTCGCGAGCCTCGGGCTCCCGGACGGTCTCGTCCGCCGCCGCCCCGGCGAGCTCTCCGGCGGTGAACTCCAGCGCGCCGCCCTCGCCCGCGCCCTCCTCGCCCGCCCCAGGGTCCTGGTCTGCGACGAGATCACCTCCGGCCTCGACACCGTCACCCGGCGCGGCATCCTCGACCTGCTCACCGCGCTGGTCCGTGAGCACGACCAACTCGCCCTCGTGCTCATCACCCACGACCTGGACACGGCGGCGCTCGCCCACCGCATCGCCGTACTGGACGCGGGCGAACTCGTCGAACAGGGCCCGGCCCGCAGGATCCTGACGGAGCCGCGCCATCCCTTCACCGCAGCCCTCGCGGAGACGATCGCCCGTCTCGATACGTATACCCGGGCATGAACCGAAGCGAGTCACACCCGTTACGAGTTGAACGAGGGCACGGCCCTGTGATTAGGGTGCGGGCGATGTTCTGCGCAGACACCACCCCTTTACTCCACGCAAGACGAGGCACAGCCGCTTCGAGTCGCTGGGGGAGGGCCCGTGAGTGACACGGTGACAACGGCCCGCCCGGCGGCCGAACAAGCCCGGGCCACTGCGACGAAAGAGCAGGACGCGCCGGCCCGGCCGGCCCGGCAGCGGGACGCGTTCTTCGACAACGCCAAGTACCTGGCGATCGTACTGGTGGCCGTCGGGCACGCCTGGGAGCCGTTGCGGCCGGGCAGCAGGGCCGTCACCGCGCTCTACATGCTCGTCTACGCCTTCCACATGCCGGCGTTCATCATCATCTCCGGCTACTTCTCGCGCACCTTCGACGGCAGCCCGGGGAAGCTGAAGCGCCTGGTCACCGGCGTCGTCGTCCCGTACGTCGTGTTCGAGACGGCGTACACCCTGTTCACCCGCTGGACGAGCCAGGACCCGGACCGGCCGATCAGCCTGCTGGACCCGCTCTACCTGACCTGGTTCCTGGCGGCGCTGTTCGTCTGGCGGCTGACCACACCGCTGTGGCGTCATGTGCGGTGGCCGCTGCCGCTGGCCTTCGTCATCGCGATGCTGGCGACGCTCTCGCCGTCCATCGGCAACGACCTCGACCTGCAACGCACCCTGCAGTTCCTGCCGTACTTCGTCTTCGGGCTGCTGCTACGGCCGGAGCACTTCCGGCTGGTGCGCCGACGCAAGGTGCGCATCCTCGCCGTGCCGGTCGCCGGCTGCGCGCTCGCCGTGGCGTACTGGGCGGTTCCGCGGATGAACTACGCCTGGTTCTTCCACGCCGACAGCGCCCGGGCCCTGGCCGCGCCCTTCTGGTACGGGCCCCTGATGACCCTGGCGGCCTTCGGCTGCTCGATCGTCCTGGTCGCCTGTTTCCTCGCCTGGGTGCCGGGGCGCCGGATGTGGTTCACCGCGCTGGGCGCGGGCACACTGTGCGGCTATCTGCTGCACGGCTTCGTCGCGCAGGCCGCCGAGTACTGGGGCTGGTACGAACCGGCCTGGGTCCAGGGGCCCGTCGGCGCGCTCGTAGCCACCCTGGTGGCCGCCGCGGTCATGACCGCGCTGTGCACACCGTCCGTACGCCGGCTGTTCCGCTGCGTGACGGAACCCGGGATGCGGTGGGCCTTCCGCCGAGCTGCGGGGTGACATGGCGAAGCGCCTGTTCAAGGCCGACGGCCGGTGGCGTCACTCACTCATGCACTGGGGCCGTGACCCGTCGGCGCGACACCGTTCAGCGCCTCCGTCATCTGGTGCTGCGTCTCCTCGGCCACCACACGGGCCTCCTCCACGACATCACCGCGTTCGCGGATGAGGCTCTCGTAGATCGGAAGTTCGTCGGTCCGGATCGAGTCGGGTTTCACGGTGTTGGTCCTAACGCTTTACAGCCGGTTCTGAGGGGGTCCGTGTAAGTCTGCGGCATGGCCCTCCGCGGTGTTACCCACCCCCGTCGTGTTCATATTTCCGTCACGTACTTCGCGAATTCCCCAACATTGCGACCATGGGCAGCACGAAGGGCCCCGGGAATCGTTCCCGGGGCCCTTCGCGGGGAGTTCGTCAGAGCGAGGTCGTGTGAACGCCCGCGTTCGCGCCCGCCGCGGCGCCCTCCGTCGACAGCGCCGCCTGCAGGTTCCCGCAGACCTCGGCGGTCAGCGGCCCGACCAGGCCGGCGGAGAGGCCGCCCGCGAGGCCCGCGGAGGCGGCGCCGCCCGCGTTGCCGCCGGAGACCTGCTCCAGGTCCGCGTCGGAGAGCTCGGCGATGTCGACCCGGGGGGTGAGGTTCATGGGGGTGTTTCCCTTCGCGTGAATGTGCGCAATGGCGGAGCGGCGCGGATGATCGCGGGATTCCGGGAATCGGGATTCCGCTCCGGCGCCTCCGCCGTGCGCAGGATCAAAGCATTCCCCGGAGCTGGACGGCCAGCCGCGTGCCGTCGCCGCACCCGGCTTTTCGGTGGCCTCCTTCACCGCCATGACCACGGGGCCACCGAATTGCGCGCGCTCCTTCACACACCCCGTCGCCCGGCGGCACACCGGTGTATTGCGCCCCGAATTCCGAAGCGGGCACATCGGCGCCAAGTTCCCATGCCGGGGGACGGACTTGGCGCCGGGTGCACCGCCTTACGGCGTCCTGGCGGACGGTGTGCAGATGTGCTGGATGTTCGGTCCCGCCCCGTCAGGCGGCCCCGTCAGTCCGCGCTGTCAGGTCGCGCTGTCAGGCCGCCGCGGCCGGCTGCATCAGACGGGCCAGCAGGTCGTCCAGGGTGACCAGTCCGGTGAGCCCGCCGGCGGGGTCGCGGACGACGGCCAGGGACGACCGGCGGCGGCGCAGCACCTCGATCGCGTCCGCGACCGTGGTCGCCTCCGTCAGCTCGGGCACCGGCCGGGCCAGTTCGCGCGCGGTCGTGGCACGCCCCCGGGCCCGGGCGACCAGGGCGTCACGGGCGTGGACCGAGCCGAGGACGACGCCGTTCTCCCGGACGAGCAGCCGGGTGCGGTCGTGCTCGGCGGCGAAACGCAGCAGCGCGTCGACGTCCGCGCCGCCCTCGGCCCAGGTGATCTCCGCGGCCGGGATCCGCAGCGCCGCCACCGGCGTCTCCGGCTCGGTCAGGGAACGGGTCAGCAGCTCCGAGTCGGTCGCGCTGATCAGGCCGAGCCGCTCGGACTCCTCCACCAGATGCGTCAGCTGCTCCCGGTCGTGCACCGAGGCCAGCTCGTCGCGCGGGGCCACCCGGCACAGCCGTACCAGCGCGTTGCTCACCGCGTTGAGCAGCCGGATCAGCGGGCGCACGGCCCGCACCACGGCCCGGAAGGGCGGGGAGAGCAGCATCGCCGAGCGCTCGGGGTGGGCGATCGCCCACGACTTGGGCGCCATCTCACCGACCACCATGTGCAGGAACACCACCACGACCATCGCCACGGCGAAGGCCACGCCGTAGCTCACGGCACTGGGCAGGCCCAGCTTGTGCAGCAGCGGGTCGAGTTCGTGCGAGATCGCCGGCTTGGACACCGAGCCCAGGCCCAGCGTGCACACGGTGATGCCCAACTGTGCGCCGGCCAGCATCAGCGACAGCTCGCGAATGCCGGCCAGTGCCGCCCCGGCGCCGCGCCGCCCCTCTGCCGCCGCCTTCTCCATGCGGTGCCGTTTGGCGGCGACCAGCGCGAACTCGGCCGCCACGAAGAAACCGCTGCCGATGAGCAGCAGCACGGTCACGAAGACCGCCATGGGGAAACTCACGCCATCTCCTCGGCTTCCGCGAGCGGGCTGATCCGCACCCGGTCGGCCACGTGCCGGTCGAGCGTGCGGACGTCGATCACGGCCCGGCCGCCCTCGGGCAGTCCGACCGTGACGTGGTCGCCGACCGTCGGGAAGCGGCCGAGCCGGTCCACGACCAGGCCGGCCACGGTGTCGTAGTCGTCGTCCTCCGGCAGCCGGACACCGGTGGCCTCGGCCACCTCGTCGAGCCGGCGCCCCGCGTCCACCAGCCAGCCGTCGCCGTCCGCGACGGCGAGCACGGTGACGGTGTCGGACTCGTCCGCGATGTCACCGACCAGTTCCTCGGCGATGTCCTCGTAGGTGACGATGCCCGCCACGCCGCCGTGCTCGTCGAGGACGACCGCGAACTCGTCGTCCTGCTCCCGCATCCGCGTCACCGCGTCGGGCAGCGCGAGCGTGTCCGGCAGCAGCAGGGGCCGCCGGGCCACCTCACCGGCGGTCGCGGCGGCGATGCGGGCGGCGGGCAGCGCCATCAGCTCGCGCACGCCCAGCACACCGGCGATGTCGTCCGGGTGGTCGCCGAGGACGGGGTAGTTGGAGTGGCCGTGCTCGGCGATCAGACCGATCGCCTCCTCGGCACCGGCGTCCTTGCGGACGAAGACGGCGTCGGCGCGCGGCACCATCACCTCGTCGAGGGAGCGCTCGGAGAACTCCAGCGCGTGGTCCAGCAGCGCGGCGGTGTCCTTCGGCAGCGCGCCCTGCTCGTGGGACTCGCCGATCAGATGGCCCAGCTCCTCCAGCGTGGCGCCGTGGTGCAGTTCCTCGACCGGCTCGATACCGGCCTTGCGCAGCAGCTTGTTCGCCGCGTTGTCGAAGACGCGGACGACCGGGCCGACGACCTTCAGATACGCCAGCGTGGACGGGGCCAGCGCCTTCGCCAGCCGCTCGGGAACCGCGATCGCGAGGTTCTTCGGGGCCAGCTCGCCCAGCACCATCTGCACGACCGTGGCCAGCACGAAGGCGAGGACGACGGCGATACCGCTGACGGCCGCGTCGGGCAGGCCGAGCCCGGACAGGGCGGGCCTCAGCAGCGCGGACACCGACGGCTCGGCGATGAAGCCGACGACCAGGCCGGTGACGGTGATGCCGAGCTGCGCGCCCGACAGCATGAACGACAGCCGCTCCAGCACCTTCAGGGCCCGGGCGGCCTTGCGGTCCCCGGCCTCGGCCGCACGCGCGAGGGCGAGCCGGTCGGCGGAGACGTAGGCGAACTCCTGGGCCACGAAGTAGCCGGTGCCGGCGGTCAGCACGAACACGGCGAGCAGGCCCAGCAGGGCCTCGGGGGCGCTCATCGCAGCAGGTCCGTCGATCTGGCGGACAAGAAGTCGCTCCTCAGGTGGGGTGTGTACTCGGGTCAACGATCCTTCTCGCGCCCGTGTTCCCGAATTCTACGACGCTGTAGAGAACACGGCCCCGCTCCGGGTGCCCCTCACTCCGGGCGGGACTCCTCCGCGAGATCCGGGACCAGCCCGCACAGCGCCGCGCGCTGGTCCGGGCCCATGAAGCGGGCGAGCGACCGCGTGACCGTCTCGGCGAGCGCTCCGGAGGCCTCGGCCAGAAGGCCCCGGGCCTTGTCCGTCAGAGCGACCTCGATGCCGCGCTTGTCCCCGCACACCGACCTGCGCGTGACGAGGCCGGCGTGCTGGAGGCAGGCGATCTGGTAGGTGAGGCGGGTCTTGGGGCGGCCCAGCAGTTCCGCGACGCGCGTCATGCGCAGGCCGCCCTCGGGCTGCTCGGCGAGCAGGCACAGGACCAGGAACTCGTCGTGCGAGATGTCCAGCTTCTCCTTCACGGCCGCCCGCAGACGCTGCTCCACCGCTCCCGTCGCGGCGAGCAGCAGCATCCAGGCGCGCAGCTCGGGGGGCAGTAGCCCGTTGCCCTCGGCGGAGGGGCATCCGGGCAGGTCGGCGGGGTGCTCCTCGGGGTCGGCCATGCCGCCCAGTCTACGTGTCGTCCAAATTTGAAGCAGGAGCAAGCAGGGGGTTGTTCAAATTTGGACCAGACGCTAGCGTGACCTCATTGCAGTCATCCAAATTTGGACGATACGAGTGGGAGAAGGATCATGACCGTCGCCGTGGAAACCGGACTCTGGCAGCTCGACGCGACTGCCTCGACCGTCGGCATCCGGCACAGGACGATGTGGGGCCTGGTCACCGTCAAGGGCGGCTTCGGCGCGCTCAGCGGCACGGGCGAGGTCCGGCCCGACGGGTCCGCCGTCGGCACCCTCACCTTCGACGTCGCCTCCCTCGACACCGGGAACGCCAAGCGCGACACCCACCTCAAGGGCACCGACTTCTTCGACGCCGACCACCACCCCGAGATCACCTTCTCGGCCCGCAGCGCCGAGCTCCGCGACGGCGACCAGGTGCACGTCGTCGGCCAGTTGACCGTGCGCGGCATCAGCAGGCCGCTGTCCCTCGTCGCACGCCTGACGGACGGCGACGCCACCGGGCTCACCCTGGACACCGAGTTCACCGTGGACCGGGACCAGTTCGGCATGGGCTGGAACCAGCTCGGCATGATCCGCGGCCGGACCACGGTCACCGCCGCCCTCCGATTCGTCCGCACCACGGGCTGACAGCACTCAGTCCGTCTCTCCGGTGTGAGCGGAGCAGAAGGGCCCGGTGGTCCGGGCGGGGTCAGTACACGTCCCTCACGTACCGCTTGTCCGCCGCCAGCTGCTTCACGTACGCGGCGGCCTCCGGCTCGCTCAGCCCGCCGTGCGTCACCGCGATGTCCTTGAGCGCCCGGTCCACGTCCTTGGCCATGCGTGAGGCGTCGCCGCAGACGTAGAAGCGGGCCCCCTCGCACAGCCAGTGCCACAGCTCGGGCCCGTGCTCGCGCATCCGGTCCTGCACGTACACCTTGTTGCGCTGGTCACGGGAGAAGGCCGTGTCCAGGCGGGTGAGGGTGCCCTCGTCGAGCAGCGCGGTCAGCTCGTCCTCGTAGTAGAAGTCCGTCGCTCGGTGCTGCTCGCCGAAGAACAGCCAGTTGGGAGCCCGGTGGCCGAGCGCCCGCCGCTCCTGGAGGAAACCGACGAAGGGCGCGACCCCGGTGCCCGGGCCGACCATGACCATCGGCGTCGAGGCATCGCCCGGGGGCCGGAAGTGCGGGGAGCGCTGCACGAACACGGGTACCTCCGTGTCCGCCTCGGCATCCGCGAGGAAGGGCGAGCAGACCCCGCCGCGCGCCCGGCCGTGCAGGTTCTCGTACCGCACCACGGACACCGTCAGCGACACCCGCCGGGCGTCCACCAGTGGGCTGGACGATATGGAGTACAGCCGCGGCTGAAGCCCCCGCAGCACCCCGGCCCACTCCTCGGCACCCGCCCGCACCGCGTACTCGGCGACCACGTCCACGGCCTGCCGGCCCCAGCTCCACTGGGCGAACCCGTCCTTGTTGTCGGGCCGCAGCAGCCTGCGCAACTCGTGCTTGTCCCGGGCGCGTTCGGCGACGAAGCGCAGCAGGTCGGGCGTGATCCGCGTGATGTCGAAGTGCCGGTGCAGGGCCTCGGCGAACGGCACCTCGCCAACGCCCTTGACCTGCACGGCTGCTGTCCCGTCCAGGCCGGTCACCGCCAGCCACTCGGCCACGAGGGCGGGCGCGTTGACCGGCCGGACGCCGAGCGCGTCCCCGGCCTCGTACGCCAGGTCCGTCCCGCTCGTGTCGAAGGTGAACCGGCGGACCTCCTTGCCCGCGCCGGGCCGGCTGAGCAACTCGTTGCCGACGAGCCGGGCGGCGGTGGCGGCGGGCTTGGACCTGGTCCTCGGCTGCTCAGCCGGGGCCGGGGCCGAGGTCGGGGCCGGTGCCGGTGCCGTGCTCGTGTCGCCCAGCGCCGAGAGCACCTGGTCGAGCCACTCCCCGGCGGAGGGCTCGTAGTCCGGCTCGCAGTCCGTACGCGGAGCCAGCCGCACCCCGCCCAGCTCGCCGAGCCGCGCGTCCAGCCGCCGCCCGTGCCCGCAGAAGTCGTCGTAGGAGGAGTCGCCGAAGGCGAGCACGGCGTACCGCACCCCGTCCAGGCGCGGGGCCCCGGCGTCGGCGAGCGCGTCCCAGAGGCCGCTGCCGTTGTCGGGGGCGTCGCCGTCCCCGAAGGTACTGGTGATGAAGAGCAGATCGGCCGTGCGGGCGAGCGCCCCGACATCGGCCTCGTCCATGCCGACGAGGCGCGCGCGATGCCCGGTCGCGGTCAGCCGCTCGGCGGTGGCGGAGGCGAACTCCTCGGCGTTCCCGGTCTGCGAGGCCCACAGCACGACGATCTCGCGGCCGGCGGGTTCCTGCGGCGCGGCGGTCATTGGCCCGGAGGTCCGGGAGTACATGCCGGCGAGGACCCCGTTGACCCACAGGGCGTGCTCGGGGGAGAAGGGCGCGTCGGGCGGCAGCACCGGGACACCGCCGAGGGTGCCCGAGCGGAGCCCGGCGAGGAATCCGGTGAGATACCGGCGTTCCTGGGCGGAGAGGACCGGCGGAGGGGAGGGTTCCAGGCCGAAGGGGTCGGCGGCGCCCGGGGTCACCTCCGTCGGCACGAGCGCCTCGGAGGGGAGAGGCGCCGGTGCCGGTGCGGCCACCTTCGCCAGCGAGACGGCACACACCTTGAACTCCGGCTGGAACGACAGCGGATCCACCGCGTCACTCGTCACCGCGTTGATGCTCAGATACTCGCCGAACAGGTCGTTCCAGTGGAACGGCGCGAAACAGCACCCCGGCCGCACCCGGTCCGTCACCACCGCGGGCAGCACGGCCCGCCCGCGCCGCGAGGCGACCTCGACCAGATCGCCCTCCACGACGCCCAGCGCGGCCGCGTCCAGCGGGTGGAGCTCCACGAAGGGCCCGGAGTTCAGCTTGTTGAGCTTCGCGACCTTCCCGGTCTTGGTGAGCGTGTGCCACTGGTGCTGCACCCGCCCGGTGTTGAGCACGAACGGATAGTCGTCGTCCGGCATCTCGGCGGCGGGCAGATGCGGGCGCGCGAAGAAGACACCCCGCCCCGAGGCCGTCGGAAAACGGAGCCCGTCGTCACCGACGTAGCGGATGGGATTGCGCTCCGGCCCGTCCTCCCGCGCGGCCGGCCACTGCACGGGCGTCTCGCGCAGCCGCTCGTAGGACACCCCGCGCAGGTCCCACCCGGTCTTCGGGTTCCAGAACCGCCGGATCTCCTCGAAGACCTGCTCGGCGCTGTCGTACGAGAACCCCTTCTCGTACCCCATCGCACACGCCACCTCCGCGATGATCCGCCAGTCGGCCATCGCCTCCCCGGGCGGGTCCGCGGCCGGACGGGTCAGCGTGAGGTTGCGCTCGCTGTTGACGAAGACGCCCTCCGCCTCGGTCCACATCGCGCCCGGCAGGACGACGTCGGCGTACGCGTTCGTCTCGGTGTCGGTGAACACGTCCTGCGCGACGACGAACTCGGCTGCCTCCAGACCCTCGATGACCGTACGGCGGTTGGCGACCGAGGCGACCGGGTTGGTGCAGATGATCCAGCAGGCCTTGATCTCCCCGTCGGCCATCTGCCGGAACATCTCGACGGTGCCCTTGCCGACGCCGTCCTTGCGCAGTGTCCCCGGCGGCAGCTCCCACACGTCCTCGACGAACGCCCGCTCCTCGTCCACGAGCACCGACCGCTGCCCCGGCAGCCCCGGGCCCATGTACCCCATCTCGCGACCGCCCATGGCGTTGGGCTGACCGGTCAGGGAGAACGGCCCGGCGCCCGGACGGCAGATCGCCCCCGTCGCCAGATGCAGATTGACCAGCGCGTTGGTGTTCCAGGTGCCGTGCGTGGACTGGTTGAGCCCCATGGTCCAGCAGCTCATCCACCGCTTGCCCGCCTCGCCGAGCATCCGGGCGGCGGTGCGCAGATCGTCCTCCGCGATCCCGGTGATCTCCGCGGCCGCGGCCGGGGCGTAGTCGGCGAGAAACCCGGGCAGGGCCTCCCAGCCCTCGGTGTGCGCGGCCATGAACTCCTGGTCGGTGTGCCCGCCCTCGTGCAGCAGCCGCAGCAGACCGTTCAGCAGCGCGAGGTCGGTCCCCGGCTTGACCTGCAGGAACAGATCGGCCTTGGCGGCGGTCGCGGTCCGCCGGGGATCGACGACGATCAGCTTGGCGCCCGCCTTGACCCGCTCCATCATCCGAAGGAAGAGGATCGGATGGCAGTCGGCCATGTTCGACCCGATGACGAGAAAGGCATCCGCCTGATCGAAGTCCTCGTACGACCCGGGCGGCCCGTCCGCACCCAGCGACAGCTTGTAGCCGGTGCCCGCGCTCGCCATGCACAGCCGCGAGTTCGACTCGATCCCGTTCGTGCGCACGAAACCCTTGGCCAGCTTGTTCGCCAGATACTGCGCCTCCAGGCTCATCTGCCCGGACACGTAGAAGGCGACCGCGTCCGGGCCGTGCTCGTCGACGATCGCCCGCAGCCGCGCCGCGGTCTCGGCGATCGCGTCGGCCACCGGCGCCGGGACCGCCTCCTCGCCCCGGTCGTCCCGCACCAGCGCGCCGGCCAGCCGCCCGGGCGCGGCGAGCATGTCGGCCGTGGTCGCGCCCTTGGTGCAGAGCCGCCCCGCGTTCGCCGGATGCGCCTTGTCACCGGACGCCTTGAAGATCGTGCGACGGCCGTCCGGTCCCGCCCCGACATCGAGGACGAGGCCGCAGCCCACACCGCAGTATGAGCAGACGGTGCGCACCTGCTGCGTCTCCTGCTGCGGCCGGGGGGTCGTGGTCATGCCGTCGACGCTACGAACACCCCGTTACGCAGGTGTGACATTGCTCGATCGCGAGGAGTTACGCCCGTCACACAGCCGCCTTCCGGCCGTTGTGAGCTGCATTGAGGTCGCGGAGCGTGTCGCAGTTGGGCCGAACGGGTGACTCTGCGCAAGAATTGCCCGATGCAGACAGTCAGCGGGAGCCAGGACGGAGCATGCCGGTGAACAGCCACGATGTCACCGACGAACAGTGGGAGGGGCTCGCCCAGGTCGTGCCGCTGCGGGGCCGGGACGCCTGGCCGTCCTCCGTCGGCCACCGTTCCATACCCGAGGCCGAGACGGAGACGCGCCGCCGCTTCGTCGTCCTGCGGGTGAACGTCTTCGCCGACGCCCGTGATGTCGCCGAGCGGCTGATGGCGGGGGTGCCCGTGCTCCTCGACCTGACCGGCGCGGAGACGGAGGTCGCCAAGCGCGTCCTCGACTTCAGCACAGGCGTCGTCTTCGGCCTGGCGAGCGGGATGCACCGCGTGGACCGCAACGTGTTCCTGCTGACGCCGGCCGGGACCGAGGTGACGGGGCTGATGGAGGGGGCCGGGCTTCCCGGGGTGTGACGGCGGCTCGACCGGGGTGACGGTAGCTCGATCGTAGGAACGCCCCAGAGACGGAACGGTTCGTCCTGTCGCCGGAGCCCTACGGTCCGGATATGACCCAGCCCCCCGCACCCACACCCCCCACATCCCCCGCACCCGCCACGTCCCCCGCACCTTCCGCATCCCCCGCACCTCCCGCGGGTCTCACGCACCCCGACCGCCCCCGCCTCACCGAACTGCGCCTGGCCGCCTTCACCACCCACCGCCGCGCCGCCCTCCCGCTCGGGCCGCTCACCCTCCTCACCGGCCCCAGCGGCTGCGGCAAGACCAGCGCGCTGCGGGCGTACGAGGCCCTGGCCCGGCTCGGCGGCGGTGCCGGGCTCGGCGAGGCGTTCCCGGACCCCGTCGCCTGTGTGCCGGAGCGGGCCCGGCCCGACGCGCAGCGCCGCCGCGGCTTCCGCATCGGCTGCACGGCCGACGGCCCCGCGGGCCCGGTCCGGCTCGACGTGGCCGTGCAGGCCGAGCCCGAACTGCGCGTCGTGGGCGAACGGTTGACGGCCGACGGCCTCGTCCTCCTGGAAACCGCCCTGCGCGACCCCGGCAAGCGCGCCGTCCAGGCCGCCTGGCACACGGCCGGGCCCACGCCCGTGACCCGCGGTCCGCTGCCGGACGACCGGCTCGGCACGGCCCTGCTGCCGCTGCGGGTGGCCGGCAAGACACCCGGCCAGCGCAGGGTGCTGGCCGCCGCCGAGCAGATGGTGGTCGCCCTGCGCTCCGTCTTCGCCTGTGACCCCCAGCCCGCCGGGATGCGCGGCCCCGTAGCGTCCGGGTCCGGCCGGCTGCTCCGCGGCTGCGGCAATCTGGCCGACGTACTGGAGCGCACCCGTACCGAGTGCGGACGGCGGCACGCGCTGTTCGTGGCGGCGGTACGCGCCGGCTGCGCCGGACCGGTCGCGGACGTGCTCACCCGGGCCGAGGCGGCCACGGGAACGATCCGCGCCGCACTCGACCGGGGCGACGGCGTCCGTACCGACCTGCGGCGGCTCGGCGACGGTGAACTGCGCTACGTGGCACTCGCGCTGGTCCTGCTCACCGGACCGGGTGTGCTGGAGGTCGACCCGGCCGGCGAGGTGCCCGCCGCGCTCCAGACCCTCACCGTCCTCGCCGACGGCTTCGACCGGGGCCTGGACGGACGGCAGCGGCTGGAACTGCTGCGACTGGCGTCCCGGATGTGCGAGCGGGGGCACATCCGGCTCGTCGGAACGGTGAGTGACGCCTCGTGGGCCGCCGGGACGGAGGGTGTCACGGTGGTACACCTGGACCGTGACTGATCACCTGGACGTGGCCGAACTGCAACGCCGCCTGGCCGATTTCGCGGCCGCGCGGAACTGGCAGCAGTACCACACCCCCAAGAACCTGGTCGCCGCGCTCAGCGTGGAGGCCTCCGAACTGGTCGAGATCTTCCAGTGGTTGACCCCCGAGGAGTCGGCCCGCGTCATGACCGACCCCGACACCGCGCCCCGCGTCACCGACGAGGTCGCCGACGTGCTCGCGTATCTGCTGCAACTGTGCGAGGTGCTCGGCATCGACCCGCTGGCGGCGCTGGACGCGAAGATCGACCGGAACGAGCGGAGGTTCCCGGTCCAGGAGTAGCAAAGTCCGTTTGTACGCTACGTAACCAAAATGCAGCTCGAATCCGAATTGTTGTCCGCAATTTTCCGTCTTCCTCTGGCTTTTGGTCTCACGCCCCTTCACTCTGGGTAGTGAACTAGGGAGTTCGGGCAGGCGTACGCGCGGGAGCGCGTCGGGACAGACGGGGGCAGCGCATGGACGCGGTGCGGCTCATCGTGACGAGCAGGCGGTCCCTGGCCGCGGGTGGCAGCGTGCGGGAGATCCTGGCCGAGGTGTGGCAGGCGCAGGCCCTCGCGCAGGCGATAGGCAGCCGCCTCGCGGTCGCCGGACCGCCCGAACTGCGCGGCGAGGCACTGGGTTTGACGGAGTTGGCGGGCCGAGGCTGCGGCGTCCTCGACCCGCCCGAACTGGCCCCCGGTGAGCTGCGGGCGGGCCAGCTCACCGAGTTGGGCGACGCCCGCCACACCCTGATGTTCCTCGGCGGCCTCCTCGGCGAGGTCGGCATTGCCCTGGTCGGCCTCGCCTGCGCCGCGGACGACGAGGGCACGTACTGGCAGTGCATGGAGGCCATCGACGCGGCGGACGAGTCCCGCGACCGCGTCCTCGAAATGCTCCGCAGACTCGCGGACCGCGAGCAGGTGGTACCGGAGAGGGAGGCGGGCTAGGACAGGGACCGCTGGAGCGCCGGGCCGTTGGGGTGTTCGCGCAGTGCCCCGCGCCGCCCCTGTGGCAACGCCCTCAAGGGGCGCGGGGCTGTGTCGATATGCGGCTTCGCCGCGGGGCGCGACCGGCCACAACGGCGCCGCGGCCGACAAGCCCCGCCCTCACCGCGAACACCCCAACCGCAACCCCAGCCCTCAGCCCACAGAGCCCTCTTCGCTCGCCCCCCGACCCGCATCCCCCGCTGCCTGAAGATCCGCGTCCAACGCCGACAGGTCCGCGTTCAACGCCGCCATCAGCTCCTCCATCTGCTGCAACAGCCCTTTCGGCTGCCCGGTCCCGCCCTGCTGCGGCACGGTCTCTTCGGACATGACGGCCTCCTCGGCCCATGGCCCCCGGGGAGGCCGACGCGGTGACGCCCCGGCGGTCGCCGGCCGGTGCGGAAGCCGGGGGCTCCGGCTCCGCCCGAGCCAACGATCATCATCGGGGCCGGTCACTGGCCGGGTCGGGCCGCACCCGCGGTATGCACGTAATTTCACCCGACCGGGGACCGAGGGGGACGGGGGACCGACCGTGGCGCCCCGCACCCCGGCGTGCAGGATGGAAGCATGGATCTCCGCATCTTCACCGAGCCCCAGCAGGGGGCCACCTATGACACGCTGCTCGCTGTCGCCAAGGCCACCGAGGACCTGGGCTTCGACGCCTTCTTCCGCTCGGACCACTACCTCCGCATGGGCGGCGGCGACGGCCTGCCCGGCCCCACCGACGCCTGGCTGACCCTGGCCGGACTCGCCCGCGAGACCAAGCGCATCCGGCTCGGCACCCTGATGACCGCCGGTACCTTCCGGCTGCCCGGCGTGCTCGCCATCCAGGTCGCGCAGGTAGACCAGATGTCCGGCGGCCGCGTCGAGCTCGGCCTCGGCGCCGGCTGGTTCGAGGAGGAGCACAAGGCCTACGGCATCCCGTTCCCCAAGGAGAAGTTCTCCCGCCTCGAGGAACAGCTGGAGATCGTCACCGGCCTCTGGGCGACGGACCCCGGCAAGACCTTCGACTTCCACGGCACCCACTACGACCTCACGAACTCTCCCGCGCTGCCCAAGCCCGCGCAGCAGAAGATCCCCGTGCTCGTCGGCGGCCACGGCCCCACCCGCACCCCGAGGCTGGCCGCACGGTACGCCGACGAGTTCAACATGCCCTTCGCGTCCATCGAGGACAGCGAGACCCAGTTCGGCCGGGTGCGCGCCGCCGCCGAGGAGGCCGGCCGCGACGGCGACGATCTGACCTACTCCAACGCCCTCGTCGTCTGCGTCGGCCGCGACGAGGCCGAGATCGCCCGCCGCGCCGCCGCGATCGGCCGCGATGCCGACGAGCTGAAGCTCAACGGCCTGGCCGGCTCTCCGTCCGAGGTCGTCGACAAGATCGGCCGCTACGCCGAGATCGGCGCCCAGCGGATCTACCTCCAGATCCTCGACCTGGACGACCTCGACCACCTGGAGCTGATCTCCTCGCAGGTGCAGTCGCAGCTGTCGTAGGGCCGGCGTCGCAGCTGTCGTGAGACCGGCACGGCGCGCCGGCCGTCCGGCGGATCGGGCCGTGGAGTGCGATCCGCCGTCACCTCCGTGCGGTTCGCCGAGCTCGGGGTGCCACCGCGCTCACGGTGGGGAAGTGTGAGGCCCCCTGCTCGGCCGCCGCCACGTCGACCGGAGGCCGGCGAAATTCCCGGATGCTGCCGATGTTCCCTCTGTACGGTGAGTGGATCCGCAGTTCAGCCACTACTTCGAGGCTCACCACCGTGTTTCTGACCATCACCACGACCGGCACCCCGGAGCGCCCCGCCACCGAGCTCGGCTACCTGCTGCACAAGCACCCCGAGAAGGCCCAGGCGTTCTCCACCTCCTACGGCACGGCCCACGTCCTCTACCCCGAGGCGGACGCCGAGCGCTGCACGGCGGCGCTGCTGCTGGAGGTGGACGCCGTGGCGCTGGTCAGGCGCGGCAAGGGCAAGGGCCGGGGCGGTGCGCCGGACGCGGCACTCGCGCAGTACGTCAACGACCGCCCGTACGCGGCCTCCTCCCTCCTCGCCGTGGCGCTGAGCGCCGTCTTCTCCAGCGCGATGAAGGGCGTCTGCAACGCCCGTCCCGAACTGCCCGCCGTACCGCGGCCGTTGCGTGTCGAGGTGCCGGTGCTGCCCGCCCGCGGCGGCCCCGGGCTGGTACGGCGGCTCTTCGAGCCGCTCGGCTGGACGGTCATCGCCGAGCCCGTGCCGCTGGACACCGAGTTCCCGCAGTGGGGCGACTCCCGCTACGTCCGACTCGAACTGGAGTCCACGGACCGCACCCTCGCCGAGGCCCTGCGCCACCTCTACGTCCTGCTCCCGGTCCTGGACGACGCCAAGCACTACTGGGTCGCCCCCGACGAGGTCGACAAGCTGCTGCGCGCCGGTGAGGGCTGGCTGCCCGGCCACCCGGAGCAGAAGCTGATCACCAGCCGCTACCTCGCGCGCCGCTGGTCGCTGACCCGTGCCGCGACGGAGCGGCTGGAGCTGGTACGGCTGGCCGAGACCGACGACAGTGAGGTCGAGGAGATCGACAACGCGGTCGGGGCGGAGACCGAGACCGAGGAGCGGCCGACCCCGCTGGCCGTGCAGCGCCGGGAGGCCGTCACCGCCGCGCTCAAGGCGTCCGGGGCCGCCCGGGTCCTGGATCTCGGCTGCGGCCAGGGCCAGTTGGTGCAGACACTCCTCAAGGACCCGGCGTTCACCGAGATCGTGGGCGTGGACGTGTCGATGCGCGCGCTCACCATCGCCTCCCGGCGGCTCAAGCTGGACCGCATGGGGGAGCGGCAGGCCGCGCGCGTCCAGCTCTTCCAGGGCTCGCTCGCGTACACCGACCGCCGCCTCAAGGGCTACGACGCCGCCGTGCTCAGCGAGGTCATCGAGCACCTCGACCTGCCCCGGCTGCCCGCCCTGGAGTACGCCGTGTTCGGCTCGGCCCGCCCGCGCACGGTCCTCGTGACGACCCCGAACGTCGAGTACAACGTCCGCTGGGAGAGCCTCCCGGCCGGCCACGTCCGCCACCGCGACCACCGCTTCGAATGGACCCGCGCCGAGTTCCGGGCCTGGGCGGAGGCGGTAGCCGAACGGCACGGCTACACAGCCGAGTTCATACCCGTGGGCCCCGACGACCCCGAGGTGGGCCCGCCCACCCAGATGGCCGTGTTCACCCTGACCACCCCGAAGGAGGCGAAGGCGGCATGACCGACGTACGCGAGGGACGGGTCCTGCCCGTCACCGACCTCTCCCTGGTGGTGCTCGTCGGCGCCTCCGGCTCCGGCAAGTCCACCTTCGCCCGCAGGCACTTCAAGCCCACCGAGATCATCTCCTCCGACTTCTGCCGCGGCCTCGTCTCGGACGACGAGAACGACCAGAGCGCCACCAAGGACGCCTTCGACGTCCTGCACTACATCGCGGGCAAGCGCCTGGCCGCCGGCCGCCGCACGGTCGTGGACGCGACCAGCGTGCAGCCCGACGCCCGCCGTCAGCTGATCGACCTGGCCCGGCAGTACGACGTCCTGCCGATAGCCATCGTGCTCGACGTGCCCGAGGAGGTCTGCGCCGAGCGCAACGCGGGCCGCACCGACCGCGCGGACATGCCCCGCCGGGTCATCCAGCGCCACACCAGGGAACTTCGCCGCTCCCTCAGGCACCTGGAGCGTGAGGGCTTCCGCAAGGTGCACGTCCTGCGCGGCGTCGACGAGGTCGAGCAGGCCACGATCGTCACCGAGAAGCGCTTCAACGACCTGACCCACCTCACCGGCCCCTTCGACATCGTCGGCGACATCCACGGCTGTGCCGCCGAACTGGAGTCGCTGCTCGTCGAGCTGGGCTACACCGACGGAGTCCACCCCGAGGGCCGTACCGCCGTCTTCGTCGGCGACCTGGTCGACCGCGGCCCCGACAGCCCGGGCGTGCTGCGCCGCGTCATGGCGATGGTGAAGTCCGGCAACGCCCTGTGCGTGCCCGGCAACCACGAGAACAAGTACGGCCGCCATCTGCGCGGCCGCAAGGTCCAGCACACCCACGGCCTCGCCGAGACCATCGAGCAGATGGCGGGCGAGAGCGAGGAGTTCGTCGCCGAGGTACGGGAGTTCCTCGACGGCCTCGTCAGCCACTACGTCCTCGACGGCGGCCGGCTGGTCGTCTGCCACGCCGGGCTGCCCGAGAAGTACCACGGCCGCACCTCCGGCCGGGTCCGCAGCCACGCCCTGTACGGCGACACCACCGGGGAGACCGACGAGTTCGGGCTGCCGGTGCGCTACCCGTGGGCGGAGGACTACCGGGGCCGGGCCGCCGTCGTCTACGGCCACACCCCCGTCCCGGAGGCCACCTGGCTCAACAACACCATCTGCCTGGACACCGGCGCCGTCTTCGGCGGCAAGCTCACCGCGCTGCGCTGGCCGGAGCGCGAGCTGGTCGACGTAGCGGCGGAGCGCGTCTGGTACGAGCCGGTGAAGCCGCTGCGCAGCGAGGCACCCGGCGGGCACGACGGCCGCCCGCTGGACCTGGCGGACGTGCACGGCCGCCGGATCGTGGAGACCCGGCACCAGGGCCGGATCTCGATCCGCGAGGAGAACGCGGCGGCGGCCCTGGAGGTCATGAGCCGCTTCGCGGTGGACCCGCGCCTGCTCCCGTACCTCCCGCCCACCATGGCACCGACGGCGACCAGCAAGGCCGACGGCTACCTCGAACACCCGGTGGAGGCCTTCGCGCAGTACGCGGCGGACGGCGTCGGGCGGGTCGTGTGCGAGGAGAAGCACATGGGATCGCGGGCGGTGGCCCTGGTGTGCCGTGACGCGGAGACGGCCCGCGAGCGCTTCGGTGGTGGGGGAGGCGCCACCGGATCCCTCTACACCCGTACCGGCCGCCCCTTCCTCGACGACGACTCCCTGACCGAGGAGATCCTCGACCGGGTGCGCACGGCGATCGGCGAGGCCGGCCTCTGGGACGAACTGGCGACCGACTGGCTGCTGCTGGACGCCGAGCTGATGCCCTGGTCGCTGAAGGCGTCCGGGCTGCTGCGGTCGCAGTACGCCGCCGTGGGAGCCGCCTCCGGCGCGGTGCTCCCGGGCGCGCTGGCGGCGCTGGAGGGCACGGCCGCACGCGGCGTGGACGTCACCGGCCTGCTGGCCCGCACCCGTGAACGCTCCGCCGACGCCGCCGCGTTCACCGACGCCTACCGCCGCTACTGCTGGACCACGGACGGTCTGGACGGCGTCCACCTGGCACCGTTCCAGATCCTCGCCGTCCAGGGCCGCAGCCTCGCCGCCCTGCCCCACGACGAGCAGCTCGCCCTGCTCGACCGGCTCGTCGAGCACGACGGCAGCGGGCTGCTCCGGACCACCCGGCGGCTGTACGTCGACACGGCCGACCCGGAGTCCGTCCGGGCCGGTGTCGACTGGTGGCTGGAGATGACCGGCCGCGGCGGCGAGGGCATGGTCGTCAAGCCGGTCGGCGCACTCGTCCGCGACCCCCAGGGCCGCCTCGTCCAGCCCGGCATCAAGTGCCGCGGCCGCGAGTACCTGCGGATCATCTACGGCCCCGAGTACACCCGCCCGGAGAACCTGGCCCGCCTGCGCTCGCGGTTCCTCAACCACAAGCGGTCCCTGGCGATCCGCGAATACGCCCTGGGCCTGGAGGCCCTGGACCGGCTGGCCGACGGTGAGCCGCTGTGGCGGGTGCACGAGGCGGTCTTCGGGGTGCTGGCGCTGGAGTCGGAGCCGGTGGACCCGAGGTTGTGAGCCGGAAGGGCGACCTCTGCGAGACGCGGGGCGATCGATTTCGGCCAGGCTTGTCCCGACTGGGGCGATCCTGGCCGGACGTCGTCCTTCCGGTCCCATTCGTCCCTGGTTAACCGCTGGTTGCCGTGCTAACTTCGCTGGTCGATCAGGCAGGTATACCGGCTCAGGGGGAAAGTCGGTGGAGACACACGCGGGGTTCGGTGAACCCGAGGGCGGGTCCGGGCGTGCGGACGGCTTACGGCTGCTGCTGGGGCTGACCAACGCCCTGTGCGGCCTGGGCTGCATGGAGGACGCGCAGGGGCGGCTGCACTTCGGTGCCGTCCTGGGAGACCTGCTGGGGCGTCAGATCGACCTGCGCGGCGTCAAATTGCGCGAGGACGTGGTGCTGCTGACGCGCGCCGCGCTGAACATGCCGGGCGGCGAACGCGTACTGGTCGAGGTGGTGCGGATCCTCGAAGGAGACATGGCGGGCGACGAACTCGACCAGTTGCTCGACCAGTGGCTCGCGCCCGCCCCGCCGCCCGCCCTGCAAGGCCCCCTCTCCCGGGACGACGAGACCAGTGCCCGCGCCGTCCTCGCCAAGGGCGAACTCCCCGCCGCCCGGCTGCGCGACGCCCTGGTCGAGGAGCTCAACGGCCTCGACCTGCCCACCGGACTCGCCCCGGAACAGCTCTTCGCGCACCTCCTGGACCGGAACGTGCAGCCGGACGGACTGCCCCCGGCCGTCCTGCTGATCGACCACGCCGCCCGGTTCGCCGCCACCCCCGGGCACCGCACCGCCCTGTCCGGCTGGGCCGAGGACTGGGCCCGCCGCGCCGGCCTGACCGGACCGGTGGAGGAACGCCGCAGGGCCCGCGGCACGACGGAGAGCGATCCGGACATCCCGCGCTGCCTGGTCGTCGCCGTCGAACCGGCACGGGACGGTTCCGGCGAGATCGTCGTCCGTCCCTGGCTCAACACCGTCCCCGGCCGCTGGGACCCGCAGCCCGGCGAACCCGCCACGACCACCCTCGACGAGCTCGGCACGGCCGTCCAGTGCGCGTTACGGCAGGGCGCCCGCCTCTGGTCGGCGCCCCGCGAACCCGACCCGGGCGGACGCCGGCAGCCACCGCCGTACATCGAGTTCGTCCTTCCGTACGACCTCCTCAACCACGATGTGGCCGGTCTGACCTTCCGGATCGGCGACGGGCAGCCGCTGCCGCTCAGCCTGAAGTACGGGGTGCACCTGCGCAGCCTGGAGCGGATGCGCACGGACGACGCCCTGGTCCGGGACCAGTGGCGGGAGCGTTGGCGAACCCTGCGCGAGCACGGCGTCCTGGTGCACGGCTGGCGCGAACCGGACGGCGGCCGGCTCGGCGCGTGGCAGGCCGGGCTCGCCGGGGAACCAAGACATACGGCGGTGGTGCTCGACGCCCCGGCCGACGTCCTGGCACTGGAGGCCCTCAAGGCCGCCATAGCGGAAGGGGTGGGGCTCGCGATCTGGGACCGCAGAGGTGTCTTCCGCGAGGAGCGCCGGGAGGTGGTGACCGCCCTGTTCGCCGCGGCGCCCACCCCGGCGAGGATCCCGGTGGCCGTTCACCTCCTGCGCAGGAACGCCGAGAGCGAGGGCCGGGGCCCCGGCGAGCTGCTCGGCCGGCACATCGGCTTTTTCTGGGACGATCCGACGCGTCCCGTCGACTTCCAGCCCAGCGACCCAGGCGATCTCGCCAGCGAGGAGGCATCCGCATGAGCGCGCAGGAGCAGACGGTCCCGAACGGCTGGCGGATCTTCCACGGCACGGGCAGTGCCCCCGCCGTCCCGCCCGACCTGCCCGCGCCGCCGCCCTGGCGCCGCTTCCGGGGCGACCCGCCCCGGCCCGTACCGGCGGCCGACCCTCAGGCCGCGCTGCGCCGACTGGGCCCCGGCGACGTCACCCCGCAGCTGGGCGAGGAGGAGATCGACGTCGTCAACGCCGCGCTGCTGCTTCGCAGGCCCTTGCTGATCACCGGCCCGCCCGGCGTCGGAAAGTCCACCCTCGCCTACCTCATCTCCCGCGAGCTCGGCCTCGGCCGGGTCCTGGAATGGAACATCGTCAGCCGCACCACCCTGCGCGAGGGCCTCTACGCCCATGACGCCATGGGCCGCGCCCAGGCCATCGCCGCCTGGCGGGCCGGCCTGCGGCATGCCGAGTCCCTGGAACCGGACGACGCCGATCCGGTTGCGGACGTCAACACCGCGCTTCCTCAAAGACCTCGTCAACTTCCCCCGGTTCTGGGCGACTTCGTCACTCTCGGCGCCCTGGGGACCGCGCTGCTGCCCTACGATCGTCCCCGTGTGCTTCTTGTCGACGAGCTCGACAAGAGCGACATCGACCTGCCGAACGACCTGTTGCACGTCCTGGAGAACGGAAGCTATGACGTCCCCGAGCTGGTACGCGACGCCGCGGACAGCGCACGCGTCCACACCAGCGACCCCGGGGGCCGCGCCGAGGTGCGCGACGGGCGGGTCGAGTGCCGGGAGTTCCCCGTCGTGGTGATCACCAGCAACGGAGAACGCGAATTCCCCGCGGCCTTCCGCCGGCGCTGTCTGCCGCTGGAGATGCGCACGCCCACCCGGGAGCAACTCCTGGCCATGGTCGAAGGGCACCTCGGAACGCGCCCGCAGGGCACGGAAGACCTCGTCGACCTGTTCGTTCAGCGGGTCCAGGCCGGCGGTTCCCACTCCCTGGACCAGTTGCTCAACGCTGTCCAGATGACGACGGCGGGTGGTTTCCAGGCGGATGGTGACGGGCGTAAGCTCGTGGAAATGCTCCTGCGCGACCTCGCGAAGGGCCGCTGAATTGAAGGGCTATCCCAGGGAGCACGCATCCGGGCTCGGCGACGGATTCCCCGTTTCGGGATCGTCGCCTCCTTCGGTGTTGCCCGAGTCCGCCGACCAGGCGGCAGAGCACGGAGCGCCGGTCCCGGCCGCCCTGGAACAGCCCGTCCCGCGCTGGCAGGACGTCGCCGACGCGGTCTGGCTCGCCGCGCACTGGAACCGCCACGGCGGCCCCGCCGCGTCCGTCCCGGAGCCCGAGCAGGGCCGGGCGGCCGCATCCACGGCCCCGCCTTCCGCGCGCCCGCGGGAAGCGGAGGCCGCGGACCAGCCGGACACCCCACCGGCCGACCGGTCCCGGCCCTCCGGCACCACCCCTGACACCACCCCCGACGCCGCACGCGCCCCGCGCCCGCCCACCCCCGAGGAGCCCGGCGACCGGTCGCGGCCGGGTGCCGGCGCCGCCCTGCCCGGAGAACCGGGCGCCGCGGCCCGTCTGTTACCCGACGCCGACGGCCGTTTCACCCTGCGCCTCGGGCAGCCGTTGCTGCCCGCCGACGACCGCCCGCAGCAGGCCCCGGGCCGCACCACCGCCCGCTTCGCCCGCGCCCTGCACCAGCTGGCCCGCCGCGTGCCGTCGCGCGACACCCTCGAACTCGACGAGGAGACCACCGCCGAGCAGGGGATCATCGACGGCATGTGGATGCCGTTCCTGCGTCCCGCCCGGACGGCCGCCTTCGACCTGGTCCTGCTGGTCGACGACGCGCCCACCCTGCGGATCTGGGAGGAGTCCACCGCCCGTCTCGCCGAGGCCGCGGAGCACAGCGGCGCCTTCCGGGCCGTACGAACGGTCCGGGTGAACGTGCCGCGCACCGGGACCGCCACCCTGCGCTGGAGCGCCGGCCGAGCCGCCGCCGACCCCGCCGAACTCCTCGACGGACGCGGCGACCGCGTCTTCCTCGTGGTCACCGACGGGCTCGCCCACGGCTGGGCCGCGCCCGCCGCCGACGACCTGCTCGCCCGGCTCGCCCACGCCGGCCCCACGGCCCTGGTGCACCTGCTCCCGCCGCATCTGCGCCACCGCGCCTCGCTCTACCCGTATCCGGCCGTTCTGGAGGCCGGCGGATTCGGCGCCGCCAACGACGGGCTGGAGCACTGGGCGCCGCCCGGCGGCCCCGACCCCCTGCGACCGCTGCCCGACGCGGGCGACGGCTCCGTGCCCGTCCCCGTGCTCTCCCTGAAGCCCGCCTCGCTCGCGGCCTGGGCCGACCTCGTCACCGGGGAACGCGGAGTGCGCCGCGCCCTGCCCGTCGTCCTGGCCGGCACCCTCACCAAAGGTTCGCCCGCGCCGGGCCTGCGCGCCCCCCGCTTCCCGCGCGCCGCCAAAGCCGCCGTACGCCGATTCTTCACGCTGGCCACCCCCGCCGCCCGTCGACTTGCCACCCAACTCGCCGCCATCCCCTTCGAGTTCGACCTCGTCGAGCAGCTGCGGCGGCGCACCATGCCGGAGACCGGCCCGGACCACCTCGCCGAGATCCTGATGGGCGGGCTGATCGACTGGGACAGCGGCGGCGAGGGGCGCCCCGAGTTCGCCGACGGAGTCCGCGAGGAACTGCTCGCCACCACCACCCGCAGCCAACTCGCCCACACCGTCAGCGTGGTGGGCGAGCTGCCCGGCGCGGGCGCCCGGGGTATCGCCCTGCGTGCCGCCCTGCGCGACCCGATGGGCACCACGCTGCCCGACCCGTCGGAGCGGGGCTGGGCGCGCAGCGAGCTGGCCGTGATGCGCGCGCTCTCGGGGCCGTACTCCGAGCGGGCCCGCCGAATCGAGCCCGGTCTGTCCAGGGCCCGGGGGCCCGGTGACGCCGAACGAGTGAGTCCGGGAATGTCCGGAGCTGCAACTTCTGAGGTGAACCGCGCGGCTCCTGGGGGATTGTCCGACGGAACGGGAAGTGTGCCACCGTCGACCGCCCCCCAAGAAGCTGGAGAACCACCCGTGCCACCCCTGGTATCCGACGCCATCCCACAAGAACCCTCGGAGGCTGAGCTCCCCATGCCGAGCACCACGACCGGAACGCCCGCCGCCCTCCTGGTGAACGTGCCTCTGCGTAACACGTCGTTCGTCGGCCGGCAGGCGCTGCTGAGTGCCGTGGAGGAGCAGCTGGCGGCTCAGGACACGGCGGCGGTGCTCCCCAACGCCCTGCATGGCCTCGGTGGCGTCGGCAAGTCCCAGCTGGCACTCGAGTACGTCTACACCCACCAGCACGACTATCGGGTGATCTGCTGGATCCCCGCCGAGCGGGAGAGCCTCATTCTCGCCGCGCTGGCCCAGTTGGCGGCACAGCTGGGCGTCGCCCCCACCGGTCAGGACAGCCTCGGCGCCCCCGCCGCCAACACGGCGGTGCCTGCCGTACTGGAGGCGCTGAGCACCGGAACGCCGTACGACAGCTGGCTGCTCGTCTTCGACAACGCCGAGGACGTCGACACGGTGCGCCAGTACTTCCCGGCCAACGGACCGGGCAAGGTCATCGTCACGTCCCGGAACCGGGCTTGGGAGAGGGTGGCCACGTCGCTGCCGGTCAACGTGTTCGAGCGAGAGGAGTCGGTCGAGCTGCTCCAGAGGCGCTCGCCCGACCTGTCCATCGAGGACGCCGGGCGGCTCGCCGAGGCACTGGGCGACCTGCCGCTCGCGGTCGAGCAGGCCGGAGCCTGGCGCGCGGTGACCGGCATGCAGGTCGACGAGTACCTCGATCTGCTCGCGCAGCGCAGCCCCGAGATCCTCGAACTCGACCCGGCTCCCGACTATCCGGTCTCCGTCGCCGCCGCATGGGACATCTCGCTGGAGCGGATCAAGGAGAACAACCCCGGCGCCCGGCAGCTGCTCGACATCTGCGCCAGCATGGCCCCCGAGCCCATCCCGAGGGCGATGCTGCGCGGCAGCCGCGGCGTCAACGTCACACCCGAGGTCGACCCCCTGCTGAGGGAGTCGATCAAACTCAACCGCGCCGTCCGCGACCTGAGCCAGTTCTCCCTGGTCCGGGTGGACCCGCGTTCCGACACCCTCCAGATGCACCGCCTGCTGCAGACGGTGCTCCTGGCCAAGCTGAGCGTCGACGAGCGGGAGCGGATGCGCGACGCCGCGCACCAGCTGCTGTCGGCCGCCAAGCCCGGCCCCTCCGGCTCGTCACTGGAGTGGCGTGCGTATCAGGCGCTGCTGCCCCACGTACTCACCTCACAGGCCGTGACGAGCACCGACACCTATGTGCGGGAGCTGGTCTTCGACACGGTGTGGTTCCTCTACTACTGGGGAGACCACGTGGGCGCCGCCGACTTCGCCCGCCAGGCCTGGAGCGCCTGGATCGGATCCTCGGCCGAGGAGGACCTCCATGTCCTCCGGATGACGAAGAGCCTCGGATTCCTGTTGCGGCAGAACGGCCAGGTCCCCGAGTCCATCCCGCTCACCGAGAAGGCCCTGGAGATCTCGCGCCGCACCGATGTCGACTCGGAGAACCTGATCGACTCGCTGTGCGAGATGGCGGACGCCCGCGGCTACCAGGGTGGGTTCGAGGAAGCCCGGGCGCTGACGCAGGAGGCCACCGAGCTGGCCCGGTCCCTGTTCGGCCCGGACGATCCGATGACGCTGCGCGCCACCCACGCCTGGGGAGTCGCTCTGCGGTTGTGCGGCCGGTTCAGTGACGCCCTGCCGCTGGACCAGGAGAACGCCCAGCAGCGCGAGCTGCTGTTCGGCCCCGCCAGCTTCTTCACCCTCAACACCCTCAACGCGCTCTCCATCGACATGCGCGAGAGCGGGGACTATCCCGGCGCCCGCGATTTCCAGGAGGACGCGTATCGCCGAGCGCGCACCGAGCTCGGTGAGGAACATCCGCTCACCTTGCGCATCGCCCGCAATCTCGCGGTCTGCCGACGCCGGGACGGGGCCCACGAAGAGGCGGCCAAGCTCTCGGACGAGACGCTGCGGCGCTTCGTCTCCCGCTACGGCAAGGACCACTTCGACGCCGTGTCGTCGGCGACCAACGTATCCGTCGACCGGCGCCTGAACGGTGACCTCGACGGCTCCCGGGAGCTGGCGGAGGAGACGCTGCGGCGATTCGAGCAGCGCCTCGGTGAGAGCCACGCCTACACCCTCCTGACCAAGGCGAACCTGGCCGCCACCCTGCGTGCCCTCGGCGCGCTGGACCAGGCTCAGGAGCTGGAGGACGACGCGGCGAGCCGGCTGGCCGCGGGTGTGGGCCCCCGGCACATCACCTCGCTGACCGTCGCCATCGGCCAGGCCAACACGGCCTACGCACGCGTCGACTTCGAGCGGGCGCACGAGATCGACCAGGCCAATCTGCCGCTGCTCGCCGAGATCGCCGGCGAGGAGCACCCGTTGACGCTGGCTTGCATGGCCAACCTCGGCCTCGACCTGCGCGGCCTGGGCCGCAGGGCGGAGGCCGACGACCTGCAGCGCAAGGCGACGGACGGCTTCGCCCGCGTGGTTCGTGCCGACCACCCGTGGCATGTGGCCGCACGCCAGGGCCGCCGTATCGAGTGCGACATGGCGCCGATGCCGCTGTAGACCACCGCCTCGGCCGGGGTGGCACCCGTGTGCCGCCCCGGACCGGTCAGCCCGCGTCCGCCACCGGTGTGGGGGGCGCGCCGTCCGAGGGGTGACGGGACACCGGGCCGTCGGTGGCGTGGTCCGGGAGGGCCAGGTGCACGGGCACGACCTCGGCGGGGCCCGGGGCGCGGGTCGGCTCGTGGTCCGACAGACGGCGGACCAGGAGCAGCAGGGGCTGGGTGAGCAGCGTCGTGGCCAGGGCCATGAAGACCAGCACCGTGTAGAGGGGCTTGCTCACCAGGCCTGCCTGGAAACCGGCGTTGAGGGCGATCAGCTCCGTGAGGCCGCGGGCGCTCAGCAGCACACCGACGGTCCGGGCGTCGTCCCGGTCCAGTCCGCCCATCCGGGCCGCCACCACGCCGCTGCCGACCTTGGTGGTGACCGCCAGCACCGTCACCACCAGCAGGGTGATCCACCCGGTGGCGTTCATGCTGTCGAGGGTGACGGACTGTCCGGAGAAGACGAAGAAGTAGGGCACCAGCAGCGAGCTGACGACATGCAGCGGCCGCAGCAGATCAGGGTCGAGGGTGCCGCGTCGCTCACGCGGGCAGACGATCCCCGCGAGCAGCGCACCGCAGATGGCGTGCAGTCCGAGGAACTGCGTCACGGACGCCGACGCACAGGCGAAGCCGATGAGCAGCGCCAGCCGCAACGACGGCTCCATCCGGGTCCGCCACAGCACCCTGCGCAGCACGGGCCGGGCCGCCACCAGCATGAGCACGGCGAAACCGGCCGCGATGACGGCCCGCCACTGCCAGCCCAGCGCGTGCTCACCGCTGTCGCTGTCCAGCATCGTCCCGGCCAGCACCGTCCACCCGATCACATCGAGCAGCCCTGCCGCGGACACCGCGAGGACGCCGGGCACCGTGTCGGCCAGGTTGTTCTCCCGCACGATGGCCGTCAGGACCGGTACGGCCGTTATCGACAGGGCGACCCCGGCGAAGAGCACCATGCCGGTGGTGAGCGGGGGCATGTCCAGGGCCCGCAACTGCTCCCGGAACAGCAGTGCACAGCCGCTGCCCACGATCATCGGGACCACGAACGCCGCCAGCGCCACCGTCACGACGGTGCGCGCCCGGTCGCCCAGGATCTTCAGATCCAGCTCGTACCCCACCGCGAACAGGAAGACCACCAGGGCGAACTGCGCGAGCCCGGTCAGCGCGGTGCCGATCTCCTGGGGGAACAGCATCCGGTAGGCATCCGGCGCCGCACTGCCCAGCAACGAAGGACCGAGGGCGATGCCCGCTGTCAGCTGCCCGACGATGTACGGCTGCTTCAGCCGCTGGGCCACCCAGCCGGCGCCATGGCCGACCGCGAGGATCAGGGCCGAGGCGAACAGGAAATGCGTGACCACCGCGTCAGCGCTCACTGCGTCCCCCTGTGTCCAGTTGTCATGGCCGGTGGTTCGGCCGCGGGCGGGTCCTCGCACGTGCGCTCGACCCCCAACCTCCTGATGATACTGGTAAGTTGACGGCGTATCGGCAGTCGTACACAACTCTGTACCGGTGTCACGGGGGGCACATGGCGACGGTCGTCTTCATTCATGGAACAGGGGTGCGCGAACCAGGCTTCTCGAAGCTTGCGGGGCGCGTGGCGGCCGGACTGACCGCCCTGCGTGAGGGACTACGCATCGTGCCGTACTACTGGGGCGGCACGCACGGCGCCACGCTCGCGGCGGGCGGGGTCAGCCTTCCCGCCGAGCCGGGCGGCACGGCCCGTGGCCTGGCCGAGGGTGACCCCGACGACGCGTCGCCCGCCGCATGGGCCGCCCTCTACGCCGACCCGTACGCCGAACTCGTGCTCGCCGCGGCCGGTGCGCCGCAGGCCGTCGAGCGTGCGCCCGGTTCCCTGCCCCCTGACCAGGCGATACGGGCGCGGCTCACCGCCCTCGCGGCCCAAGGCGACGCGCCGGCCGCCGAGCTGGGTCCCGGCCTGGCCCGCGCCGCCGCCGACCTGGCCGCCCATCCACTGCTCGCTCCGGCTGCCGTTGCCCTCGCCGCCGGCGACCTGGCCGCCCTCGCCGCCCGCAGTCTCACGGCCCGGGTCATCGCCGACGCCCTGGACTCCGACGCCCCGTTGGTTCCGGTCGGCGACAGCCGTGACGCCGTCGCCGACCAACTCGGCGTGGCACTCGGTGCACAGCCCCGGGGCACGGAACGCGGGGTGCGCTCCCTGGTGCTGCGGGTCGCGGGTTCGGCGGCATCCCGTGCCGCTGTGCGCCGCCGCCGCGCCCTCACCGAGGCCGCCCATCCCGCCGCCGGTGACATCCTGCGTTACCTCAGCCGCGGCGAGGCGGTCCGCGCCGAACTGCGTGATCTGGTGACGGGCCTCGAACCGCCCGTCACCCTCGTCGGCCACAGTCTGGGCGGCATCATCGCCCTGGACAGCCTGGTCTCCGCGCCGCTGCCGCAGGTCCGGCTCCTGGTGACGGCGGGATCCCAGGGGCCGTTCCTCTACGAGTCCGGATCCCTGCCCTCCCTCGAGCACCCCGCACCCCTGCCGTCGCACGTACCGGACTGGTTGAACCTGTACGACCCCCGCGACCTGCTCTCCCATCTGGGCGCGGGCCTGTTCCCCGGACGGGTCTCGGACGTGGCGGTCGACAGCCGTCAGCCCTTCCCGGCCTCGCACAGCGCCTATTGGACGAACCCGGAGGTCTACCGGCACATCGTGGACCGGCTGCCGTGAACCCCGCCCGGGTGCATGCGCTGATCGTCGGTGTCGAGCGGTACGACGCCGGGAGCGGCTGGGACCTGCCCGGGCCGGCGCGGGACGCCGTCGCCTTCCACCGGCTGTTGCGGGAGGCCGGGGTGCCGGAGGACCAGCTCCGGCTGCACCTCGCCCCGTTGCCGCCGTACGTCCCCGACGTCGCCTACCGGCCCGCCGACCACGCGACCCTGCGCCGCGTCCTCGTCCGCGAACTGCCCCTGGCCCAGGGCGATGTCCTCTGGGTCTGGTGGGGCGGGCACGGCGTCCTCGACCGGGCCGGGCACCTGCGGCTGTTCTGCTCGGACGCCAGCACCGCCGACAAGCTGGGCGTGGACCTGGACTCCGCGCTCGATCGCTACGCCGGGGACGCCGTACCGGCCTTCGGCGATCAGCTGTGGATCGTGGACGCCTGCGAGTCCTTCGAAGAGGACCTGGCCTTCCGGGAGCAGCTGCCGCCGGACGCTCTGCCGGTGGGGCGGCGCAACCTCGCCCATCGGCAGACGCTGCTGCGGGCGGCCGGGCGCGGGCGGGTCGCCGCCAACGACCCGGAGCGCGGTACGGGGCTCTTTTCCGAGATCCTGCTCGGGCTGCTGGCCGGGCAGACGGCCGTCCTGCCCGCCACGCCCGATCCGGAGGAACTGTTTCCGGCCGTACGAGCACGTATCGGGGCCCTCAGGGAAGCGGGACGTACTCTCCAGTATCCGGAGATTCGGCTCCAGAGCCCCGAGCGGACCGAGATTGTGACGCCGACGCGGGTCGGCGCCGAAGCGCGTCCGGCCTCCCCGCTCCAGCGGGCCGTGGACGCCATCCTCGCCTATCCGATGATGGGGGATCCCACCGAACGGCAGACGGTGGTCGCCTCATTGGACCCTCGTGTCACTGCCACGCTGCCCCGTCACAGCAAGGCCCGCACCGATGTCGTCGGCATCCTCAACCGGCTGGCCCGGGGTCGGCCGGAGATGCTCTGGGAGCTGTTCGACGCCGTGGTCTCCCTTGATGACGACCCGGACCTCAGGGGCAAACTGGACTCTGCGTTAAGGGAGTTCGAGGCCTCAGTCATGCGTCCACGTGATCGGAAATGATCGAGTGGCGTGATCGTACGGTTTTCGACCCGGGTAGGAATGGCCATGATGAAAAGGACACAGGCACCGGGCATCGCGTGCCATCGTGCGAGAAGGGGGAGCATCTTGGACCAGCCGCGCGCTCTGTGCCAGGCCGAAGCCGCCGTTCATGAGCCGGCCACCGCTGCTGGTACCGACGTCTGGGAGTCGGATCTCACCGACCTGGCAGGGATGCCCCTGACCGCGGTGGACCGTCTCGCCCCGCTGCCTCCCTCTGCCCGTCTGCTCGGCGAGGTTCTGCGAGCACGCGAGAGCATCAGAGGGGGCGGTGAGGGGACCGCCCGGGCCGAATAGCTCTCCAGCCCCGCCGTGGCTCTATGCCCGTACCCCCGACCGGAGGTCCCGCATGCCCAGCGAGCCGCGTCACGCCCCGTTCCGCATGCCCGAACGGCTCTTCGCGGAACTGGCCGCGGGAGGGGGTTCCGCCGAGGCCGTCGCTTTTCTCGAACGGGCGGAGCGGGCGCGGAGGCTGCTGCTTCTGCGGACCCTGCTGGACCGACTCGGCGCGCTGCGGACGCCGCTGAGCCCGGCCGCCGAGGCCTGGGACGTCCTCAAGGAGGCCGCCGCCGCGGCACCCGGGCCGGTCGACCGGCTGCTGCTCGCCCCGGCGACCGGCGGCTGGCTCGCCCATGTGCTGCGCCGGCTGCACGGCACCGCGTCGGGCCCGCCGCTGTGGGCGGAGGCCGGGCATCTGTGCGCCCTGGCCGTCGCGGCGGCGCTGCGTGCCGGTACGCGGGCGGACCTCAGGGTGCCCGTCGCCGACGGCGGACTGTCGCTGCCGGGACTGGGACTGGCCCGACTCGCCGGAGCGGACAGCGGGTTGACGGTCGCCCGCGCCCGGACGAGCGGGGGCGAGCTGACGCTGTCCGGCCCCGGCCGCGACGGCGGCACCGTCGCCGTGACGATCAGCCCGGCGACACAACCCCTGCCGGCACGGGAGATCCTCACCCCCGCTTGGCTCCCCCTGCGCACGCTCACCCACCCCACCCCCGCCGGAACCGTCGCCATCCCCCTCGAAGACCTCGACCCCTACCGCGACCTGGACGACCCCTTGCCGCCCGCACGGCTCGACGCCGACGAAGCCGAGGCCTGGCAACGGCTGTTCGAGGAGGCCGTCGCGCTGCTCGCCGCGCCGGGCGGGGAAGGGCCGGGCCGGTTCGACCCCGGCGCGATACGGGCCGTGGTGCCCTGGGGGCGTACCGGCACCCTGCCGCCCGCCCCGCCGACCGTCCTGGTGTCCGCCTCCAGCGGTGACTCGTTCGGGGCCATGGTGATCGCCCGTCCGTCGTCCACCGTGGCGCTCGCCGAGACCCTCGTCCACGAGTTCCAGCACAGCAAACTGGCCGCCCTCCTGCACCTCTTCCCACTGCTCGACGACGACCGGGAGGAGCGCTACTACGCCCCCTGGCGGCCCGACCCGCGGCATCTCACCGGTCTGCTGCACGGGGCGTACGCCTTCACCGGGGTCGCGGGATTCTGGCGGGACCGCATGGCCGTGGCGCGGGACGAGGAGGCGGCCGGCATCGCCGGGTACCACTTCGCGCTGCGCCGCCTGCAGAGCCGGCTCGTCGTGCGCACCCTGCTGGTGGAGGGGCGTCTGACCCCCCAGGGCCGGGCCCTCGTGTCGGGGCTCGCCCGTACGCTCGACGGCTGGCTGCGCGAGCCGGTGCCGTACGCCGCGCTCACCCGGGCCCGGACGGCCGCCGCACTGCACCGCACCGAGTGGCGCCTGCGCAACGTGGCCCCGCCCTCCTCCGGCTCCGAAGGCCCCCGCTTCCGCCCCGACCGCACCTCCTGGCCCGACGTCCGCACCCATGCCTTCGCCGCCCGCCCCGTCGCCCCGGGCACCGCCGACGAGCAGCTCGCCGCCGGGGACGCCGCCGCCGCGCTCGCCCGGTACGCCGACCAGCTGGCCACCGATCCCGCCGAACCGCACGCCCTGGCCGGCTGGATCGTCGCGCGTGCCGTGCTCGACCCGGGGCGGACGACCCGGCGGATGCTGGCCCGGCCTGAGTTGCTCCAGCCGCTGCCCAGCGGATGACCGTGCCGGTTGTCGTCACGCAGACGTAAACAAGAGTGCGCGGAAACACGCGAGCAGCGCGTCAACGGGCGCCGCGATGGTCAGGATGGAGGCATGGCATACCACGTCCACTCCGAGGCCGGGCGGCTGCGCCGCGTCATCCTGCACCGGCCCGATCTCGAGCTCAAAAGGCTCACCCCCAGCAACAAGACCTCGCTGCTCTTCGACGACGTGCTGTGGGTGCGCAGGGCCCGCGCCGAGCACGACGGATTCGCCGATGTGCTGCGCGACCGGGGCGTCGCCGTCCACCTCTTCGGTGACCTCCTGGCCGAGACGCTCCAGGTCCCGGCGGCCAGAACCCTCGTCCTGGACCGGGTCTTCGACGAGAAGGAGTACGGCCCCCTGGCCACCGACCACCTCAGAGCCGCCTTCGAGAACCTGCCCGCGCGGGAACTGGCCGAGCTCCTGGTCGGCGGCATGACGAAACGCGAGTTCCTGGACGGGCACCCGGAGCCGACGTCGGTCCGCTTCCACGTCATGGACCTGGACGACTTCCTGCTGGACCCCCTGCCCAACCACCTCTTCACCCGCGACACCTCCGCCTGGATCTACGACGGCGTCTCCATCAACGCCATGCGCTGGCCCGCCCGGCAGCGCGAGACCGTGCACTTCGAGGCCATCTACCGGCACCACCCGCTGTTCCGGGACGAGACCTTCCACCTGTGGTCCGAGGGACAGGCCGACTACCCGTCGACCATCGAGGGCGGGGACGTCCTGGTCATCGGCAACGGAGCCGTCCTCATCGGCATGAGCGAGCGCACCACGCCGCAGGCCGTCGAGATGCTGGCGCACAAGCTGTTCGCCGCCGGTTCCGCCGAGACGATCGTGGCGCTCGACATGCCCAAGCGGCGTGCCTTCATGCACCTCGACACCGTGATGACGATGGTCGACGGCGACACCTTCACCCAGTACGCGGGTCTGGGCATGCTCCGCTCGTACACCATCGAGCCGGGCGTCGGCGAGAAGGAGCTGAAGGTCACCGACCATCCGGCCGAGCACATGCACCGCGCGATCGCCGCCGCGCTCGGCCTGAACGAGATCCGGGTGCTGACCGCCACCCAGGACGTGCACGCCGCCGAGCGCGAGCAGTGGGACGACGGCTGCAACGTCCTGGCCGTCGAACCGGGCGTCGTGGTCGCCTACGAACGGAACGCCACCACCAACACCCACCTGCGCAAACAGGGCATCGAGGTGATAGAGATCCCGGGCAGCGAGCTGGGGCGGGGGAGGGGCGGGCCGCGCTGCATGAGCTGCCCCGTCGAACGCGAGCCCGTGTGAGCATGCGGGCCGTATAGGCATGCGGCCTGTATAGGCATGCTGAGCTTCGTATAGTATTCCAGGAGTCTGTGTCCCCGTATCCCTGGAGCGCCCCCATGGCGACAGCCCCGAGCGCCCTCGCCGGCCGCCACTTCCTCAAGGAGCTGGACTTCACCGAGGAGGAGTTCCGCGGTCTGGTCGAGCTGGCCGCAGAGCTGAAGGCCGCCAAGAAGGCCGGGACCGAGACCCAGTACCTGCGGGGCCGGAACATCGCGCTGATCTTCGAGAAGACCTCCACCCGCACCCGCTGCGCGTTCGAGGTCGCGGCCGCCGACCAGGGCGCCTCGACCACGTACCTCGACCCGTCCGGCTCGCAGATCGGCCACAAGGAGTCGGTCAGGGACACCGCGCGGGTGCTGGGCCGGATGTACGACGGTATCGAGTACCGGGGCGACAGCCAGCAGAAGGTCGAGGAGCTGGCGGCGCACGCCGGTGTGCCCGTCTTCAACGGGCTCACGGACGACTGGCACCCCACCCAGATGCTGGCCGACGTGCTGACCATGACCGAGCACTGCGCCAAGCCGCTGAACGAGATCGCCTTCGCCTACCTGGGCGACGCCCGCTTCAACATGGGCAACTCCTACCTGGTCACCGGCGCCCTGCTCGGCATGGACGTGCGTCTGGTCGCGCCGAAGGCCTACTGGCCCGCCGAGGAGGTCGTCGACCGGGCCCGCGCGCTCGCCGAGCACAGCGGCGCCCGCATCACGCTCACCGAGACCCTGGACGACGGCGTCCGTGGCACGGACTTCGTCGCCACGGACGTCTGGGTCTCCATGGGCGAGCCCAAGGAGGTCTGGGACGAGCGCATCACCGCCCTCGGCCCGTACGCCGTGACCATGGACGTCCTGCGCGCCACCGGCAACCCGGACGTGCGGTTCCTGCACTGCCTGCCGGCCTTCCACGACCTGGGCACCAAGGTCGGCCGCGAGATCCACGCCTCGCACGGCCTGGCATACCTCGAGGTCTCCGACGAGGTCTTCGAGTCGGCCCACTCGGTGGTCTTCGACGAGGCGGAGAACCGGATGCACACCATCAAGGCGGTCCTGGTGGCGACCCTGGCCTGAACAGGCCTTACGCCGACCGGCGCCGCTGAGCCGGTACCGCAGGCAGCCTGAACCACACCGCCTTGCCCGACTCGGTCGCCCGGTGTCCGCACGACGAGCTCAGGGTGCGGATCAGCAGCAGCCCGCGCCCGTGCTCCTGCCAGGGGTCGGGTGGTCCGTCGGATGGGCGGGTGAGGTCACCGGGCGGGGCCGGGTCGGTGTCGTGCACCTCGACCTGACATCCCGACGGCATCAGCTCCACCACCAGCTCTATCGGTGCCTCGCCGGTGGTGTGCTCCACCGCGTTGGCCACCAGCTCCGCCGTGAGCAGCTCCGCCGTGTCGCAGTCGGCCCCGTACTCCAGCTCGGCCAGCGCCGTACGGACCAGGGCACGGGCCACGGGCACGGCCGCGACGGTGTGCGGCAGCGCGATGCGCCAGGAGGCGGGGGCTGAGGGGAGTTCGTACAAGGCGGGTCCGTTCATGGAGCAGGACATCCTGCTTTCAACCTGATGAATGGTACGGCGCCGCTCTTCAGAGGCGTCCGAGGGGCCGTCGTCGGGGAGCGCCTTCGCCCCCTTGCCGGACGGCTTACCCAGGTGAACGCGGTGCCGCGCGCGGCTGCTCCCACCGTTACGCCGGTGTGGACGATCTGTGACGGATGTGACCGGCCCGGGTCACCCCGGATCCACACAGAAGTCCTACCCGAACGGTCTATCGCGCACTCATGACGACAGTCACGGATGAGTGATAGCTTCGTGGGGTAGAGCTCAGTGAGACAGTGCCCGCCCGAGGAGGCCGCACGTCATGAGTCCCTTCACCGGCTCCGCCGCCCGCACCCCCCGCTGGGAGCACCTGCGCGTCGATGTCACCGACGGCGTCGCCACCGTCACCCTGGCCCGCCCCGACAAGCTCAACGCGCTCACCTTCGGTGCCTACGCCGACCTGCGCGACCTGCTCGCGGAGCTGTCCCGGGAACGGTCCGTACGGGCCCTGGTGCTGGCCGGCGAGGGGCGCGGCTTCTGCTCCGGCGGCGACGTCGACGAGATCATCGGCGCCACCCTCGGCATGGACACCGCCCGGCTCCTGGACTTCAACCGCATGACCGGCCAGGTGGTGCGCGCCATCCGGGAGTGCCCCTTCCCGGTGATCGCGGCGGTGCACGGTGTGGCGGCGGGCGCCGGAGCCGTACTCGCCCTGGCGGCGGACTTCCGCGTCGCCGACCCCTCGGCCCGCTTCGCCTTCCTCTTCACCCGGGTCGGCCTCTCCGGCGGCGACATGGGCGCGGCATACCTCCTGCCCAGAGTCGTGGGCCTGGGTCACGCGACCCGCCTCCTGATGCTGGGCGACCCGGTCCGGGCACCCGAGGCCGAGCGCATCGGCCTGATCAGCGAACTGACCGAGGAGGGCGCCGCCGACGAGGCCGCCCAGCGACTGGCCCGTCGCCTGGCAGAAGGCCCGGCCCTCGCGTATGCCCAGACCAAGACCCTGCTGACGGCCGAGCTGGACATGCCCCTGGCGGCCTCGGTGGAACTGGACGCGTCGACCCAGGCGCTGCTGATGAACAGTGCGGACTACGCGGAGTTCCACGCGGCGTTCACGGAGAAACGCCCTCCGAAATGGAGCGGACGGTGACCGCGTCTCCCTCAGGGGCGCGGGGCGGTGTCAATTTGCGGCTCCGCCGCGGGGCGCGACCAGCCACGGACAACCTGCACCCGCACCACGACAGCAGCCACCCCCTACGCGTGGCAGTCATCGGCGGCGGCCCCGGCGGCCTCTACGCCGCCGCCCTCCTCAAACGCCTCGACCCCACCCGAGAAGTCACCGTCTGGGAACGCAACGCCCCCGACGACACCTTCGGCTTCGGCGTCGTCCTCTCCGACGAAACCCTCGGCGGCATAGAACACGCCGACCCCCAGGTCTACGAGGCCCTCCAGAGGGACTTCATCCGCTGGGACGACATCGACATCACCCACCGGAACACCCGCCAGACCTCCTCGGGCCACGGTTTCGCAGCCCTGGGTCGCCAACGGCTCCTCGAAATCCTCCACACCCGCTGCCGCGACCTCGGCGTGGCCCTCCGCTTCCACACCGAGGCCCCGAAAGACCTCCCGGGGACCCACGACCTGGTCATCGCCGCGGACGGCATCCACAGCACCACCCGCGAGACCTACGCGGACGTCTTCCGCCCCCGGGTCACCGCGCACCACTGCCGCTACATCTGGCTCGCCACCGACTTCCCTTTCGACTCCTTCCGCTTCGACATCGCCGAGACCGAACACGGCGTGATGCAACTGCACGGCTACCCCTACGCCCCCGACTCCTCCACCGTGATCATCGAGATGCGCGAGGACGTCTGGCAGCGGGCCGGCTTCGACGAGCTCGACGAGACCGAGTCGATCGAGCGCTGCGGCAAGATCTTCGCGGAAGCACTGCGCGGCCGCCCCCTGCGGTCCAACAACTCGGCGTGGACGACCTTCCGCACGGTCGTCAACGACCGCTGGTCGCACGGCAATGTCGTCCTGCTCGGCGACGCCGCCCACACCGCCCACTTCTCCATCGGCTCCGGCACCAAGCTCGCCGTCGAGGACGCCCTGGCCCTGGCCGCCTGCCTGGAGGAGCGGGACTCACTGGAGGAGGCCCTGGCCGCGTACGAGGCGGAGCGAAGGCCCGTCGTCGCGTCCACGCAGCGCGCGGCCCGTGCCAGCCTGGAGTGGTTCGAGAACCTCGGCCTGTACCTGGACCAGCCGCCCCGCCAGTTCGCCTTCAACCTGCTCACCCGCAGCCGCCGCGTCACCCACGACAACCTGCGGCTGCGCGATGCGCGTTTCACGGAGGCGGTGGAGCGCGAGTTCGGCTGTCCGCCCGGCACGCCCCCGATGTTCACCCCGTTCCAGCTGCGCGGTCTGACCCTGCGCAACCGGGTCGTCGTCTCACCCATGGACATGTACTCGGCGGTCGACGGCGTCCCCGGCGACTTCCACCTGGTCCATCTGGGCGCGCGGGCGCTGGGCGGGGCCGGGCTGGTGATGACCGAGATGGTCTGCGTCAGCGAGGAGGGCCGGATCACGCCCGGCTGCGCCGGCCTCTACACCGGCCGGCAGGCCGAGGCATGGCGGCGTATCACCGACTTCGTGCACGACCAGGCGCCCGGCACCGCGATCGGCGTGCAGCTCGGCCACAGTGGCCGCAAGGGCTCCACGAAGCTGATGTGGGAGGGCATGGACGAGCCGCTTCAGGAGGGCAACTGGCCGCTCGTGGCCGCCTCCGCGCTGCCGTACAAGCCGTACAGCCAGACGCCGCGCGCGCTGTCCCGCGCCCAGCTCACCGACATCCGCGAGCAGTTCACGGCAGCCGCCTGCCGTGCCGCCCGGGCCGGCTTCGACCTGCTCGAACTGCACTGCGCCCACGGCTACCTGCTCTCCGGCTTCCTCTCCCCGCTGACCAACCGGCGTACCGACGCCTACGGCGGTTCACCGGAGAAGCGGCTCCGTTTCCCGCTGGAGGTGTTCGACGCCGTACGGAACGTGTGGCCGGGGGAGCGGCCCCTGACCGTGCGCATCTCCGCCACCGACTGGGCCGAGGGCGGGACCACGGCCGAGGACGCCGTCGGGATCGCCCGGGCCTTCGCCGCGCACGGCGCCGACGCGATCGACGTGTCGACGGGGCAGGTCGTGGCGGACGAGCGGCCGGAGTACGGGCGGTCGTACCAGACGCCCTTCGCGGACCGTATCCGCCGCGCCACCGGGGTCCCGGTGATCGCGGTCGGCGCGATCTCCTCCTGGGACGACGTCAACTCCCTGATCCTGGCGGGCCGCACGGACCTGTGCGCCCTGGCCCGCCCGCACCTCTACGACCCGCACTGGACCCTGCACGCGGCGGCCGAACAGGGCTACACGGGCCCGGGCGTCGCCTGGCCGGCCCCGTACCGCGCGGGCAGCCGAAGGCCCCAGACGGGCCGCACGGACGCGCCGAAGCCGCGGCTGAGCCTGTGAACGCCCCGTGGGCCGCCGCGCCGCGGAGCGGTGCCGGCTCACAGGACGCGACCTACAGCCCCACGAACTCCGCCCCCGCGTCCCGCAGCCGCTCGTGCAGCCCCCGGAACACCGCCGAGGAGCGCTCCCCGGGCCAGTCCCGGGGGAGCAGGGCGGACGGCAGGCCGGGGTCGGTGTAGGGGAGGTGGCGCCAGGAGTCCAGGGCGAGGAGGTAGTCGCGGTAGGCCTCCTCGGGCGGGGTGTCCTCGCGCTTCTCCCAGCCGAGCAGCACGGGCGCGTGGCGGTCGAGGAACGCCTCGTGCTCCTTGGCGATGGCGGCCAGGTCCCACCAGCGGGTGACGGCCTCGGCGGTCGGCGCGAAGCCGAGGTGGCCGCCGAGGAAGAAGTCGACGTACCCGTCGAGCCGCAGCCGCTGGAGGGTGTGCCGGGACTCCTCGTACAGCCGTGCGGGCGCGATCCACACGCCCGGAGCGGCCGTGCCGAAACCGAGGCCGGCCAGCCGGGAACGCAGGACGTGCCGCTTCTGCCGCTCCGACTCCGGCACGGAGAACACGGCGAGCACCCAGCCCTCGTCCTCCGGCGGAGCCGTGGCGTAGATGCGCCGGTCGCCGTCGTCGAGCAACTGCCTCGCGTCCGGTGACAGTTCGTACCCGGCCGCGCCCTGAGCGGTGCGGGCGGGCACGAGCAGTCCGCGTCTCTTGAGCCGCGACACCGAGGAGCGTACGGACGGAGCGTCCACACCGGCCGCGGCCAGTAGCCGGATCAGTTCGGCTACCGGCACGGGGCCCGGTACGAAGCGGCCGTACGCGCCGTAGAGCGTGACGATGAGAGACCGTGGTGCATGCTGGTCGGACACGTTGATCATCTTAGGTCGTACGGATCAGTCCTGGTCGCCCGCGGTGCCGCCGTCCGGGACTCGCGTGCCGCGCAGCCGGAATCGCTGGAGCTTGCCGGTGGCGGTGCGCGGCAGCGTGTCCAGGAAGACGATCTCGCGCGGGCACTTGTACGGCGCCAGCTCGCTCTTCACGAAGCCGCGCAGCGCCGCGGCGTCCCGTTCCGCGCCCTCCTTGAGGACGGCGTAGGCCACCACGACCTGTCCGCGCGCCTCGTCGGGCCGTCCCACGACCGCAGCCTCCAGCACGTCCGGGTGCCGCAGCAGCGCGTCCTCGACCTCGGGTCCGGCGATGTTGTACCCGGCCGAGATGATCATGTCGTCGGCGCGGGCGACGTACCGGAAGTAGCCGTCGGGTTCGCGGACGTAGGTGTCGCCCGTGATGTTCCAGCCGCCCCGCACGTACTCGCGCTGCCGCGGGTCGGCGAGATACCGGCAGCCGACCGGTCCGCGCACGGCGAGCAGCCCCGGCTGCCCGTCGGGCACCGGCCGGCCGTCCGTGTCCTGCACGCGCGCGTGCCAGCCCGGTACGGGAACGCCCGTCGCCCCGGGCCGGATCCGTTCGTCGGCCGCCGAGATGAAGATGTGCAGCAGCTCGGTGGCGCCGATGCCGTTGATGACGCGCACGCCGGTGCGTTCGTGCCAGGCCCGCCAGGTGGCCGCGGGCAGGTTCTCACCGGCCGAGACGCAGCGGCGCAGGGACGAGACGTCGTGGCCGTCGAGCGCGTCGAGCATCGCGCGGTACGCCGTCGGCGCGGTGAACAGGACGGAGACCCGGTGCCGGGCGATGGCGGGCAGCAGCTGCTTCGGGCCGGCCTGCTCCAGCAGCAGGGCGCTCGCCCCGGCCCGCAGCGGGAAGACCACGAGACCGCCCAGCCCGAAGGTGAAGCCCAGCGGCGGACTGCCGGCGAAGACGTCGTCGGCGCGGGGCTTGAGGACGTGCCGGGAGAAGGTGTCGGCGATCGCCAGCACGTCCCGGTGGAAGTGCATACAGCCCTTGGGGCGGCCGGTGGTGCCGGAGGTGAAGGCGATCAGCGCCACGTCGTCGGACGCCGTCGGGGTGGCCTCGTACGGTGTGTCGGGCGCCGGCCGGTTGAGCAGGTCGTCCGGGGCGTCACCGCCGTACGTCGTGATCCGCAGGTCCGGGATCTCGGCCTTGGCGAGGTCGTCGACGGCCCGGATGTCGCACAGCGCGTGCCGGACCCGGGCGATCTCGCACATCGTGCTCAGCTCGTGCGGCCGCTGCTGGGCGAGCACCGTGACCGCCACGGCCCCCGCCTTCAGCACGGCCAGCCAGCAGGCGGCGAGCCACGGTGTGGTGGGGCCCCGCAGCAGCACCCGGTTGCCGGGGACGACGCCCAGGTCACCGGTGAGCAGATGCGCGATGCGGTCGACGCGGGCGCGCAGCTCGCCGTACGTCCATGGCTCACCGGTGGGGGTGAGGAACGCGGGCCGGTCGTCGTCAGGGCCGTGGAGCAGTTCGGCGGCGCAGTTGAGCCGTTCGGGGTAGCGCAGCTCCGGCAGGTCGAAACGGAGCTCGGGCCAGTGGTCCCGGGGTGGCAGATGGTCGCGGGTGAAGGTGTCGACGTGCGCCGTGTCCGGTGGATTCATACGGTTCGCCCCCTTGGCGTGGTGGGCTCGCCCCTGGAGCGTATCGTGTTGGTGACGACAGTCAACGGTCCGCGATAGCCTCGGAGTGGCCCAGCCGGGAAGCAGGGTGGCGGAGAAGGGACCGGCAATGACCGCATTCTCGCTCGAACCGGCACAACTCGCCTGGTGCGCAGAGCTGCGCGCACTGGCCGCCGAGCGGCTCCGTCCGCTGGCCGAGAAGGGGGAACCGGGTCATGTGAACCGCGCGCTGGTCGCCGAACTCGGCCGACTGGGACTGCTGGAGCGGCTCTTCATGTCCGGCGCCCTCGACCTGTGCCTGATGCGCGAGTCCCTGGCCCACGGCTGCACGGAGGCCGAGACGGCCCTCGCCCTCCAGGGTCTTGGCGCCCACCCGGTCCACGCCCACGGCACCGAGCCCCAGCGCGCCCGCTGGCTCCCCCGGGTGGCCGACGGCACGGCGGTCGCGGCGTTCGCGCTGAGCGAGCCGGGCGCGGGATCGGACGCGGCGGCGCTGGCCCTGCGGGCGGAGCCTGACGGACCCGCCCGGTGGCGCCTGATCGGCGAGAAGTGCTGGATCTCCAACGCCCCCGAGGCCGACTTCTACACCGTCTTCGCCCGGACCGCCCCCGACGCCGGGGCCCGGGGCGTCACGGCCTTCCTGGTGCCCGCCGACCGCCCGGGTCTGACCGGCACCGGCCTCGACATGCTCTCCCCGCACCCCATCGGCGCGCTCCACTTCGACGCCGTACCGGTGACGGCCGAGGACGTGCTCGGGGAGATGGACCGGGGGTTCCGGGTCGCGATGGGCACCCTCAACCTCTTCCGCCCGAGCGTCGGCGCCTTCGCCGTCGGCATGGCCCGGGCCGCCCTCGACGCGACCCTCGCCCACACCGCCGGGCGGGACGCCTTCGGCGGCAAGCTGAAGGACCTCCAGGCCGTCTCCCACCAGGTCGCCGAGATGGCCCTGCGCACGGAGGCGGCCCGCCTGATGGTCTACGCGGCGGCGACGGCGTACGACGAGGACGCCCCGGACGTGCCCCAGCGCTCCGCCATGGCGAAACTGCTCGCCACCGAGACCGCCCAGTACGTCGTCGACACGGCCGTCCAGCTGCACGGCGCCCGGGCGCTGCGACGCGGGCACCTGCTCGAACACCTCTACCGCGAGGTGCGCGCCCCGCGCGTCTACGAGGGGGCCAGCGAGGTGCAACGCGGCATCATCGCCAAGGAGTTGTACGCCACGCTGTACGCCGAGTCATCGCACGCCCGCCAGGAGGCCCGGTGACCACCGAGCGCGTCAACCCGCCCGAGCTGTCCCCGCCGACCGGCTTCTCCCACGCCGTCGTGGCCTCCGGGTCGAGGGTGGTGTTCCTGGCGGGCCAGACCGCCCTCGACGCCGACGGCAAAGTGGTGGGGCGGACCCTGCCGGAGCAGTTCGCGAAGGCGCTGGCGAACCTGCTGGCCGCTCTCACGGCGGCCGGCGGCACACCGTCCGACCTCGCCCGCGTCACCGTCTACGCCACGGACGTCGCCGCCTACCGCGCCCACGCCCCCGAACTGGGCCGGCTGTGGCGCGAGGCGGCCGGGCGCGACTACCCCGCCATGGCCGTCGTCCAGGTCGTCCGGCTGTGGGACGAGGAGGCGATGGTCGAACTCGACGGCTTCGCGGTGCTGCCCTGACCTTCTTGAGGTCAGGCCGCGACGGTCAGCCCCGCCGTCACCCGGTGCGGTTCCACCACGCGGCCGTCCGGCAGCAGCTCACCGGTGTCGTCGAAGACGATCGCCCCGTCGCACAGCAGGCTCCAGCCCTGTTCGGGGTGGGCGGCGACGACATGGGCCGCGGCGGAGTCGGTCGCGGGGCACTGGGTCTGGTGGGCACACATGGCGCACCTCCACGTCGGTAGGGCCATCCGGAGGATTCGTATGACTCTTACGTACAGACCATGCTCCCGACTCGAACACATCGGAACGGCCCGCCGGGAAGCGTGACACGCCCCGGACATTCCCCGGACCGTTCCACGACGGTCGGTGCGGACTCACCACCGAAGGAGTGAGGGGCGCGGGCGTAGGCCCGGGCGCCGGGTACGAGTGGAACAAAAAACCACTCCTTTCGGGAGGTTCCCCCCATGCGTGTTCGTCCCCTGCTCGGCGCGACGGCCGGTGCCGCGCTGCTCCTGCTCACCGGTGCCACGGCGGCACCGGCCACCGCGGCACCCGCCACCGCGTCCGCCGCGGCCCCGTACGAGGCCGTGACGGTCGACGCGGTGGGCCGGATCACCGCCGACGGCACCGTCACCCTCTCCGGCACCTACCGCTGCCGCAGCGCCGTCGGCCCGGTCTTCGTCAGCTCCTCCGTGAGCCAGGGCGCCTCCACCACCCGCTACGGCATCGGCGGCACCCGGGCCGTGTGCGACGGAGTGAAGCACCGCTGGGTCAACACGGGCCGGCCCAAGCCGGGCGCGCTCGCCCCCGGAGCGGCCCACGTCGAGGCCACCCTGATGGAACTGCGCACCTTCAGCGGCCTGCCGCTGCCCAGCTTCCACGCGGTCCACGGACGGGACATCACCCTGACCCGGCCCTGAACACGAGCCGGTGAACGGACCGGTGACCTGGGCCTCCCGCACCGCGGTGGTGCGCGGAGGCCCTCCTTGACTGTTTAATTGCGAGGCCTGTGCAAGAACTTGACTAGAGCAACAACGGGGTGAGGTCATATGTCGACCCGTCGGATACGAGGAGCCGCCGCCACGGCGGCACTGGCCGCGGCGGTCACCGCCTGCTCGGCCCCGAGCAGCGGCGGTCAGAGCGACGCCAAGTCCGGCTCCGTGGTCATCGGGGTGGCTTCCGAGCCGGACACCCTCAGCCCGCTGCTCGGCTACGGCAAGGACGGCAACTCCAAGATCTTCGACGGGCTGCTCGCCCACGACGCCGACCTGAAGCTGAAGCCCGCCCTCGCGGCGGCGCTCCCCGAGGTCTCCGACGGCGGCCGCACGTACACCTACACGCTGCGCGACGGGGTGGAGTTCAGCGACGGCGAGCCGCTGACCGCCGCCGACGTCGTCTACACGTACCGGACCGCGCTCGACGCCAAGACCAACAACACCTTCAAGAGCGAGCTGGACGCCGTCAAGAAGGTCGAGGCGAGCGGCGACGACAAGGTCGTCTTCACCCTCAAGTACCCCTACGCCGCCTTCGCCGCCCGCACCGTGCTGCCCATCGTCCCCGAGCACGTCGCGGGCGAGCAGGATCCCAACACCGGCTCCTTCAACACGAAGCCGGTCGGCACCGGTCCGTACGTCCTCTCCAAGTGGAGCAAGGGCGAGAAGCTCAGCTTCAAGGCCAACCCGCGCTACTGGGGCGGCAAGCCGAAGGTGTCGTCCTTCACCATGGCGGTCATCGGCGACGACAACGTCCGCGCCACCCGGCTGCGCTCCGGCGACCTCGACGGCGCGGTCCTCCCGCCCAACCTCGCCGCCACGTTCAAGAGCGACGACGCCAAGCGCACCTACGAGGCCCGCTCCTACGACTTCCGGACCGTCACCCTCCCCACCCCGAACAAGGTCACCGGCGACCGCGCGATCCGGCAGGCCCTCGACGCCGCCGTGGACCGCCAGGCCATGGTCGACAAGATCCTCGACGGCTCGGGCCGCCCGGCCTACGGGCCGCTGCCCGTCGACGACCCCGCCTTCACCAAGGCGATCGAACGCGACCAGGACCTCGGCAAGGCCAGGAAGATCCTGGACGAGGCCGGCTGGAAGCCCGCCGAAGGCGGCATCCGCGCCAAGGACGGACAGCGGGCGTCCTTCACCCTGCTCTACCCCTCCGGCGACAAGGTCCGCCAGGACCACGCCCTCGCCTACGCCTCCGACGCCAAGAAGGCCGGCATCGAGGTGAAGGCGGAGAGCGCCACCTGGGAGGTCATCGAGCCGCGCATGAAGAACACCGCCGTCCTCGCGGGCTTCGGCTCCACCGGCGACCCCGACTTCGGCCTGTACACCCTGCTGCACTCCTCCCTCGCCGGCGACGGCTTCAACAACATGGCCCGCTACGACAACCCGGCCGTGGACCGCGCCCTCGACAACGGCCGCCGCGGCCAGGACCCGGCGGAGCGCAAGGCCGCCTACGACAAGCTCCAGCGCGCCCTGGTGCAGGACCCCGGCTACACCTTCCTCACCCACATCGACCACCTCTACGTCCTGGCCGACCGCTGGGACGGCCTGGGCACCCAGCTCGAACCGCACGAGCACGGCTTCGCCAGCGGCCCCTGGTGGAACATCGAGGACTGGCAGCCGAAGAAGTGACCCGCCCGCCCTGGGGCGCCATGGCACGACTGGCGGGACGGCGGGCGCTGTTCGCCGTCCCCGTCCTGCTCGTCGTCACCTTCGGCGTGTTCGCGATCGCCGCCGCCTCCCCGTTCGACCCCGTCAAGGCGTACGCCGGTACCGCCGCGCTCGGCGCCGACCAGCAGACCCTGGACCGGCTGCGCGAGAACCTCGGCGCGGACCAGCCCTTCGCCGCCCGCTGGTGGCAGTGGCTGACCTCCGCGCTCACCGGCGACCTCGGCCACTCCAGCGTGCTGCGGCAGCCGGTCGCCCAGGTGATCGGCGAACGCCTCGTGTGGTCCTCGCTGCTGTGCGCGGTCGCCTTCGCCGCCGCCGTGCTGGTGGGCACGGTCCTCGGCGTGCTCGCCGCCCGCCGGCCCGGGTCGCTGATCGACCGGACCGTCACCTCCCTCGCCTACACCCTGGAGGCGGCCCCGGTCTTCTGGATCGCCCTGCTCGCCGTCTGGCTGTTCGCCCTCCAGTGGGACATCCTCCCGGCGGGCGGCCTGACCGACACCGCCAGCGAACAGGTCACGGCGGGACAGGTCGCCAGCCACGTCGTCCTGCCGGCCGGAGTCCTCGCGGTCTCCCAACTGCCCTGGTTCACGCTCTACGTCCGCCAGGGCGTGGGCGACGCCCTGGCGGAGGACCCCGTACGCGGCGCCCGCGCCCGCGGCCTGAGCGAACGCACCGTCCTGCTCGGCCACGCCCTGCGCTCCGGAGTGCTGCCGGTGCTCACCCTGATCGGCTCCCGCGTGCCCGAACTCATCACCGGGGCCCTGCTGGTGGAGAGCGTCTTCAGCTGGCCGGGCATCGCCGCCGCCACCGTCGAGGCGGCCACCGCCGTCGACTTCCCGCTGCTCGCCGCCCTGACGACCCTGGCCACGGCCGCCGTCCTCGCCGGGAACCTGCTCGCCGACCTGCTCTACGGACTGTTCGACCCGAGGGTGAAGCTCAGTGACATGTGACGCACCGGCGCCCGCCGAGACCGAGTGGCGCTCGCACGGCCCGAAACGCCGCTCGACCCGCGCCCTGCGCGTGCGCACCTCCGCCGTACTGGTGGGCGCGACCGTCCTCGCCGTGCTGCTCGTACCGCCGCTGGTCCAGCTCGACCAGCAGGCCGTCGACCTGGCCGCCAAGCTCCGACCGCCGTCCTGGTCCCACCCCTTCGGCACCGACGACGTCGGCCGCGACCTGCTGCTGCGCTGCGTCTACGGCCTGCGCGTCTCGCTGCTCGTCGGAGTGGCGGCGGCGCTGACCGCGACGGTGGTCGGCACGGCCGTCGGCGCCACCGCCGGGGCTCTCGGCGGCTGGGCCGACCGCGCCCTGATGCGGGTCGTCGACGCCTTCTCCTCCGTGCCGCATCTGCTGCTCGGCATCTTCATCGTCGCGATGTTCCGCCCCGGTGTCTGGCCGGTGGTCATCTCGGTCGCGCTGACCCACTGGCTGTCCACCGCGCGGATCGTCCGCGCCGAGGTGCTGTCCCTGCGGTCCCGGCCGTACGTCGACGCCGCCGTCTCCGGCGGGGCGTCCCGGTGGCGGGTGACGGTACGGCATCTGCTGCCCGCCGTCCTGCCCCAAGCCGCCCTGGCCGCCGTGCTGATGGTGCCGCACGCCATGTGGCACGAGTCGGCGCTGTCCTTCCTCGGACTCGGGCTGCCCACCCACACGGCGAGCCTCGGCACCCTGATCCAGACGGCCCGCGGCTCCCTGCTCGCCGGACAGTGGTGGCCGACCCTGTTCCCGGGCCTGTTCCTCATCGTCCCCACCCTCGCCCTGGCCGGTCTGGCCGGGGCGTGGCGGGAGCGGATCAATCCCCGACACCGATCGGAGCTGATGTTTTGAACCCTCCCCCAGCTGAAGCAGGGGGATTTCTGGCTCAGGAAGCCCCACCGGTCAGCGACCGGCAGGGTCTTACTCCCTCAGCACCAGCCGGGACGGAACCTGCCCGGTTGCCCGAAAGCGTTGGTGCGCGCCGGCTTGGCTCTCGCTCGGCGCGTCGTGCGCGCTTGGTTCTCGCTACGCACGGTAGGCAGCCTACCCGATTGTGTAGCCGTTCTTTCGCCCTTGAGGCGAAACCCCGTTCTCTGCCCTGCTCCGCAGGGGTTGGACTCCGCCCCGGCCGGAAAGCCGGGGCCTCCTCGAAGGAGACCCGGTGACTGCCGAAGCCCCCGTGCCCGTCGGAGGCGACTTCGCACCCGGCCGCGTCCCCGTGCTGTCGGTGCGCGGCCTCTCCGTGCGGTTCCTCATGCCCGGTGGGCGTCGGGTCGCCGCCGTCACCGACGCCCGGTTCGACGTGGCGGCCGGTGAGTGTCTGGCGCTGATCGGGGAGAGCGGCTGCGGCAAGTCCGTGCTGGCCTCGGCCCTGCTCGGCCTGCTCCCCGGCAACGCGCAGACCGCCGGGGCGGCTCACCTCGGCGACCTGGACCTGCTCACGGCCGGCGAGCGGACCCTCGCCCGTACCGTACGGGGCCGGCTCATCGGCCTCGTACCGCAGAGCCCGGCCGCCCACCTCACCCCCGTGCGCACCGTGCGCTCCCAACTGGAGGAGACGGTCGCCGCATTGACCGCGACCCGGGGACGCGCCGCCCTGCGCGCCGCCGCCGAGGCCGCCGCCGAACGGGCCGCGTTCCCCGCGGACCACCTCGACCGCCACCCCCACCAGCTCTCCGGAGGCCTGGCCCAGCGCGCCGCCACCGCCCTCGCCCTCGTCGGCGACGCGCCCCTGCTGCTCGCCGACGAACCGACCACCGGGCTCGACCGCGACCTGGTGGACCGTACGGTCGACGAACTGCGGCGGCACGTCGACGAGCCGGGGGAGAGCGGCGGCCGGGGACGGGGCCTGCTGATGATCACCCATGACCTGACCGCCGCCGAGCGCATAGCCGACCGGGTCGCCGTGATGTACGCGGGCCGGATCGTCGAACTGGCCGCCGCCGAGGACTTCTTCGGCTCACCCGGGCCCCGCCACCCCTACAGCCGCGGCCTGCTCCAGGCCCTGCCCGACCGCGCCTTCACCCCCATCCCCGGCATGCCGCCCGAACTCGGCGACCTCCCCGACGGCTGCGCCTTCGCCGCCCGCTGCGACCGGGCCACCGGCACCTGTGCCGCCCCGCCGCCCCCGGGCACGGTCGCCTGCCACCACCCGCATCCGCCGGAGGACGTCCGTGCTTGAACTGCGCTCCATCACCGCCGGATACACCAGGAACGCGCCGGTGGTCCGGGGCGTCTCCCTGACCGTGGCACCGGGCGAGTCCGTGGGCCTGCTCGGCCCGAGCGGCTGCGGCAAGTCCACCCTGGCGCGGGTCGCGGCCCTGCTGCACCGGCCGGACTCCGGAACCCTCGTCCTCGACGGTGACCCCGTACGGCACTGGCGCCACCGCGCCCCGCGCGCCCTGCGCACCGCCTTCGGGGTCGTCTTCCAGCAGGCCAGACTCTCCTCCGACCCCCGGCTGCCGCTCACCGACCTGATCGCCGAACCCCTGCGCGCCAGCGGCCGGAGCAAGGAGATCCCCGACCGGGTGGCCGAGCTGGCCCCCGTCGTCGGCCTCACCCCGGACCTGCTGACCCGGCGGCCGCACGAGGTCAGCGACGGCCAGCTGCAACGCGCCTGCCTCGCCCGCGCCCTCGTACTGCGCCCGCGCCTGCTGGTGTGCGACGAGATGACCGCCATGCTCGACGCCTCCACCGCGGCCGCCCTGGTCGGGGCCGTCGAGGACTACCGGGCCGCGACCGGCGCCGCCCTGCTGGCCGTCGGCCACGACCGCACCCTGCTCGGGCGCTGGTGCGACCGCACGGTCGACTGGGACAGCCTGTCCTGAGCAGCGCTGCCTACGGGTGCGGCGTTCGGTCGCGGTTCAGTGATCGTCCCAGTGTCCCTCGTGGCCGGCGTGCCGGTGACCGTCGTGCACGTAGTCGGTGTGGTCGCCGTGCCGCACGGCCAGATGGCCGCAGTCGTCGCCGTGCTGGTGGTCGTGGTTCTGGTGCACCGTGTGGCCGCCGTTCGCGCACTCGTCGACGTGGCCCTCGTGCATCCGGTGGATGTGGCCGTCGTGGGCGTAGTCCGTGTGGTCGCCGTGGGTGAAGGCGACGTGCCCGCAGTCGTCGCCGTGGGCGTGCGGGTGGTCGTCGTGCGTGATGTGCTCGGCGGTGGTCATGGGGGTGGCTCCTCAGTAGGGGACCGGCGGCAGGAATATATGGCGATTTCTGAGTGTATTGTCCGAGCACTCGCCGCCACCGGCCATCCGAGGGAGCGTGAAGGGGGACGAGGACCCCTACCGCACCGCGACGACCACGTAACTGTCCCCGTACTGCCAGACCGGCCCCGCTGTGCCGAACCCCGCCTGGCGCAGCAGCTCCAGATGGGCCGAGAGGGGCAGCTCCGCGGGGCGGCCGGTGTCGAGGGGCTCCTCCCGGCGGCGGCGTTCCGCGAGGAGGTCGGTCAGCTCGGGGTCGCGGGAGAGGGCGGTCCACCAGGAGCCCCAGTCCTCATGGGCGAACACCCGCTGCCGGGCGGCCCGGCACCGCCCGACATGCGCGGCGATCCCGGCCGGGCCCGCGTCGTCCTGGGGGAGATGGTCGCCGTTGACGAGGACACCCCCGGGCCGCAGTAGCGAGGCGAGCTGCCGGTAGACGCGCAGCAGGGTGTCGCGGTCGAGGTAGTGCAGGGCCGTCGTGGAGACGGCCGCGTCCAGGGGCCGGTCCAGGCCCAGTGTCCCGGTCCAGCCGGGTGCGCCGATCTCCGCGTCGACATAGCGGGCCGCGTCCGGGTGGTGGGTCCGGCCCAGCTCCAGCAGGACGGGGTCCCGGTCCACGGCCACGATCTCCGCGTCCGGCAGCCGCCGGACCAGCCGGGCCGCCAGGGAGCCGGGCCCGCAGCCCAGGTCGACGACGAGGGGCCGGGCCGTGCGCCCCGCCGTGACGTGCTCGACGACATCGGCGATCACCGTGAACCGCTCCTCGCGGTCGACGGCGTACCGCTGCTGCTGGAGCTCCCAGCGCTCCACCCACCGCTCCGCCGTCGCCAGACTCAGCCCCATCCGGACGCGCCACCTCGCCGTTTCGCACCTGACTCCTGCCGATCCGAGCCTACAGGTGGAAACGGTTCTCATTACGCCCAGGGGAACGCCCAGTCGGCGGAGTCACTGGAGTGACGCAAGGACGGTCAGCAGCCGGTCGATCTCCTCGACGGTGTTGTACACATGCAGGCTCACCCGCACCGAACCGGTCTTCTCGCCCGCGTCGCCCTGGCAGTGGTGGTCGGAGCGGACCATGAAACCGTGGCTGAAGAGGATGAAGCCGAGGTCACCCGAGTCGATGGCGCGGTGCCGCAGGGTCACGATGCTCTGGCGCCGCTGCACGGTCGAGTCGGCCGCCAGGCTGAGCGGGCAGCCGAGGATCTCGTAGGCGTCCAGCCGGCGCAGCCCCTCGGTGAGCCGGGCCGCCAGGGCGACGGTCCACCGCTCGACGCGCTCCACTCCGGCCGCGTCCAGCCAGTCCAGAGCCGCCTCCAGCGAGGCGATGCCCACGGTGTTCGGCGTGCCGCTCCACCCGCCGGGCGTGAACGCCGGGCCGCGCGCCTGCCGGGCCCACACCGCGCCCGACCCCGGCAGGGCCAGCGCCTTGTGCCCGGAGAAGACCACGAAGTCGACGTCCAAGTCGCCCACGGAAACGGGCAGATGCCCGACGCTCTGGGCCGCGTCCAGGCAGATGACCGCGTCCGGCCCGACCGCCTCGCGGATCCGGTGCACGTTCATGTCGCCGCCGTACACATGGTGGACGTGCGTCGTGGCGACGAACCGGGTGCGCGGCCCGGCCCGTTCGGCCAGCGCGGTGTGGTCGTAGTCCCCGGAACCGCTCTGGTACGGCATCGGCAGCACCCGGACGCGCACGCCCTGCCCCGCGAGCAGCCGCTGGGCCTCCAGCCAGGGCGTGATGTTGGCCTGGTGGTCGGCGTCCGGTACGACGATCTCGTCGCCGTCGCGCAGGAACCCCGGCAGCCAGTCGCGGGCGATCGTCCGCAGTCCCTCGGTCGTGCCGCTCGTGAAATGCACGGCCGACCGCTCCGGCGCGGTGTCCCCGAGGAACCGGGCGACGCGCTCCCGGGTCCGCTCCACCAGCTCGGTGGTCCGGTTGGCCCAGGTGTACGTACCGCGCGCGGAGTTGGCGTTGCTGGTGGTGAGATACGTCTGCACGGCGTCCAGCACGGCCTGCGGCTTCTGCGCCGTCGCCGCGCTGTCCAAGTACGCCAGCTCCGGGTGCCCGGTGACGATGGGGAACTGGGCGCGCAGCGCCTGCTGCCACCGGCTCATGTCCTCGCGAATGATCGGTGCGGTCATGGCCGTCAGTCCCGCACCAGGGGCGCGCCCGCGTCCCGCCAGGCGATGATGCCGCCGCTCAGGCTGCGCACGTCGGCATGCCCCATCCGGGCCAGCAGCGCCGCGTACCGCGCGGACTGCTCACCCACCGGACACGCCAGCAGCACCGGCCGGCTCCTGCTGAACGGCAGCCCGCCCCGCAGGAGTTCGGCGAACAGCTCGTCGACGATGTTGACCGACCCGTCGATGTGCAGCGCCGCGTACGCGAACGGACTGCGCAGGTCGACCACGAGCGGCCGGTCGGTGTCGATCCACCGCCGGGCGTCCGCCACGGTGACCGACGGAGCCTCGCGCACCTCGGCCTCGGTCAGGTCGGCCACCGAGTTCCTCCGGGCGGGCCGGCCCAGCAGGTCGGGCCGCCGCTGACGGACGTAGCTCAGATAGCTCTCGACGCGGTCGCAGACGATGAACACCGCCGTCCGGCGCTCGCTCAACTCCTCGTCGAGGGAGCGCAGATGGCGCACGGCACCGAAATAGGCGGCCCCTCCGGTGGGCCCGCCCAGGATGCCGCAGCGGCGGTTCAGGGTCAGCATCCCCTCGATGGCCTCGTCGGCGCTCACCGACTCCATCGTGTCGTACGTCTCCGGGTCGAACAGGCCGACCTCCTGCACCTCGTCGATCGTGCGGATGCCGGGGATGAAGTCGGACTTGGCCGCGACCAGCCCGACCACCCGCACCGTGGGGTCCTCCTCCCGCAGCGCGCGGGCCACGCCCGTGGAGGAACCGGCCGTGCCCACACAGGCGACGAACCAGTCCGGCACCCGGCCGTCCAGGTCCTTGACGATCTCCGGGCCGGTCCCGGTCAGATGGGCCTCGGTGTTGCGCGGGTTGAAGTACTGGTCGGTGTGCAGATAGGCGCTTCCGGAGGCGGACAGCGTCCGGTGGAAGAGGGTCAGCGGATCGTCCGTCGCGGTCGGGTCCAGACACTCGCTCTGCCCCGGCAGCTCCTCGATCTCCGCGCCGAGCAGCAGCAGAAGGTCCTTGATCTCCGGCACCCGCATCCGGTTGGTGACGCTCTTGAAGCCCAGTCCGTGCATGCCCGCGACGACCGCCAGCGCCTTCGCCGTGTTGCCGCTGGACAACTCCACGACCTGGCTGCCGTGTTCGACTGCCTCCGAGAGCAGCGGGCGGGCCATGCTCCAGGCCGCCCGGTCCTTGACCGAGCCCCAGGGGTTGAGCATCTCCAGCTTGGCGAACAGGTCGATGTTCCGCAGTCCGTGCACGGCCGGGTCCAGCCGCACCAGCGGGGTGTTGCCTATCGCCTCCGTGATGCTGTCGTACCTCACTGGGCTCCCCCCGAGGGCGTGATCGGCCAGAACTGGTCGTCGAGGCACCAGCGCCATCCGTCGCCGTCCTGCCAGGCGGCGACCTTGCGGGCGGCGGGCTGGTGCTGGGCGCGGGTGGCGTGGAAGTCCATGGCGTACCCGGCGGTGTTGGCGAACGCCAGCAGGTCGCCGGGGACCGGACGGCGGGGCAGGAACACCGTGCGCCTGGTGATCAGGTCGGTCTCCAGGCACAGGCTGCCGAAGAGGTGGACGGCGACGGGCCCCTCGCCCGGCCCCGCCCCGCTCCCGGGGATGACGACCGGGTCCATGAGCACTCCGTGGTCCTCCAGGGCGATGTCGTCGGCCTTCGCGGCCAGCCGCACCAGCAGCTCCCCGCCGTTCTCCCCGTCGCTCTCCTGCTCACGGACCTCCAGCACCTTCGCCAGCGTCAGCCCGCACTGGTCCAAGAGGGCCCGGCCGGGTTCGGTGTGCAGGTCGTACAGGTGCTCCAGCAGCAGCCCGGCCAGCGGACGGCCGCCCAGTGAGGCGGCGGGCTGTGCCAGCAGCTCGTCCAGGTAGGCCGCACCCGCCACGGACCGATGGGCCGGGTACAGGCCGAGCGTGCCGCGCAGGGTGCCGGACTCGTTCCGCAGCCCGTAGCCGTGCCCGCCCCAGGCCAGAGGCGGGCGCCGGCCCAGGACGGCGGACGTCAGCGCCGTCGTGTACGCCTCCCACTGCTCCCGCTCGGCGAGGTAGCTGACCCCGAACCCGCCGCCGACGTCCACGGCCCGGGGGCGCAGCCCCCTGCTCCGGCACGCCTCCAGGGCCGCCAGGCACCCTTCGAGAGCGGTCGCCTTCTCCGCGACGCTCGTCGTGTCCAGATGGAAGGCCACCCCGGTGAGGTCGACCGCGTCGCCGTGCCGCTCGACCGCCTCCAGCAGCGCCTCCAACTCCCGTACGGGCGTACCGAACCGGCTGCGCCGGCTGAGCACTCGCACCCCCGACGTCTCGAACCCCGACAGCCGCAGCAGCACCCGCACCGGGGCGAGCGCGTGCTTGCGCACCAGCGCGCCGAGCTGGTCCAGCTCGGCCACGCCGTCGACGCTGACCGTGACCCCCGCCCGGGCCGCGAGCCACAGGAACTCGGGGTTCTTCGGCCCGGTGGCGGTGATCCGGTCGGCGGAGAAACCGGCACCGAGCGCGTGCTGTAACTCGCCCAGCGACGCGACGTCCACACCCGCGTCAGTGGCGGCCAGGCGGCGCAGCAGCGCGCTGGACCGGTTGGCCTTGTGGGCGTAGAACACCTGGCCCGACAGGTGATGCGCGCGGTACACGGACCGGAATCGCTCCAGATTCTCGGCGATCTGGTCCGGCACCACCACGTGCAGCGGTGAACCGAGCGCGTCGGTGAGCGAGTGCAACGTCCCGGTCGCCGCCACGAGCGACCTCAGCCGTGGTTCCAGCCGCGGTTCGAGAAACAAGGGCCGTCCGTCCATGCGCGCTCCCTCCCCTGAAGCCGCTGCGCCCGGCATCCGGGCACGTCGGACACTCCCCGCGTTTCGCCGTATAGCCCATATCCATTCTTCGGTCGCTTTACGCCCTGAAAGACCTGAAGCCGTCCGGCATGGCCGAAGACGGGGCGGTGGGTGTTCCGCTCCGCGGGGAAAGGCCCGGCAGCCCGTACGCGGAGTCAGCGTACGGGCACACAGAGTGGACAGTACGCGGCCCGCTCCGTCACGCTGAGTGGCGATTGCGGGCGGCGGGAGGAGCCGTCGGGCGACGGAGAGGGGCGGCGGATGGGCAACGTCGAAGGAACCGCGGGTGAGGGCGTCGAGGTGCGGGCGGTCACGGCGAGGGAGGGGGCGCGGGAGCGGGAGCGGGAGCCCCATCCGTCCGACAGTCTGCGCACGTTCGGCGCGGTCGTCCAGGCACTGCGCGAACACTCCGGGCTCAGCCGGGTCGACCTGGGCACGAGGGTGCGGTACTCGGAACACACCGTGGCGTCGGTGGAACTCGGGCGCCGGATGCCGGACAAGGCGTTCGTGGAACGCGCGGAGGAGGCTCTCGGCAACACCGGGGCGCTACGGAAGGCCGCCCGGCATCTCACCCGGGGCGAGGCGGGGCTCGCGGCGTGGTTCCGGCGGTGGGCTCGGCTGGAGCGGGAGGCGGTGAGCCTGTGTACGTACGAGTGCAGGCTGGTGCCGGGGCTGTTGCAGTCGAAGGCGTATGCACGGGCGGTGTTCGAGGGCACGATCCCCTTGCGGACGGACGAGGAACTCGAAGCGCAGCTCGTGGCTCGGATGGAGCGGCAGGAGATGATGCGGGACCGGCCGACCGTGCCGTTCGCTTTCATCGTGGAGGAGCATGTGTTCCGACGGCGGTTCGGGGACGCGGAGGCGATGCGGGAGCTGTTCGACCATGTGCTGGAGCTGAGCGCACCGCGTAATGTGACGCTTCAGGTGGTGCCGTTGGAGGCGGGGCTGCATGCGTGTCTGGATGGGCCCGTGCAGATCCTTGAGACCCCTGCGGGACAGCGGCTCGGATACTCCGAAGGCCAGGAGAACGGGCGGCTCATCGCCGACCCGAAAGAGGTGAGTGTGCTCTGTCAACGCTATGACACACTGCGCTCGCAGGCCCTCACCCCGAAGGAATCCCGGGACCTGCTGGAGCGACTCCGAGGAGAGCTATGAGCAGCGGTACGACGGAACTCGCCTGGTTCAAGTCCAGTTACAGCGGCAGCCAGGGCGACAGCTGCGTCGAGGTGGCGATCGCCGAACAGGCCGTTCACGTACGGGACTCCAAGGACGTGAGCCGTCCGTCCTTCATGGTCGGCCGTGAGGGCTGGGCGCCGTTCGTGCGGTTCGCTTCGGAGGGCTGAGTCGAGGGGGTGCCGTCCGCCGCGTCTGATGCTGGGGCGGCGGACAGGGCCGCCTCGAGTTGCGACGATGCTGGAATGATCGAGATTTCCGCCGGACTGCTCAATCAGGCGCTCGGGAAGGCGTGCGAGTCCTTCGCGCCCGACGAGCTGGCGTACCTTGCCCTCACATCAAAGCCGGAGCAGCCGATCCGGGATCGCATGGCGTGGATCCTGCACACGGAGCTGTCTGGATGTGTCGCGGCCCGCGAGTGGAGCCCCAACAGCGACCGTGCGCGCACCGATCTCGCGATCCTCGACGAGAGCAGTCACGAACCGTTGGCCCTGGTCGAGATCAAGGCCGCATACACCTTCGACTTTGCCCGGGTGAGCAGGCCGACGGTCGAGAAATACGTAAAGGCCATAGCCACCGATCTGGCCAAGGCCCGTGCTGCCGGAAGTGGCCGCGCTCGGATCTTCGCTCTCCTGCTCCTGACTCATCCCGCGAGCGCGCCGGTCCAGCCCACTCCCGTGGTCAAGTACGCCCCGGAGATCGCCCGTTCCCTCCGCGGGCGAAGCGCGGCTGACCTCGGTGACACCGCATGCGGGATCGTCGGCTCCCGCCTCGGTGCGATGGGATTCGTAACGAAAGGGACGCTCCACGCGGGGGCGGCCTTCGGTATCGATGTGACCATCAGATACTTCCTGGTCGAGGGCCCTACCGCGTGCCGCGAGGCTCAGCTCTGAGGGACGGCAGCGCGCCTCAGCGGCCCGCCGCAGCACGTCGGCCATCCGGTCGACACCGTCGAGGGGGAGGTGACATCGACGGCAAGGACCAGTCGGCGCCTGAAGATCGAGATATCGGTCCCCGAGAGTCATGCGGAGGTTGTGATCGAGGCCCTCCATGCGGCGGGTGCGGGGAGGGTGGGCGAGTACGCACGGTGTTCCAGCGTCTGGAAGGTGACCGGCAACAAAGAGGTGCCGCCGCATCCCGCGCTCAGATGTCCCGGAAGAGACCAGCTAGTGCGGTGACCTGCAGTGATAAGCGGTTGGCGGCTGACGTCGCGACGGTGGACGCCCGCTACGAGCTGCGCAGCCGGCTCACCGGGGGGGCAGGGCGGGCGTAGAAGGCGGCGGCCGGTCCCGGGGCGTGCTGCCGCAGGGCCGGTCTCACGGGGCCGGCCCTGCGGCATGCGCGAGTCAGCTGGATGGCTCGGCGGGTTCGGTGAGGGCGTCGATCTGGTCGGCGAGGCCGGGGTGCGTGGTCAGGTAGGGGCGGGTGGCGCGGAGGGGGTCTAGGAGCGACACGGCGTCGTCGTCTGCGAGGGCCGTGTGGAGCCTGCCGAGCGGGCGGCGGGCCTCTGCTGGGAGGTCGGTGAGCGCGGTGATCTGGCCGGCGAGACGGCGTAGGTCGGCTGCATTGTGGCGGGCCCAGGTGGCGGTGGTGCGGTCGGCGGCGCGGGCCTGTCGGGTGGCCTGGACGCGTTGTTCGCCGGTGGTTCCGGCGGGGCCGGGGCGGCCGCGCAGGTAGCGGCGTTCGGCGGCCTGGCGGCTGGCGACGCCGAGGGGGTGGGCGAGGTCGGCCCAGCTGGCGCCTGCGTCGCGGGCGGTTTCGATCAGGCCGGTCTCCCATCCGGCGAGCTGTTCGCGCACCTGCCGCAGCAGCAGCAGGGAGGCCAGGGCCTGTTCCGGTCCCGGCCCGCTGGCGGGCGCGTCGGACGGCCTTCGCCGGGCGGCGTGCAGGGCGTCGTCTATGGCGTTAAGGGCCGCCGCGGCGGCGAGGAACGAGGCCGGGCTTGCGCCGTCCGCGGGCTGTTCGGCTGCTGTCACGGGCACCTCCCTCGACATGTCATCGCACCGACGACATCGTGTTTGTCATCCATTGGATGACATGTTACAACGGTGTCAGTGAAGCGCATTGGCAGCAACTGCCTGAACCTGCTGGAGGTGTTTTCACGATGTTGATGCGCACTGACCCCTTCCGTGAGCTGGACCGGCTGGCGCAGCAGCTGATGGGCCCGGGCACCTGGTCGAAGCCGTCGGCCATGCCGATGGACGCCTACCGCGAGGGCGATGAGTACGTGGTCGCCTTCGACCTGCCCGGCGTCACCGCAGACGCGATCGACATCGACGTCGAGCGGAACATGCTCACGGTCAAGGCCGAGCGACGGCCGGTGGCGAAGGCCGACGACGTGCAGATGGAGCTGTCCGAGCGGCCGCTGGGCGTCTTCTCCCGCCAGATCGTGCTCGCCGACACCCTCGACACCGAGCGCATCAAGGCCGACTACGACGCGGGCGTGCTCACCCTGCGCATCCCGATCGCCGAGCGCGCCAAGCCCCGCAAGATCTCCATCGGCGTCGGATCCGGCCACAAGGAGATCTCCGGCTGACACCAGCCGGACAGGTGCGGAGGACGGACACCTGATCTCCCCCTCACCCCGCCCTCCGCACCCCCGTGGGCAGTCCGAGAAAGAAAGGGGTGGCGGCCGAGATGACTCTGCGACGCGAAGCGTTCCTCGACCACGTCAAGGAACGCGGCGAGTACGGCACGCCGGAGGAAGCCGAGCGCGCGGCCCGTGTGGTGCTCGCCCTGCTCGGCGCGCACCTGGTCGGCGAGGTCCGCGCCCAGCTCGCGACACGCCTGCCGGAGGACTTCGCCCTGATCCTCCTCAACCCGCTGACCAGCGCCGAACCGCTGCCGCCGGAACGGTTCGTCCGGGCGACCGCAGCCTGGATCGAGGGAGCCACCGAGCAGACCGCGACCTGGGACGTCAGCGCCGTGCTGTCCACCGCCGCCGACGCGGCCGGCGAGGACCTGCTGGGGCAGATCCTGCTCCAGCTCCCCGCCGGCTACGAACTCCTCTTCGGCCGCCCCCAGCCCACTTGACCAGCGGTGCCGCACACCGGCACCGCTCCACCCGACTCCACGAAAGGCATGCACCACAGTGATCACCGACGTGCGCGTACCGCTTGAGCAGCAGCAGTCGCCGTACGGGACGGCGTACGAGCAGATGCTGGAGAAGGTCCGCTACGAAGGCGCCTACCCCACCCGTGAGAGAGCTGAGGAAGCCGTCCGCCTGGTCCTGGCAGGGCTGGGACGTCAGCTGACCGGCGACGAGCGCGTCGACCTGGCCGCCTGCCTGCCCCTGGAGGCCGCACGTGACCTGACCGCGCAGATCCCCGACACGCAGCCGCTGACCGGATGGGCCTTCGTCAAAGACCTTGCCGCCCGCTCCGGCGCCTCCCTGGCCACCACCCGGTGGGACACCGGTTCCGTCTTCGCGGCCGTCTCCGCCTACGCAGGCCCCGACCTGATCACCCGCATCCTGCACCAGCTCCCCACCGGCTACGCGCTGCTGTTCGGCCGAGCCGAACTCACCCCGGCCGCGTAAACGGCCGTGTCCTTCCAGCGCCAGGGACGGATCGGCCCGGCTGTGGTCCAGCAGGCCCGGTCCGGGCCCCGGCGGGCGAGGCGTCCGCCGCAGCACGACGGCACCGGCCCGCACCCAGCAGGGAGAGGCCGCCGCAGCACTGGCTGACAGCCGGGCTGCGGGTGGGGCTGACCGCGGTGGAGGCGACGTTGCCCGGGACGCAGAGGTGTCCCGGGCAGTACGTGCCTGCGCCAGCCGCGAAGCTTCGGGCAGCTGCCGGTCTTCGCTGTCTCAGCCCGAGGCCGGCGGAGCGGCTGATTCGGCGGCGCGGCGGTATTCGGCGTTGATGCGCTGGGCTTCTTCGAGCTGGTCTTCGAGGATGATGATGCGGCAGGCGGCCTCGATCGGGGTCCCGTCGTCGACGAGCTCCCGGGCCCGGGCTGCGATGCGCAGTTGGTAGCGGGAGTAGCGGCGGTGACCGCCCGCGGAGCGGAGCGGGGTGATCAGGCGGGCTTCACCGATGGCTCGCAGGAAGCCCTGGGTGGTGCCGAGCATCTCGGCGGCCCGGCCCATGGTGTAGGCGGGGTAGTCGTCGTCATCGAGACGGCCGAAGCTGTCGTCTGCTGTCATTGCACCTCTCTGTGGAACACGCTTGAGGGGCCCTGGTGTCGTGTGACACCAGGGCCCCGAAGGAAGGAACTGCTACACCATCCGCCGGCCCTGGTACTGCGCCGGCGTTCCGTTTCCGCTGGCCCGACGGGACTGCTGTCGGGGTCGCGGGGATCGCGGTTGCTTGACCGGAGACCACCTCACTATCGATGTCCTGCGGTACCCGGGCTCAAGACTTCCGCCCGGGCGATCCTGATGGCGCCTGGCTCCTCCGTTCTTCCTCGGTGATCAACTACGTACTGCTGGTACTGCGTACTGCTCAGCGGCCTGTGACAGCGCCGCCCTTCGGCAGCCGGCCCCGTCGCCCGTCCTGCATCTGCTCTGGCTTGGAACCCCACTGCCGAACATCCCGGTGCGCGCGTCCGCAGCCGACGCCTTCACCGAGGTACTGCTCACTGACCTTCGCTGCTGGGTACTGCGTCAACTGCGGTACTGCTCACGGCGGCCCCTGATCACTGCGGGCCACCCGGTCCGGTCGCCAGTCCCGTCGCCGTCCTGCAAAAGCCCTGGCTTCGAAACTCCGCCACCGCACCGTCCTGCCAACTGCACCTGCGGATGCTTCTGCCCGGTAGTTCGTCTCTACCGGGCTCTGCTGACTTCCTTGGCTACGAGAGAAACCATAACCAGACCATCATCCAATGTCTACTCCAGCCAGCATAGATTTTCGCGGGTTCAGCGATGAGGTAATCGAACTCGAACGGCGATGACACCGCGGTTCGCGGATCACCGGCCCCTCGAATCCAAGGGGCGAACGTGAGGCGGGCACCGTGGGCGTGATCGGCGACGGGGCGGGCTGTGCATCCTGGACCGGCGGGTGGTCGTTGTTCGGCTCAGGGGGCTGATCACCGTGTCATGTACCGGGTGGAAGCCCTTGACGCCTGGGTCCGTGAACAGGAGCAGGCCGACTCCCGCTCCAACTCGGCCCTCAACCCGCTCAGTGTCCGGCCTCAGGAGCGTTCCGCCAGCTTCACCGGATCCTGACGCCTCCCAAGCGCCGTAGGACCCCGACGTCGCCCCATCACAAAGGAGTTCCCCTGCCCGGCTACATAGAAGACCGATGGCTGAAGAAGCGCCCGAATCCCCCAACCGGCAAACGCGACCGCACCGCCATGTATGGCAAGTGCACCCGCTACCGGGTCAAGTGCATCCCCGGCGTCAAGGACCGTTCCTTCGACGCCCTCCAGGACGCCAAGACCTGGCTCTCCCAGGCCTAGACCGACGCGCGCCGAGGCGAGTTCGTTGATCCCCGCGATGGGGCCATCTCCCTCAAGGAGTACATCGCGACCCAATGGTGGCCCACCCAGAGCGGTGACCCGTCGACGATCGAACGGATCGAGCAGACGGTACGCCGACACATCGTTCCCCACCTAGGTGCTCAGCCGCTCAACGCCATCGGCACGGAAGTCTTGCGCCACTGGAAGAAGCGGCTGGAGGACCGTCGCATTGGACGCAATCCATGTCGGTCCAGCACAGTCGGTCCTCCCGCCGCCACACCCGGCAGGGTCGAAGCGTGGCCGCTCGAACGGGTCCTGGCGGTACGGGAGGCCCTGACGGACCGCTACAAGCTCCTCCTCGTAGTCGGAGCAGGTCTCGGGCTCCGCCAAGGGGAGGCGCTCGGTCTCTCAGCGGACGATATCGACTTCGAGAAGGAAGTCGTCCATGTCCGGCGGCAGGTCAAGATGGTGCGGGCGAAGCTGTGTTTCGCGCTTCCCAAGGGCCGCAAGGTCAGGGACGTGCCGCTGCCGTCCAGCGTGGCCCGGGCCATCCAGCAGCACATGGAGCAGTTCGCGCCGGTGCCGGTCACGCTGCCCTGGGACGACCCGACTCCGGCCGCGACGCTGGTGGACGCCAAACACCGGCGGCCGAGGACCTACCACCTCCCGGTGACGGGACGCGAGCGGAAGGCCGTCAACCGGAACTACTTCAACTCCTACGTGTGGAAGCCCGCTCTGGCCGCGGCGGGCGTAATCGCCCCGCTGGAGGAGGGCAGCACCGACGGCGCTCGCGTGTGGGAGCCGTCCCGAGAGCACGGCTCCACGCCCTGCGTCACTTCTTCGCCTCCGAGGAGCTGGAGGCCGGCGAATCCATCGTCTCCCTGGAACGCTGGCTGGGGCACTCCGACTCTGGGTTCACGCTGCGGAAGTACTCCCACTTCCTGCCGCGTGCCGGTGCACGCGGCAGCGCCGTCACCGACGCGATCTTCGCGTAGCCGCGGCCAGCCGGCAGGGGCCGTTGAGCGCGGCCCGTAGCCCGCCACAGGCCCAAAGTCCCAGAGAAGTCCCAGAGATGCCGCCGCACCCCATCCTGGCACGCTAAATAGCAGGCCAGACGGGGTGCGGCGGCGTTTCACTTATCAAATGTCCCGGAACGTCTCGATCTGCGCCCCAATAGAGTTCAGCCGCTCCGCCAGGTCCTCGTACCCCCGGTTGATGACATACACGTTGCGCAGCACCGACGTGCCCTCGGCCGCCATCATCGCCAGGAGGACGACCACGGCGGGGCGCAGGGCGGGTGGGCACATCATCTCGGCGGCGCGCCAGCGGGTCGGGCCCTCGACCAGGACGCGGTGGGGGTCGAGGAGCTGGAGGCGGCCGCCGAGGCGGTTCAGGTCGGTCAGGTAGATGGCGCGGTTGTCGTAGACCCAGTCGTGGATCAGGGTCTGGCCCTGGGCGACCGCCGCGATGGCCGCGAAGAACGGGACGTTGTCGATGTTGAGGCCGGGGAACGGCATGGGGTGGATCTTGTCGATCGGCGCCTCCAGCTTGGAGGGCCGGACGGTGAGGTCCACCAGCCGGGTGCGGCCGTTGTCGGCGAAGTACTCGGGCGTGCGGTCGTGGTCGAGGCCCATCTCCTCGAGCACGGCCAGCTCGATCTCCAGGAACTCGATCGGCACCCGGCGCACCGTCAGATGCGACGCGGTGACGACGGCCGCGGCGACCAGGCTCATCGCCTCGACCGGGTCCTCGGAGGGGGAGTAGTCCACGTCGACGTCGATGGTGGGCACGCCGTGCACGGTGAGCGTGGTCGTGCCGATGCCGTCGACCTTGACGCCGAGGGCCTCCAGGAAGAAGCACAGGTCCTGGACCATGTAGTTGGAGGAGGCGTTGCGGATGACGGTGATGCCGTCGTGCCGGGCGGCGGCGAGCAGCGCGTTCTCGGTGACGGTGTCGCCGCGCTCGGTCAGCACGATCGGGCGGTCGGGGCGGACCGCGCGGTCCACCTGGGCGTGGTACTGGCCCTCGGTGGCGGCGATGTCCAGGCCGAAGCGGCGCAGCGCGATCATGTGCGGCTCGACCGTGCGCGTGCCGAGGTCGCAGCCGCCGGCGTACGGCAGCTTGAAGTGGTCCATGCGGTGCAGCAGCGGGCCGAGGAACATGATGATCGAGCGGGTGCGGCGGGCCGCGTTCGCGTCGATCGCCGCCAGGTCCAGCTCGGCCGGCGGCACGATCTCCAGGTCGACGCCGTCGTTGATCCACCGGGTGCGGACGCCGATGGAGCCCAGCACCTCCAGGAGGCGGTAGACCTCCTCGATGCGGGCGACGCGGCGCAGCACTGTGCGCCCCTGGTTGAGCAGTGAGGCGCACAGCAGTGCCACGCACGCGTTCTTGCTCGTCTTCACGTCGATGGCGCCGGACAGCCGACGCCCGCCGACCACCCGCAGATGCATCGGACCGGCGTAGCCGAGCGACACGATCTCGCTGTCGAGGGCCTCCCCGATGCGCGCGATCATCTCAAGGCTGATGTTCTGGTTGCCGCGCTCGATCCGGTTGACGGCGCTCTGGCTGGTACCGAGCGCCTCGGCAAGCTGCGACTGTGTCCAGCCCCGGTGCTGCCGGGCGTCACGGATGAGCTTGCCGATGCGTACGAGGTAGTCGTCTGCCATGTGGTTGAGGTTATCTCAGATATGAGATGGAACCCGGTTGGGGGGTCCATTCGGGTGACGGGACGTCAATCCCGCCGCGCCTTGGTCGTGCGCCGCCATCCGAAAGGTCCGGGCAGATCCATCGACGTCGTACGGCGTCCCGTGCTGCTGCGCGTGTACCGCGGGCCGTTCTTCCCGCCGCCGGTGGTGATGGACCAGGAGCGCTTGTTGATGTTCAGTCGCACCCCCGGGAGGATCCGGAAACTCTTGCGGAACGTGAGCGGCATGCCTGTCTCCCTTCTGTTCGTGGCGTGGATACCTCGTTCGGATACCCCGGGAAGGGAAGCGCATGACCGCGTGACGGGTGCCGGGGCATGACCATCCGGCCCTCGTGTATTAGAGTTATCTCGACATCGAGATATCTGCCGAGGTGACACCGCAGCCGCGCGGCACCACCGGTCCGGCGGTAAGGGTTACCTAACTTAGCCCTACCTTAGCGGATCGCCAAGTAGTCGTGGCGGCAGGATCGTGGTGGTACGCGCACATCAATGAAGGAGACTGTCGTGTCGGCGAACAGCTTCGACGCCCGCAGCACGCTGCAGGTGGGCGACGAGTCGTACGAGATCTTCCGGCTGGACAAGGTCGAGGGCGCCGCGCGCCTCCCTTACAGCCTGAAGGTGCTGCTGGAGAACCTCCTCCGCACCGAGGACGGCGCGAACATCACCGCCGACCACATCCGCGCCCTTGGCGGCTGGGACTCCCAGGCCCAGCCGGCCCAGGAGATCCAGTTCACGCCGGCCCGCGTGATCATGCAGGACTTCACCGGCGTTCCCTGTGTCGTGGACCTCGCGACCATGCGTGAGGCCGTCAAGGAGCTGGGCGGCGACCCGGCGAAGATCAACCCCCTGGCCCCGGCCGAGCTGGTCATCGACCACTCCGTCATCGCCGACAAGTTCGGCACGAACGACGCCTTCAAGCAGAACGTCGAGCTGGAGTACGGCCGCAACAAGGAGCGCTACCAGTTCCTGCGCTGGGGCCAGACCGCGTTCGACGAGTTCAAGGTCGTCCCGCCCGGCACCGGCATCGTCCACCAGGTGAACATCGAGCACCTGGCGCGCACGGTCATGGTCCGTAACGGCCAGGCGTACCCCGACACCCTCGTCGGCACCGACTCGCACACCACCATGGTCAACGGCCTGGGCGTCCTCGGCTGGGGCGTCGGCGGCATCGAGGCCGAGGCCGCCATGCTCGGCCAGCCGGTCTCCATGCTCATCCCGCGCGTCGTCGGCTTCAAGCTGACCGGCGAGCTGAAGCCGGGCACCACCGCCACCGACCTGGTCCTCACGATCACCGAGATGCTGCGCAAGCACGGCGTCGTCGGCAAGTTCGTCGAGTTCTACGGCGAGGGCGTGGCGGCCACGTCGCTCGCCAACCGCGCCACCATCGGCAACATGTCGCCGGAGTTCGGCTCCACCGCCGCGATCTTCCCGATCGACGACGAGACGCTGAACTACCTCAAGCTCACCGGCCGCTCCGAGCAGCAGGTCGCGCTCGTCGAGGCGTACGCCAAGGAGCAGGGCCTCTGGCTCGACCCGGCCGCCGAGCCCGACTTCTCCGAGAAGCTCGAGCTCGACCTGGCGACGGTTGTCCCGTCCATCGCCGGCCCGAAGCGCCCGCAGGACCGGATCGTCCTCGCGAACGCCGCCGAGCAGTTCAAGCAGGACGTCCTCAACTACGTCGACAGCGTCGACGAGTCCGGCAAGGAGTCCTTCCCGGCCTCCGACGCCCCGGCCGTCGCCCCGAACGGCGCCCCGTCCAACCCGGTCACCGTGACCGCCCCCGACGGCACGTCGTACGAGATCGACCACGGTGCGGTGACGGTCGCGGCCATCACCTCCTGCACCAACACCTCCAACCCGTACGTCATGGTCGCCGCCGCGCTGGTGGCCAAGAAGGCGGTGGAGAAGGGCCTGACCCGCAAGCCGTGGGTCAAGACCACCCTCGCCCCGGGCTCCAAGGTCGTCACCGACTACTTCGAGAAGTCGGGCCTGACCCCGTACCTCGACAAGGTCGGCTTCAACCTCGTCGGCTACGGCTGCACCACCTGCATCGGCAACTCCGGCCCGCTGCCGGACGAGGTCTCCAAGGCCGTCAACGACCACGACCTCGCCGTCACCTCGGTCCTCTCCGGCAACCGGAACTTCGAGGGCCGTATCAACCCCGACGTCAAGATGAACTACCTGGCGTCCCCGCCGCTGGTCGTGGCCTACGCGATCGCCGGCTCCATGAAGGTCGACATCACCCGTGACGCCCTGGGCACCGACCAGGACGGCAAGCCGGTCTTCCTCGCGGACATCTGGCCCTCCGAGGCCGAGGTGAACGACGTCGTCGCCAACGCCATCGGCGAGGACATGTTCTCCAAGTCCTACTCGGACGTCTTCGCGGGCGACGCCCAGTGGCAGGCGCTGCCGATCCCGACCGGCAACACCTTCGAGTGGGACGCCGAGTCGACCTACGTGCGCAAGCCCCCGTACTTCGAGGGCATGACGATGGAGACCACCCCGGTCTCCGACATCTCCGGCGCCCGTGTGCTCGCCAAGCTGGGCGACTCGGTGACGACGGACCACATCTCGCCCGCCGGTGCGATCAAGGCCGACACCCCGGCCGGCAAGTACCTCACCGAGCACGGCATCGAGCGGCGTGACTTCAACTCCTACGGCTCGCGCCGAGGCAACCACGAGGTCATGATCCGCGGCACCTTCGCCAACATCCGCCTGCGCAACCAGATCGCGCCGGGCACGGAGGGCGGCTACACCCGGGACTTCACGCAGGACGGCGGCCCGGTCGCCTTCATCTACGACGCCTCGCGCAACTACATCGAGCAGGGCACCCCGCTGGTCATCCTGGCCGGCAAGGAGTACGGCTCCGGTTCGTCCCGTGACTGGGCCGCCAAGGGCACCGCGCTCCTCGGCGTCAAGGCCGTCGTCGCCGAGTCCTACGAGCGCATCCACCGCTCCAACCTCATCGGCATGGGCGTCGTCCCGCTGCAGTACCCGGAGGGCCAGTCTGCCGAGTCCCTCGGCCTGACCGGCGAGGAGTCCTTCTCCATCACCGGCATCACCGAGCTGAACGACGGCACCACCCCCCGTACGGTCAAGGTCACCACCGACACCGGTGTGGAGTTCGACGCGGTCGTCCGCATCGACACCCCCGGTGAGGCGGACTACTACCGCAACGGCGGCATCCTGCAGTACGTGCTGCGCAGCCTGATCCGCAAGTAAGCGGGCCGGTAGGGCAGTTCGAGGCAGTTCGAGGGCCGCGTTCCCGGGTGACCGGGGGCGCGGCCCGCGCCGTTCCCACCGGGACATCGGCGGTGCTCAGCCCGCACACAGGGTTCCCCCAGCGGACGGGGACAGGATCGGTACATGTCTGGCACCCCCGGGTCCCTGCGCACCCGGCTCCTCCTCCGCATCGGCGCCGCCCTCGTCGCCGTCTGCGCCGCGATGGCGCTCGCCGCCGTCCTCGCCCAGCGGGCCCTGCTGCTGGACCATCTCGACGGCCGCGTCATGGACGCCGCCGAACACGGCCTGGCCGGGTCCTCGCTCCGGCCCGGCGACGACCGGGACCTGACGTTCCTCGACGGGAACGGCCACCCCGAGGGGCTGCTCGCGGCCCGGCTCGACGCGCGCGGCGCGGTCACCGCCGCGGTGGTCACCGGCCCGGACAGCACGCCCCGGCCCCTCACCGCCGGCCAGCGCGCCGCCCTGCGCGGCATCGCCCCCGACGGCACACCCCGCACCCGGACCGTCCCAGGCCTCGGCACCTACCGGGTCACGGGGCTGGACGCGAGCGGGACCCGGGTCGTCGCCGGGCTGCCCATGGACGACGTACGGGACGTGCTGAACCGCCTGGTCGTGGTCGAGGCGGCCGTCGGGGCCGCCGGGCTCGCCGTCGCGCGCTGCGTCTGCGCCGTGGTCGTACGGCGTCAGCTGCGCCCCCTCGGCCGGGTCGCCGCCACCGCCGCCGCTCTCGCCCGGGCGCCGCTCGGCCACGACCGGCTCACCGGCCTGCCCCGGGTGGCCGAGGCGGACACCGGCCCCGGCAGCGAGGCCGGACAGGTCGGCGCCGCGCTCAACCGCATGATCGACCAGGTCGAGAGCGACCGCGCCGCCCGCCGCCGCGACGAGGAACGGATGCGCCGCTTCCTCGCCGACGCCGGCCATGAACTCCGTACCCCGCTCGCGTCGATCGTCGGATACGCCGAGCTCATGAACCGCGGCACCGGCCCGGTCGAGCCGATGCTGGCCTGGCGCCGGGTCTCCGCCGAATCGGCGCGCATGACGGGCCTGGTCGAGGACCTCCTGCTGCTGGCCCGGCTCGACGAGGGCCGCCCCCCGCCGTCCGCCGAGGTGGACCTGGTGGCCCTGGTCGCCGAGGCCGTCCGGGAGGCACGGGCGGCGGACCCGGACCGCACCTGGCGGCTGGCGCTGCACCTCGACGCGCCTGCGCTGGTCATCGGCGACGAGACGGGGCTGGGCAAGGCCGTGGCGAACCTGCTCGCCAACGCCCGCGCGCACACCGCGCCCGGCACCACGGTCGTGGCCGCGGTGGAGGCCACCGTCGAGCGCCGCGTCATCCGCGTCCGCGACGACGGCCCCGGCATCCCGCCGCACCTCCTCGCCTCGGTCTTCGACCGCTTCACCCGCGCCGACGCCTCCCGCTCACGCCGCGGACCGGGCGACGCCGGGTCCGGCCTCGGTCTGGCCGTCGTGGAGGCGATCGCGTCGGCGCACGGCGGGCGCACCGCCGTGCGCAGCGCGCCGGGGCACACCGAGTTCACCGTGGAGCTGCCGCCTGCCCCGGACGCGGAGGGGGAGCCGCCGTTGCCGGCGGAGGTGCCGGAGTTCTCCGAGCAGTGCTGACGGCGGTGTGCGGCGCGCGGGAGCACGCCGAGTTCACCGTGCAGCCCTCTCCCACCCCGTCAGGTGGAGGGGAAGGCCCTCGTCGGCCGACGTGTCGGGGCGCTCCGTGCGGCGCTGACCGGCGGCTCACTCGCCCCGGTACTTCGCCGCCGCGGCCTGGGCGATGTCCTGCGCCTTGTCCAGGGCGGTGTCCACCGACTGCTGCCCGGCGATGGCCGAGGCGATCTGCTGGGAGACCGCCGTACCGAGCACGGCGAACTCGGGGATGCCCAGGAAGCCGATGCCGGTGTACGGGCGGGGGCCCACGCCGGGGCTCTTCGGGTCCGCGGAGTCCGTCGCCGCCGTGTACTCCTGCCGGTACCAGGCGCCGGCCGCCTGCTGGTACTCGGGATTGGAGTAGAGCGACTTGCGGTTCCCGGCGGGCGCCGAGGTCCAGCCGAGTTCCTGGCCGACCTGCTCCTGGTACTCCTTGGAGGAGGCCCAGGAGATGAACTTCCAGGCGGCGTCCTTGTTGTCGGTGGCCTTCTGGACGCCCCACGCCCAGGTCCACAGCCAGCCGGCCTTGTCGGTCCGGTCGTGCGGGGCCGGGACGTAGCCCACCTTGCCCTTGACCGAGGAGCCGTCGGCCTCGATCGAGGAGGCCAGCGACGTGGCGTCGTACATCATGGCGCACTTGCCCTCGACGAAGCTGTCCAGGATCTCCAGCACGCCCATCCGGTCGGCGCCGGGCTGGCCGTGGGAGCGGACCAGGTCGACGTAGAACCCGACGGCCTTCTTGAACTCGGGTGAGGTCAGGCGGGCGTTCCAGTCCATGTCGTACCAGGCGCCGCCGAAGGTGTTGACGACGGTGTTGATCGGGGCGAGGTTCTGGCCCCAGCCGGGCAGGCCGCGCAGGCAGATGCCGCTGGTGCCGTCGGTGCCGTCGATCCGGGCGGCGAGGTCGGCGACCTGCTTCCAGGTCGGGTTCGGCGGCATGACCAGCCCGTCCTTGCGGAAGAGGTCCTTGCGGTACATCAGGAAGGAGCCCTCGCCGTAGAAGGGCTCGGCGTAGACCTTGCCGTCCTGCCCGGTCAGCGACGCCACCAGGTTGGGGAAGACGTCGTCCTGGTCGAAGTTCTCGTCCGCCCTCACATAGGAGTCCAGCGGGGCGAGCCAGCCGTTGTCCGCGTAGATCGGCACCTCGTAGGCGCTGAGGCTCGCCACGTCGTAGGTGCCGGCCTGGGTCGCGAACTCGCGGTTCATCCGCTCCCGCGCCTCGTTCTCCGGCAGCAGGGTGTAGTCGACCGTGATACCGGTCTCCGCGGTGAAGTGCTCCTTGGTGAGCTTCTTGAGGGTCTGCACCTGCGGCGCGTCCATCGCGAGCACCTTGAGGTCGGCCTGCTCGCCGCCGGTCGGGTCGGTGTCACCGCATCCGGCGAGGACCAGGCCCAGGACGGCCGTGGCTGCCATGGCCATCTGGGCGAGGCGGCTGCGTTTCATGACAAACCCGCCCCTACCCACCTTTGCCATTTATTAGGCATTAAAGGGCAAAGCGATAACTTACGGACGATCCCGGCGGGCCTCTCCGCGTCTGGAGAGCGCGTCGGCCGCCACGGCGGCCAGCAGCACCCCGCCGGTGATCATGAACTGCACGGCGTCCTCGACCCCCAGCAGCCCCATGCCCGAGGCGATCGACTGGATGACCAGCACCCCGAGCAGCACCGACCAGGGCGAACCGCGCCCGCCGAACAGACTCGTACCGCCGATGACGGCCGCCGCGATCGCGTTGATCAGCAGCATCCCGGAACCGGCGGCACGGGCCGTCGTGGGGCTCGCCGAGGTCAGCTCCGAGGCCACGAACAGCCCGCCGAACGCGGCCAGCGTCCCCGACACCATGAACATCGCGACCCGCACCCGCGCCACCGCGATGCCCGCCCGCCGCGACGCCTCGACCCCGCCGCCGAGCGCGTACACCCGCCGCCCGTGGCGGGTGCGGCGCAGCACGTAGTCCGAGACGACCAGGACCACCAGGAAGATCAGCAGCGCGAGCGGCAGCCCCTGGAACCGGTTGAGGGTGTAGGCGGCGGCGAACGCGACCGCCGCGAGAAGACCGGTGCGCAGCCAGACGTCACCCGCCGGCCGGTGCGGCATCCCGGCGGCCAGGTGGCGGGCGCGCTTGCGCCGGGCGGCCAGGAAGTACCCGGCCGTGCCGAGTGCCGCCACCGCGTAGGCCGCCGCGGGGTCCTCGAAGTGGCGGCTGGTCAGGGAGGCGACCAGACCCTCCTCGTCGATGTTGATCGTGCCGCTCGCGCCCAGCAGGTAGAGCGTCAGGCCGTTCCAGATCAGCAGGCCCGCCAGCGTCACGACGAACGCGGGCACGCCCAGCGAGGCGAAGAAGAACCCGTGGAAGGCGCCCACGGCCATCCCCACCGCCACCGCCACGATCACCGCGAGCCACTCCGGCATCCCGTGGTTCACGTTCAGCACGGCGAACGAGGCCCCCGCCAGGCCGCTGACGGAGCCGACCGACAGATCGATCTCCCGGATCAGCAGCACGAACACGATGCCGACGGCGACCAGACCGGTCCCGACGATGCCCACGCCGAGGTTGGACAGATTGCGCGGCGAGAGGAACTTGTCGTCGAGCCCCTGGAAGACGCACCAGATCACGATCAGCCCGGCGATGACCAGCAGCGGCCCGCGCTCGCTGCCCCGCACACTGCCGCGCACCTCCAGGGCGTACTCGCGCAGATTGCCGGACCAGCCCCGGGTGCGTGGCGCGCGGTCGGGCGCGACCGGACCGGCGCTGCCCGGCCCGCCGTCCCGGTGCGGCCCGCCCCGGCTCACGGCCATGCCCCCTCGTCGCCCTTCGAACGATGCGCCACGGCGTTGTCCGCCGCCCCGGTGACGGAGGAGATGATCTGCTCCTGCGTCACGGTGCTCACGTCGAACAGACCGTTGTTGCGCCCGAGCCGCAGCACGGCGACCCGGTCCGCGACGGCCTTGATGTCGCCCATGTTGTGACTGATCAGGATGATCGCCATACCGTGGTCGCGCACCTCCTCGATGAGGTCGAGCAGATGGCTGGTCTGCTCCACGCCCAGGGCGGCGGTGGGCTCGTCGAGCAGCAGGACCTTGGGCGCCCCCATGAGCGAGCGGGAGATCGCGACGGCCTGCCGCTGACCGGCGGACAGCGCGGCGACCGGCACCCGCACATCGGGGATCCGGATCGACAGGGCGCGCATCAGGTCGCGGGAGCGGCGCTCCATCTCCACCTCGTCGAGGACACCGACCCGGTCGATCTCACGGCCGAGGAAGAGATTGCCTACGACGTCCAGGTTGTCGCACATGGCGAGGTCCTGGTAGACGGTCGCGATGCCCAGGGCGTGGGCGTCGTGCGGGCGTTTGATCTGCACGACCCGCCCCTCCCATTCGATGACGCCCCGGTCGGCGGGGCTGACCCCGGAGATCACCTTGATCAGCGTGGACTTGCCGGCGCCGTTGTCGCCCGCCAGGGCCACGACCTCACCGGCCCGGACCTGGAGGTCGACGTCCACGAGCGCCTGCACGCCGCCGAACCGCTTGGTTATGCCGCGCAACGCCAGAACAGGGGGATGGGCCACGGGGAATCACGTCCCTCACCGGGTGAGCCCGATCCGGTCGCAGGCCGGCCGGAGCTTCTGGGTGCAGATCTGGTCGATCGTGTAGACGCCGTCCCGGACGAGCGTCCGCCCGATCTTCTCGGCCGTCACGGCGATCGGGGTGAGCAGCACCGCCGGGATGTTCTTCGTGGTCGGGCTGTCCACGCTCCGTGTGACGAGGGAGTCGAGGTCGTTGCCGCGCGCCAGGGCCACGGCCATGGCGGCTGCCGCCTCGGTCTCCAGCCGGAAGGGCTTGTAGACGGTCATGTACTGCTCGCCCTCGACGATGCGCCGCATGGCGTCGAGATCGGCGTCCTGGCCGGTGACCGGGGGCAGCGGTGCGATACGGGCGCTCTTGAGCGCCGCGATGACACCGGCGGCGATCGAGTCGTTGGCCGCCAGCACCCCGTCGATCTGGTTCGGGCCGAGGTCGCTGATCGCGGCGGCCATGTGGTCGTGCGCGTTCTCCGTCCGCCACCCCAGGGTGTTGTACGACTTGAGGATCCGCACCTTGTCCCGGAGGACGGACCGGGACCCGCCCTCGTACCAGGCGGCGTTGGGGCTGGAGGGATCGCCGTTCATCATGACGATGCCGCCGCCGTCGGCCCTGGCTCCCATGCCCTTCAGCAGGGCCTCGCCCTGGAGCCGGCCGACCTGGCCGCCGTTGAAACTGACGAAACCCGAGATCGGGCCCTCGGCGAGCCGGTCGTAGGCGACCACGGGGATGCCCTCGCGGTCCGCCGCCCGGACCGAGGAACGCAGCGCCTTGGGATCCACGACATCCAGGATCAGGGCCGAGACACCTCTGGTGATCATGGAGTTCATCTGCTGCCGCTGGCTCGCCGCGTCGTTCTCCGCGTTGGCGTACACCACCGAGCACTCGGGGCACAGCTCCTTCACCCGCTTCTCGATCAGGGGCTTGTCCGACTGCTCCCAGCGGGGCACCGCGCGGCTCGGCAGCAACAGGCCGAGGGTCAGACTGTCGTCGCCCTGTTCGCCGTTCTCGGTACAGCCGGCCAGGGACGTGGCCAGGACACCGGCCATCAGGGCGCCGAACACACGCCATCTGCGCCCTCTCACGGCGGACCTCCTTCGTCGGGCCGTGTCGGGCCCTGGCCGGGGGTTCGGCCCTGGCCAGGGGTGGGGATTCGCCTGGGGTTGGGGTTCCGGTCCGGGTTGCGGGTCGGGGTCGGGGTTTGGTCCCGGTCTTTGCTGCGGCTGTGGTCTCGGCGGTCCGGGTCCAGGTCCGGGGCTTGGGTCCGGTCTCTGTTCCGGCCGAGGATTCGGCGGCCCGGGGGCGGGTCCGGAGTGCGGTCTCGGCCCTTGTTCCGGTCGCGGTTTCGGCCCATGCCCCAGCTGCGGTCGCGGACCAGGCCCCAGCCGCGCTCCCAGGTCCGGCCCGGCTCCGGCACCCGCTCCGGCTCGACCCGCGGCGGTTCCGTCCCCTGGTCGGGCTCCGGTTCCTGTGCCGGATCCGGCCGGGACACGACGATCTCGCTCCACACCTGCTTGCCGCCGCCGACCGGCACCGAACCCCAGGCCGTCGACATCGCCTCGACCAGGAAGAGCCCACGGCCGCCCGTCGCCTCCCAGTCCACCACCACCGGCTTGGCGGGCGCGCGCGGCGAGGAGTCGTTCACGGCCACCCGCAGCCGGTCCGCGGCCAGGGTCAGGTCCACCCGGACCGCGCCCTGGGTGTGCACCAGCGCGTTGGTGACCAGTTCCGACACCACCAGCAGGACGGTGTCGGCCTCGGCCACGACGTCCCACGAGCGCAGCGTGCGCGCGCTGAACCGGCGGGCGTGCATGACCGCGTCCGGCAGCCGCCACACCACCCAGCCCGCCCGCACCGGCCGGATCCGCATCCCGTCGTAGCGCAGCAGCAGCAACGCCACGTCGTCCTCACGGCGGCCGGCGTCGCCCAGCAGTTCGTCGGCCATCCGCCCCGGGTCGGAGGGGTCGGCCGCGGCGAGTGCCTCGCGCACGAGCCGCATGCCCTCGTCCACCTGCAGATCGGACGACTCGACCAGGCCGTCCGTCACCAGCGCGAGCACCGAGCCCGGAGCCAGGGCGATCGCCGTCAGCGGGAACTCCGCGTCCGCGAGGACGCCCAGCGGGAGCCCGCCCTCCACCGCGACCTCCTCGGTGCCGCCGTCGGGAAGACGCACCAGCGGGGACAGATGCCCGGCCCGCACGAACAGCGCGTTGCCCTCCTCCATGTCCAGTTCGACGTAGCAGCAGGTGGCGAACAGGTCGGTCTCCATGCCGACGAGCAGCCGGTTGGCGTGCCCGACGACCACGTCCGGAGGGTGGCCCTCCACGGCGTAGGCCCGGACCGCCGTACGCATCTGGCCCATGATCGTCGCGGCCCCGGCGCTGTGCCCCTGTACGTCACCGATGACCAGGGCCACCTTGCCCTCCGACAGCGCGATCACGTCGTACCAGTCGCCGCCCACCTGGAGCCCGCGCCGGGCGGGCAGATAGCGGGCCACGGCGGTGCCCCCGGGCAGCCGGGGGAGCCTGCGCGGCAGCAGGCTGCGCTGCAGCATCGTCGCGAGCTCCTGCTCGGCGTCGTAGGCGTGCGCGCGCTTCAGGGCCTGCCCCACCAGCCCCGCCGTCGCCGTCAGCAGGGCCCGCTCCTCCGGAGCGAACTCGTGCGGCGCGTCCCAGCCGACCAGGCACACCCCGGTCACCCTGCTCTTGGCCGGCAGCGGCAGGACCGCGAGCCCGCCGGGGCCGATCCCATCGAGCCCGGGCTCCAGTACGGCACCCGCGGGCCACAGGCTCATCCGCCCGTCCCGCAGCGCCGCCTGGAGCGTGGGCAGGGCGGCGACCGGCGCGTCGGGCCACTCCGAGCGCCACTCGGCACGCCACAGGTCCGGCCAGGCGGCGGCACTCGGCGGATCGAGCACGGTGACCGCCAGCCGGTCCTCCAGCAGCTCGGCGAGCGCCACCCGGTCGGCGTCCAGCGGCTCGCGCAGCGCGGCGACCACCACGCGGCTGACGTCCCGGACCGTCACGGCGTCGTCGAGCGCGGCCGTCAGCCACTGGATCCGGGCGACGTCGCTGGCGCTCCGGCGCAGCACGGGGGCGGCGGTCACCACGCCGAGCACGCGCTCCGGAGCGCCGTCGGGCCCCTTCCGCACGCGGCAGTTCAGGCGCAGCCAGCACAGTTCGCCGGTGGGCCGGCGGATACGGAACTCCAGTTCCCGGCGTCCAGGGGTCTGCGCGGACGGTTCGATCACCGACATCAGGGCGGGGACGTCCTCCGGCACGCTGTACGAGAGCAGGGTGTCGGTCTTGCCGTCGAAGCCGTTCTCGGGGATGCCGACGAGTTCGAGCAGGGCCGGGTCCGTCTCGACCAGGCCGGTGCCCGGCGCCAGGGCGAAGGAACCGACGCCCATGGCGCGCAGCGCCGAATCGAGCAGGGGCGAGGGGGCGCACCGGTCGGCCTCGCCCCGGAGCCGCCCGGCGACCGCCTCGGCGTACCGCTCCAGAAACTCCCGCTGCTCGGCCCCGAAGCCCTCCCCGGCCTCTCCCACCACGACGAGACACCCCAGCCACCCACCCGCGGCCCCCAGCGGCAACGCCCCGAGCGGCGCGGCGGAGGCCCGGCCTCCCTCCCGGCCGCCGAACACCACACCCCCGAGCCACAACGCCCGCCCACTCCGAAAGGCCTTGGCGATGGCCGCCCCTCCGTGCTCCGCCTCTACGTGCTCTGCCCCTACGTGCTCCGCCCCTGCGGGGCCACCGGGGGAGGGTGCGGGCGGGGTACTCGGCGCGGGGGCGTGGGGCGGGGCAGTCGGGCCGCTTGGCCCCGGCTCGGTCGGGTCAGGTCCCGGAAGCCCCGCGCCCCCGACCCCGGTCTCGCCACGTCCGGCCTCGATCGGGTCACCCCCGACCCCGGTTTCGCCGCCGCCGGCCCCGGTCGAGCCACCTCCGGCCCCGGTCTCGCCACCCCCCGCCACCGACGACCCTCCACCCCCCTCCGAAACCGGCACCCGCCCCGGCAGCCCGAACAGCTCCGGCTCGGCGCCGGCCGATTCCACGGAGCGGAGTTCCGTACCGTCCTCGTTCCGTACGTACACCACCGCCAGTGCCACCCCGGCGAACGCCAGGATCCGCTCCCGTGCGGCGAGCACCGGCTCGGGACGAGGCGGACCGGTGCCCCCGTTCCCCGGCGCCCGAAGACCGGGGACCGCGGCCCCGGCATCGCCGTAATGGGGCATGTCCGCATCCACCTCCCGTCCGTGCCGCGGCCACCGGCAGGTGGGAGTCCCCGGAACTCAGGCGACGACGACACGGCGGATCCACGCCGCGCGTGAGCGGCAGGGCACCCACACAACAGAATCGCATACCCGGATAACTGCGACATATGGGACGGTGGGTGTCCGGCCCGGTCGGCGCACTCCGCGATGTCCGGCCACTCGTACCCTGCCGCCCCCCCTGCCGTCGCACGCGCCCTCGTCTGCATGATCATCGGAGACGCCGGAGCCCACGGCCGCCCCGGCGGCAAGCCCACGTGGGGCCCACCGGCCCGGGCCGGCCATCTGCGACCGGGCGGGTGCCGTCAACGGATGTCCTCACCCGGATGTCCACACCGGATGTCCTCACTGGATGCCGTCACCGGGTGACGGGCCCGGCGACCGAGGCGAGGCTCACCGGTCACCGGGCTCGCCCGGAGTGACGGTTCAGCCCACCCGGCAGGGCAGGCTCGTCGTACTGTCAGCGCCGGGAGCGGTGGCGGTGTAGCCGAAGGTGGTGCTCCTGCCCGGCGCGAGGGAGCCGTTCCAGCCGGCGTTGTGGACCATCACCGACTGGCCGTTGTAGGTCGCGTTGCCGCTCCACAAGCTCTCGATCCTGTGGCCGGCGGGGAGGTTCCAGTCGACCATCCAGCCGAGCATCGGGACGGTGCCGGTGTTGGTGACGGTCACCTCGGACTGGTAGCCGCCGTTCCAGCTGCCGGTCGTCTTACGGGTGGCCGTGCAGGTGCCGGGCACCGGCTCGGACGGGTTGCCCGGCTCCTTGATGCCGGTCACCTCTCCGTTGCCGCCGTCGAAGACGATGTCGGAGCAGGAGTAGAACGTCTCCTGGCTGTCGGAGCGCTGCCAGACCATGTAGACGATGTGGCGCCCCGACTTGTTGGCGGGGAGCTTGCCGGTCCAGGAGTAGTTGGCCTCGACGGTGCCCGGGGAGCCGTTCAGCAGCGGGTGGTCGACGCTCAGGAACGGCCGTTCCTCCATGTCGTTCCAGGTGAGCGTCTTGGCCGGGTCGAAGCCGTCCTTGGTGATGTAGACGTAGAACCAACCCGGGTGCGCCGCCCAGGCGTTGTACGAGAAGTCGACCGTCGCGCCCGAGGTGAGGTGCGTGAGCGGCCAGTCCTTGCTGGGCGTGTTGAACCCGGTGAAGTTGGTGTTGCCGCCGCTGCACAGCTCGCCGTCCGGCACGAAGCCCCGGGTGCGGCCGGCGCCGTCCGAGCGGAGCACCGAGAACCAGTTGTAGAACGGCGTGGTGCCGCTGGTCTGCTGGGCGGACCGGCAGGCCGGGTTGACCGGCTTGATCTCACCGGTGTCGGTCAGACCGTCCTGCCAGCACAGGAAGGTACGGCTGCCGGGCTTCATGGGCGTGCCGTGGGCCTCCGCCTCACCCCCGGCCGTCATGACCAGACCGAGGGCCGGGACGGTGACGAGCAGGGAGAGCATGACGAGGAAGAGGGACCTGGCCCGGGTGGGGAGCGTTAATCGGCGCATCGAGAGCCTTCCGGGCTCTTTTGTCAGGATCATGACAGCATCATCCGTTCCTTGGGATACGGGCCTGCGGATGCGTGTGTGGGGATGCGTGTGCGGATGCGCGGGGTGGGAGCGACTTCAGGGCGGGTTCCGGTCCACCGTAATGGGAGCGCTCCCACCCCGCCTGTTGCGGAAGTTAGCGCCGAGGGGCGCGGATGTAAACGGTTGTCGCACCCGAACTGCCGGTCAGGGACCTTCTGGTGGCCGCCGGCCCCGCCACAGAACACGCTGGGCCGCCTGCCGCAGGGCCGCGACGAGCGGCTCGTCCCGGCGGCTCGGCAGCCAGCCCAGCGCGGCCGTCCAGGGTTCGAGGTCGGTGACGTCGACGTACGACACACCGCGGCGCGGATAGAGCCAGCGGGTCGCGTCCGGCGGCAGCTGGATGCCCTGCCCCATGGCGATCAGCGGCAGGGCGCTCTCGTAGTCGACGATGGCGTGCGGGCTGAACCGCACCGGGGTGCCGTCCGGTCGCGGGTCGGCGGACCAGAAGTCCCGGAACACCTTCGGGACCTGCTCCGACCAGCCGATGCGGGGCTCGTCGGCGAGGTCCGCGAGGGTCAGCGCGTCCCGGGCGGCAAGAGGGTGACAGCCGGCCATCACGACGCAACGCGGCCCACCGGCAAGCGCCAGGGTCTGGACCCCGTCGGGCACGGGCAGGAACAGGAACGCCGCGTCGACCTCGCCCCGCAGGATCGCCGGGCCGGAGTCGAAGCCCATGCGTACGACGTCGACCTCCACCTGCGGGAAGCTCTCCCGCAGTTCCTTCAGGACGGCCGGGATCGGGTCCATCGAGGTGATCGCCTCGAAGGAGCCGATCACGATCCGGCCCGCGGCCGCGTTGGCCCGGCTCTCCGCCTCACGGCGCAGCTCCTCGGCCGCCTCCACCACACTCCGGGCCCGCCCCACGAGCGCCTCACCCGCCGCGCTCAACGCGACCCTGCGCGTCGTCCGATCCACCACGGCGACACCCAACCGCTCCTCCAGAGCGGTGATGTGCCGCGAGAACGTCGGCTGCGCCATGAACGCCCGCCGCGCCGCCCGCCCGAAGTGCAACTCCTCGGCGAGGAGCAGGAACAGCTGCAACTGCTGGATGCTCGGATACCTCACGTCGCTCCTGGTGCAGCCATGTCGCCGAGGCTATCAACGACTTGAGTGCGACCGGCGTTTCAAGGGCGCGCGGGGTTTCGTCGCGCGGGCGCGACTAGTTACAGCGATCGGGCGCACGTCCACCAGAGCCGTGTATGCGGGTTCGAATTCTGCCTGGGGCACCAGTTCAGAAGGGGGCCACCTCCGAAATATCGGAGGTGGCCCCCTTCTGCCATCCAGATCTCGCCCTAACTGGTTGGCACGGGTGCGACCGGACGGACCGCGGTGAAGTCCTGGGACTCGCAGCGGGTGGCGGAGAGCAACAGCAGCCACTCGTCGCAGCCCTGCCACGGAGAGAGATCGCCGCCACCTCCACGCACCACCCGCAGTCCGTCGCCGGTGCGGGGGCGTGCGTCCACCGGCGCGTCCGTGAAATGCGGGATCCACACATCGCCGCAGATCTCGTTCGCCGACCCCATCGCCGCCAACCCGAAGGCGTTCTCAGCCGCTGCAGTGCGCTCCTCGTCGGCAAAGTCGTCGAGCACCTGGCCCTCGTCCGGCCTTCCGTCCCCGCGGAAGGTCAGAGTGGTCGTACCTGCCCGGGCCGCGTACTCCCACTCCGCCTCGCTGGGCAGCCGGAAGGGCAACGCCCCAAGCAGGTCGTCCAAGTCGCCCTCGAAGCGGGCCGTGCTTGAATCCGATTCGGCGAAGCTGTCCTCGTACTCGGGCAGCCAGTGCCGTGCTTGCGCCACCGTCAGCGGATGTCGGGCGATCAAGAACGGCTCGACCCGCACTTCTCGTACCGGCCGGGCCTGGGCAGCACCGGCGAAGAACGCTCCGAGGTCGTCATCGGCGCCGTCGGACCGCTCGATGGCACGAACCGCGTCCAGTTCCGCGTCGGACAGGCCCATCAGGAACGTCCCACCGGGGATGGCCCGGAAGACCACTCCGGAAGAGCTGTGCCGCCAAGCCGGTCGACCGGCCACGATCTCTTGAGCCCACATGGTGCCGGACGCTAGCAGCCGAGCATCCCGGACGAGGGAGGAGGCCCGGGAAGAGAATGTGGTCAGCGGATCACATCCTGGACGCCGCAGATCCGCACCACTACCGCCCCAGATCGAGCGGGGAAGAGCGGGGAATCACGATGAAAGCCGACGGCACCTGCGAGAGCACAGGTCAGCCATCAACGCAGCTCAGCGCCCAATCCAGCCTCGAAGGTCCGCAGCTTCCCAAGCTGAGGTTCTAGAGGTGGACGGGCGGCCTGGGCCGGAAGAGGTCGTGGCATGGTTCTGCAAGAGCCGTACAGTGTCGGCGTGTTCGAGACGATCCGGTGGCGCTGCTATGCGCACGTGGCTGACCGCCGTGGTGCCGAGCGAGTGGTCGGCCGTATCGGGGAACTGTTGCCCCACACCATCGAGATCGAAAGCTACGAGCGGTATTGGAAGTTCCCAGAGCTGGCCGAGCTGCGGTTCGTCTCTCCCCTCCGTCGTTCCGCCCCGGAGGATGCACTTCTGGCCACCCTTCAGTGGGCATGGAAGATCGCCTCACCCTGGAGCCTCAGCGGCCCGCAGCCAGGCGAACGTCATGAGTTCGAGGGCATCGCGTCCTCCAATGTCGGAGCCAGTTTCAGTGTCGCCGGCATCGAGTGGATGGAGTTCACCACCACTGATCGCCAAGAGAAGCCTCCTGCGGATAGGGCGAGCTGACATCCACGAGTGACATCAACAGCGTCAGACGCATTGCGCCTATGCACGACCCGACGCAGCCACCGCGACCGCACGACGACGCAGTCGGGCTGCGCATGGACCGAACTCCTAAAGCGGGTGTCGCAGGTTCGAATCCTGCCGGGGCACCAGCCAAAAGGCCCCGGACCGATCATGGTCCGGGGCCTTTGACATGCACTTCTGACATCAACGGGGCGGTCGAGAGCTCCCCTCGCTTCGGCTACCAGCGAATCGTCTGGCCCTCCGGGGTAACGGTCACGGTGAACTCCTCCAGCTTCGGTGCACCGGCGGCGCGCCAGCGCCCGAGCTGCTCTTCCACGCGGTCCCACAGCCCTTCCGGCCCGCCTTGCCGGACGAGCCACCGACCGCCGTCCTCGTACACCGCGGCCCATGAAGCGGAGTCGACGTCGACCAGGACGTCCTCGGTGCACCCGTTCCGCTCCATCGTCAGCCGTTGGGCGCTCGGCACGGCGAGCTGCGTGACGAAGCGTGCGCTCCAGTTGTTCAGCACGTCGGCCCCGGTGACGGTCTCGCGTTCCGTGCCGTCGTCGAGGTCGGGGAGCATGCCGAGCGGGGGCGGCGTCTGCGGCCGGGCGAGCATGAAGGAGATCTGCCCCCCGAGCAGTCTGCCGTGGGCCACCCCGTCTTCGCCGACAGTAAGCCGGGCCAACTCCGAGGCATACAGCCACCCGCACAGGGTGGCCACGATGACTCCGCCCGGTGCGGTCTGCTCGATCCAGGCGTGCGGCACCTCCAGCACCCCGCAGGTGGCGACCAGCCGGTCGTACGGGGCCCCGTCCTTGTGCCCGGCGAGGCCGTCACCGACAACCAACTCGGGGAAGTAGCCGCAGGAACCCAGGGCAGCACTCGCCCTGCTGCACACCTCCGCGTCCACCTCCACCGACGTCACCAAGTCCTCTCCGAGTCGGTGGCACAGCAGCCCGGTCGAGTAACCGGTGCCGGTGCCGATCTCAAGCACCCGGTAGCCGTCGTTGACTTGGAGCTCCTCCAGCATCCGCACGACCAGACTCGGCATGGTGCTGGACGACGTGGGGGTGCGCAGGATCTCACCGCGGATGTCGCCCGGCACGACGGTCCCGGCGATCTGAGTGACCAGAGACTCATCCGCATAGCAGCGCTCCAGCCAGCCGGCGGTGCCGGGCAAGACCGGCCGCCAGGCGGTCGGTGCGGAGCCTTCGACCTGATCGAAGAAACCGCCGCGCAGGAACTCATGGCGGGGCACGGTTTCGACAGCCGCGCGCCACGGCGAGGTACGCAGGAAGCCGCCATCGGCGAGTCGACCGGCCAGCGCACGGCGCTGGGCTGCGGAGTCCATGACGGTCATCAACGCATCTTCCTTTCCAGCAGGTCGGCCATGGCCGCGAGCATCGGCAAGCCGGTCTCCGGTTCCAGCCAGTACCACTGCCCAGACGGGTTGCACTCCAGGAACAACCATTGCCCCTCACGGTCGATGGCGAAGTCGAAAGCGCCGAACACGAGGCCGAAGCGGGCCAGGTATGCGTGCAGGGCGTCGATGATGCCGGGCGGCGGGCTGACCACGGAGTAGCGCAGACGGCTGTAGTCGGTGCGCCAGTCCAACAGGTCCGAGTCGATGCGGACAGGAAACACCCGGTCACCGATGACGGTCACGCGTACGTCCGCGGTCTTCTCGATCCGCTGCTGGAACAGGTGGGCCGTGCCGGAGACGGCCTCATCGATGTCGTCGGCCGCCACCTCGGCGACCTCCACGGTGCAGGAAACCCCGCCGATGCGGTACAGCGGCGCCGACAGAGGCTTGTAGATCACGCGTGCGTGCTGCTTGATGAACGACCGCGCGGCATCCGGGTCCGAGGTGATGACCGTCGGCGGGAGATGGAACCCCGCAGCCGCAGCGGCGGCCAGGCCGGACGGTTTGAACTCGGCGTCCCCGATGCGGTGCGGGTGGTTGACGTACAGGCAGCCGGGAAGCGACGCGAGGACTCCTCCCAGACCGTAGCGGGCCTGAGCGACCGCGAACCGGGCGTCCTGCTCGTCCAGGTGCGGGAAGGTGAAGCCTGAAGGCCGGCGGTAGTACAGGGAACGGAGCTGTGTCAGGTCCGCGGTCCGTGACGGCGTGGACAGCGTTCCTTCCACGCCGTTCGACGTGATCGTGGCCGTGACCGACAGGGCGTGAGGGAAGTCCCCCGAGTCGAGCCGCACGACCGGGACACCCCGGTCGTGCAGCTCACTGATCACCACGTCGGCCGTGGGGTCGTCCAGATTGGTGACGACCAGCACCGGACCGAGATCGGTCACTGGTCGGTGTCGTTCCCGGTGTCCTGGTCACCGCCGCCGCTGCCACCGCCGCCAGAGCCGTCTGATGGGTTACCGGTGTTGGTCGCCGGGTTCGTGCCACTGCTGGTGCCGTGCTTCCCCATCTCCAGCACGTGGCCGTCGGCGTCGAAGTAGCGAGCCGTCTGGGTGGTTCGGTCGAGTTCGACGCGGGCGTAGCCCGACGCCATCGCCGGATACGGAGCCATGCGCCGCAAGCCCCACGGGGACGGCATGGCCGCGCCGGACGGCAGAGGCGTCCCGGTCGGGAGCCGATCAGAGTGAGCAAACAAGAGTTCTTCCTCTCTTCTTCGGTTTCTTCGGTTGCTTGACGAGCCCGCCCCGGCGCTCGACCTGTCCAGGGTTGGGGGCCGGGGCGGGAGTCTCCTTGGGTCAGGCGCCGCGGCGCGCGTCCCGGCATTCCCTGCTCAGCCGTACGGCTTCTGGGCACGTCAGCCGAAGGTTCGCGGCTTGGTCGTCAGCGGCCGTGCACGTCGGGCACGTCATGCAGTGGTCCGCCAGGCGCTCGAACGCGGCTGCCCAGGGGGCGTCGACGGACGACGGATACTCGCGGCCGCTCATACCTCCGGCTCCGCGGGCATGCAGTGCCGTCCGGCGGCGATCAAGCGGGCGACCTCGACGGGCGAGCACAGCGTCGACGGCGAGTCCACAGGCGCCGACCAGTAGGTGGCGCGGGGACGAGTCCATTGCACGGCGTCCACACTCGGCACGCCGAGGTAGCTGCCGCGGCCCAGGCAGTCGACGTCCATGGCCCGCCAGTCATCGAGCGCCTGGTGCCAGGTTCTGGGCATGCTCGCGGGGACCAGGGCGTAGTACCGGCGGAAGCGCGGATCGCAGATGACCGGGCCGCCGTCGAGGCTCTCGCGCAGGAACTGGTCCAGCTTGGGGGCCTCGGTGATGCCAGTCAGGGCGACGAGGAGGCGGCCGGGGATCCGCACCGCGGAGAACAGGGTGCCCAACGGCAGCAGCGTCACCTGGTGCTGGTCCCATTCCAGCCGGGCGCGGTCACGACTCGGTGCCGGAAGTGTTGCCAGCAGCCAGTGCTCCGAGGCCAACCGCCGGTCAGCGGTGGGATGAATGAGAACGCCGGGCGCAGCCTCGATCGGTCGTAGGGCCAGATGGCTGTGATCGCTGTTCATGCTCGCGCCTCCCCTTTCGCATGTGGTCCGCCTCACACATGGGACCGTAGGGCGCGGTACAACAGAGCTGGGCACGCAAAGTGCGTGCCTTGTACGGGGGCACTGGGATGGACACTTCAGGCATCGGCCGGCGCATCGCCTACTGGCGAGCCGAGCGCGGCTACACCCAGTCGGACTTCGGCCACCTCATGGGCCAGACGAAGCGCTGGGTGCAGGACATCGAAGGCGGCAAGCGCCAACAGGACCCGCGGCTCTCGGTACTGGTGCGCGCGGCCGAGATCCTCCGCGTCCCCCTGGAGCAGCTTTTGACCGACACTGCGCCCCAGCAGCCCGCAGACAGCACCCCGCCCGCTGACGCCCTCCGCGTCATCGACGCCCTGTACGGCCCCGACCGCGACGACGACGTGCACCCACGGGATGTTCTGCAACGCCGCCTCGACTACTGCTGCGTGGCTTTCCAGGCCTGCCACTACGCTGCGCTCTCCCGGGACCTGCCCGCACTGATCGGGGATGCCGGGCGGGCGGTGCACGCGGCGCCCGTCGGCGAGCAGGGTGAGGGGCACGCGCTGCTCTCCCGCGTGTACCAGCTCGTCACCTCGTACCTGCATAAGTACGGTGCGGCGACGGCGATCCCGGCGGCGCTCGCCGCTGACCGGGCGCTGGTCGCCGCCGAGCGGTCCGGTGATCCGGTGCAGATGGGCGCGGCCGCCCGGCGGGTCGCGAAGAGCCTCGTCTACCAGCAGCGTCCGGCCGCGGCGGTCGAGTTCGCGACGGCGGCCGCGCGGCGCCTGGCCGACGGGCTCACCGACCGCGGGGCGCTCGGCCTGTCCACCCTCGGAATGCTGTACCTGTCCGCCGCACTCGCCGAGTCCTCGCAGGAGCGCACCCCCGGGCGGGTCGCAGCGGCGGGCGGGTACGTGGCCGAGGCCGGAGACGTGGCCGCGCGGCAGGGCGCCGACCTTGACGAGGACTACACCCAGTTCGGGCCGACGAACGTCACCTTGCACCGGATGGACGTGCTGCTCCGCTTCGAGGACGGATGGTCCGCGCTCGAGGCCGCAGAGGATGCGAGGCCCGAAGCGCTCGCAGGGATGACCCGGGAGCGACAGGCCGGGCACCGGGTCGCCATCGCGCGCGCCTCGCTGCTGACCCGACGCAAGGGCGCCGCAGCAGCAGCCCTGCTCCAGGCCGACGCGCTGGCACCCGAGGAGGTGCGCGGACGCCCAGAAACGGTGAACCTCGTCAAGGACGTCGTCCGCGTCACCCGGGCCCCCGGACCGGCCTTGCGGACGCTCGCCGAGCATTGTGGACTGCGGGCATGACCCAAGTGCTCTACCTCATCGCCTGCGCCGCCGGCCCGACCCAGCACATCGACGACGGCGTCCGCGCCGCGCAGGCCGACGGCTGGGACGTATGCCTCATCCTCACCCCGTCCGCAGCGACCTGGTGGGAGCCGCGCGTGGAGGAACTCGTCGAGCTGACAGGGCACCCTGTTCGGTCGCGGTACAAGCTGCCGTGGGAGAAGGACGCCCTACCGAAGGCCGACGCGATGCTCGTAGCGCCGATGTCGTGCACCACGTTGAACAAGTGGGGGGCCGGCATCTCGGACACTGTCGCCATCGGTATCCCGTCGGAAGCGGTGCACATGGGAGTGCCAGTCGTAGCGATGCCCTACTTCAACCAGGCTCAGGGCGCACAGCCAGCGGTGGCACGGTCGATTGCTGTACTGCGCGAACAGGGCATTCTGGTCCTCGACGGCCCGGACGGATACCAGTCGCACCCTCCGAAGCGGGGGAATCCCCAGGCGTTTCCCTGGGGGAAGGCGCTCGCTGGCGTTCGGCGACAGACCGGCGCTCGCTGACCCACGCACGTGACGAAAAGCCCCCTCCCGCCCAAAGGCGAGAGTGGGCAAGAGCTCTCAGGGGAACTGGCAGCGGCTGTTCTCCCCGCTACGGAAGCCCATACGGCCTCTGTACCTCATGCCCATACCCGATCCGATGCACGACCACGGCCACTGGCAACCATCAGCTGGGACCGGAGTGTCAGGCATCTACCGGGACCGGACAAGCCCTAGCAGCCCGACTGAGTTACAACTTTCTCTACGGGTTCAGGCGGCTCGCTCCGCTCACCGCGCGCGGGCTGGCCCCCGGCCGGGCCTGCGCTCCTGTCTCCGCCCCGCTCCAGCCTGGCCGGCGCCCGTGCCGCGCACACATCAATCTGCCGCTTGCAAAAGGGCGCACGTCGTGGCTGGGGCGGTCGGCTCCAGCGCTTTGCGTCACTTTGGCGACCAACCTCGAAGCCGCTACGCCGCCCTCTGAGATTCAGCCCGCGATCCCTTCTGATGTAGGACGCCGGTGACGTCACAGGGGTCTGGAACATGCCCCCACAGAGGCACACACCGGCAAGACGAAATTCCTCAAAATGAACCCCTCGATGAGACGGAGCTTCTATGCTGGGCGATCTATCAGTGCAGCGAGTGCCTCCGCTGCCCGGTCATACAGGTCAGGAGTCACTCGATGGTCACTGGAGCTGAACTTGCTCTTCTGTCAAGCCTCAAGCCAGTCATCGAGAGGGCAGCTGGCATGGCCTTGGGCAAAGCCCTTATGAGCCCCGTGACCACGGCCCAGGGCCGAATGCGTAACAGGGCGACGCGCAAGCGCCTGCAGATGGACCCTGGCACGTCAGAAAACATTAAAGAGACAACGTCGCAATTCTCTCGCAAACTGCAGAATTACTTGGATTCAGCAGATTTCGCCTCTCTCTCCATGTCCATCACTGTGCATGAGTTTGCAGCGTCAGGAAAAAGGCAGCAGATCAAAGGACTCGATGACGCAAAATCGAATCTACGCACATCAATCACTAGCCTCCCTGGCGCCGACACTGTCGACACCGATGCCATTATTGAAGAGATCTGGCAATCTCTTACTGCGTCCATTGTTGAGCGTGTAGAACAAATCTCCGCATCCAATTCATTTCCACCCGAGAGTCGGGCAGCAGTCGTGCGCATGGCTGCTAGTTATGCCCGTGCCGACCTTCAGCGGTCAGATTTTATCAAGAATATCGATCGCCTAGCCCGATACCACGACTTCGAAGAATCCTTCAAGGAGCAAGTGAGGAGCGTTCATGCGACCATGAAACTACCTCATGCCGGCACGACGAAGCGCGTGGCTTATAGCCGACTCTTCGTAGAGCCTCATTTCATTCTTCGCGAGGATTCAAGCAAAAAGCATCATTCCCGCGACTCCAGCGCAGACCTTAACGAGGTCATTTCATCTTCTCACCGGGTTGTAATTCTCGGCGACCCGGGCGGAGGTAAATCCACGCTGTCACTAAAGCTAGCTTTCGACATTGCACGAAACGGCCTTCCTGCATCTTCAGCGGTCATTCCTTTCCTGGTCGTGCTGCGCGATTACACGAGAGACTTCGAAGCTGGCAAAGCGACCATGCTTCAGTATCTCGAGGATCTTTGCAAGTCTCCGTACAACGTGGAGCCAGATAATGGATTCGTCGAGTACGCACTGTCATCAGGGCGTGCTTTTGTCATCTTCGACGGACTCGATGAGCTAATCGACACGGCGCTTCGCCGCAGAGTAGTTGAGCTCGTCGAATCATTTGCATACAAGTACCCCATGACGCCTATCCTCGTGACCACTCGCAAGGTTGGATACGAGGAGGCACCTCTCGATGAGGCTCTGTTCACCCCTGTGCAGCTTGCTCAGTTGACTGACTCAGACGTACAGACGTACGCAGACAAGTGGTTTTCGCTGGACAACACTATCGAGAAGAACCGGCGGGAAGAGCTCTCTCGGAGCTTTTACACAGACAGCAGATTTGTCGCCGATCTGACGAGAAATCCGTTGATGCTATCTCTGATGTGCGGGATCTATGCTAGCGAAAATTACATCCCCGCTAACCGACCTGAGGTCTACAAGAAATGCGCGGAACTACTGTTCGATAAATGGGACAAGCAGCGCGGGATCGTAACACCCTTGCCGTTCGATGCGCACGTGAAGCACGCCATAAATTCTCTCGCGTACTCAATCTACAGTAGTCCAGAAAAGCAGTCCGGGCTCACCCGTGACCAGCTTATCCGCTTCGTCAAGAGCTTTCTTCTCCAAAAGCGATTCGAAGATGAAGATGAGGCGGAGGCTGCAGCATCCCAGTTTGTCGACTTTTGCACCGGCCGGGCATGGGTCCTTTCAAACGTTGGATCTGATGCCGCTCAAGAGCTTTATGGGTTTACTCACAGAACATTTCTGGAGTACTTTGCGGCAAATCAGCTAGTGAGGCTTAATCCTACAGCGGCGCAATTGTTTATCAAACTGCGGCGTAGGATCGCCCGCGCGGAATGGGACGTTGTTTCTCAGTTGGCATTGCAGATCGTAGGTAACAATACAGAGGATGGCATCGACGATTTTCTAGAGAGAGTCCTGGAAGCTGTCACCTCAGCTCCATTGGAAGAGCAGGTAAATCTCGTCTCCTTCGCGGGACGCTCCCTTGCTTTTGCTGTCCCGCGGCCGCAGCTCCTGCGGGATATCTGTCGCGCGAGCGTGGAGCTCGCACTGAAGGCTGGCGAGGTCACCGAACATTCCTCTAGCCGCCATTCAGAGCGCCTCTCGTCGCTCACCTATCTACGCGGTATTGGAGCACTCCTTCACGCTAACTGGGAAAACCTACCGGTGGTTGCCAGAAACCTCCGTTTCGAATTGACGTCGGCAAACTTCGAAGAGGCACTCCGCGATGTCGACCGCGAGATTAGGCTTGCACTCTCTCTGTGTATCTCCCTAATCCCTCACACAACACTTGACGACACATTCTATATGGATGAGAAAGTGTCGCTTTTCTGGGAGAAGTTTGAATCCGACAGTTTCAGCTTGCTTGAGTCGGAAATTGTGTCTTTGTCAGCGACTAAACAATGGGTTGCTTCCGCTGCCGCCATGTCCGGAATCATCCCCATGACCCGGGTGATCGAAAGATATGGGCCGGTCGCCTTGTATCAATATCATATGGGGCCAGTGATTTTGCGGGCTCCCTTCATCCTTCGACTTCCGCGTGATCAAGCTAACGGCGCCTATATGCGTTGCGACGCGGCCGTAGGGCGCAACCTTGAGGAATTGTCCGAGATCCTGCCTGGATGCGACACTCCGTGGTTTACGGAGCGGTATGACTATGTCCCCATCGGAGGAGTTCCCAATTACGGCGATGCCTTCACTAAGACTTTCTCCCAGACCCCGGTGGAGCAGAGAGATGCCCTGGCGCTTATCGCTGCAGCGTGGTGCGAGATCTCTGGAGAGGATAAGAAGTGGCCCACCGTGGAGGGGGCTGGGGACAAGCGAATTGTGCAGCTAGTGCTGAAATGGAACGCCGCTCGGCTGAATCCTGTTTATCGCGGCAGCGCCCTGCGCTCCATTCGGGCATGTCACCTCAAGCCCGCAACAATCCAATTGCTAGGTATGTGGGTAGAGGGAAAGGCCCAGTTTTCCTCCATCCCAAATATGCGGGAGCCGAGGGCCAAGGGCCGATGATGGCATCTCCTCCTAACGTGGCGTCCAAGGAAGTGGTGTACTCGCTCCCACTTGATCCGGGCGTTTGGCTCATGTCAGCACCCGCAACTGGGCCCGCATAAAGTAGCTTCCCAAGTTTAGGGTTCAGGCGCTGTCAGCATGCGCCGGCCATCGCGGCTTGCTCTGCTCGACGGCACTGGCAGCGTGGCTAAGGCTGGTGGGGGTGCAGCGAGACATACGCGCGCCTGGCCAGTGCGCGCACTCGCCGTCGTGGCTGACTGTCGTCGGCTGAGGTTCGTGCACAAACGTGCCAGAAGCAGGGGTCAGCCACGGTCAACACTGGTGCCTCGCGGTCGAGTAGCCACTCGCTTCCTCTACCGACGAAGCCGCAGTTCAGCCCACAATTCACCCCGCTTCTCTCCGAGAGCGGTGCTTGCTTTGCGCCCAGCTCAGTTCAGAACGCGAGGCAACCTTCCGAGGGCACCGTGCTACGAGCGCCCGACCGATCCCTGCCGCCGGAGCACTCAAGCTTCCTAAGACGTCATTTCAGTTGGCGTGATCTTGCGGCAGTCTGGGGTGATGACTGCTGCGCTTGTCGAACGGTTGGCGCCGGAAGACCTGTGGGAGT
>NZ_JBVJBP010000022.1:0-163249 GCF_055589465.1 Streptomyces sp. NPDC041940
AATCACCCCCCCCCCCCTCCCCTCTTTGTGGTCTTCTATTCTTCTACAGTCTCTTGTTGTTCACCAACACCTCCTATGGGCCGGGGGCCCCCCCCCCCCCCCCCCGCCGGAAACCGTTCAGCCCGCGGCAGCGCTACGCGTCGACCTTCTCCATGACCTCGTCGCTGACGTCGAAGTTGGCGAAGACGTTCTGCACGTCGTCGCTGTCCTCGAGCGCGTCGATCAGCTTGAAGATCTTCTTGGCGCCCTCCTCGTCCAGCTCGACCTGGACGGACGGCACGAAGCTGGAGTCGGCGGAGTCGTAGTCGATGCCGGCTTCCTGGAGGGCGGTGCGGACCGCGACCAGGTCGGTGGCCTCGCTGATGACCTCGAAGGACTCGCCGAGGTCGTTGACCTCCTCGGCGCCCGCGTCCAGTACGGCGGTGAGGACATCGTCCTCGGCCAGCTCGCCCTTGGGGACGATGACGACGCCCTTGCGGCTGAACATGTAGGACACCGAGCCCGGGTCGGCCATGGAGCCGCCGTTACGGGTCATGGCGACACGGACGTCGGAGGCGGCACGGTTGCGGTTGTCGGTGAGGCACTCGATGAGCACGGCGACGCCGTTCGGGCCGTAGCCCTCGTACATGATCGTCTCGTAGTCGGCGCCACCGGCCTCGAGACCGCCACCGCGCTTGACCGCGGAGTCGATGTTCTTGTTCGGAACCGACTGCTTCTTCGCCTTCTGGATGGCGTCGTAGAGAGTGGGGTTGCCCTCGATGTCGACGCCGCCCATCCGGGCGGCCACCTCGATGTTCTTGATCAGCTTCGCGAAGAGCTTGCCGCGCTTGGCATCGATCACGGCCTTCTTGTGCTTCGTCGTAGCCCATTTAGAGTGGCCGGACATCTGCCTGTCTCCTTCGCGTAACCCATCTCAGCAACGAACGCAGGAATCCTACAAGGACTCGGCTGTACGGTTCGCGCGCACCATCTCGACGAACAGGCCGTGCACGCGGTGGTCGCCGGTCAGTTCCGGGTGGAACGACGTGGCCAGAACATTGCCCTGACGGACCGCGACGATGTGGCCTTCGTGCTCGGCGAGCACCTCGGCCTCGGCGCCGACGGACTCGACCCAGGGGGCGCGGATGAAGACGCCCTCCACCGGGGCGCCCTCGACGCCCTCGACGTCGACGGCCGCCTCGAAGGACTCGTTCTGCCGGCCGAAGGCGTTGCGGCGCACGATCATGTCGATGCCGCCGATGGTCTCCTGGCCCGAGCGCGGGTCGAGGATCTTGTCGGCGAGCATGATCATGCCGGCGCAGGTGCCGTAGACGGGCAGGCCGTCCCGCACGCGCGCGCGGAGCGGGTCCATCAGGCCGAACAGGACGGCCAGCTTCGAGATGGTGGTGGACTCGCCTCCGGGGATGACGAGGCCGTCCACCTCGGCGAGCTCTTCGGGGCGCCGCACCGGCCTGGCCACGGCATCGGCCGCGGCCAGGGCGACGAGGTGCTCCCGTACGTCGCCCTGGAGGGCCAGGACGCCTATGACGGGGGTGTCGCTCATGGGTTCCTGTGCCTTACCAGCCGCGGTTGGCGTAGCGCTCGGTCTCGGGGAGGGTGTCGCAGTTGATGCCGACCATGGCCTCGCCGAGGTTGCGGGACGCGTCGGCGACGATCTTCGGGTCGTCGTAGAAGGTGGTGGCCTTCACGATGGCGGCGGCGCGCTTGGCCGGGTCGCCGGACTTGAAGATGCCGGAGCCGACGAAGACGCCCTCGGCGCCGAGCTGGCGCATCAGGGCCGCGTCGGCCGGGGTGGCGACGCCGCCGGCGGAGAACAGCACGACCGGGAGCTTGCCCAGCTCGGAGACCTCCTTGACCAGCTCGTACGGGGCGCGCAGGTCCTTGGCGGCGGCGTACAGCTCGTTGTTGTCGTAGCCGCGCAGGCGGGCGATCTCGTTCTTGATCTGGCGCAGGTGGCGGACGGCCTCGACGACGTTGCCGGTGCCGGCCTCGCCCTTGGAGCGGATCATCGCGGCGCCCTCGGCGATGCGGCGCAGGGCCTCGCCCAGGTTGGTGGCGCCGCAGACGAAGGGGGTGGTGAAGGCGAACTTGTCGCTGTGGTTGACCTCGTCGGCCGGGGTGAGGACCTCGGACTCGTCGATGTAGTCGACGCCGAGGGACTGCAGGACCTGGGCCTCGACGAAGTGGCCGATGCGGGACTTGGCCATCACCGGGATGGAGACGGCCTCGATGATGCCCTCGATCATGTCCGGGTCGGACATGCGGGCCACGCCGCCGTCCTTGCGGATGTCGGCCGGGACCCGCTCCAGGGCCATGACGGCGACGGCGCCCGCGTCCTCGGCGATCTTCGCCTGCTCCGGCGTGACGACGTCCATGATGACGCCGCCCTTGAGCTGCTCGGCCATGCCGCGCTTCACACGGGCGGTGCCGGTCTCGGGAGCCTGGTTTTCGGAGATGGACACGGGTGACCTCGCTGCTGGGAAAGAGGGGTTTTGTGCAGCACCGAGGAAACGTGAGAGGAGCAGGCCACAGCAAGGGCCAATGGGTAGCCGGTGGATCGTTTTCGCCCCGCGGCGGCGGGGACGTCCCGCCGTCAGGAGCCCGAGCGGTCCGCCAGTGCGGCCGGTGGCTCGTCGTCCATCTCGAAGGCCATCGGGAACGGCGCGTGGCCGGCCAGCCGGAACCAGCGGACCTTGCGGTGGCGGCGCAGCGCGCGAGCGGCGCGTACGGCGTCGTTGTGGAAGCGGCGTGCCATGGGGACGCGCCGCACCGCCTGTACGAGCTCGGTCGCGGCCTCCTCCCCCCCGGGCGCCTCTCGCACCGCCTCCAGCTGCTGGGCATCCGCGAAGACGGCCCGCAGTGCCTGGCTCAGTTCGCTCTCGGCGACTTCACGCTGCTCCTCCTCGGCCTGCCTGGCCGCGTGCGCGGCCTCGTAGAGCACGATCGAGGCGGCCGGGTCCAGGACCCCCGACGTGGCCAGTTCCTGCGCCACCGAGGCCCGGCGCAGCAACTGCGCGTCCAGGGCGGCCCGGGCGGCGTCGATCCGGGCGTGGAGGCGGTCGAGACGGCCGGCGGTCCAGCTCAGATACAGCCCGATCGCGACCAGGGCGACGGCGATCCAGATGAGAGTGGTGGTCACGGGCGGCAAGGCTAGCGGCCCGGCCGGCCTCTCGGTTCACCCTGCCCTGGCCGAGCCGCCCTTCGGCCCGGCCCGACAGGAATCAGTCCGTCCGGCCTCAGTCCCGGGCGAACCCCAGCCTGGCCCGCAGCCCCGTCACCCGGTCGTCCTCGGCCACCGCCGCCGCGCCCGCCGTCACCGTCTCGTAGACGGAGAGGATGTCCGCGCCGACGGTCGACCAGTCGAAGCGCCGTACATGGGTACTCCCCCGCTCCCGCAGCTCCGCCAGCCGCTCCGGGTCCCCCAGCAGCCGGACGGCCGCGTCGGCGAGGGCGTCGGCGTCCTCGTTCGGGAACAGCTCGCCGGCCGCCCCCCGATCCAGGACCTGCGCGAAGGCGTCCAGGTCGGAGGCGAGGACGGGGGCGCCGGCGGACATGGCCTCGACCAGGATGATGCCGAAGCTCTCGCCGCCGGTGTTGGGCGCGATGTACAGGTCGACGCTGCGCAGGAAGCGCGCCTTGTCCTCGTCGCTGACCATGCCGAGGAACTCGACGCGGGAGCGCAGCTCGGCCGGGAGGGTCTCCACCGCCTCCACCTCGTCGCCGCGCCCGGCGACCAGCAGCCGGGTCTGCGGTCGGGCGGCGAGGATCTTCGGCAGGGCCTTCATGAGGACCGGCAGTCCCTTGCGGGGCTCGTCGATGCGCCCGACGAAGCCGATCGTGTCGCCCTGCCACTCGGCCTTGGGCTCGGCCTCGGCGAAGAAGTCGACGTCCACGCCGTTGGGGATCACCACCGCGTCCCCGCCGAGGTGCTCCACCAGCGTGCGCCGGGCGTACTCGCTCACCGCGATCCGCGCGCTGATCTTCTCCAGGGCGGCCTGGAGGATCGAGTACGCGGCGATCATGGCCCGGGAGCGCGGGTTGGACGTGTGGAACGTGGCGACGATCGGGCCCTGGGCCGCCCAGCAGGTCAGCAGGCCCAGCGAGGGCGAGGTCGGTTCGTGGATGTGGATCACGTCGAACTCGCCGTCGTGCAGCCACCGGCGGACCCGGGCCGCCGAGAGGAAGCCGAAGTTCAGCCGGGCCACCGAGCCGTTGTACGGCACCGGCACCGCGCGCCCGGCCGAGACGACGTACGGCGGCAGCGGAGTGTCGTCGTCCGCCGGGGCGAGGACGGACACCTCGTGGCCGAGGCGGATGAAGTATTCGGCCAGGTCCCGGATGTGGAACTGGACGCCGCCCGGTACGTCCCAGGAGTACGGGCAGACGATGCCGATCCTCACGTGGATCCCTTCGCTGGATCGAGGTCCGCGAGCCACAGGCGCTGGAGCATGTGCCAGTCCTCCGGGTGGTCGGCGATCCCCGAGGCGAAGGCGTCGGCCAGCGCCTGTGTCATCACGGACGTCTTCTCGGCGCGGGTGCCCGACTCGGGCACCTCGACCGGTGGGTGGAGGCGGCCCCGCATCACGGGCGAGTCGTCGTACCAGAGGGTGACGGGCAGCAACAGGGCGCCCGTCTGCTGGGCGAGCAGGGCGGGTCCGGCCGGCATCCGGGTGGTGTCGCCGAAGAAGTCGACCTCGACACCGGAGGCGGACAGGTCACGGTCGGCGACCAGGCAGACCAGGCCGCCGTCGCGCAGCCGCCGGGCCAGGGTGCCGAAGGCGGTGCCGCCGCTGTGCGGCAGGACCTCCATGCCGAGGCTCTCGCGGTAGGCGACGAACCGGTCGTAGAGCGTCTCCGGCTTAAGGCGCTCGGCCACCGTCGTGAACGGGATCCCGAGCTTCGTGGTGACCCAGGCGCCGGCCAGGTCCCAGTTGCCCAGGTGCGGCAGGGCGAGTATGACGCCCTTGCCGGCGGCCATGCCCTCGGTGAGGTAGTGGATGTCCTTGGGGTCGAAACCGCCCTTGATCCGCTCCTTGCTCCAGGCGGGGAGGCGGAAGGACTCCATCCAGTAGCGCAGGTAGGAGCGCATGCCCGCACGGGAGAGCTGGGCCAGCCGCTCGGGGCCGGCGTCGGGCACCACGCGCGCGTAGTTGCTCTCCAGGCGCTGGACGCCCTTGCCGCGCTGTTTCCACGCGAGGTCGGCGATGGTTTGCCCGAGCCGTACGGCGACCGGCTCGGGGAGCTTCCTGACGGTGCTCCAGCCGAGGCCGTACAGCGCGTCCGTCAACCGGTCCTGTGCGCTCACGTGGCCGCCTCGCTCCCGTGAGAGGCGTTATGCTGCTCGCCCTCATTGTCCTGCGCGGCCGCCTCGGCCTCGGCGGACTCCCGGCGGACCGTGACGACCCGCTGGATCAGCGTGACGAGGCTGCCCACGGCGACGATCCACAGGGCGACGGGCAGCAGGTACTGGATGCCGGGCACACCGAACGCATGCAGGCCCGCGAGCCCGGCCGCGACCAGCGAGATCACCAGCCGCTCGGCGCGCTCGACGAGCCCGTTGACGGCGACCGGCAGACCGATCGACTCACCGCGGGCCTTGGTGTACGACACCACCTGGCCGCTGGCCAGGCAGAAGATCGAGACGGCGCACAGCACGAGGTCGTCGCCGCCCCCGGCGTACCAGAGGATGAAGCCGGCGAAGATCGCGCCGTCGGCGACCCGGTCGAGCGTGGAGTCCAGGAAGGCGCCCCAGCGGCTGGAGCGGCCGAGCTGGCGCGCCATGTTTCCGTCGACGAGGTCCGAGAAGACGAAGAGTGTGATCACGACCGTGCCCCAGAAGAACTCGCCCATGGGGTAGAAGACCAGCGCGCCCGCGACCACACCGGCGGTGCCGATCAGCGTGACGGCGTCGGGGCTGACGCCCAGCCGGATGAGAAACGCGGCGAACGGTGTGAGGACACGCGTGAAGAATGCACGCGCGTACTTGTTCAGCATGGCCTTCCCGAGGGTCGGTGTCGCCGCATGGCCCCTGCTGGCCACCGGCTGGCCCATCGTAGCCACGCGCGCGTGTGGGTGAGGGGCGGGCACCCGGACGCCTTCGGGGGATCCGGCGAGCCGCTGGTGGGCGGCGCGATCGCGTCCTTCGTATGGACGCACCGTGACGGGAGTGGAAAGCTCGAATAACCGCGGGCGTCGCCGGAGCCGCCATGCACGCGGATCCCGCGTGTCCGCGCCCACAGTGACCTCACCGTGCACGGGAGGCAGGATCATGGGCGACAAAACACACCCTGGGGCCGCCGGCAGGGCGCTAGCGGCCGACCACCCTCAGTCCGTACGGAATGTGGTGCTGGTCGGCCACTCCGGATCGGGCAAGACCACGTTGGTGGAAGCCCTCGCGCTCACAGCGGGGGCGGTGAACCGGGCGGGCCGTGTGGAGGACGGCGGCACCGTCTCCGACTACGACGAGATCGAGCACAGGCAGCAGCGCTCGGTACAGCTCTCCCTGGTGCCCGTCGAGTGGGACGGCATCAAGGTCAATGTTCTCGACACCCCCGGATACGCCGACTTCGTCGGTGAGCTCAGGGCCGGTCTGCGAGCGGCGGACGCGGCCCTCTTCGTCGTCTCGGCCTCGGACGGCGTGGACGGCTCGACCCGCATGGTGTGGGAGGAGTGCGCGGCCGTGGGCATGCCCCGGGCCATCGTCGTCACACACCTGGAGTCGGCGCGCTCCGACTTCGAGGAGATGACGCGGATCTGCGCGGAGGCCTTCGGCGCGGACGATCCCGACGCGGTCCTGCCGCTCTACCTGCCCCTGCACGGCCCGCAGGCACCCGACGGGCACGCGCCCGTGACCGGCCTGATCGGGCTGCTGTCGCAGAAGCTGTTCGACTACTCGACCGGCGAGCGCAAGGAGTCGGAGCCGGGCGAGGACGAGCTGCCGCTGATCGAGGAGGCCCGTAACCGGCTGATCGAGGGGATCATCTCGGAGAGCGAGGACGAGACCCTCATGGACCGCTATCTCGGCGGGGAACAGATCGATGTCGGGACGCTGATCGAGGACCTGGAGCGGGCCGTCGCGCGCGGGGTCTTCTTCCCCGTCCTGGCCGCCGCCCCCGCGTCCGACGGCGGCCGGCAGGGGCTCGGCACAGTGGAGGTGCTGGAGCTGATCACACGGGGCTTCCCGACACCGCTGGAGCACGAGACGGTGCGGGTGACCACGATCGACGGCAAGCCGCGCGAGCTCAGGCCCTGCGACCCGGACGCACCGCTGGTCGCGGAGGTCGTGAAGACCTCCTCCGACCCGTACGTCGGCCGGCTGTCGCTGATCCGCCTCTTCTCCGGCACCCTGCGGGCCGACCAGACGGTCCACGTCTCCGGGCACGGACTGTCCGACCGCGGCCACGAGGACCACGACGTCGACGAGCGGATCGGCGCCCTGTCCACACCGTTCGGCAAGCAGCAGCGGCCGGTGTCGCACGTCATCGCGGGCGACCTGGCCTGCGTGGCCAAGCTGAGCCGCGCCGAGACCGGCGACACCCTGTCCGCCAAGGAAGACCCGCTGCTCATGGAGCCGTGGCAGATGCCCGACCCGCTGCTGCCGCTGGCCATCCAGGCGCACAGCAAGCCGGACGAGGACAAGCTCTCGCAGGGCCTGGCCCGGCTGGTGGCCGAGGACCCGACGATGCGGCTCGAACAGAACCAGGACACCCACCAGGTGGTCCTGTGGTGCCTGGGCGAGGCGCACGCCGACGTGGCCCTGGAGCGGCTGCGCAGCCGGTACGGCGTCCAGGTGGACGTCGTGCCGCACAAGGTGTCCCTGCGCGAGACCTTCGCGATCAAGTCGGGCGGACGTGGCCGGCACGTCAAACAGTCCGGCGGGCACGGGCAGTTCGCCATCTGCGAGATCGAGGTCGAGCCGCTGCCGGGCGGCTCCGGCATCGAGTTCGTGGACAAGGTCGTCGGCGGCGCGGTGCCACGGCAGTTCATCCCGTCCGTGGAGAAGGGAGTACGGTCCCAGGCCGCCAGGGGAGTCGCCGCCGGGCATCCGCTCATCGACGTACGCGTGACCCTGCTGGACGGCAAGGCGCACTCGGTGGACTCCTCCGACGCCGCCTTCCAGACGGCCGGCGCGCTCGCGTTGCGGGAGGCGGCGTCCGACGCGCGGATCCATCTGCTGGAGCCGGTGGCCGAGGTGTCGGTGCTGGTCGGCGACGACTTCGTGGGCGCGGTGATGAGCGACCTGTCGGGGCGGCGCGGCCGGGTGCTCGGTACCGAGCAGACGCCCGGCGGACGCACGGTGATCCGGGCCGAGGTGCCCGAGATCGAGATCGGCCGGTACTCGGTCGACCTGCGGTCACTGTCGCACGGCACGGCCCGGTTCAGCCGCCGGTACGCGCGCCACGAACCGATGCCGCCGCAGGTAGCGGAACGGGTGCGTGAAGAGGCGCGCGAGGCCTCGTAGTTCGCGCCGGGCGCCACCAAATGGCCCTCGTGAGGGCTTCCCTCCGCACCGGCGGGCGGCTTGACGGCCGCCCGCCGACGGATGTCGGTGCGTGCGGATACGCTGATGACCTGATCAACAGGTGTGCGGAGCGCGGAAGTCGGGAAGGCCGCAGATGCGGATGCGGCAGCGATGGGGGCGGCAGTGACAGACGGATTCGACTTCAGCCCAGGGGCCCAGGTGCCTCTGGCGGGTTCGGCTGGGCAGACGGCGGCGACCTACGCACTGGCCGCGGCGGCGTACCGGGACGACGAGGTCACCAAGATCCTCAACGCCGACAACGAGTGGCACCAGTCGAAGGTGAAACCGCCGCGCCCCTGGGCGAAGATCTTCCGTCCCAGGTTCGGCGAGGCCTTCTCCCGCGCCATCATCGACCGGATGCTGGGTGCCGGGCGCTCCCCCGTCATCCAGTCCTTCGGCATCGAACCCCAGGTCGTCGTGGAGCACTGCCTGGCGGCCCACCGCATCCGCCGCGACCGCGACAACTGGCTCTCGGCGATCACGGTCATCTGCGGGGTGCTCTTCCTGCCCGGCTTCCTCGTGTGGCTGCTGGTGTTCACGCTGCGCACCACCATGGCCAAGCGCGAGGACAAGCGCGCCGGCGCCCTCGCCACGACCCTGCTGGTCGCGGTGGGCGCGCTCGCCGTGCTGTTCCTGGTCAAGATGCCCTTCACGGGATTCTGGGCCTGGTACGCGCGCGCGGCGATCATCATGCCGGTCGTCGGCTGGTTCTGGGCCAAGCAGATCTGCGAGCGAACGGCCCGTGACCTGCGGGAGCGCTGGTCGAGCCTGCTGTCGGGCGGCGGGGTGGGCGCCAAGATCCCCGAGGCCGTTCCGGGCAACCCGGGCGACGCGGCCGAGCAGGTCCGCAAGGAGCTGGCCCGCCTCGGCGCCGAGCAGCGGTCCAACTCGGTCTTCTACGCCGGCCCCAAGGGCATACTCGGCATGGGCACCCGGTGGGGCAGCTGGCAACTGGCCGAGGAACTGGTCTCGGCCGACCCGGACAAGGAGTTCCACCCCTTCCGCAGCTGGGACGTCATCGTGGCGATCCAGGGCGGCCTGGGCATGCTGGAGCGCACGTCCATCAACACCGGCGGCTTCCCCAAGCCGTCCATCACGCACTGGGTCGTCACGCCGATCGGCGAGAAGGCGACGGATGTGTCCCGGCCGAGCGGCACGGACGTCGACGCGTACACGGTCCGGACGCACGCGATACAGGACATCTGCAACAAGCAGCAGTTCGGCAGCGGCGACCGGCACTACCTCGGCGTGCAGTGGACCCTCTGGGACGGCCATCTGGTGATCACGATGCTGATCACGGTGACCGTGCTCCACGACACCCTGCGCATCGAGGTCACCGGACACGCCCTGGGGCCGGTCAACCCGCTGTTCAACGAGAAGCCGGCGGCCAAGGAGAAGGCGGTGCAGAAGGCTCTCCGGTTCTGGGAGACCCGCACCGTGAAGCTCCCCCTGATCGACGCCGACGAGGTGGTACGGCTGGCCGCGCGCGCCCCGCTGACCTGGTACCCGCCGCTGCTGAAGTGGCTCGGCGGCAGTCTGACGCTCCCGGAGCCGTTCGGTCTGCGGCATGCGTGGGCCGACCAGCCGTGGCGGCACCGCTTCATGGCCGACGACGCGTTGCGGGCGGCCACGCCTGTGCTGCGTGTGGTGCATGCGGCGGCGCTGAAGGTGCTGCGGGAGAACGGCGTGGACGTGGAGAAGTTCGGTTCCAGGTCGTCGGCGCTGAGTGGGGCTGTGCAGGAGGCTTCGCCGAAGAAGGCGGATGTCTACGACGCGTAGGGGCTCGTGAGCCTCGGGCGGCCGGGGCCGGTGTCGAAGAACGAAAGCCGGCCCCGCCGGAGTCAGCTCGTCGGCCAGGCCTCCGCCAGCATCTTCCTCGTGTCCGCCAGCAGCTGCGGCAGCACCCGCGTATGTCCCACCACCGGCATGAAGTTCGTGTCCCCGCCCCAGCGCGGCACGATGTGCTGGTGCAGGTGCGCCGCGATGCCCGCGCCCGCCACCGTGCCCTGGTTCATGCCGATGTTGAAGCCGTGCGCGCCGGAGGCCGTGCGCAGGGCCGTCATCGCCTGCTTGGTGAGTTCGCCGAGTTCGGCGGTCTCCCCCGCCGTGAGGTCCGTGTAGTCGGCGACGTGCCGGTACGGCACGGTCATCAGGTGGCCGCCGTTGTACGGGTAGAGGTTGAGCACGGCGTAGACCTGCTCGCCGCGCCGGACGACCAGCCCGTCCTCGTCGGATTTGGCCGGGATCGAGCAGAAGGGGCAGCCGTCGCCGGCGCCCGGGCCGGTCGGCTTGTTCTCGCCCTGGATGTAGGCCATCCGATGGGGCGTCCACAGACGCTGGAACGCGTCCTGCGTCCCCACTCCCAGCTGCTGCTCCGGCTCACTCGTCATGCAGTGCAGCATATGGCGTCGAGCTGGGGGGACGGCAAAGGCCCCCGGGATCTCCCCGGGGGCCCGTATGCCGTGTGATCAGACCTGCGCCCGCTCCTCGACGACCTTCTGGATCTTCGCGATGGCCTCGTCGAAGGGGATGCCGTTCTCCTGCGAGCCGTCGCGGTAGCGGAAGGACACGGACCCGTGGGACATGTCCTCGTCGCCCGCGATGACCATGAAGGGCACCTTCTGCTTCTGGGCGTTGCGGATCTTCTTCTGCATCCGGTCCGAGGAGGAGTCGACCTCGACGCGCAGACCCTGCCGCTTGGCCGCCGCAGCGAACTTCTCCAGGTACTCGACGTGCGCGTCGCCGATCGGGATGCCGACCGCCTGGACCGGGGCCAGCCACGCCGGGAAGGCGCCCGCATAGTGCTCCAGGAGCACCGCGAAGAAGCGCTCGATCGAGCCGAACAGCGCGCGGTGGATCATGACGGGGCGCTGCTTGGCGCCGTCCGCCCCGGTGTACTCCAGGTCGAAGCGCTCCGGCAGGTTGAAGTCGAGCTGGATCGTCGACATCTGCCAGGTCCGGCCGATGGCGTCCTTGGTCTGGACGGAGATCTTCGGGCCGTAGAAGGCGGCGCCGCCCGGGTCGGGCACGAGGGGCAGGCCCTGCTTCTCGGCGACCTGGCGCAGCGTCTCCGTGGCCTCTTCCCAGGCCTCGTCCGAGCCGACGAACTTCTCCGGGTCCTTGGTGGAGAGCTCCAGGTAGAAGTCGGTCAGGCCGTAGTCGCGCAGCAGGCCGAGGACGAAGGTGAGCGTCTTGTCGAGCTCCTCCGACATCTGCTCGCGGGTGCAGTAGATGTGCGCGTCGTCCTGCGTGAAGCCGCGGGCCCGGGTCAGGCCGTGCACGACGCCCGACTTCTCGTAGCGGTACACGGTCCCGAACTCGAAGAGGCGCAGCGGCAGTTCACGGTAGGACCGGCCGCGCGCGTCGAAGATCAGGTTGTGCATCGGGCAGTTCATGGGCTTGAGGTAGTAGTCCACGCCCTCGTCGAGCTGCATGGGCGGGTACATGCCGTCGGCGTACCAGTCCAGGTGGCCCGAGGTCTCGAAGAGCTTCCCCTTGGTGGCGTGCGGGGTGTAGACGAACTCGTAGCCCTCCTCCTCGTGGCGGCGCCGCGAGTAGTCCTCCATGACCCGGCGGATGATGCCGCCCTTGGGGTGGAAGACGGCGAGGCCGGAGCCGATCTGCTCCGGGACGGAGAACAGGTCAAGCTCGCTGCCGAGCTTGCGGTGGTCGCGCTTCTCGGCCTCGGCGAGGAACTCCAGGTGCGCCTTCAGCTCGTCCTTGGTGGGCCAGGCGGTGCCGTAGATGCGCTGGAGCATGGGGTTCTTCTCGCTGCCGCGCCAGTAGGCGGCCGCGTTGCGCATCAGCTTGAACGCCGGGATGTTCCGGGTGGAGGGCAGGTGGGGACCGCGGCAGAGGTCCTTCCAGCACAGCTCGCCGGTCTTGGCGTCCAGGTTGTCGTAGATCGTCAGCTCGCCGGCACCGACCTCGACGTCCGCGCCGTCGTCACTGGACGCCGAGCCCTTGAGGCCGATCAGCTCCAGCTTGTACGGCTCGCCGGCCAGCTCCTCGCGGGCGGCCTCGTCGGTGATCGCGCGGCGGGCGAACTTCTGCCCGCGCTTCTGGATCTCCTGCATCTTCTTCTCGATGGCCTTGAGATCCTCGGGCGTGAACGGCTTCTCGACGTCGAAGTCGTAGTAGAAGCCGTCCTTGACGGGCGGGCCGATGCCGAGCTTGGCCTCGGGGAAGAGTTCCTGCACGGCCTGCGCCATGACGTGCGCGGTGGAGTGGCGCAGGATGTTGAGGCCGTCCTCGGAGGAGATCTCGACGCCCTCGACCTCGTCGCCCTCGGACAGGGCGTACGACAGGTCCCGGAGCTCGCCGGCCACACGCGCGGCGATGATCGAGCGCTCGCCGGCGAAGAGCTCGGCGGCCGTAGTGCCCGTCGTCACCACGCGTTCTTCCCGCTCGGAATCGCGCTGGATGATCACACGGACGTCTGACACCGGTCTCTCCTGACTGAAGGGGCCCACTACCTGTAGGGGCATTGCACGGCAATGCCCCCAGAGGATACCGACGCACGGACGCACTCCGCGAAATCAGTCCCCGCAGTCCCCCTCGTCCCCTCCGCAGGCCTCCTCGAAGAAGGCCGCCATCCCGGCGTTCTCCTGGAGGGCCTTCATCAGCCGGTCCCGCTCGGCGTCGTCGACCTGCACCGGTACGACGCCGTGGGCGCCGGTGAGGCGCCGGAAGCCGCCCCGGCTCTCCAGCCGGCCCTGCACCCGCACCGGCAGTCCGACGAGGTGGGCGTGCCCGGCGATCCGGTAGCCCTCCTCGTCGAGGGTGATCCGGACGTTCGGGATCTCGGCCCCGGCCAGGACCCGCAGCCGTACGGAGCCCTCGCCGCGCGGCCCCGACCTGCGCAGCCGCACCACCGCTCCGGTGATCCGCACCGGCACGGCGGGTTCCTCGCGCAGATAGCGGGCGCCCGCCTCGCGCAGGACCGGCAGGTCGCCGGGCGAGAACTCGACGGGCTCGGCGGAGGACGCGCAGCCCTCGGGCACACCGGCCGCCGGGGCCCACGCGACGGCGATCCGGGCGCCTTCGGTGCCCCGGACGAGAGCGACAAGGGCCTCGGTGAGCTCATGGCTCACCCCTGCCTCGACCGCGGCGTCGAAGGCGTCCATGCCGCCCGCGGCGCGCTGGTAGTCGATGGCCTCACGGGCGGCGTGCAGCGCCTGGTGGAGGCGTACGGCCACCGGGCGGCCGCCGGTGACGGGCACGAAGGCGGTGAGCCGGCCGTCGGCGGCGGAGCCGACGAGGACGTTCTCCAGGGACGCCGCGGCGGAGCGCCGGTGGCGGGCGCCGTGATAGCCGGCCCGGGCGCGTGCGGCGAGTGCCGCCGCGAGGAGCATCCGGCGGGCCGCGGTGCGCAGCCGGTCCTCGACGATCCAGGACGCCGCACCGGCGGGCCCGGCCGGGACGTCGTGCCACCAGCGGATCTCGTCACTGGGCACGGCGAGGGAGACAAGCACCTCGCGGGCGGAGGGCGAGCCGCTGCGGGACAGGGCGAGCAGGGCCTCGCCGAGCAGGTCGTCGCTGTCGGGGAAGGCGCGGGTCTCCGGCACCAGCAGGCTCGTGCCGCTGCCGCCGGGGCCGGGCGGGGTCCAGCGGCCGTAGCGTCCGGGGGCGCCGCCGCGCCGCAGCCAGCCGTGCCGACGCAGCAGGGCGCTCAGCACGGCCGGGTCGACGTCGTGGGGCTCGGGCGGAGGGCCGCTCCAGGAGTCGGTGGGATGGGGATGGGGCCGCACGGCCCTCAGTGGCTCCTCGGTCGGGCGGTGCGTCACGGTTTCCCTCCCGTCCCGACCCGCGTCATGATCTCGCACAGGGCCCGGTCGTCGAAGATGCGTGCGGTCGGTATGCGCACGGTGGTGCGGCTGCGGCCGGTGATCGGCTGGCCGGCGAGGTTGGTCCAGTAGCAGCAGTGCCTGAGGTCGAGGCGGTCGTGTCCGGCGCGCAGCCAGTCGTCCTGGGAGCGCGGCACCAGCATCACCACCAGGATCTTGTGCACCGACACGGGTGTCCGGGCGAGTTTCGCCAGGTGCGCGTTGTCGAGCGTGAAGGAGAAGGTGCGCCCGGGCGGGTTGGGCGGCACCTGGTAGGTGGCCTTGAGCTGCACCTTGATGGTGACCTCGTCGTCGACCGTGTGCCCGGGGGCGCTGTGGCTGACGTGCCAGTCGATGCCGTTGTCGGGAAACGGCTGGGACAGCGAGCAGCCGGCGGCCGCCGCGACGGCGTGCAGATAGCCCACCTGCAGTGTCTCCATGCAGGCGGTGGTGGCGAGAGTGCCGCGGGAGGGAGCCGTGCGCTCGGGCAGCAGCCCGCCCCGTTCGGGCTGCGCAATGGCCATGGCCAACAGCCTTCCAGAACAAGTGAGTCCCCGTGGCGGGCCGCTGAACTGCAACAACCCGTACTCCTGTTGTCTCCTTCCGGCGTAGTACGCAAACAGCCCGGGTATCACCGAATCGGGCAGCGGACGGTGCGTCAACTGCCGAAGGTGAACGAGGGGTTGTGTGGCTATGACGACGTGCTGGTACGAGGGGGCGCTGGCCGCCTTCGACACGGAGACGACGGGCGTGGACGTCGAGACCGACCGGATCGTGTCGGCGGCCGTCGTCATCCAGGACGCCCCGGGCGTCCGGCCGCGGGTCAGCCGCTGGCTGGTGAATCCGGGGGTGCCGGTGCCCGCCGAGGCGACGGCGGTGCACGGGCTGACGGAGGAACACCTGCAGCGCAACGGCCGGTGGCCGGCGCCGGTGATGTACGAGATAGCGGAGGCGCTGGCCGAGCAGGCCCACGCCGGCCGCCCGGTCGTGGTGATGAACGCGCCGTTCGATCTGACCCTGCTGGACCGGGAGTTGCGTCGCCATCGCGCCTCGGCCCTGGACCGCTGGTTCGAGCCGGCGCCGCTGCTCGTGCTCGACCCGAGGGTCCTGGACAAGCACCTGGACCGCTACCGCAAGGGCCGTCGCACGCTGACCGACCTGTGCGCGCACTACGGCGTCACGCTGGAGGGCGCGCACGACGCGGCGGCCGATGCCGTGGCGGCGCTGGAGGTCACCCGGGCGGTGGGCCGCCGGTTCGCGTCCCGGCTGGAGCGGCTCGCCCCCGGCGAACTGCACACGCTGCAGGCGGTGTGGCACGCGGCCCAGGCCCGGGGACTCCAGGCGTGGTTCGCGCGCAGCGGTGTCGAGGAGTCGGTCGACCCGGCCTGGCCCCTGCGTCCAGACCTGCCGGCAGCGGCCTGAGCATCCGGTCCGAAGCTTCCGGGCATGAAAAAACCGGTCCGTCTGAGACGGACCGGCTGTTTCCGGTGGGCGATACTGGGTTCGAACCAGTGACCTCTTCGGTGTGAACGAAGCGCTCTCCCACTGAGCTAATCGCCCGGGAACGGACTGAACAATACAGGCCCCGGCACGTTTCCTTCAAACCGCTTCGAGGTGCCTGGCCAGTCCGCGCCGCCCGGACCGCATCATCAGCGTGTGGTTGGCGCGGAAGACGGGCCGTCCCGGTACGGCGAGCCTCCTCAGCAGCGGCTTGGTCACGCTCACGACCTGGTCGTACCGCGCGAGACTGCCCGGCCCGAACGGCGTGACCGTCCAGCGCGCCCAGCCCTCGATGTCCCCGGACAGGGCGGTCTCCAGCACACCGGCCGCGGGATCGCGCCGCACCTCCCGCGCCGTGAAGGTCATGTCGTAGGGCAGGACGGAGCGGATCCGGATCCTGCCGGTGGTCTCGTCGAGCCGGGTCACCTGCCGGACCTGGCGCCACCAGCGGGGGTAGTCCTCGGCCCGTTCCAGGACCTCGTACACGGTGGCGGGCGGCGCGGTGAGGGGCCACAGGCTGCGGAAGCGGTAGTGGTTCCAGTCCATGCACGCAGTCTGCCCACCCCTGGTGGGGAGCTTGTATGAGTACGCGGCTGAGTATCCGCACTCATGCCGTGCGAGGTGACGCGGACCACACTGCCAGGCATGACACACCTTCCGCCCCCGGCCGAGGAGTTGCGGCTCCTCGATGCCGAGCTCCGGCAACTGGACGCCCGCAGGGCCCAGTTGCTGACCCGCCGCGCCTGGCTGGTCTCGGTCCTGCAACGGGAACGGCAGCCGTTGCCGGTGGCCTGGTCAAGCACGGCACCGCCTCGCCCGGAGACCGCCGCGCCCAGCGTGCAGAACGTCCTCCTGGTTCTGGGCGGTGTGCTGCTCACGCTGGCGGCGGCGGTGTTCACGCTGGTCAGCTGGGGTCATATGGGCATCACCGGGCGGGCGCTGGTGCTCGGCGCGGTCACGCTGGCCGCGCTCGCCGGGCCCGCGCTCCTGCTGAAGCGGGGGCTGCGCTCGACGGCCGAGTCCGTGGCGGGACTGGGGCTCGCCCTGACCGTCCTGGACGCGTACGCGCTGCACGAGGCCGCCCTCACCGGGACGGACGGGACGGGGTACGCCGCTGCCGCGTCAGCGGTGCTCGCGGTGATCTGGTCGGCGTACGGCCTGCTTCCGGCGACGGCCGCCCTGCGGCTGTCCCTGCCCTCCGCCGTGGCCGCGGCCCAGTTCCCGCTGCTGCTGTGGGCCCTGGCCGCCGACGCGGGTCCGTACATGATCACGGCCGCGCTGCTGGTGACGGCCGGGCCCGACACGGTGGCGGCGCTGCGGGTGACGGCCGGTCCGGTGCGGATCGCCGCTGTCGTGGGTGCGTACGGGATGGGCGGCTGGGGCGTCCTGGCCGCCGGCTGGCTGTCGGCGGCGGCGGACGATCCGGGCAACGCCGCCCGGGCCGGAGGGCTTCTCCTGCTCGCGGCGGCGATCGCGCTGGGCGCGGCCTGGCGGGGCCCGGGCACCCGGCACCCTCTTGGTCTCGCGATCGCCTCGGGTCTGCTCACCGTGGGCGCGTTCGGTGGGGTCGCTCGCTCCGGACTGCCGTCGGAGTGGGCGGTTCCGGCCCATCTGGCGTTCGGTATCGCCCTGTTGGCGGCGATGACGGCCGGGCGGCTGCCCGACGCGATACGGCAGGGGTTCGCCTGGGCCTCCGGTGTCGTACAGGCGCTGGCGCTGCTGTGGACCCTGCCCGTCGTCACCGTGGTGCTGCTGGGACCGGCCGGCTGGGTGGGCCGCGTGTGGAGCGGTGCTCCTTCGGACGCCCGCACCGCGGTGACCGTCGAGGCGCCCTGGCCCCCGGACTCGGTGACGGCTCCCGTCGTGCTGGTCGCCGTCGCGGCCGTGCTCGCCCTGGCGATCCGCATGGAGCGGTGGCGTGCCCGGGCCCGGCTGGGTGCGCTGGGCCTGCTCTGGGCCACGGCGCTGATACTCCCTGCGGTTCTCGGGATTCCGTACGTCGCGGGGATGTCGGTCCTGGGGGTCATGACGGCGGCCGCGCTGTACGTGCGCCGGGCCACGGTGCCGGTCGCGCGACTCACCGCTCTCGTCCTCGCCCTGGTCACCTCCGTCAGCCTCGCCCTGACGGCTCTCGCCTCTCAGACCGCGACCCTCGTGGCGCTGTCCGTGCTGGTGTCGCTGTTCGCCGCGGCCTCATGGCAGGCGAGCGTCGCCCCCGTCACGGCTCCGGCCGCCCTCGGGTACGCCGCCGCCCTGGCCTCGGCGACCGGTGCCGCCGCGGACTGGCCGCCGGGCGGAACCGCCCTGCTGGTCCTGGCCGTTCCCGTGGCCGCAGCGCTGCTCGCGTCGCGTCTCGGTGAGCACCGGGCGACCGTGCCGGTCGAGATCGCGGGAGCCGCCACCGGCCTGCTGGCCGTGGGCCTCGCCGTCACGGATCCGCCGCTGCTCGCCCTGGTGCTGGCGCTGTGCGGAGTGATCGCCGCGGGCACGGCGCTGCGTCCCGACCGCCGTCCCGTCGGCTACGCGGCCACGGCCCTGTTCGTGCTGGCCGCGTGGGTACGCCTGGCCGCCTGGGACGTCGGCACACCCGAGGCCTACACGCTCCCGGTGACCGTGCCCGCGCTGCTCGTCGGCGCCCTGCGCCGGCACCGCGACCCGGGGGCGTCCTCCTGGACGGCGTACGGCCCCGGGCTCGCCGCCACTCTCCTGCCGAGCCTCGTCGCGGCCTGGGCCGACCCGCACTGGACGCGGCCGCTGCTGCTGGGCACGGCGGCCCTGCTGGTCACCCTGCTGGGAGCCCGGCACCACCTCCAGGCGCCGCTGGTGCTCGGCGGCTCGGCGCTGGCCCTGGTCACGCTGCACGAACTCGCCCCGTACGTCGTGCAGGTGACGGGCGCACTCCCCCGCTGGGCGCCTCCCGCCCTCGCCGGACTCCTGCTGCTCGCCCTCGGGGCGACGTACGAGCAGCGGATCAGGGACGTCCGGCGAGTACGGGATGTCCTCGGAAGGATGAGCTAGCCGTCTCCTACGGAACGGCTAGGGCATCTTGTCCCCGACCAGCGCCAGGTTCTGGATCGCCGCCAGGCCGTACAGGGCCGTGGCGTTGGTGGACACCCAGGCCGCCTCGCTGCCGGGGACCAGGCCGGTCGGGCCCTCGATCTTCTTCGTGGACCAGTCGGTGGACTCCTTGTAGTCCCAGGTGTCGGCGCTGTTGTAGAACTGCCGCCAGGCCCGGGCGGCCAGCTTGTCGTCGCCCGCCTGGACGGCGGCGTAGGCGTCCTGCCGTGAGTGGCCCTGGAAGAGCAGCAGGGAACCGAAGTCGGAGCCGTAGCGGGCCTTCTGCTCGGCCTTGGTGGCGTTGAAGTAGCGGCAGTAGTCGAGCCACGCCTCCTTGAACTTCGGCATGTCGACCTGGTCGATCAGCTCGGCGCACAGCTCGACCAGGCCGAACATGGCCGACAGGTGCGAGACCCCGACCTTGGCCTCCTTGGCCACGGCGAACTTCCCGGTGTCCAGGTCGTACAGCGCGTTGCCCTGGACGAAGCCGTTGGGCTGGGCGGCGATGGTCTCCATGGTGGACAGGACCCTGGCCTTGGCCTTCTCCCACTTGGGCCCGCGCCGCTCCCACTCGGTGAGCCAGGCGGAGACCAGACCGCTCCAGTCGGTGCCGAAGCCGATGGACAGGGCGTTGCGGTCGGGGGTGTACGGCTCGGTGCGGATCTTGCGGATGGGGTCGAGGACGAGGAACGTCTCGTCGGAGTCGACGTTGGCGTGCATGAGGTCGCCGACGCGTTCGTCCGCCGTGAGGAAGTAGTAGTAGCGGCGATAGGTGGTGTTGGCGATGCGCTGCTGCTTGGCGCTGTCGGCGTAGTGCTGGACACCGTGCCGGGTGCCGAGGCCCGCCCACTTGCCGAGGTGGTAGACGTCGACCTCGCCGGTGTGCCGGGTCATGGCCTCGGCGAAGCGGAAGATGTCGGCGCGGCCGGAGCGCATGTAGGCGAACCAGAGCCACAGGTCGGGCGAGAGCTCGGAGTTGTCCCAGGCGTAGCCGCCGACGTCGTAGCACCACTGGTGACGGCTCGGGTCGTAGCTGTGCATGATGTCGCCGTAGTCCCAGAAGCCGTACCAGCGGCGCTGCTCCACCTGGTCCTTGTAGTAGGTGAAGAGGAAGTCCAGGTGGTCCTCGATCTTGGCCTTGGCGCTGGTGGAGCGGTCCGGCGCGGAGAACAGCTTGCCGAAGACGCCCGCCTTGATGAGCTGCTGGGGCGGGGCGGCGAGCTGCGGCGGAGTGCGTACGGCCGCCACCTGCCGGGCCATCGCCTCGGCGCCCGGGGTGGAGTCGTGGGCCCAGAAGAGGAGTTCGCTGGTGCGGGCGATGCCGTAGGGGGTGCCGAACTCGGGCTCGTAGTCCTCGTAGGTGATGTTGAGGCCTTCGAGCTGCTCGGGGTAGGTGTCCTGGCCCATGCCGTCGTGGTAGAAGCGCAGGTCCATGGGCTGTGCCTCGGGTGACCAGAGCCAGAGGGTGACCTCGGCGGTGTCGGTCTGGGCGTCGCGGATGTCGAGCTGGGCGGGGAACTTCTCCCAGAAGTCCCGCAGGCCGAAGGCGAATCCGCCGCTCGCGCCGCCGACGTACCCGAAGCCGCTCGCCCGGCGGCCGCCGCCCGCGCCGATCCAGCCGTGGCCCTTCTTCGTCCGCTTGCGGACCGTGTAGCCGTCGGCGGAGAGCTGGGAGAGGGTGTAGTCGCCCCATTCGGGGATGTACTGGAGGCGGGTGGTGACCCGCTGGTCCCAGGTGGCCGGGTCGGGCAGCTTCTTGCCCTCGAACTGGGCCGTACGCACGGCCGCCCCGGGGTCGCGGCGCAGTCCGGTGATGCCCTTGACGGCCTCGCGGAGCAGGCCCGTGCCGTCGCCGCCGATACGGACGTGACGGTCGTACGCCTCGTCCCGCATCGGGACCTGGAAGCGGACGCCGAGCCCGCGGATGAAGTCGCCGCTCGCCTTCGCGGGCTCCTGGGTGCCGTCGAAGGTGAGGGTGTGGACCATGCGGAAGGAGTCGGCGCCCGCGTAGAAGTAGAGCCGGATGGAGAAGGGCAGCCAGCTGCGGCCGCCCTTGCGGTGCTTGCCGTCGATCCGGACGACGGCGCGGACCGGGCCCGCCTGCTCGACCTCGACCTTGGAGATGGCGCCGTCGAAGCGCTCGGTCTTGACCGCGCCCTGGTCCTCGTCCTCGATCTCGGGCTGGCGGATCAGCACGAGCCGGCCGTTCTTCGCGATCTCCGTCGAGCCCCGGGTGACCGACTTGACGAGGGTGGACCCGGACTTGCCGATCTTCGCGGTGATGACGCCGGTCGAGATGTCGATGGTGCCGCCGCTCTTGTCGACGGTGACCTTCTTCTCGGGGGCGGCGGGGGTGCCGGCGGCGAGGGTGAGTTTGCCCTTGCCCGAGCCGACCGCGTGCGCGGTCCACTTGAGGGAGCCGTCGGGCCAGTAGGCGATCGGCCAGGACTGCACGGGAACGGCCTTGCCGTCCGCGTCCGTGAGCGCGAAGGTCTGCTCCTTCTCGTAGGCGCCCTTGGGCCAGGGGACGCCGACGGTGGAGCCGGGGGCCGCGCCGAGTCCGCCGTCCTCCAGCCAGTCGAGGGTCACCGGGTCGGCGTCGGCGGGCTGGGCGCCGGGGGCGGCCTGCGCGTTCTGCGCCCCCAGGGCCCAGCTGAACTGGGCGGCGGCTCCGGCGACGGCTGCCGCCTTGAGGAGGGACCTGCGGGGGATGGGAGACATAGAGATGCTGCCTTTCCTTGTCCGTGCGGGAAGGTCCGTGCGGGGAAGGTCCGTGCGGGAAGCGATTCCGTGCGCTGGTCAGGGGCATGACAGGGTGTGGCGCGGCGCCCGGGACGCCGGCCGGGGGTGCGGGCACCGCCGGTCAGCGGTGCCGGTACCGCTCCTCCACGGCGACGGCCGCCGCCGCGACGGCCCCGAGGACGGGGACCGCCAGCGGCGCGACGAACCAGGCGGACAGGGCCACCACGGCCAGCCCGGCGATGATCAGGAAGGACCCGGCGGGGTCGAGGACCGTCCTGCGCCAGGCAGCCGCGAGCAGCGTCCGCCACCGGGCCTCCGGCTCCCAGACCGCCGACGCGCGCAGCCCCGCCACGACGAGGGCGATCAGCGCCACGACCCCGACCGCTCCGACGAGCGGCCCGCCGGGAATCCCCGCCCGGGCCGCCTGGACGTCCACCCATACCGCGGCCACCGCCGCCCACCCGGCGAGCCCGGCGAGCCACCCGCCGCGCAGGGCCCTGCGGAAGTCGGCGACGAACTCCCGCCACCCACCGCCCTCGTGCGCGGTACGGCGCCGCAGATGCCGCGCACCCGCGGCGAACGCGGCCGGATACGTCACGACCCCCAGCGAGGCCACCGCGATCCACACCCCGGTCAGCAGACACTCGGCGAACACCGCGAACCGCTCGGCGAGCACCGACTCACCCCGCGCCCTCACTCGGGTCCCGGCCATGCCCGCCTCAGCCCTTCAGACCCGACGTGGCCATGCCGTCGATCAGATACCGCTGGAAGGCCAGGAAGAATGCGAGAACCGGCAGCAGCGCGACGAGCGACATGGCGATCATGCCGCCGTAGTTGGCCAGCCCTTCCTGGTCGACGAACATCTTCAGTCCGAGCGAGACCGTGTACTTGTCGGGCTCGTTGAGGTAGATCAGCGGGCCCATGAAGTCGTTCCAGGCGTTGATGAACGTGAAGATCGCACTGGTGATCAGGGCCGGGCGGCACAGCGGCAGCATGATCGACCAGTAGATCCGCAGGTGCCCGCAGCCGTCGAGCCTGGCCGCCTCGTCGAGTTCCTTGGGCAGGTTGCGCATGAACTGCACCATCAGGAAGACGAAGAACGCCTCGGTGGCCAGGTACTTCCCCAGCAGCAGCGGGGTGTACGTGTTGATCATCTCCATGTTGCGGAACAGCACGTACTGCGGGATCAGCAGCACGTGGTACGGCAACAGGAGGGTGCCGATCATCAGCGCGAACAGCAGATTGCGGCCCGCGAACCTGATCCTCGCGAAGGCGTACGCCGTCAGCGAGCAGGACACCAGGATCCCGATCACCGAACCGACCGCGAGGAACAGCGAGTTGAAGAAGAACGTGGAGATCGGGATGTCGGCGATGCCGTCGGCGAGGCTGGTGTAGTTGGAGATGACCGGATCGCCCGGGAAGAGATCCAGGCTGCCGACGACGTCCTCGCTCTTCTTGAACGAACCGCCGAGGACCCAGATCACCGGGTAGAGGATCACCGCGAGGATCAGCAGGGACCCGATGTGCCAGGCGACGGAACCGGGCAGCTTGTGCCGGAGCCCGCCCGCTCGCGGGGTGACATCGGTGGCCGGTGCGCTCATGAGGCGCCCTCCTCGTAGTGCACCCAGCGCTTCTGGGACCAGAACAGCACCGCCGTCACCAGGGCGACCGCGACGAGCAGCATCCAGGCCATGGCGGAGGCCAGACCCATCCGGCTGTTCTCGAAGCCCTGGACATAGAGGTAGCAGGTGTAGACCATCGAGCCGTCGGCCGGACCGCAGGCGTTGCCTCCGGCGCCGCCGCCGACGATGTACGCCGAGCTGAAGATCTGGAACGAGTGGATGGTCTCCAGCAGGACGTTGAAGAAGAGCACCGGGGAGATCATCGGCAGCGTGATGTTCCAGAACCGGCGCAGCTTGCCCGCCCCGTCGACCTCGGCGGCCTCGTACAGCTCGCGCGGGACCTGCTTGAGGCCGGCCAGGAAGATGACCATGGGAGCGCCGAACTGCCAGACGGTGAGCGCCACCAGGCTGTAGATGATCATGTCGGGGTCGCCGGTCCAGCCGCCGACGTCGATCCCGAAGCTTTTCTGCACCCGGTCCACGATGGCGTCGTCCGAGAAGATCGCCTTCCACACGATCGCGACGGAGACGCTCGCCCCGATCAGCGACGGCGCGTAGAAGGCGGCCCGGTAGAAGGCCTGCCCGCGCCGGCTCTGGGCGAGGAGCAGCGCCACCCCGAGGGCGGCGATCAGTTTCAGGGGCGTACCGACGACGACGTACCAGAGCGTGACCTGCACCGAGTGGCGCCAGCGCGGGTCCTCGAACATCGTGGTGAAGTTGTCGAGGCCGATCCACTTGGGCGCGTCGAAGAGGTTGTAGTCGGTGAACGCGAAGTAGAGCGAGGCGACCATCGGACCCGCGGTGAGCAGCAGGAACCCGGCGATCCACGGGGACATGAAGAGATAGCCGGCCAGGTTCTCCCGGCGCCGCCGCCGCTTGAGGGCGGCGGGGCGCGCGGGCTTCACCGGACCGTGCCGCGGCTCGGAGTCCTGGGACAGGCCCTCCATCGCAGGGGCGTGTGTCACGGCGGTTCCCATCAGGTGCCGAGAGCCGTCTTCGACTCGGTGAAGAACTGCTTGACGGCCTCGTCCACCGACCTCTTGCCCAGGGCGAGTTCCTCGGCGATGCGCAGGAACGCGGACTCACAGATGTCCGCGCCGTTCGGGTGCGGTGTGATGGGCTCCAGGACACCGGCCTCGACGAGGGACTCCTCATAGGCGGCGATCGCCTTGTTGACCTCGTCGGTCGGCTGGTACGCGTCGTACTGGGCCTGTGTCGCGGGCACACCGCGGTCGTAGCCCATGATCTTGGCGACCTCGGGGTCGTGCGTCATGAAGTCGATGAACTGGGCGACCTCCTTGGGGTGCTGGGTGCGCTTGGAGGCGCTCAGCATGAGCGAGCCGAGGTACTGGCCGGTCTTCTTGCCGTCCGTGGTCGGGATGGGGGCCAGGCCGTACTCGCTCTTGCCCTCGGCGGTGTAGCGGACGGTGAAGTTGTCCCAGGTGAACTCGCCTCCGGCCAGCTCGGCGGCGACCGCCGACTTGGGCTTGATCTGGGCGACCTTCTTGGCGTCGGTGTAGATGCCGTCCTTCACGCCCTTCTCGGCCTTCGTCCACCAGTCCGTCAGATCCGACTCGGTGAAGCCGAGTCCGTCCTCCGTGAAGAACGCCTTGCCGTTCTGACGCAGGTACAGGTCGTAGAGGTACATGACGCCGTACATGCCGCTGTCCCCGGCGCGGCCCGTCTTGTCGCGGATCTTCTTCATCGCCGCGTCGAAGTCGTCCCAGGTCCAGCCCTGCTCGGGCTTGACGCCGGCCCGGGTGTAGACGGGCTTGTCTATGACCAGAGACATCGAGTTGGAACCGACCGGAACGCCCAGGAGCTTGCCGTCGACCTCGCCGAACTTCTCCAGACCGGCCCGGAATCCCTCCATCCGGAGGTTGCCCGCCTTGGCCTGCTCGCTGAGATCGAGCAGCACGTTCTTCGCGTCGTATTTACGGAGGAAGCCGATGGCATTCTGGAAGACGTCCGGCGGATTTCCCCCGGAGGCCTGGGTGTTGAACTTCTTCCAGAAGTCGAGATAGGGCTGGAAGTCCGTTTTCACCTTGATCTTCGGGTACTTCTTCTCGAAGAGCGCGATGGTCTTGTTGATTCTCTGGGCGCGGTCCTCCGCTCCCCACCACGCATAACGAATCGTCACCGTTCCGTCGGCGGAGGTCCCTCCGTCACCACCGCAGCCGGTCGTCGCGGCCAGGCCCAGCGTGACCGCCGTGGCCCCGGCCGCCTTCAGGACCGTACGTCTCTCAACATTCCTGCCGTTCACCACGGTTGGACCTCCCCGCACGTCGTCCCGCTCGCATGAATCGTTTCAAGTAAGCGCTTGCTGGCACAAGGTACGGAGGGGCTGAGAGTGCGTCAATGATTCGGACAAGAATTTCTTACGGCGCGGGTCGGGGGCGGAGCGGGGCGAGGAGGCGGGGGCGAGGGCCGGGTGGGGGGACGTTGCTGGTGAGGCACGTGCGGCCGAAGGGGCGAACGAGGGTGGGCCGGTCGTGCGGGTTTCGGGGGCGACCGAAAGTCGACGGTGGGGTGGAGGGTCGGGTGCGGCGGGGCGGGGTCTGGTTCCGGCCATGTGGCGCTTGGGTGGGGGTGCCGTCGGGGCGTGTGGCGGGTGGTGGGAGCGGGGGGTCGCGACGCGGGGCGACGACAGGGTTCACCGGGAGTCGGCGGGCGGAATCAGGGCGAATGGGCCCGGACGACACGGGGCGCGGGCGGGCGGCCCCGGCCGGACGGCCCGAGGGCGCCGGCGCCACGGCCCGGCGGCGCGGGGCGAGAGACGGCGCGACCGACGCCCCGGGGGCGCGGGCGCCGCAGCTCGACGGCCCGGGGGCGGGGGCGCCACAGCCCGACGACCTGGTGGCCACAGGCGGCACGGACCGACGACCCGGGGGCACAGGCGCCGCAGCTCGACGGCCCGGGGACGCGGGCGCCACGGCCCGGCGGCGCGGGGCCAGAGACAGCACGACCGACGACCCGGGGGCCACAGGCGGCACGGACCGACAACCCGGGGACACGGGCGCCACAGCCCGACGACCCGGGACCACAGGCCGCGCGGATCAACGACCCGGGGACGCGGGCGGCACAGGCGGCTCGGCCGGACGGCACGGGGGCTCGGACAGCACGCGGCCGGGCAAGCCCGGGCGGGCGTGCTCCTGCGGGGCACCCTCGGGCACATCGCGCTCAGCCGTCGAACCCTCGCACCCGCCCACAACGAAGCGGCCCACCTGCTCAATCGCAGGTGGGCCGTTGATCCGGGTGGGCGATACTGGGTTCGAACCAGTGACCTCTTCGGTGTGAACGAAGCGCTCTCCCACTGAGCTAATCGCCCGGACGCAGGAAGAACATTACCCCATGTCAGGGGGTGCCTGTGACCAGCGCGAGACCGACACCGGCACCCCGGCGCGACTCACTGGTCCTTGATCTTCCACGGCATGACTATGCCGAACTTCCACACGTAGATACCGACCAGTACGGCCACGATCACCAGCCCGACGGTCGTCAGGATGATGTTCCGCCGCCGCACCTTGGGGTCCAGGGCACGCTGCGCCGCCTCGGTGACCTTCCGCTTGGTCCAGCGGAGCACCAGCTGGGCCCACACGAACTCGGTCGCCCAGATCGCCATGCCGCCGAAAATCACGACCCAGCCCGGCCCCGGCAGGGGCAGCATGATGATGCCGGCCACGACGACCGCGAGCCCGATGATGAAAACCCCGACCTGCCAGCTCACGTGCAGCGCCCGGCGCGCTTTGATGAATTCCGGCGCCCGCGAGCCAAGCCCCTGCTCTTGCTCGCTGCGCACCCCGTCCGTCCCGGTCTCGTCCGATGCCACGGCCACCTCGCCCGGCTCGTTACTCCCCGTATTCATACGGCCAAACACTACCCGAGCGAAACCAGTCACCGGAATGGACGCACGACGCGAACGATCTCTCGGCCGGAAGAGTTACGTAAAGGCACGCAAAACACTCAGAGGGGTTTACAACGGCACCGTAGGTGGCATGTCGATTTCGCCGACGTGCGAATCCCCGAGCGCACACTGAGCGAAAGGCCCTGGCGCTTATGAACACCACGGTCAGCTGCGAGCTGCACCTGCGCCTCGTTGTGTCGAGCGAGTCCTCCCTGCCTGTCCCCGCAGGCCTGCGGTACGACACGGCCGACCCCTACGCCGTGCACGCCACCTTCCACACCGGAGCCGAGGAGACCGTCGAGTGGGTGTTCGCCCGCGACCTCCTCGCCGAGGGACTTCATCGCCCTACCGGCACCGGCGACGTCCGCGTCTGGCCGTCGCGCAGTCACGGCCAGGGCGTCGTGTGCATCGCCCTGAGCTCACCGGAGGGCGAGGCCCTGCTCGAGGCCCCGGCACGGGCCCTGGAGTCCTTCCTGAAGCGGACCGACGCCGCCGTGCCGCCCGGCACGGAGCACCGGCACTTCGACCTCGATCAGGAGCTCTCGCACATCCTGGCGGAAAGCTAGGGCGAGGCCCTCACAAGGCCGCCCGGCGCCGTCGACTCGGGGAGACGGCTCGGGCTCGGACAACCGCATACGGGATACACCGGCGCCGGCACCGCGGATCACGCGGAGTCGGCGCCGGTTCATGCACGCCGGCGGGGGGATACGGGAGGTGACGGGAGCGCTCGTCGTCACTGTCGGTAGGCGGGAACCATGGCGGGCCCGGCGGCGTTCTCATCGAAGCCATGTGCGGGCATGAGGGCGGTCCGGTGGATGCGGAGCCATTACCATCGGCCAGCATCGGCGGGCGCCTGCCCGACCCCCAGGCCAGGGAGCGAATCGTGCTGATCACCCACGACACCCGGTGCGCCCTCGACACCGTGGTCGATCTGGTGAACACCGCACCGGAGGACGACACGGCGGCGGACGGGCTGCCGGACGTGGCGACGCTCACGGATTTCGTGGGCAACCACGAGATCAGCGACGTCGGCGCGCTCTCGGAGTTCGACCTTTCCGCGGTGCGGAAGATCCGCGGCCGGTTCGCCGCCGTCTTCGCCGCCCCCGACGCCCGGGCCGCCGCCGGACTGATCAACGAGCTGGTCGCGGCCGCCGGCACCACTCCCCGGCTCACGGACCACGACGGCTACGACTGGCATGTGCACTACTTCGCACCGGGTGCCTCCGTCGCCGACCACCTGGCGGCCGACTGCGGGATGGCACTGGCGTTCTTCGTGGTCGCCGGGGAGCAGGAGCGGCTGCGGCGGTGCGAGGCGCCCGACTGCCGCCGTGCCTTCGTCGATCTCTCCCGCAACCGCTCCCGGCGGTACTGCGACAGCCGCACCTGCGGTAACCGCCTGCACGTGGCCGCGTACCGGGCGCGCCGCAGGGAGGCCGCGGGCTGATATCGATGCCGACGCGGCCCCGGCGGGTGGCGCCGGGTACCGCGGGTACGGCTCACAGCATCAGCAGATCGTGCAACGAGGCCATGAGCAGCAGACACCCGATCACCGCAAGGAAGATCATCAGCGGTGGCTGGGAAAGGGCGAAGAGACAACCACGGGGCTCGTCCTGCGGCGGCGCGGGGTCGCTCTGTCTCGTCGTGTCCAGCATCTCGCGGCGATGATGACGCAGCCGCCCCACCAGGCGCGATCAGCGCCCTCGTTCCGTCCGAGGGTGCGCCGATTGCGTGAGGTCCGGTTCAGGTTGTGATCACTTCCGCGCGTCCTCGGCCTCACTGTGACGATTCAGTCCGGCGCGGGGGCCGGCCGTCATATGCCGTGCTTCTTGAGGATGGCCTCGATGTCGCTGAAGTCGTCCTCTCCCCGGGACGCCGCCGCGGGCCGGGACGCCGGGCGGGAGCCCTGCCCGCCCTGTCCCAGGGAGGGCGCCGACGCCGCCGGGGCCACCGCCTCGGTCCGGTCCGCCGCGCGGGCGGCTCTGCGCTCCTTGCGGGTGCCGCCGCGGCGGCGCTCCACGACGCGGGTGGTCGCGAACAGCGCCCACGCGAGGCCCAGCACCCCGAAGCCCGCCCAGGCGGTCGGGCTGAACGCGGTGTCGGCCAGCCATTCGACGACTCCCGTCATGACCAGGCCGATCGGCACGAGCGAGTACGCCGCGATACGGGCCGCCGCGAGGAAACGCTTGCGGTACGCCGTGATGGCCGCAATGCCCAGGCCTGCCGCGGACACGGCGGAGCAGACGGTCTCGGCAATCATCCGGTCCTCCAGGCGTGGCGCGGTCGGGCAGGGGCACTTCGTCCCTTCCATCCTGCACCCGCCGCACCCCGGCGGGCCATGGATCGCCCCTACATCAGGGAGATCTCCGGGTCGCCTCCTCCGCAGGTGCCGGCGCAGATGTACGGGCTGGAAGACTGTCGGCATGAGCGACTCCACCCCTGCCCCGTCCACCGCCCCCGTCCTCGAGATCTGGTGCGACCTCCAGTGCCCGGACTGCCGCACCGCGCTGGACGACCTCCGATCGCTGCGCGCCCGCTACGGCGATCGTCTGGAGCTGCGGCTGCGGCACTTCCCCCTGGAGAAGAACAAGCACGCCTTCGCCGCCGCCCAGGCCGCTGAGGAGGCGTGGGAGCAGGGCCGGGGATGGCCGTACGCCGAGGCCCTGCTGGGACGGGTGGAGGAGCTGGCCCGTAAGGGAGAACCCTTCCTGGTCGAATTGGCCGGGGAACTGGGCCTGGACGCCGAGGAGTTCGACACCGCGCTGATCGACGGCCGGCACATCCTGATCGTGGACGCCGACCAGGCCGAGGGCAAGGCGATCGGCGTGACCGGCACCCCGACCTACGTCATCGACGGCGAGCGGCTCGACGGCGGCAAGAGCCAGGAGGGGCTGCGCGAGCGGATCGAGGAGATCGCGGACCGGCTGCTGGCCGGGCAGGAGCAGGGCTGACCCGGCCCCCGCCGGACCCCTACAAGAGCGGCTTGTACATGGCGTATCGCCGGTTCTCGTAGCCGAGGGACGCGTAGAGCCGTTCGGCCGGGGTGTTGCCGGTGAAGACGTTGAGGCCGATGGTCCGCCTGCCCTCGGCGATCGTCTGGGCCTCGCCCAGCAGCATGAGGGTGCGGCCGTGTCCTTTCCCCCGGTGGGCGGCGTGGATCTCGACGTCGAAGACGAAGGAGTCGTTCTCGCGCACCGCCAGCCACAGCGCGCCCACCGCTGTCCCCTGGTGTTCCAGCACGCTGATGAGCGTGCCGGTGGTGGTGAGGCCGTCGGGCAGCAGGGTGGCGTGGTCCCGCTCGGACTTGGCCCGGGCCTCGGCCTCCGGCACGCCCCGCTGGATCCAGCTCCGCGCGTAGTCCTCCTTGCCCTGCTCCAGCCAGGGGCCGAACTCCGCCTCGGTCATGGGCCGGCCCCGGCTGCCCGCGGGCAGTTCCGGCGGGGTGTCACCGAGCGGCTTCTCCATGCCGCGGTTGCGCACGACGTAGCCGAGCGCGGTGGCGAGCCGGAGCGCCGCCTCGGCGTCGGCGGGCACCGTCGCCTCGATGCGCCGGCACCCCCAGCCGCGCGCCACCTCCTCGGCGGCGAGCGCGGCCACCGTGCCCCGGCCGCGTCTGCGGTCCGGTTCCTCGATGCGCAGCTTCATGATCCGGGCCACCGCGTCGCCGAACACGGGATGCGTGCCGAGGTGTATCGCTCCTACGGGACGGCTGTTCACACACACCTGGAAGCGGCGTGAGCGCGTCCCGTCGGCGTTCTGCTGAAGCGGCTCGGTCGGCCGCAGGGTCGTGGTCATCAGGGGTGTTCTACCCGCAACCAGGCCCCGGTTCAGCCGAATAAGGGGGGCTGTCAGGGATCGAGGTCGTGCCCGGAGCGCTCGTCGAAGATCCGCATGGCCTTGGCGGTCACCGGGCCCGGCGCGCCCGGCAGCTCACGGTCGTCGACGCGGTGCACGGCCTGCACGTCCCGCAGCGTGGACGTCAGGAAGATCTCGTCGGCCCGCTCCAGCACATCCAGCGGCAGGTCGGTCTCCCGGGCGCCGGTCCATGCGATCGCCAACGCGCGCGTGATGCCCGCGAGGCAGCCCGAGGCGAGCGGCGGCGTGTGGATCTCGCCGTCGAGGACGACGAAGACGTTGGACCCGGTGCCCTCGCAGAGCCGGCCCACGGTGTTCCCGAACAGCGCCTCGGAGGCGTCCCGTTCGCGGGCTCGGGCCAGGGCCACGACGTTCTCGGCGTACGAGGTGGTCTTCAGGCCGGTGAGCGCGCCACGCTCGTTGCGGGTCCAGGGGACCGTGATCACGGCGGTGGAGTCGGGGCGGCGGCTGGTCGCGCCGAGGGCGACGACGAGCGTCGGACCGTGCTCGCCACGGTCGGAACCGAGCGGGCCGTGGCCGCCGGTGTAGGTGATCCGGAGGCGGCCGAGCGGCGCCGGGTTGGCCTCCAGGACGGCGGCACAGGCGCGGCGCACCTCGTCGTGGTCGGGGTCGGGCAGCCCGAGGCCGCGCGCCGAGCGGGTCAGCCGGTCGAGGTGCCGGGTGAGCGCGAACGGCCTGCCGTCCACGGCTTTCACCGTCTCGAAGATGCCGTCGCCCACGGTCAGCCCGTGGTCGAAGACGGAGACGCGGGCGGACTCGCTGTCCTGCAGCCCGCCGTCGAGCCAGATCTTCACGTCAGGTCCTCTCCATTCACCTCATACCCTCCCGACGCTATCGCGAGCAGCCGGGCGGCCTTCAGCTCGGTCTCCCGCCACTCCCCCTCGGGATCCGAGCCCCAGGTGATCCCCGCGCCGGTACCGAAACGCAGCACGCCGTCGGCCCGGTCGATCCAGAAGGTGCGGATGCCGACGGCCAGCTCACCGACCCGCCGGTCGGCGTCGACCCAGCCGATTCCGCCGCAGTACGGCCCCCGGGGCGCCGTCTCCAGCGCCTCGATGATCCGCAGGGCGCTCGACTTGGGCGCGCCGGTGACAGATCCGGGGGGAAAGGCTGCCCCGAGCAGCTCGGCCCAGCCGGCCCCCTCCCCCAGCTCACCGCGGACGGTCGACACGAGATGGACCAGCCCCGGGTGCTTCTCGACGGCACACAGATCGGGCACCGTCACACTGCCCGTGGCACAGACCCGCCCGATGTCGTTGCGGACCAGGTCCACGATCATCACGTTCTCGGCGTAGTCCTTCTCCAGCAGGTCCGCCTCGGTGCGGCCGGTGCCCTTGATGGGCCCGGACTCGACGACCCGTCCGTCGCGCCGCAGGAACAGTTCGGGTGACGCGGTGGCGATCTCCACACCGTGCCCGGGCAAGCGGATCGTTCCCGCGTACGGCGCCGGGTTGCCGCGGGCCAGCAGCGCGGTGAGGGCGTCCACGTCGGCGCCGGGCGCGACGGGCGCGGACAGCACCCGGCACAGATTCGCCTGGTAGACCTCGCCGGCCGCGATGTGCTCGCGGATCCGCCGTACGGCTGCCGTGTACGCGGCGTGGTCGAGGGAGGACGTCCAGTGGTCCGCCGCCGGCGCGCGCCATGCGCCGGGCACGGGAGCGGGCACGGGCTGCTCCCGTACGTCCCTGAAGCGGGCGCAGGTCAGACGGCCCTCGAAGTCGGCGCAGACGGCCCAGAAGCCGCTGGAGTCCAGGGCTTCGGGATCGTCGGTGACGTCGAGGAGCCCGGTGGCGACGCGGTCGCCGAAGCGGGCCAGGGGAGGGAGGTCGGACACACAGTCGAGTCTATGGCGGTGTCCTGGGGGTGACCGGGGGATGTCCCTTCCGAGGCCCCGCGACATCCCTGAGCAGGGGAAGCGCAGCACGCTGCACAAACGCGTTTTTGTGCTGGCCCCGGAATCCGCTAGAGTTCAACACGTCGCCGGGCCGCGAGAGCGAACCGGAAACGACAAGCGGACGTAGCTCAGTTGGTAGAGCGCAACCTTGCCAAGGTTGAGGTCGCCAGTTCGAACCTGGTCGTCCGCTCGCAGGAACAGGGGACTTCCCGGCCCCCTGCACTCCTGGTGGAGTGGCCGAGAGGCGAGGCAACGGCCTGCAAAGCCGTCTACACGGGTTCAAATCCCGTCTCCACCTCCAAGGACGATTAGCTCAGCGGGAGAGCGCTTCCCTGACACGGAAGAGGTCACTGGTTCAATCCCAGTATCGTCCACTGGATCTGCTCCAAGATCCGAACCCGCGCGATTAGCTCAGCGGGAGAGCGCTTCCCTGACACGGAAGAGGTCACTGGTTCAATCCCAGTATCGCGCACGCAGTGCCCATGATCCGCCGCACTCAGCGGTCATGGTCCCGAGGACGATTAGCTCAGCGGGAGAGCGCTTCCCTGACACGGAAGAGGTCACTGGTTCAATCCCAGTATCGTCCACACCACACAAGAGCCCCCGGCCGTTCGCGGCCGGGGGCTCTTGCCCTGTGGCGACTGTGTCACGACGAGAACAGCATGTGCCCGAAGCCCTTGTTGCGGTGGTGACCGTGGTGGCCGTGGCCGCCGTGATGACCGTGGCCGCCGTGCGGGGCGCCCCAGGCGGGAGCCGGAGGGGCGGGGTAGGCCTGCGGGGCGGGCGGGGGCGGCGGCGCGCCCTGGGACCACTGGGACTCCAGGCGGGTCAGCGACTCCAGCTCGCCGTAGTCGAGAAAGATTCCGCGGCAGCCGCTGCACTGCTCGATCTGGACACCGTTGCGGTTGTACGTGTGCATGGGCGCACGGCATTTCGGACACTGCATGGTGGTTCAACTCCTCGCCGGTCGGTCCTGCTTCGTGTCTCGCCAGGACAGACTCTGTCCCGCTGTGGTCGGTTGCACCCTACTTCGCGTGCTCCTGCGCCAACTGCGGCGGGAGGGCAGCCATTCGGTCACAGGCGTCCACGACCAACTGCTCGACCTCGTCCAGGTCACGGCCGGCCGCGGCCGCCTTGGCGACGGCCCGGGCCGCGGTCTGCGCGGTGAGGGCGCGAGCGGGGACGTCGAGAGCGGGCCAGGGGTCGCCGTCGGCGGGTACGGCCGGGCCGCCGGCCTCCCGGTAGGCGGCGAGGAACCGGGCCCATTCCTCGGGCAGGAGCAGTCCGCAGGCGTACCAGGCGGCGGGGCGGGCGAGATCCCAGGCCGGGACGCCGACACCGAGGTCGTCGACGTCTATCAGCAGCCAGGGACCCTCCGGGGCGGGGTGGCGTATGAGCTGGCCGAGGTGGAGGTCGCCGTGGCAGAGGGTGCGGGTGTGCGGCATCGGGGCCTCGGCACGGGCCCAGGCGGGGAGGGTGTCCCAGGCCCGCAGGACGGGGGCGGCCGCGGGATGCGGGCCGGCGTTCCGGAGCTTGTCGACGGCCCGGGCCGCCTTGGCGGGGCCTCGCATGAGGGGGAGGGCGTCGGGGGCGGGAGTGCGGTGGAGCCGGGCGAGGAGTGTGGCGGCCGCTTCCCAGGGCGCGGCGTCCGGTTCGTCCGGGTCCACGGGGGTTCCGTACGGCCAGAACGTCACGAGGCGGCCGTGCAGGTCGGCCGGGGCGGGAGTGAGCGGCGCCAGGAGGATCTCGGGGTGGCGGGTGGCCAGCGTGAGGCGGCTGGCCAGTTCGGTGGCGTCGGATTCCGGGGGGTGGGCCTTCGCGACGACGCCGGCGTGGCGGACGACCGTCGCGTCGTGGCCGTCCGCGAGGGTGGCTGCGCCGCAGGGGCAGGACGACGAGCGGGCATGGGCGGTTGCTCGGGCCTTGGCGGTCAGGTCGGCCAGGAGGGGGGCGGGGGTCACGGGGTGAGGGTACGGGGAGGTGGGGCACGGCCGTAGAGGGCTGTTGGCATCACGTGCTCGGCGTTGTTGCTGGGGGCGGGTGGGTGGCGCAGCCCGGCGTGGCGGGGGGACCCCATCGCCCACCCGTGCCGCACCCAGCGGCACGCATGCCCGCAGCTGGGGCAGCCAGGGCGGCTCGGGGAAAAGCAATGCCGGCGCAGCTCCCCAGCTGCGCCGGCATTTTTTGCCGTCCGCCGCACCCCCGTCCCCACGGGGTTTCATGGGTGGATGTCCCCGCCCGGACCGCTCTTCCGGGCCTGGGGTCGCTTCTCAGCGCCCCAGCATCTCTCCCACGGACGACGCCTGTGTGGCCACTGTCTCCCACCCGTCGAAGACGAGGAGGAGCAGGACCGCCAGGGGAAGGGCCATCAGCGTCGCCACCAGGGGGTGGCGGCGGCCCGTGCGGCGGGGCCGGAGCGCGATGCGCTCCCGCGTGCGGTCGAGCGTCCGCGGTGCCGTGTGGGCCATGGTCCCTCTCCTGACCGTTCAGTTGTCGTTTGGCAGCGGCGGGTGTCTGACCTCGGGGGACGAGTGCTACACCCGCCGCTTGACCTCAAATCTAGGCGTCCGGCCCTCCCCGGGCGTCATGCCCTCGTACCGATTGCCGGGCCTCCCGGAGGATGAGCCGCTCCCCGCGATGTACTCCCCTGGGTGGAGACGGAGAGGCAGGTCTCAGGGTCTTCCCCGAAGGGGTGCCCGGATCACCCTGCTTTGTCTGAGCTTTCCTCGCGCGGAACCGGCTGTTCCACCAGCGCCAGCACCCGGTTCGCCATGAAGCGGGCCGTACGCACGACTGCCCCACTTCGGGTGACTTCGCTCACTTCTACGACACCTCGGCGTACCGCAGTCTCCACCCTGCGGCCCGCCCTGCTCGCCACCACCTCATACGTGCGCGTCGTGTCACCGGCGTCCACGACTATCTCCACGCGGTCACCCTTCACGGGTCCAATCCCCCTTCTGTGGCAGGTGGTTGGGGTCGCCCCTCGCGCGAACACGGCCTGTTCGCACGCCCCCTGACCACACTTCAAGTCTCCCACCCACCACTGACAATCCATCGACCCGAGAGGGCGCGGCCTCTGCGCGTGGGCGGCCGTGGAAACGTAAGCTGTGGCTCGTCACAGGACCGGGCAGCGGGGATGAACATGGCGATGATGCGCCTGAGGCGCGAGGACCCGCGCGTCGTCGGCTCGTTCAGGCTTCACAGACGGCTCGGCGCGGGCGGGATGGGCGTGGTCTACCTGGGCTCCGACAAGAAGGGGCAACGGGTCGCGCTCAAGGTCATCCGCCCCGATCTGGCGGAGGATCAGGAGTTCCGCTCACGCTTCGCGCGCGAGGTCTCGGCGGCCCGGCGGATCCGCGGTGGCTGTACGGCCCGGCTCGTGGCCGCGGACCTGGACGCGGACCGGCCCTGGTTCGCCACACAGTACGTACCGGGCCCCTCCCTGCACGACAAGATCGCCGCCGAGGGGCCGCTCGGCGCCGCCGACGTAGCGGCCGTCGGGGCCGCCCTCTCGGAGGGCCTGGTCGCCGTGCACGAGGCCGGGGTCGTGCACCGGGACCTGAAGCCGTCCAACATCCTGCTGTCCCCGAAGGGGCCGCGGATCATCGACTTCGGCATCGCCTGGGCCACCGGCGCCTCGACGCTCACCCACGTCGGCACCGCGGTCGGCTCGCCGGGCTTCCTCGCACCGGAGCAGGTGCGCGGGGCAGCCGTGACACCGGCCACGGACGTGTTCTCGCTGGGGGCCACGCTCGCGTACTCCTCGATGGGCGACTCACCGTTCGGGCACGGCAGTTCCGAGGTGATGCTGTACCGCGTCGTGCACGAGGAGGCGCAGCTGCACGGCGTGCCCGACGCGCTGGCCCCACTCGTCCGGGCGTGCCTGGCGAAGGATCCGGAGGAGCGGCCGAGCACGCTCCAACTGTCGCTGCGGCTCAAGGAGATCGCGGCCCGGGAGGCGCAGGACCTCGCCGGGGTACGGCCGCCCGCGCCGCGCGGCGCGGAGACCGAGCGGCCGGTCGACACCTACCCCGACCGGGCCAGGCGTCCGCAGGGGCAGCAGGGTGCGGGGGCGGCCGGCGCGCAGCGGGGCCGGGGCACTCCCCCACCGCGGGGCTCCTCCCCTGCCCGGGACGGGGTTCCGTCCGCGGACGGTACGGCTTCGCAGGGCGGAGCGGGTGCCCGGGGCGGAGCGCGGCCTGCGGGAAGCGGGAACGGGAACCGGTCGGGGGGCGGCGCGAACCGCGGCAGGACTCCGGCGCGTGGCCGAGGCGCACCGGCGCGTTCCGGGGCGCGGCCGACGCCCACCGGGCGCAACGGAACCCGGTCGGGCAGCGGCAGCCGCCCCGCCCCGCACAGCGGTACCGGGCGTCCGCCCAGGACGGGAACCGGGCTGCGGCCCGCCAATCCGCGGTTGCTGCGGCAGCGGCTCTTCGTGTTCGTCGTGGTCACGCTGCTGGTGGCGATCGGCATCGCCCTGGTGCAGGGCTGTCAGGGCCCGGCGAGGGGTCTCGGCGGCGACGGAGGCGTACGGGAACAGCAGGTCCACCGTTCGCAGTCGCTGGACGGCGTACCCGCGCGGCCGGACGGTACGACGCGCGGCTGACGGGCCGGGACGGGGGTGCGGCCGGGGGCCTTGCCGAAGCCCCCTAGACCTGAGGACGACCGGTGGCCACGGCGTAGAAGGCCACGGCTGCCGCCGCGCCCACGTTGAGGGAGTCGACGCCGTGGGACATGGGGATGCGGACCCACTCGTCGGCGGCGACCAGGGCCTGGGTGGACAGGCCGTCGCCCTCGGCGCCGAGCATCAGGGCCACGCGGTCCATGGTGTGCGGGGCGGCCTCGTCGAGGGGCCGGGCCTTCTCGTCCGGGGTGAGGGCGAGCAGCGTGAAGCCGGCCTCGCGGACCGACTCCAGGCCCTTGGGCCAGGTGTCCAGACGGGCGTACGGGACGGAGAAGACCGCGCCCATGGAGACCTTCACGCTGCGGCGGTAGAGGGGGTCGGCGCAGTCCGGGGAGAGCAGGACCGCGTCCATGCCCAGGGCGGCGGCCGAGCGGAAGATCGCGCCGATGTTGGTGTGGTCGTTGACCGACTCCATGACGACGACGCGGCGGGTGGTTTTCAGGAGGTCGGCCGCCGTGGGCAGGGGCTTGCGCTGCATGGAGGCGAGCGCGCCGCGGTGCACGTGGTAGCCGGTGACCTGCTCGGCCAGCTCCGGGCTGACCGCGTAGACGGGGGCCGGAAGCTCGTCGATGACGTCGCGCATGACGTCGACCCACTTGGCCGAGAGCAGCATGGACCGCATCTCGTAGCCCGCTTCCTTGGCCCTTCTGATGACCTTCTCGCCCTCGGCGATGAACAGGCCCTCGGCGGGTTCGCGCTTGCGGCGCAGTTCCACGTCGGTCAGGCCGGTGTAGTCGGAGAGGCGCGGGTCGTCGGGATCCTCGACGGTGATGAGATCGGCCACAGGGTGATACTGCCTTGTCCTGGGTGCGGTGCCAACGGCTCGGTACGGTTTGGGTTACCCGGGGTTACTCGTGGGGCGCCGCGGCCGTGGGGCCGACCTTCACGACCTCGCCGATGACGATGACCGCCGGGGGCTTCACGTCCTCGGCCCGTACTCTCTCCGCGACCGTCGCGAGGGTGGCGTCGACCCGGCGCTGAGCGGCCGTGGTGCCCTCCTGGACGAGGGCGACGGGGGTGTCGGCCGGCTTTCCGTGCGCGACGAGCGTCTCGGCGATCTTTCCGATCTTGTCGACGCCCATGAGGATCACCAGCGTGCCGGTCAGCCGGGCCAGGGACGGCCAGTCGACCAGGGACCGCTCGTCGTCGGGCGCGACATGGCCGCTGACCACGGTGAACTCATGGGCGACGCCGCGGTGGGTGACCGGGATGCCGGCCGCGCTCGGGACCGAGATGGAGCTGGAGATCCCGGGGACGACGGTGCACGGGATGCCGACCTCGGCGAGGGCCTGGAGTTCCTCCATGCCGCGGCCGAAGACGTACGGGTCGCCGCCCTTGAGGCGGACGACCGACTTGCCCTGCTTCGCGTGCTCGATCAGCGCGCTGTTGATGGCCTCCTGGGCCATGAAGCGCCCGTAGGGGATCTTCGCCGCGTCGATCACCTCGACGTGGGGCGGGAGTTCGGCGAGGAGGTCGCGCGGGCCGAGGCGGTCCGCGATGACGACGTCCGCCTCGGCGAGCAGACGACGGCCGCGGACCGTGATCAGGTCCGGGTCGCCGGGGCCGCCGCCGACCAGGGCGACCCCGGGTGTACGGGTGCGGTGGTGCGGGGCGACGAGCGTGCCGTCGCGCAGGCCCTCCACGACCGCGTCGCGGATGGCGGCGGTGTGGCGGGGGTCGCGGCCCTTGGCGTCCGTGGTCAGGACGGCGACCGTGACGCCCTCGCTGTGGCCGGTGGCCGGAGTCCAGGCCGTCGCCTCGTCGGCGTCGTCGGAACGGACGCACCAGACGCGGCGGCTCTCCGCTTCGGCGGAGGCGCGGGTGTTCGCCTCCGTGTCACCGGTGGCGATGAGGGCGTACCAGGCGTTCTCGAGGTCGCCTTCCTCGTAGCGGCGCCGCTGCCAGGTGATCTCGCCGGCGTCCGCCATGGCTTCGACGGAGGGGGTGGCGCTGGGGGACACGAGGAAGATGTCCGCACCTGCCGCGATCAGCGCCGGGAGGCGGCGCTGGGCGACCTGGCCGCCGCCGAGAACGACCACGCGGCGGCCGGTGAGGCGGAGGCCTACGGGGTAGGCGGGGTGTTCGGCCATGGGGGTGCGGCTCCTGTAGACGGCGGTGCGGTAGCCCTGACGTGCGGATTTTAATGGGCAGGAGTGGGGACGGCTCCGGTGGTCCAGTGGCTGGGCACCGGAGCCGGCCCTCGGCACCTACTTCTCAGTGACTCCCGCCGAGTCGAACGTCGCCACCTCGTGCATCGCCCGGGCCGTGCTCTGCACCAGCGGCAGGGCCAGGAGGGCGCCCGTGCCCTCGCCCAGGCGCAGGTCGAGGTCGACCAAGGGGCGCAGGCCCAGCTTGTTGAGGGCCGCGACATGGCCCGGCTCGGCGCTGCGGTGACCGGCGATGCAGGCGGCCAGGACCTCGGGGGCGATGGCGCGGGCCACCAGGGCGGCGGCACCGGCGCTGACGCCGTCCAGGATCACCGGCGTACGCAGGGAGGCGCCGCCGAGGAGGAGGCCGACGATGGCTGCGTGCTCGAAGCCGCCGATCGCGGCGAGCACGCCGATCGGGTCGGCCGGGTCCGGCTGGTGGAGTTCCAGCGCGCGGCGGACGACCTCGGTCTTGCGGGCGAGGGTCTCGTCGTTGATGCCGGTGCCCCGGCCCGTGACCTCGGCCGGTTCGGCACCCGTGAAGACGGAGATCAGGGCGGCGGACGCGGTCGTGTTGGCGATGCCCATCTCGCCGGTGAGCAGGGCCTTGTTGCCGGCGGCGACCAGGTCGCGGGCGGTCTCGATACCGACCTCGATGGCCTGCTTGGCCTCCTCGCGGGTCATCGCGGGCCCGGTGGTCAGGTCGGACGTACCGGCCCGGACCTTGCGGGGCAGCAGTCCCGGGGTGGCCGGGAGGTCGGCGGCGACGCCCACGTCGACGATGCAGACCTCGGCGCCCACCTGGGTGGCGAAGGCGTTGCAGACGGCGCCGCCGCCGAGGAAGTTGGCCACCATCTGGGCCGTGACCTCCTGCGGCCAGGGGGTCACCCCCTGCGCGTGCACGCCGTGGTCACCGGCGAAGATCGCGACGGCCGCGGGCTCCGGGATGGGCGGCGGGCACTGGCGGGACAGGCCGGACAGCTGCGCGGAGATGATCTCCAGCATGCCCAGCGCACCGGCCGGCTTGGTCATACGCTTCTGGCGCTCCCACGCCTCGCCGAGCGCCTTGGCGTCCAGCGGGCGGATCTGCGCGACGGTCTCGGCGAGCAGGTCGTGCGGTTCCTCTCCGGGCAGTGCGCGGCGGCCGTACGTCTCCTCGTGCACGACCCAGGACAGCGGGCGGCGCTTGGACCAGCCCGCCTGCAACAGCTCGGGCTCGTCCGGGAACTCGTCGACGTAACCGACGCACAGATAGGCGATGACTTCGAGGTGCTCGGGCAGGCCGAGGGCGCGGACCATCTCACGCTCGTCGAAGAAGCTGACCCAGCCGACGCCGAGGCCTTCGGCGCGGGCGGCGAGCCAGAGGTTCTCCACGGCCAGGGCGGCCGAGTACGGCGCCATCTGGGGCTGGGTGTGACGGCCGAGGGTGTGGCGGCCGCCGCGGGTCGGGTCGGCGGTGACGACGATGTTCACCGGGGTGTCGAGGATGGCCTCGATCTTCAGTTCCTTGAACTGCTTCGCCCGGCCCTTGGGGAGGGACTTCGCGTACGCCTCACGCTGGCGCATGGCCAGTTCGTGCATCGCGCGCCGGGTGTCGGCGGAGCGGATGACGACGAAGTCCCAGGGCTGCGAGTGGCCGACGGAGGGCGCGTGGTGGGCGGCCTCCAGGACACGGAGCAGCACCTCGTGCGGGATCGGGTCGCTGCGGAAGCCGTTGCGGATGTCGCGGCGTTCACGCATGACCTTCAGTACGGCCTCGCGCTCGGCGGCGTCGTACGCGGGGGCGGCGGGGCCGGTGGACTGTCGTGCCTCTGCCACTGCGGCCGTGCTTTCTTCGTCGTGACGTGCCTGGTCGGCCAAGTCTTCCTGGTCGGCGGCCCGGGTGTCCAGGTCGTCGGCGTTCTGGACGAGTTCGGCGTCGCCGTCACGGGGTGCGGGGACGGCGGCGACGGGGGCCGGCCGCTCCGGCTCCTCGGGCTGTACCGGCTGGGGGGCGGCGGGCTGCGACTGCTGCGGGCCCTGGATCGGCTGCATGCTCTGCTCGTCCGTCTGCTCGTCCGCCTTCTCGTCCGCGATCGGCTCGGGGAGTACGACGGTGACGTCCTCGGCGGGTGCCGGGGGGACGTCCACGGTCTCGGGCTCGGGGGTCACCGGCTCGGGGGCGGGGTCGGGAGTGACTTCCTCGGCCGCGGGGGCGGGGTCGGGAGTGACCTCCTCGGCCGCGGGGGCCGGGTCGGGAGCGACTTCCTCGGCCACGGGGGCGGGCTGGGGTGCTTCGACCACGGGGGCGGGCTCGGGAGCCACTTCCTCAGCCACGAGGGCAGGCTCGGGTGCCTCGACCACGGGGGCGGGCTCGGGAGCCACTTCCTCAGCCACGAGGGCAGGCTCGGGTGCCTCGACCACGGGGGCGGGCTCGGGAGCCACTTCCTCAGCCACGAGGGCGGGCTCCGTTACCTCGGGGGCCTGGGGCGGTGCGGGGGCCTCGGCGGGCGCGTCGGGCACGGGTGCCTCGGTGACCTGGGCAGGAACCGGGGCGGGCTGAACCGGTGCGGCTGGTGCCTCCGGTGCGTCGGCGGCCGGGGCAGGGGGCACCGGGGCCGGCGCTTCAGGGGTGGGAGTGGCGAGCTGTGGAGACGTCGCCTCGGGGGCAGGAGCGGGGGCGGCCTGCGGGGCGATCGGCTCGGCGACCGGCGCGGGGATCTCGCCGCCGAGGGCCTCCGGCTCCTGTGCGACGGCCTCGGGGGCGGTCGCGTCCGGGCCGGGTGCGGCAGGCTCGGGGCCGACGGCCTCGGCCGGCTCCTGCGCCACCGCCTCGGGCGCTTCGGCGGAAGCCTCGGGCGCGGTCGCAGCCTCCGGGACCGGGACCGCTTCCGGGGCCGGGGCGGCCTCAGCGACCGGCAGGGGCTCAGCAACGGGAGAAGAGACGACGTCCTGCTCCCCGACAGCCGCCGGAACCTGATCGCCGGCATCGGCGGAGTCTGCGGAGTCGCCGAAGGCAACCGGCGCGGATGCCTCGGGAGAACCAGCGGCAAGCACCGGCGCACCGCCCTGAGCGGAAACGTCCACGACCGGCACCTCCCCCGGAACCGGTTCAGGCGCGGAAACGGCCTCAGCCACCTGCACGGGCTGCACGGGCTGCTCGGACTGCGCGTGCTGCTCGGCAGGGACGTTCTGCTCCGCCTCCGTCGCCACACTGGTCGCGACGGCCGCGGGCATCGGCTGCGATTCCGGAACAACCGTTTCCGCAGGGGCCGCCCCGGCGCTGACCGGGGCCTGGTGGGTGACCTGCGCGTCCCAGGGCGCCGCCGGGGACGAGGGCATCTCCGGGGCGCGCGGGGCGTCGAGGTACTCGGGTCCTGCCGGCGACGGCGCGGGCTGGCGCAGCGGCGCGTGTGCCGGGCCGCGGTCGGCGAGGGAGCGGACCGGGCTGGCGGAGCTGTCGGGCAGCGGCGGGCCGAGGTGCAGCGGGCGGCGCGGAGTGATGGGCGGGATCGGCGGAGGATCGGGCAGCCGGACGCCGCCGAGGTCGACCGAGCCGCTGTCGCGGCCGGAGATCTCGTGCGGGCCCGGCTCGTGCACGGTCTCGGCGACCGGCTCCGGCGCGGGCGGGGCGACCTCGTTGCCCCAGGCGCCCTGGGAGCCCGGCAACAGCAGCAGGTCGTCGTCCTCGGCGGTGGTCTCGGGTTCGGAGAGGTAGGTGTACGAACCGTGCGCGGGGGCGCCCGGCTGCTCCACCATGCCTGCGTTCTCCGGCAGTCCCTCGCCCGGGACCTGGCCGGTGTCGGTCATGCGTACCCCTCGCCCATCGGTTAGTGCTCCTACGACCAGCTCGCCCGGGACGGCGCACCGACCGCCCCGCTGTGAAGAACGAGCGTGCGTCCCCAGCGGCACGAGCGGCCCGCCCCAAAAAGGCGACAAAGCCATTCACTGGCATTGTCGCGGCCGTGCCACCCTCGCGGCAGCTTGATCCGCGACGGTTCCGCTGTGGACTGCGCCACGTTGCGCGTCCTCCGGTTCTGCAGTACCACACACACCCCAAAACGGGCGGGTTTTCCGGACATTGACCGACGAAGTGCCGGGCGCCCGCGTGCGGTGCAACGATCGGCCAGCCTACCGCGCGCAGTACGACAACCCGATCACGGGGACGTTGGCGGGATCAGGCGCTGCGCCTCGGCAGCACGCCGCTGAGCAGGAACGCGACGCTCCGCTCCTTCTCCGTCCAGGCCCGGGTGTCGAGCTCGACGGACTGCAGCAGGGCGCACTCGACGCCGTAGCCGTGCTCCGTCAGGTCGCGGCCGATGAGTTCGGCGGCGTCGCGGGTGCCGGCGTGCGTGACGATGCGCTGCGGACGGCGGTCGGCGACCGCCGAGACGACCGCCGCTCCCCCGGCGCCGACGCGTACGACGTCCGGTTCGGGGAGGTTCTCCAGGATGTGCGGGGCGGTTCCGTGCACGATCTGGAGCTGGACACCGAGGCGGCGGGCGGTGGCGTCGGTGCGGGCGCAGGCGGCCCGGTCGCTGTCGACTGCGATGACGGCGGCGCCGGCGCGGGCGGCCTCGACGGCGAAGGCGCCGCTGCCGCAGCCGATGTCCCACACGAGGTCGCCGACGCGGGGTCCGAGGCGGGCGAGTTGGGAGGCGCGCAGCGGCTGGGTCTCGCCCTCGCCGAGGTGGGTGCCGTACGCCTCGGCGGGCAGGGACCAGCCTCGGGGCCCGGCGGACGGGTCGCGGCCGGCGATCCAGCCGCCGGTCTCCCCCGCGGTGCCGGGTCCGGCCGGGCCGCCGAGGACGATGACGACGTTGGGGTCGCGCCAGGCGTGGTCGGCGGCCCGGTCGGAGGAGACGATCGTGACGCGCTCACGTTCGGTGCCGAGTTCCTCGCAGATGACGAAGGAGCGGTGGACTCCTTCGAGGAGCAGGCCCAGTTCGGCCGGGCCGGCGCCGGGTGAGGTGAGGACGGCCACCTTGGTGTGGGCTCGGCACACGTTCACCGCGCGGCGCAGGGTGCGGCGGTGTGCGACGACCACCTGTGCGTCGTCCCAGGGCATGCCGGCGCGGGCGAAGGCGGCGGCGACGGAGGAGACGGCGGGGACGACCTCGACCTCAAGGCCGAACTCGGGGGCGCGCAGGGTCTTCACGACGCCGAAATAGCCGGGGTCGCCGTCGGCCAGCACGACGGCCGTGCCGCGGTGGCCGGCGATGCGGCGGGCGGCGAGGGCGACGCTGCCGAGGCGGATGCGCTCGGCGCGGGCGGGTACCTCGGGGAGAGCCAGGTGGTGGGCGGCACCCGCCACGAGCGTGGCGGCTCCCAGGGCGGCGCGTGCCGCGTCGGTCAGCGGCGAACCGTCCCAGCCGATCACCGTGACCCGGTCGGCCATCGTCGTCAGTCTCCAGAGGATGTCGCAGGTCGTCTGCGTGTCGTGTCGCGGGCGGCCCGTGGTCGGGCTTGGTGAGAGTACCCGGTGGAGCCGGTGGAGGGGACGGCGGTGCGCTCGCGCACGGTGGCCGTTCCGGTCAGTTCCAGTCGCCGAAGGAGGTGAGGCCGCCGGGCAGCCGGCCGCCGACGCCCTCCAGGTCCTCGGGGAGCAGGCTCCAGACGATGAAGTCGGTGCGTACGTCGGTCCACGTGCCGTCCTCGGCACGGCTGCGGGCTATACACGCGTTGCGCAGCACGCCCTCGCTGATACAGCCGATCTTCTGGGCGACCTGCTGGGAGGCGGTGTTGTCGGCCGCCGTGCGCAGTTCGATGCGTTCGAACTTCTGGTCCGAGAAGAGCCACCGGGCGGTGACGAGGGCGGCCTCGGAGGCGTAGCCCTCACCTCGGGCCCAGGGGGCGGTGATGTACGACAGTTCGGTGGAGCGTACGCGCCAGTTGGTCTTGCCGAGCTGGATGACACCGACCAGGCGCTGGGTGAGGAACTCGGTGACCGCGAAGTCGAGGCCGCGGCCCTCGGTGCGCTCGGCGGGGGCGTACTCGGTGATCCAGGTGCGGGCGCCGTCCTCCGTGAAGGGCTGCGGGACGGAGGTCCAGGCCGCCACCTGCTCGTCGTTCATCATCGCGGCCAGGGCGGCGACGTCGTCTTCGTCAAGGGGACGCAGCACCAACCGCTCCGTGCTGATGGAGACGTTGGGAAAGGTGCTCGTCATGCGCCGCTCCGTAACCTTCGGTGAACCTTCAGGGCCTGCTCAACTGCCCAGCATGCAGCATGAATGCACTTCCGCGCACCACGGGGTCCTCCCCCACCCGGTGAGGGAGGACCCCGTGCGGCGCGGGTGCCGGGCGAGGCCTCAGAAGGAGGCGAGCACGGCGCCGGCGTACTTGTCCTGAATGAACTTCTTCACCTCGGGCGAGGTGAGAAGCTTCGCCAGCTTCTTCACCCGCGGGTCCTTCTCCTCGCCCTTCTTCACGGCGAGGAAGTTGCCGTACGGGTTGTCCTTCGGGGACTCCAGGACGAGGGCGTCCTTCGCCGGCTTGAGGTCGGACGAGAGGGCGTAGTTGCCGTTGACGACGGCGGCGTCCACGTCGTCGAGGGAGCGCGGGGTCTGAGCCGCCTCCAGCTCCTTGAACTTGAGGTTCTTCGGGTTCTTGGTGATGTCCGAAGGCGTCGCCTCGTTGCCGATGCCCGCCTTGAGGGTGATGAGCCCGTTCGCGGCGAGGAGCTTGAGGGCCCTGGCCTCGTTGACGGTGTCGTTGGGGATGGCGACCGTCGCACCGCTCTTCAGGGCGTCGGCCTTCTTGACCTTGTGGGAGTAGAGGCCGAGCGGCTCCAGGTGGACCGTGACGACGGGCACGATGTCGGTGCCGTTCTTCTTGTTGAAGTCGTCGAGGTACGGCTGGTTCTGGAAGTAATTGGCGCCCACGGAGCCGTCCTGCGTCGCCGTGTTCGGCGTGACGTAGTCGGTGAACTCCTTGACCTCCAGGTCGAGGCCCTCCTTCTTCGCCAGGTTGTCCTTGACGTAGGTGAGGATCTCGGCGTGCGGGGTGGGGCTGGCGGCGACGATCAGGGGTCCGTCGGAGCCGGAGTCGCCCGCGCCGCAGGCGCTGAGCCCGAGGGTGAGGGCTCCGGCGGCGAGGACGGCGGTGGTGATCTTGGCGGTGTTACGCACGAAAAGTGCCTTTCCTTATGGCCTTGCGGGTGGTGCGCCCCGTCGTGGGTGAACGGGGAATTCGTGAGTGAACGGGGAGTTCAGGAGGCGGCCTTGAGCAGCCGCAGCTTCGGCGCGGGGCCGGAGTGGGCGCCGCGGCGGTGCAGGGAGCGGGCCGCGTAGTCGCCGGCGAACTGGATGGCCGAGATGACGACGGCGAGGATCGCGACGGTGATCCACATCAGCTGGGTCTCGAAGCGCTGGTAGCCGTAGCGGATGGCGATGTCGCCGAGGCCGCCGGCGCCGACCGTGCCCGCCATGGCCGAGTAGCCGATGAGGGCGACGATCGTGGTGGTGGTGCTGGAGATCAGCGACGGCAGGGACTCGGGTACGAGGACCTTGCGGACGATGGTCCAGGTGTTGCCGCCCATGGACTGCACGGCCTCGACGAGCCCGTGGTCCACTTCGCGGACAGCTGTCTCGACCAGGCGCGCGAAGAAGGGGATGGCGCCGACGGCGAGCGGCACGATGGCGGCCTCGACGCCGATGGTCGTCCCGGTGATCGAGCGGGTGAAGCCCATCAGCGCGACCATCAGGATGATGAACGGCAGGGAGCGGGCGACGTTCACGATCTGCCCGATGACCTTGTTGGCGGCGAGGTTCTGGAGCAGGCCGCCGCGGTCGGTCAGGACCAGCAGGATCCCGAGCGGCAGTCCGCCGACCACGGCGATGAGCGTGGACCAGCCGACCATGTAGAGCGTGTCCCAACAGGCCTGTTCCAGCAGCGGCTGCATCTCTGACCAGGTCACTTGACACCCTCCTTCACCAGTTCGGACTCATGGCCCAGGACGTCGATCTGCAGGCCCTGCTCGCGCAGGAACCCGATCGGTACGACGTTGTCCTCGTAGCGGCCGGGCAGTTCGATGCGCATGCGGCCGACCTGGAGGCCGCCGACGGTGTCGATGGCCGCACCGAGGATCGATATGTCGATGTTGTAGGTACGGGCGAGCTGCGAGATGACGGGCTGGGTCGCGCTCTCGCCCTGGAAGGTGACGTCGACGACGGTGCGGTCGTCGCCGGAGGCCTCGCCGCCGAGCGGGAACAGCGCGGAGGCCAGTTCGGAGCCGGGGGTCGCGAGCAGTTCGCTGACGGTGCCCGACTCGACGACGCGGCCGTTCTCCATGAGCGCGGCGGAGTCGCAGACCGACTTCACGACGTCCATCTCGTGGGTGATGAGCAGGACGGTCAGGCCGAGCTGCCGGTTCAGGTCGCGCAGCAGCGCCAGGATGGAGCGGGTGGTCTCCGGGTCGAGGGCGCTGGTGGCCTCGTCGGACAGCAGCACCTTGGGGTCGCCGGCGAGGGCGCGGGCGATGCCGACGCGCTGCTTCTGGCCGCCGGAGAGCTGCGCGGGGTAGGCGCCCGCCTTGTCGGCGAGGCCGACCAGGTCGAGCAGTTCCAGCGCCTTGCGGGAGCGTTCCCTGCCGGACTTGCCGAGGATCTCCAGCGGCAGTTCGACGTTGTCCTGGACGGTCCGGGAGGACAGCAGGTTGAAGTGCTGGAAGACCATGCCGATCCGGCTGCGTGCCTCCCGCAGTTCCTTTCCGGCGCGCGGGCCGCGGCCGGCCAGGGCGGTGAGGTCCTGTCCGGCGACGGTCACGGTGCCGGAGGTGGGGCGTTCCAGCAGGTTGACGCAGCGGATGAGCGAGGACTTGCCGGCGCCGGACTGGCCGATGACGCCGTACACCTCGCCTTCGCGGACGTGCAGGTCGACGCCGTCCAGGGCGGTGACCTCGCGGCCGCGTGAACGGTAGACCTTGGTCAGGTCCGTTGTGGTGATCACGTGGGTTTCCGTCACTGTCGAGTGCGCGGGCGTGGGTGTGCCCGGGCACAGAGGCATTCGTTCAGGGACGCGACACGGTTCTCGCTGAGGCGGGGAACCGGGGAGAACATGCGCGCGGGGCGGCTTGGCTTCTCGCACCGCTCAGGGCGTGCGGACCTGCCGCTGTCTCGCTTCGGGGCGCGAGCTCAGGGGGGTGGTGCGGGGGCCCTCTAGAAGGCGCACATTCGACACATACAACGAGCACCGGGCGTCATGGTCGCCTCGGTCGCGGGGATGCGGTCGCTCGTCGTGGTCATGGTCGCCAGTAAAACACGCGTACGGTCCTGACAGTCACGCCGCTGTCCGGATGCTGGACAGCGGTGAACAGGGGCGGGCACGCGTCAGCCGCGGAGGGAGATTTCCACCCCTTGCTCGGTGACCAGTGCGGACAGGGCCGACAGGTTCTCGACGACCAGGTCGGCTTCGAGCTCGTGGGCCCGGTGGGTTGTGGTCAACGCCACGGTGGTCATACCGGCGGCCCGGCCGGACGTCAGGCCCGCGGGGGCGTCCTCGAAGACGACGCAGTGCGCCGGGTCGACGCCGAGGGTGCGGGCGGCGAGCAGATAGGGCTCGGGGTCGGGCTTGCCGCGGGTGATGTCGTCGGCGGCGACGAGCGTCTTGGGGAGGATGCCGACGGCGTCGAGCCGCGCCTCGGCGAGCCGCCGGGTGGCGGAGGTGACGACGGCCCAGCGCTCGGCGGGCAGGGAGTCGAGGAACGCGCGCGTCCCGGGCAGGAGGTGCACACCGCCGTTGGGTACGTCCTCCACCTCCAGGTCCTCGATCCGCGCGAGGGCTCCCGGCACGATCTCGGCGGGCAGCAGGTCGGCGGCTATCTCGACGGCCGGCCGGCCGTGCAGTTCGACCCGTGCGAAGTCCTCGGCCGTGATCCCGTACTCCGCGGCCCACCGCGTCCAGCAGCGGTCCACCGAGTCGAGGGAGGAGACCAGGGTCCCGTCGTTGTCGAACAGCAGGGCTTGGGCGTGGATCTTCATGCCCTCGACCCTACGGTGCGGGCCAGGGCCGGAAGCATCGGGCCTTTTCGGCCGTAATAAGGTCGCAGCATGCTTGCTGCTCTGACGCTGGTGACCGGCGTCGCCGCGCTGCTGCTCGCCGCCTGGTGCGGCTGGGCGGCCTACCGTGACCAGCCGACGAAGGACTGGCACTTCATCGGGATGGCCGTGGTCACCCTGCTGTCGCTGGTCCAGCTGGTGGTGGGGATCGTGCTGCTGGCGCAGGGCGAGGAGCCGGAGCAGGGCACGACGATCTTCGTGGCGTATCTGCTGGGGGCGTTCGCGTGCGTCCCGGCTGCGGGGTTCATGTCGCTGGCCGAGCGCACGCGCTGGGGCTCGGTGACGGTCGCCGCCGGCGGTGTGGTGCTGGCGGTGCTGGAGGTGCGGCTCTATGACATCTGGGGAGGCTGAGGTGGCTCGGCAGCGGCTGATCAGTGGGCCGGGGACGCTGCTGGTGTGGCTGTACGGCGTGATGGTCGTCGGGGCGGTGTCGCGGTCGGCGTTTCAGATCGCGACGGAGTTCGACCGGGCGCCGCTCGCGTACTCGCTGTCGGCGGTGGCCGGTGTGGTGTACGGGTTCATCACGTACTCGTTGGTGCGGGGTGGGGAGACCGCCCGGCGGGTGGCGCTGGTGTGTTGTGTCGCGGAGCTGGTGGGTGTGCTGACGGTGGGGACCTGGACGTTGGTCGAGCCGTCGGCATTCCCTGACGCGACTGTGTGGTCGGACTTCGGGATGGGGTACCTGTTCATCCCGGTGTTGTTGCCGCTGTCCGCCATCTACTGGCTGCGGCGGTCACGTACGCGGTAGAGAGAGGGCGGCTCGGGGGCGTCGGCGAGTGCGGGTTGTGTGTGGTTGTTCGCGCAGTTCCCCGCGCCCCTGAACTCTCAAGCCGTCGCTGCGTACGTTCCCGCCGGCTTCTCCAGGACGATCATGAGGATGCCGTCCGCGCCCTGGGACGTACCCACCGTCTCGTAGCCGACCTTGCGGTAGAGGCGGAGGTTGCCCTCGTTGCGGTGGCCGGTGTGGAGGCGGAAGCGCTTGGCGCCGTGCTGGTCGGCGAGGGCCGATTCGGCCGCTCGGAGGAGGCGGGCTCCGATGCCGTGGCCCTGGAGGCGCGGGTGGACGCAGAGCTTGCCGATCGCGGCGGCCTCCTCGGTGACCGAGCCGCGGACCGAGCCGACGACCTCGTCGCCGAGCCGGGCCACGAAGACGCAGTCCCGGGTGACCTCGTCGCGGACCGAGTCGAGGGTTTGGACGAGCGGGTCGATGCGGTAGTTCCCGTACAGCGCCGCTTCCCGCTGGAAGCACAGGTACTGCAGCCTGAAGATCTGCTCCGCGTCCTGCTCGGTCGCCGCAGAGATGGTCACGCTCATGCCCATGTGCGCACGCCTCCCGCTCATCTGATCACCTGTTGTCCCCCACTCCTATCCCCGTCCTCAGTGGGCCGCAACCTCCGGCGCGAGCAATCTGCGCAGACATCCCAGGCATCTGGAACGTTCCGGGCCAAGACTCCCCTGTGACATACCCAACTCCCCTGCGATTTCCCGGTATGTCAGGTCCTGCGGGGAGAGCAGGGCCTCCATCAGCCGGGGGCAGCGGCCCGGGAGGCGACGTACGGCCGCCCGCAGGGCACGGCCACGGGCCGCGGCGAGGGCGAGCTGTTCGGGATCACGGCCGCCGTCGTCGACCGGTTCACCGGCGTACGGCCGTTCGAGGCGGCGCGTGCGGCGGGTGCGGCGGGCCTCCGAGCGGACGGCGCGGCGGAGCCATCCCTGGGGGTCGAGCGGCGGGTCGTCGGCGTCGAGGCGCTCCAGCAGGCGGAGCCAGACCGCCTGTTCCAGGTCACCGGGCTCGGTTCCCGCGGCATATGCCTCCGCGGAGGCCTCAGCGGTGAGCAGCGGGCTCAGGGCGGCGACCAGGTCGGGTGTCATATGCGGAGCGACGCGGCCGCCCGGGCGACGGGTTGCCCGGGCGGCCGAAGCTCACTCGACCGGGTGGTGTGAGCTCAGCCGTTGACGAAGTCCTCGCGAGCCAGCAGGCCCGTGTCGGGCTGGTCGGTGAAGACGCCGTCGATGCCGGTCGCGAAGTACGCCTTGTACGCGCCGAAGACGTCGCCGTAGGCGTCGGCGTCCGCGCCCTTGCGGAAGTTCGCGGGCAGGAAGGGGTTCTCGTTGCGCAGGGTCCACGGGTGCAGGATCAGCCCCACCTTGTGCGCGTCCGCGACGAGCGTCGTCGGCTGCGTGAGATTGCCCTTGGCGTCGCGCGGGATGACCAGGTCGAGGGTCGGGCCGATGCCCTGCGCGTAGGAGGCGATCTCCCTGAGGCCGGCCGGCTTGACCAGGTCGGCGACGGTGCGCTTGTCGCCCGTCTCGACGAAGTCCCAGGGGCGGCTGTCCGCCGACGACAGCAGGACGACCAGGGGGTTGTCGACGAGCTTGTTGAGGCGCTCGATGCTGGTCGGCTCGAAGGACTGGATGATGACCGGGGAGGTCCGCCGGTCCTTGCGGTACTTGCGCAGCACCTTGGCGACCCGCTCCTCCAGCGGCAGGCCCTGCTTGCGGAAGTAGGTGGGGTGCTTGATCTCGGGGTAGATCCAGACCTGCTTGCCGCGCTTGCGGGTCTGCTCGTCCTGCCACTTCAGGACCTCTTCGAAGGTGGGGATCTCCCAGTGGCCGTTGTAGAGGGTGTTGTGCGGGCGGTTGGCCGGGATGCGCTCGATCGCGCGGAGCGTCTTCAGCTCGGCGAGCGTGAAGTCCTCGGTGAACCAGCCGGTGGTGGCGACGCCGTCGAGCTGCTTGGTCTTCTTGCGGTCGGCGAACTCGGGGTGGTCCGCGACGTTCGTGGTGCCGCCGATCTCCGGCTCGTGCCGGCAGACCAGGTGCCCGTCCTTCGTCGGCACCAGGTCGCCCGCCTCGACGATGTCGGCGCCCAGGTCGAGGGCCAGCTGGTACGAGCCCAGGGTGTGCTCCGGGCGATAGCCACTGGCCCCGCGGTGGCCGACGATCGTCGGCTTGGGCAGGCTCCCCAGGCCGCCGCGTCCGCCACCGTGTCCGCCGCCGTGCCGGGAGCCGTCCGCCCGCGCCGTGCCGGCCATGCCGAGGACCGCCCCGCCGGCGGTGAGCACCGCCGCGCCGAGCAGGGCCCGCCGTCCGGTCCCGCTCGTTTCTTCGTTCGACTCCTGCGTTCCCATGTGAGCGCCCTCCCTGCCGTCGACTCGTCAGTGCGGGCTGATCGTAGGGGCGCGTACATGACGAGTGGGAGACCCCGGGCGGAACACGCGGGTGACGCCGGATGTCGTAGTGGCTGGTGGGGACGGTGAACTGACGAATCGTCGCACCCCGCTCGATTCGGCGTGGCGGTTCTGGGAACGCGTCCGGTGCGTCCGAGGCGACGTCCGTCACATCATGGCGGCCGGGTTACACACCGTCGACGACGCGCCACCGCAGGTAAACGCGCGTCAACAGTGCGTAAGGCCTCGGTTAAGTCGTCGTGCCCGATGTGCGCGACCCCCGGGGCCACGAGTATCGTCCCCACCTGCACATACTCATACAGATTTCCTTGACACCGGAGGGTCCGTTGTCCCGCTTCGCGCTCATCAAGGCAGTGCTCGGTCCGGTCATGCGCCTGATGTTCCGCCCACAGGTGGAAGGTGCGGAGCACATTCCCGGCGACGGTCCGGTCATCCTTGCCGGCAACCACCTGACGTTCATCGACTCGATGATCCTGCCGCTGGTCTGCGACCGGCAGGTCTTCTTCATCGGCAAGGACGAGTACGTGACCGGGAAGGGCTTCAAGGGTCGGCTCATGGCCTGGTTCTTCACCGGCGTCGGCATGATCCCGGTCGACCGCGACGGCGGCCGGGGCGGGGTCGCCGCGCTGATGACCGGGCGCCGGGTGCTGGACGAGGGCCGGGTCTTCGGTATCTACCCGGAGGGCACGCGATCGCCCGACGGCCGGCTGTACCGGGGGCGTACCGGTATCGCCCGGCTCACGCTGATGACGGGCGCGCCGGTGGTGCCGTTCGCGATGATCGGCACGGACCGGCTCCAGCCGGGGGGCGCGGGTCTCCCCCGGCCGGGCAAGGTCACCGTGCGGTTCGGTGAGGCGATGGAGTTCTCCCGGTACGAGGGTATGGACCGGGACCGCTATGTGCTGCGGGCCGTGACCGACTCGGTGATGAGCGAGGTCATGCGGCTGTCCGGGCAGGAGTACGTGGACATGTACGCGAGCAAGGCCAAGGAAGCCGCCTAGTTTTCGGGTGCGGGTGGGTGGGGCTGGTCACGCAGTGCCCCGCGCCCCCACCGCCGTACGACTACGCGTGGTCCGTCCCGCCGCTCTCCAGCCGCTGCCCCCGTAGCAGGAACCACGCCGCCACCGCCGCGGCCAGCAGGACCGCCGCGCCGACGCCCGCCGCGAGGGCCAGGCCGTCGACGAAGGACGTGCGGGCCGCGTCCAGCATCACCGCCGAGGTGTGTGCGGGCATGCTCGCGGCCGCCTCGACGGCGCCGCCGAGTGACTCGTGGGCCGCGGCCGGGGTGCCCGCCGGGCCGGTGAAGTCGCGGTAGACGCCGGTCACGATGGAGCCGAGCACGGCGATGCCGAGGGCCGCGCCGAGTTCGTACGCCGTCTCGGAGACGGCCGACGCGGAGCCCGCCTGCTCCTTCGGCACACTGGAGAGGATCACGTCGGCCGTCACGGTGAAGGAGAAACCGGCACCGACACCGACGACCAGCAGCGCGGTCCCGAGCAGCGGATAGCCAGTGGACTGGTCGATCACCGTGAGCGCGGCCAGCGCCAGGCCGATCGCCGCGAGACCCCCGGCGACGACGGCCCGCACCGAGAAGCGGCGGGCCGCACGCCCCGCTGCCAGACCGGCCACCACCGCGCCGATCGCGGCGGGCAGCTCGGCCAGCCCCGCCTCGAACGGGCGCCTGCCCTGGACGAGTTGCAGGTACTGGGAGAGGAAGAACACCAGCCCGGACAGGCCGAGGATGGTCAGCAGGTCCGCCAGCACGGCCCCGCTGAAGCCTCGGTGGCGGAACAGCCGCATGTCCAGCAGCGGGGCGGGGAGCGTGAGCTGACGGCGTACGAACCCGTACAGCGCGGCCGCGCCCAGCAGGCCGGCGGCCAGGGTGGCCCAGGCGAAGCCGTGGGTGGCGGCCTCCTTGATCGCGTACACGACGCCGACCATGCCGACCAGCGACAGCACGACACTGACCAGGTCCCAGGGTCCGGCGTTCGCGGTCCGCGACTCGGGCAGCAGCTTGATCCCGACGAGGACCAGGACCGCCATCACGGGCAGGTTGATCAGGAAGACCGAGCCCCACCAGAAGTGCTCCAGCAGGAACCCGCCGACGATCGGGCCCACGGCCGTACCGGCGGAGGCGGTGGCGCCCCAGATGCCGACGGCGAGACTGCGTTCGCGCGGGTCGTGGAAGAGGTTGCGGATCAGCGCGAGCGTGGCCGGCATCAGGGTGGCGCCTGCGACGCCCAGCAGGGCCCGCGCGACGATCAGCATCTCGGGGGTGGTGGCATAGGCGTTGAACACGGATATCGCGCCGAACGCCGTGGCACCGATCAGCAGGATCCGCTTGCGGCCGATCCGGTCACCGAGGCTGCCCATGGAGACGAGCAGACCGGCGATGACGAACGAGTAGACGTCACCGATCCACAGCAGCTGCGTGCCGGAGGGCTTCAGGTCCTCGCTGATGTAGGGGGTCGCGAGACCGAGCACGGTCGCGTCGACGGCCACCAGCAGCACGGCGAGCACGAGGACGCCGAGTGCGAGCCAGCGGCCCGGGCGCTTCACCGCCTCGGTCGCTTCCGCCGCCTGCAAGGTGCTGGTCATGGTTCCTCTCTCCGTAGTGCGCCGCCGAGCAGCAGCTCGACGATCATGTGCTGGAAGTCCTTGGGGGCGCCCTTGCCGCTGTGCACCATCCAGGCGCCGGAGGCCATCAGGCCGTAGAGCGCCTCGGTGAGCCAGGCCGGGGTGAGGTCGATACGGAACTCGCCGGCGAGCTGGCCGCGCCGGAACAGGGCGGAGATCCGGTCGTCTATCAGGCTCCAGCCCGCGTTCAGCTCCTCGCCCTCGAACAGCTGGTTCTCGGAGTAGAGGAACGCGAGCAGTCCGGCGACGGGCTCGATGGCCGCGACCAGCCGGCGTACGGCGTCACTCGCCGTGCCCTCGTCGAGCCGGGCCGCGTCCAGCGCGGCCTCGCACTCCGCGATGCCCAGCGACTCCAGGGCTCGGACGAGGGCGTCCCGCCCGGCGAAGTGGCGGTGCAGCGTGGCGCGGCTGATCCCGGCGGCCTTGGCGACCTCGTCCATGGTCGCGGTGGATTTGCGGGTCAGCAGGGCCGCGGCGGTGCGCAGCACGTGGTCAGGATCGACAGCCATGAGACGAGCATAGCCCAGATGAGACACTGATGTCTCATACTGGGCATGCGTGGCTCACAGCTGGCGGTTTACGGAGAGGTGTAAATCAGTGCTCAGTGCCAGGGCAGCTGTCCGCGCCGCTCCCAGTACGTGTGCGGTTCCTCGGCCAGCGTGGCGAGGCGCGTCAGCTGGTCGTCGTCGAGGTCGACGACGGCGGCGTGCAGGTTCGAGGCGAGCTGGTTGGTGGTGGCCGCCCCGGAGAGGACCACACCGGCCCAGGGCTGTCGCAGGATCGCGGCGAGAGCGACGGCGTCGCAGCCCAGGTCCGCTTCCTCGGCGATCTCCTTCAGGACGGCCGGGGCGTGCGGGCCCGCGAGCCGGCCGTTGGCCATGCCCTCCTTGACGATCACGGTGAGCCCGGCGTCGTGCGCCTCGGCGAGGGCGGGCGCGGCGGAGGTCTCCAGTGCGTTGTACGTGGACTGGACGGTACGGAAGAGGGGTTCGCCGTCGACCGTCACGGCGAGGGCGGCGCGGATGGCGTCCGCCTGGGCCGGGCCGCTGGTGGAGAAGCCGATGGTCAGGCCCTGGGCCGCGGCCTCCGCGAGCTTCGCGTGCAGTTCCTTGTCGGTGAGGGCCGGGCTGTCCGGGGTCACCGAGTGGATCTGGTAGAGGTCGAGCCGGTCGCCGAGCAGGTCGTGACTCTCCGCGCGCTGCCGTTCGTAGGTGGGCAAGGTGTGGTCCTTGACCTCGTGGCGGTCGGCGTCGGTGGACCAGTCGGCGGTGTAGGTGTAGCCCCACTTGCTGCCCACGACGATGTCGTCGAAGGCGGGCCTCGCCTTGAGCCAGTCGGCGAGGAACTCCTCCGAGCGGCCGTAGGAGCGGGCCGCGTCGAAGTAGCGGACGCCCTGGGCGTAGGCGGCGTCGAGGAGTTCGTGGGTGCGGGTGCGCAGCGTTTCGACGCTGCGGTCTTCTCCGAGGTCTTCGTCTCGGCCGAGGTTGATGTAGCCGGGGCGCCCTACGGCGGCGAGGCCCAGGCCGATGTGGCAGGTGGGGGTGGTTGCTGTGGCCAGGCGGGCGAAGGGCATCGGGGGCTCCGTTCGGTCGGCTCCGGTTCGGCTTCGACCAACGTAACCCGCGATGACCTTCGCCTCAGAGCTCGGGACCTGCGGTGTTTTGCGAGTGCGGGATGCCTGTGGCTTGTCGCGCCCACGCGGCGGAGCCGCAAATCGATACAGCCCCGCGCCCCTAAGAGGCCTGCTGCCGTGCTGTTGCCCATTCGTGCTGGGACTCCACGTCCGCCTTCACCTCTGCCAGCTGGACGGCGACCGCGCTCGGGGCCGTGCCGCCCCTGCCGTTGCGGGAGGCCAGGGCGCCGGGGACGTTGAGGACCGTGCGGACCTCGGGGGTCAGGTGGGACGAGATCTTGGCGAACTGCTCGTCGGTCAGGGCGTCCAGTTCCTTGTTCTCCGCCTCGGCGACCTTCACGCACTCGCCGGCGACCTCGTGGGCGACGCGGAACGGGACGCCCTGCTTGACCAGCCACTCGGCGATGTCCGTGGCGAGGGAGAACCCGGCGGGGGCCAGTTCCTCCATGCGCTCGCGATGGACCGTGAGCGTGGCCATCATGCCGGTGAAGGCCGGCAGCAGGATCTCCAGCTGGTCGATGGAGTCGAAGACCGGCTCCTTGTCCTCCTGGAGGTCGCGGTTGTACGCGAGGGGGAGGGCCTTGAGGGTGGCCAGAAGGCCCGTCAGGTTGCCGATCAGGCGGCCCGACTTGCCGCGGGCCAGCTCCGCGATGTCCGGGTTCTTCTTCTGCGGCATGATCGACGAGCCCGTGGAGAACGCGTCGTGCAGGGTCACGAAGGAGAACTCCTTCGTGTTCCAGATGATGACCTCCTCGGCGATCCGGGAGAGGTTGACCCCGATCATCGCCGTGATGAAGGCGAACTCGGCGACGAAGTCACGGGAGGCCGTGCCGTCGATGGAGTTGCCCGCGGAGCCGTGCTCGAACCCGAGGTCCTTCGCCACCGCCTCCGGGTCCAGGCCGAGGGAGGAGCCCGCCAGGGCACCCGAACCATAGGGCGAGACCGCCGTGCGGGCGTCCCACTGGCGCAGCCGCTCCGCGTCCCGGGAGAGGGACTGGACGTGGGCCAGGACGTGGTGCGCGAACAGGACCGGCTGGGCGTGCTGGAGGTGCGTACGGCCGGGCATCGCCACGTCGGGGTGCGCCTCGGCGAGGCCGATCAGGGCGTCCTGGAGCTCGGCGATCAGGCCGCCGACGACCCGGGCGTGGTCGCGCAGGTACATCCGGAAGAGGGTCGCGACCTGGTCGTTGCGGGAGCGGCCCGCGCGCAGCTTGCCGCCGAGGTCGGGGCCGAGCCGCTCCAGCAGGCCGCGCTCCAGCGCGGTGTGCACGTCCTCGTCGGCGATGGTGCCGACGAAGGAGCCGTCGGCGACGTCCGCTTCGAGCCGGTCCAGGCCTTCGAGCATCCTCGCCAGCTCGTCGTCCGTGAGCAGCCCGGCCTTGTGCAGCACGCGCGCGTGGGCACGCGAGCCGGCGATGTCGTACGGCGCGAGCCGCCAGTCGAAGTGGACGGACGCGGACAGCTTCGCCAGGGCCTCGGCGGGACCGTCGGCGAAACGGCCGCCCCAGAGCCGGACGTCACCGCTGTTGCTGCTCACTTGCGTTGCTCCTAGAGGGTGTGGATGTGACGCGGACCTTTGGACGCAGACCTTTATACGCCCGGGCCGGGTCCCGTGAACGCCTACGCCAGGTCGCGCTTCGCCGCGATCTTCGACGACAGGCTGTAGATGTCGATGAAACCCTTGGCCGCGGACTGGTCGAAGGTGTCGCCGGTGTCGTAGGTCGCGAGGTCGAAGTCGTACAGCGACTGCTGCGAACGCCGGCCGGTGACGACCGCGCGGCCGCCGTGCAGGGTCATCCGGACGTCCCCGGTGACGTGCTGGTTCGCCTCGTCGACGAAGCCGTCCAGGGCGCGCTTGAGCGGGGAGAACCACTGGCCGTCGTAGACCAGCTCGCTCCAGCGCTGCTCGACGCCGCGCTTGTAGCGGGCGAGTTCACGCTCGACGGTGACGCTCTCCAGCTCCTGGTGGGCGGTGATCAGGGCGATCGCGCCCGGAGCCTCGTAGACCTCGCGCGACTTGATGCCGACGAGCCGGTCCTCGACCATGTCGATCCGGCCGATGCCCTGGGCGCCGGCGCGCTCGTTGAGCTGCTGGATCGCCTGGAGGACGGTGACGGGCCTGCCGTCGATCGCGACCGGGACGCCCTCCTTGAAGGAGATGACCACCTCGTCGGGCTCCCGGGTGAGAGCCGGGTTCTCGGTGTACTCGTAGATGTCCTCGATCGGCGCGTTCCAGATGTCCTCGAGGAAGCCGGTCTCGATGGCGCGGCCGAAGACGTTCTGGTCGATGGAGTACGGCGACTTCTTGGAGGTCGCGATCGGCAGGCCCTTGGCCTCGCAGAAGGCGATGGCCTTGTCCCGGGTCATGGCGTAGTCGCGCACCGGGGCGATGCACTTCAGGTCGGGGGCGAGGGCGACGATGCCGGCCTCGAAGCGGACCTGGTCGTTGCCCTTGCCGGTGCAGCCGTGGGCGACGGTGGTGGCGCCGTGCTTCCGGGCGGCGGCCACGAGGTGCTTGACGATCGTCGGCCGGGACAGGGCGGAGACGAGCGGGTAGCGGTCCATGTAGAGGGCGTTGGCCTTGATCGCCGGGAGGCAGTACTCCTCGGCGAACTCGTCCCTGGCGTCCGCCACCTCGGCCTCGACGGCCCCGCAGGCGAGCGCGCGCTTGCGGATGACGTCCAGGTCCTCGCCGCCCTGGCCGACGTCGACCGCGACCGCGATGACCTCGGCGCCCGTCTCCTCGGCGATCCAGCCGATGGCGACGGAGGTGTCAAGACCGCCTGAGTAGGCGAGTACGACGCGCTCGGTCACGGGTTCTTCCCCTCCATACTGCAATCACTGACCTGCATGAGTATGCAGAGGACTGCATGATTCGTCAATCCGATTCCGGGGTGGGGGCGGCTTTTGGTCAGGCCGAGAAGAATTTGAAGATCCTTTGAACGCGGGAAACCGCTTACCCGTACCTCTCGCCGAACGCAGGCGCCGCGTTTCGCACACCGAGGACACCCCCGTCCCCCGACCCCTAGTGAGGCATCCGCATGTCCAGGGCTCTTCCGAAGTACAACAAGCGTCGCGTCGCGTTCATCGGCGGCGCCGCCGCGGTGGCACTGTCCGGCACGGTGATCGCCGGCTTCGCCCTCGCCGGGGAGGAGACGCCCGCGAGCGGCGGGACGAACGCCCGGACGCTGGCGGGCCCCGGCACCATCTCGTGCCCGGACGTCACCGGGCAGCTGCCCGCGGTGCCCGCTTCGGCGCAGGCGGAGGTCGACAGCAACCTCGCCCAGCTGAACACCCAGATCCAGGAGGCGAACAAGCGCCTCGTCGACACGGTCGGCCAGGGCGGACCCAACTTCGTCCAGAACGCCATCCTCGGCCCGCTGGAGGACAAGCGCACCGCCGCCCTCAACCGCATCGAGACCGCCATCGGCCGCGCCGCCGAGAAGCCGGAAGGCCTTGAGGCCTTCGCCGCCGGCTGCCAGGTCAACGCAGACGGCGGCGCCGGGGCGGGCGAGGCCGCGGGAGGCGAGGCGGGCGCCGGCGAGGAGGCCGGTGCAGAGGCCGGTGCGGGTGCCGAGGCCGGAGCCGGAGCGGAAGCGGGCGCCGAGGCCGGCGCCGAAGCGGGTGCGGGTGCCGAGGCCGGTGCGGGTGCCGGCGAGGACGCGGGTGCGGGTGCGGGCGAGGCGGGGAACGCCGGTGCCGGTGCTATCAGCTGCCCGGACGTCACGGGCGAGCTGCCCGCGATCCCGGCCTCTGCCCAGGCGGAGGTCGACCGCAACCTGGCGCAGCTGGACACCCAGATCGCGGAGGCGAACAAGCGCCTCGTCGACACGGTCGGCCAGGGCGGACCCAACTTCGTCCAGAACGCCATCCTCGGCCCGCTGGAGGACAAGCGCACCGCCGCCCTCAACCGCATCGAGACCGCCATCGGCCGCGCCGCCGAGAAGCCCGAAGGCCTCGAGGCCTTCGCCGCCGGCTGCCAGGTCAACCAGTGAGGTGACAGGCACCGTGGCCGCCCCGAGTGAGCGCCGGCCGGGGCGGCCACGGGCAGGCGTCTGAGCTCGGGATCCGGCAGAGGTGACCGGATCCCGTAACCCCTCAGCCCGTCGCTCGCCATTTTCGCGACCAGCCTGGACGGACCACCCGGGCTGCCGTCGCCGCTGCCTCCCTCTACGGTCTGAGACATGCGCCCCGGTGCCGTCGCCCTCGCCGTCTCCGCCCTCCTGATGCTCGGCGCCGGGCCGCCCCACCGGGCGGCGCCCCTGCCGGAGCGGATGGCGGACACCGGCGGCGGCACCCAGCTGATCACCGCGGTCGCCCCGAAGCGGGCCTCCACCAAGGGCACGGTCACCTGGTGGGACCTCAGGGGCGGGCGGTGGGTGAGGACCGGCTCCGCGCCCGCGCGCTTCGGAGCGAACGGGCTCGTCGAAGGCGCCGCCCGTGAGCAGGGCACAAACACGACACCCACGGGCCTGTACGGACTGCCGTACGCCTTCGGCATCAAGGCGGCGCCGCGCGGAACGGCGTACACCTACCGCCGGGTGCACCGGGACTCCTGGTGGTGCCAGGACAACGACTCCCGCTCCTACAACCGCTGGACCGAGCCCCGCGCGGCCGACTGCCGGGCCGCCGAGTCCGAGCGGCTGATCACCTACCGGGCGCAGTACGCGCACGCGCTCGTCATCGACTTCAACTACGAGCGTCCCGTTCGGGGACGTGGCGCGGGCATCTTCCTGCATGTGCACGGGCGGGGAGCGACGGCCGGCTGCGTCTCCGTGCCGAAGGAAGCGATGCGGCGGATCCTCACCTGGGCCGATCCGGCGAAGCGTCCCCACATCGCGGTCGGGACGACGAGCGGGACCACCGCCGTCACGCGCTACTGAGGCGGGAACGCCGCGCGGGCACGCATGCCTGTTACCGACGGTCAATCCCGTCCGCACATGACGTCGGTGCACGGCTGAACACTCCCGCGCCCCGCCACGTATCTGTGGGCCAAGGGTCAAGTCCCCACGGAGGAACCGTGACCACCACGCTCGCAGGCGGCCGTGCCGCCCGTCGCCAGACGATGCGCCGCATCCGCCCGCGCCGCTCCCCGGCCGTCCCGCTGCTGATCGCCCTGTGGGCGGGAGCCGCGGCCGTGCTGTGGCTGTGGTGGGACAACACACCGTCCCTCGCGGACAACGCGAGCAAGATCCTGGCCGCGGGCCGGATCACCGGCCTGCTCGCCGGTTACCTCATGGCGCTGGTGGTGCTCCAGATGGCCCGGGTGCCCGCGCTGGAGCGCCGGGTGGGCACCGACCGGGTCGCCCGCTGGCACGCCATGAGCGGCCGCTACACGCTCTGCCTTGTCCTCGCCCATGTCTTCCTCACCATGTGGGGCTACGCGATGCAGGCGGGCAAGGGGCTCGGCGACATCGTCCAGCAGACGACCGACTCCATCAACCAGCTGCCGGACATGGGCAAGGCCGCCATCGGCACGGGTCTGCTGTTCGTCATCGGGATCCTGTCGATCGGCGGGGTCCGCCGCCTGATCGGGTACGACACCTGGTACCACGTGCACCTGCTCACCTACGCGTCGGTGTACATGACGTTCTGGCACCAGATCACGACCGGCAACGAGTTCGCCGTCGAGCCGGCCGCGAAGACCTTCTGGTACGGGCTGTACGGCGTGGTGACCGCGCTGGTGCTCTGGTACCGGATCATCACCCCGATCCGGCTGAACCTGCGGCACCGCATGCGGGTCGAGGCGGTCATCGAGGAGACCCCGGGCATCGTGTCCGTGCTGATCGGCGGGCGCAAGCTGCACCGGATGGGCGCGGAGGCCGGGCAGTTCTTCCGCTGGCGGTTCAAGGCACCCGGCATGCGCTTCAGTTCGCACCCGTACTCCCTGTCGGCGGCGCCCCGCCCGGACATGCTGCGGATCACCGTCAAGGCGATCGGCGACCACACCTCCCGGCTGCGTGATCTCGAGCCCGGTACCAAGGTGTGGGCCGAGGGGCCCTACGGCGCGATGACCGCGCAGCGCCGCAGCCGCGGCAAGGTACTGCTCGTCGCGGGCGGTGTCGGCATCACCCCGATGCGGGCGCTGTTCGAGACGCTGCCGGGCGCGTCCGGCGACATCACCCTTCTCTACCGGGCCAACACCACCCAGGACCTGGCCCTGTGGGGCGAGCTGGCCAAGATCGCCGACGAGCGCGGCGCGCGGCTGATGTACGCGGTCAACAGCCCCGACGGGGAACGCCCCGACATCTCCGCGGAGTCCCTCCAGCGGAAGATCCCCGACGTCGACAACCACGACGTCTTCATGTGCGGGCCGCCCGGCTTCGCGCAGTCGGTCTACGAAGCACTGCGCGGCGCGGGAGTCCCCGCCCGCCGTATCCATCACGAGTCGTTCGAGATGTGAGCGACGGGACATCAACGGCCCTTCAGGAGCTTGAGAAACGATGAGGAAGAGTCACCCCGTCCGGCGTGCCGTGCTCGCCGGCGCAGCCACCGTCTCCGGGATCGTGCTGCTGCTGTCCATGAAGCCGGCCTCCGACCCGGGCTCCGCCCAGGCCGCCGGGCAGGCTCCTCCGGCGGCGGCCGGGCAGGCGCCGCAGGGCGGCGTGAACGGCGCCGTCACCGGTGACGCGCAGCAGACGGAGTACGGCCCGGTCCAGGTCCGTCTGACCATGAGCGGCGGAAAGATCACTCAGGCCGAGGCGGTCCAGGCCCCCAAGGGCGGACGCAGCGACCAGATCACCGCCAGCTCGGTGCCCCGCCTCAACCAGGCGGCGGTCGCCGCGCAGAGCGCGGAGATCGACGCCGTCTCCGGGGCGACGTACACCAGCGCCGGCTACAAGAAGTCCCTCCAGTCGGCCCTGGACAAGGCCAAGGCCGCCGGCGGCGCCGCGCAGGGCTCGGGCAACGCCCAGACCCTCACCGGCGATGCCGTGCAGACGGAGTACGGCCCGGTCCAGGTCCGGGTCACCGTGGCCGGCGGGAAGATCACCAAGGCCGAGGCGATCCAGGCCCCCAAGGGCGGACGCAGCGACCAGATCACCGCCAGCTCGGTGCCCCGCCTCAACCAGGCGGCGGTCGCGGCCGGGAACGCGCAGGTCGACGCCGTCTCCGGAGCCACCTACACCAGCGCGGGCTACAAGAAGTCGCTCCAGTCCGCGCTGGACAAGGCTCCGGCAGGGGGAGGCGGCGGCGCCGCGCAGGACTCCGGGCAGGGTGCCGGGGCGGGCTCCGGGGCGGGCTCCGGGGCGGGCAGTGCCCAGGCCAAGACGGTCACGGGCACAGCCGCGCAGACGCAGTACGGTCCCGTCCAGGTCCGTATCACCGTCGCGGGCGGGAAGATCACCAAGGCCGAGGCGGTCCAGGCGCCCAAGGGCGGACGCAGCGACCAGATCACCTCCTCCTCCGTCCCCCGCCTCAACCAGGCCGCCGTGGCGGCCGGGAACGCGCAGATCGACGCCGTCTCCGGAGCCACCTACACCAGCGCGGGCTACAAGCAGTCCCTCCAGTCGGCGCTGGACCAGGCCGGTGGCTGACACGGTGGCCGACCCCACACAGGCTCCCGCCGCGGTACGTCATGTGGAAGAGACGATGGGGACCGTCTTCTCCCTCGACGTCCGCGGCGGGGAACCGGCCGCCGTGCGCGCGGCCCTGGACGAGGCCGTCGCCGGACTGCACCGCGTCGACGAGGTGTTCAGCACCTACCGCGAGGACAGCCAGATCGCCCGGCTGCAACGCGGTGAACTGACCGTCGTCGAGTGCGATCCCGAGGTCGCCGAGGTCCTGGAACTGGCGGCCGAGGCGGAGCGGCTGAGCGACGGCTGGTTCAGCACGTCGTACCAGGGCCGCCTCGACCCGACCGGCATCGTCAAGGGCTGGGCGGTCGAGCGGGCCGCCCGGGCGTTGTCGGCGGTGCCGGGGGTGTGCGGGGTGAGCGTCAACGGCGGCGGCGATGTGCAGTTGCTCGGGGCGCCGGGGGCGCAGCGGCCGTGGCGGGTGGGTGTGTCGGACCCGTTGCGGCCGGGGGGTCTCGCGGCCGTCGTCTCGGCGGCCGGGGTGGACGAGCTGTCCGTGGCCACGTCCGGTACGGCGGAGCGGGGCGCGCACATCCTCGACCCGCGTACGGGGCATTCGGCCGTGACCGACCTGGTCGCGGTGACCGTGGTCGGGCCTCGGCTGACCTGGGCGGACTGCTGGGCCACGGCGGCGTTCGCGATGGGGTCGCGGGAGGGCTTGGCGTGGCTGGAGTCCCTGCCGGATGTCGAGGCGCTGTTGATCACGGCTGGTGACGAGGTGCGCTGTACTGGGGGGTTGGCGGGGCGGCTGGGGTGAGTGGGGGCTGGGGGCGGGGCGTTGCGCAGCCCGGCGGAGCGGGGTGCCGCTCTCCTTGGGACGGGTGCCGCCCTTAGCGGCACGCATGCCCGCAGCGGGGCCGACCCAGGGGCGCGGGGAACTGCGCGATCAGCCACACACCACCCGCACCCGGCACAAACCCTCAGTGCCCGTTCTGCGCCAGCCTCAGCAAGTGCTCCGCCAGCGCCTGACCCCCGTCCGGCTCCCGGCTGATCAGCAGCAACGTGTCGTCGCCGGCGATCGTCCCCAGGATGTAATGCAGCTCGGCCTGGTCGATCGCCGAGGCCAGGAACTGCGCGGCCCCCGGCGGCGTACGCAACACCACGAGATTCGCCGAGGCCTCCGCGGAGATGAGCAGTTCCTGCGACAGCCGCCGCATCCGCTCCTCCTTCGCCGACCCGCCCAGCGGCGCCCGGGGCGTACGGAAACCGCCCTCGCTCGGCACCGCGTAGATCAGGTCACCGTCGGTGTTGCGGATCTTCACCGCGTTCAGCTCGTCCAGGTCCCGGCTGAGCGTCGCCTGCGTGACGCTCAGCCCGTCGTCGGCGAGCAGCTTCGCCAGCTGACTCTGCGAGCGCACCGGCTGCCGGTTGAGGATGTCCACGATCCGGCGGTGGCGTGCGGTGCGGGTCTGCGGCACGGCGGGCCCGTTCGCCCCCTGCTCGTGCTCGTGCTCCTGCGCCTGGCTCATCGTCGTCTCATTCTCCGGATCGTCCGTCCCCGCGCACTGCCTGGAGGATGCCGGGCAGCGCCCCGAGGAAGGCGTCCACCTCGTCGTCGCCGAGGTTCAGCGGCGGCATCAGCCTGACGACGTCCGGGGCGGGCACGTTCACCAGGAATCCGGCCTCCTGAGCCGCCTGGCGCACCTGGGGCGCGAGAGGCTCGGTGAGCACGATACCCAGGAGTAGGCCCGCGCCCCGGACAAAATCGATCAACTCGTGGCCGAGGCCTTCGATCCCGTCCCGCAACGCCGCGCTCTGCCGCTTGACGTTCTCCAGCAACCCCTCGTTCTCGATGGTGTCGAGGACGGCGAGCCCGGCCGCGCAGGCGACGGGGTTGCCGCCGAACGTCGTGCCGTGGTGCCCGGGCTGGAGCAGTTCCGCGGCCCGCCCGAAGGCGACGGTCGCGCCCAGCGGCAGCCCGCCGCCGAGCTGCTTGGCGAGGGTGACGATGTCGGGCAGTACACCCTCGTGGGCCTGGTACTCGAACCAGTGCCCGGTCCGGCCGATGCCGGTCTGCACCTCGTCGAGGACGAGGAGCGCCCCGGTCGAGGCGGTGATGGCGCGGGCGGCCTTGAGATAGCCGGCGGGCGGGACGACGACGCCGAGCTCGCCCTGGATCGGCTCGATGATGACGAGCGCGGTCTCCTCGGTCACCGCGGCGGCCAGGGCCTGCGCGTCGCCGAAGGGGACGTGGGTGACGTCGCCGGGCAGCGGCAGGAACGGCTCCCGCTTGCCGGGCTGGCCGGTCATGGCCAGGGCGCCCATGGTCCGCCCGTGGAAGGCGCCCTCGGTGGCCACCACATGGGTGCGCCCGGTCAGCCGGCCGATCTTGAAAGCGGCCTCGTTGGCCTCGGCGCCGGAGTTGCAGAAGAAGACCCTGCCGTCCCGGCCGAAGAGCCGGAGCAGCCGCTCGGCGAGGGCGACGGTGGGCTCGGCCATGAAGAAGTTGGAGATGTGGCCGAGGGAGCCGATCTGCCGGGTCACGGCCTCGACGATCGCCGGGTGGGCGTGGCCGAGGGCATTGGTCGCGATGCCGCCGACGAAGTCGAGGTAGGAGGCGCCGTCGGCGTCCCAGACGCGGGTGCCCTCGCCGCGTGCCAGGGGCAGCAGCGGGGTGCCGTAGTTGTTCATGAGCGCGCCCTGCCACCGCTCGGCGTACTCCTGATGGGCGGTCATACGGCATCCCCCTCTTGCTCGTCGGGCACGACCATCGTGCCGATTCCCTCGTCGGTGAAGATCTCCAGCAGGATCGAGTGCTGGACCCGGCCGTCGATGACACGGGCGGTGGTGACGCCGCCCCGTACGGCGTGCAGACAGCCCTCCATCTTCGGCACCATGCCGGAGGACAGGTCCGGCAGCAGCCGCTCCAGCTCGGAGGCGGTGAGGCGGCTGATCACCTCGTCGCTGTTCGGCCAGTCCTCGTAGAGCCCCTCGACGTCCGTGAGGACCATGAGGGTTTCGGCGCCCAGAGCAGCAGCGAGTGCCGCAGCCGCCGTATCAGCATTGACGTTGTAGACATGCCCGTCGTCCTGGGAGCGGGCGATCGAGGAGACGACCGGGATGCGGCCGTCGGCGAGCAGGGCCTCGATGGCGCCCGTGTCGATCGCGGTGATCTCGCCGACCCGGCCGATGTCGACGAGTTCGCCGTCGATCTCGGGCTGGTGCTTGGTGGCGGAGATGGTGTGGGCGTCCTCGCCGGTGAGGCCGACGGCCAGCGGGCCGTGTTCGTTGAGCAGCCCCACCAGCTCCCGCTGGACCTGACCGGCCAGCACCATGCGGACGACGTCCATGGCGTCCTCGGTGGTCACCCTCAGGCCCGCCTTGAACTCGCTGACGATGCCGTGCTGGTCGAGGGCCGCGCTGATCTGCGGGCCGCCGCCGTGCACGACGACCGGCTTGAGGCCGGCGTGGTGCAGGAACACCACGTCCTGGGCGAAGGCGGCCTTCAGGTCCTCGTCGACCATGGCGTTGCCGCCGAACTTGATGACGACGGTCTTGCCGTTGTGCCGGACCAGCCAGGGCAGCGCCTCGATGAGGATCTGCGCCTTGGGCAGGGCGGTGTGCTTACGCGTGACGCTCATGACGAGTAGGCGCTGTTCTCGTGGACGTAGTCGGCCGTGAGGTCGTTGGTCCAGATGGTGGCGGTCTCGGACCCGGCGGACAGGTCGGCGACAATGTGCACCTCGCGGTAGCGCATGTCGACCTTGTCGCGGTCCTCGCCGACACCGCCGTTCTTGCAGACCCAGACGCCGTTGATGGCGACGTTGAGCTGGTCCGGCTCGAAGGCGGCGGACGTCGTGCCGATCGCGGAGAGCACGCGGCCCCAGTTGGGGTCCTCGCCGTGGATGGCGCACTTGAGGAGGTTGTTGCGGGCGATGGAGCGGCCCACCTCGACGGCGTCGTCCTCGGTCGCGGCGTTGATCACCTCGACCTTGATGTCCTTGCTGGCGCCCTCGGCGTCCCGGATGAGCTGCTGGCCGAGGTCGTCGCAGACCTGCCGTACGGCCTCGGCGAACTCCTCGTACCCGGGGGTGACTTCGGCGGCGCCGGAGGCGAGCAGCAGCACGGTGTCGTTGGTGGACATGCAGCCGTCGGAGTCGACCCGGTCGAAGGTCGTCCGGGTGGCCGCCCGCAGGGCCCTGTCCAGGACCTCGTCGTCCAGGTCCGCGTCGGTGGTGAGGACGACGAGCATGGTGGCGAGGCCGGGGGCGAGCATGCCCGCGCCCTTGGCCATGCCGCCGACGGTCCAGCCGTCCTTGGTGACGACGGACGTCTTGTGGACGGTGTCGGTGGTCTTGATGGCGATCGCGGCCTTCTCACCGCCGTGCTCGGAGAGCTGGGCTGCGGCCGTCTCGACGCCCGGGAGCAGCTTGTCCATCGGCAGGAGGAGGCCGATGAGGCCGGTCGAGCAGACGGCGACCTCGATCGCGCCCCGGCCGAGCACCTCGGCCACCTTCTCGGCGGTGGTGTGCGCGTCCTGGAAGCCCTTCGGGCCCGTACAGGCGTTGGCGCCGCCGGAGTTGAGGACGACGGCGGACACCTGACCGCTCTTCAGCACCTGCTCGGACCACAGGACCGGCGCGGCCTTCACACGGTTGGCGGTGAACACGCCGGCGGCGGCGCGGCGGGGACCGGTGTTGACCACGAGAGCCAGGTCGGGGTTGCCGTTCTCCTTGATCCCGGCGGCGATACCGGCCGCCGTGAATCCCTGTGCTGCCGTCACACTCACGGCGCGACTCCGATCGTCGTCAGTCCCGTGGTCTCGTCGAGACCGAGGGCGATGTTCATGCTCTGGACGGCACCGCCCGCGGTGCCCTTGGTCAGATTGTCGATGGCGCTGATCACGATGATCCGTCCGGCGGCCGCGTCGTACGCGACCTGCACCTGAACGGCGTTCGAACCGTAGACGGACGCCGTGACGGGCCACTGCCCCTCGGGGAGCAGGTGCACGAAGGGCTCGTCGGCGTAGGCCTTCTCGTAGGCGGCGCGCACGGACTCGGCCGTGACGCCCTCCTTCGCGGCGGCGCTGCAGGTGGCGAGGATGCCGCGCGGCATCGGTGCCAGGGTGGGCGTGAACGACACAGTGACCGGCTCGCCGGCGGCCGCGCTGAGGTTCTGGGTGATCTCGGGCGTGTGCCGGTGCCCGCCGCCGACGCCGTACGGGGTCATCGACCCCATGACCTCGCTGCCCAGCAGATGGGGCTTGGGCGCCTTGCCCGCGCCGGAGGTGCCGGAGGCGGCGACGATCACGGCCTCGTTCCCCGCGAGTCCGGCGGCGTAGGCCGGGAAGAGGGCCAGGGAAACGGCGGTCGGGTAGCAACCGGGCACCGCGATGCGCTTGGACCCCTCCAGCACAGCGCGGGCACCCGGCAGTTCGGGAAGGCCGTAGGGCCAGGTTCCGGCGTGCGGCGACCCGTAGAACTTCTCCCAGGCGGCGGCGTCCGTCAGCCGGAAGTCGGCGCCCATGTCGACCACCAGCACGTCCGGGCCGAGCTGCTCGGCGACGGCGGCGGACTGCCCGTGGGGCAGTGCGAGGAAGACGATGTCGTGACCGGCGAGGACCTCGGGGGTGGTCTCCTGGAGCACTCGCCCGGCCAGGGGCAGCAGGTGCGGTTGGAGCGCACCGAGTTTCTGCCCCGCGTTGGAGTTGCCGGTGAGGGCGCCGATCTCCACCTCGGGGTGGGCCAGCAGCAGACGCAGCAGTTCCCCGCCCGCGTATCCACTCGCTCCGGCCACTGCCGCACGTACCGCCATGGAACCTCCTCCTTAGAGGGCATGACTATACGTTTCTCTGCACGTTTATGCAATACCGGGCCATGGTCCGCGGGCCCTGTCCGGCGGTCCCGGAAACCTGCGTTGTCGGGACCATGACCACAGGTTAAGGTCCCCCGGCACTTGTCAGGGGATCTTGGCGGGTGGGGGACATGACCGAAGAGGGCGGCACGCGCATCAGCGGCGCCAAGGCATGGGGGCAGGAGCTCGCGACGGTGATGGTGAGCCGAAGGGCAAGCACCTCTCCGGAATCGGAGCTGTGCGAGGCGCTGAACCGTTCCGACCTGGCGGCTCCGCTGGGCACCCCCGCGAAGACCGCGAGCGGCAGCGACAGATGCTGGGCCGTCCGGCGGTACGACGCGGTGCTCCTCCGGGTCGCGGAGAAGGTGCTGCCGACCGTCCGGGGGTGGGCCCCCGCCCGGTGACCCGCCCGGGATGCGACGGCCGGGTGTGGGCCGCTGCCCGGGGGACAGCGGCCCGCACCGGCGGGTCCTACCTCTGCTTGATCCTCAGGAACGTGACGGAGTCCGCCGGGAAGGTGTACGTGAACTTCCCGGAGACGCCCCTGAGGGTGGACGTCACCGGAGTGACCGGCGTGTCCGTCTCGGTGTTGACCGCGTCCGGCTCGGCGGCCAGCGTGGTGACACGGGCGGTGGAGGCGACCTTCGCGCCACCCAGGTCGACGGCCGTACGGGCTTCGGCGGACTGGGCGTTGACGACCTTGACGATCAGGTCACCGGTCTTGGCGTCCTTGGTGACGACCTGGCGGAACGGCTCGGCCGGCTTGTCGTCGGTGAAGCTGCCCCACTCCTTGCCGTCGAGGAGCAGCGTGACCTGGCGGCCGCGCACCTTGATGTCGATGTCGTAGGCGCGGCCGGTCTCCACCGAGCCCGGCTTCGTCATCAGCGTGCCCTTGCCGCCGTCCACGGCCTGCTCGATCGCGCCCTGGGTGTTGTTCCAGCCGCCCAGGTTCCACCAGTAGTAGTTGCCGGTGTCCTTGACGCCGAAGGCGACCAGGAAGCCCTCCTTGCCGGACTTCTTGGTGGCCTTCACATGCAGGTCGTAGTCCTTCCAGGCCGGGTCGCCCGCCGTGACCATGGTGTTCTCGGTCGCGGTGTCCGTCTGGACGTACTGCCCGTCCTGGATGCTCCAGCTGCCCCGGCCGCTGGTCTTCCACTTCGAGGCGTCACCCGAGAAGTCGTCGCTCAGCAGGGTCGAGCCGTCCGCCGAGGTGACCTTCACGTCGTCGTACGCGGCGCTGGTGGCCCACGTGGACAGGCCGACGCCACCGGTGATGGGGCCGCTGACGTCCGGTGTGGTGGTGGCCTTCGAGGGGACCACGCGGTCGCCGACGTTGGTCATGAACAGCTTCTGGACCTCGTAGTTGGCCGAGTTCCAGGAGGCCCGGTTGTTGAACCAGATCATGTCCGGCCGCCACTGGACGTAGTCCTCGTTCGCGAGCAGCGGGGCGTACGAGGCGAGCTTGACGATGTCAGCGTTGCGCTCCAGGCCGGTCATGAACGCGGCTTCGGAGAGACCGTTCTTCCAGGCGTTGCCCTGGGAGGCGTACTCGCCGAGGAAGACCTTGGGGCCCTCGCGGTCGTAGGAGTCGTAGCGGTCGTTGTTCTGCAGGAACCAGTTCGGGCTGTTGTAGTAGTGCTCGTCGACCATGTCGACCTTGCCCTCGCGGTTGAGCTGCCAGGCGGTGTCGAAGGTCGTGCCGGCGTCGTCCGGGCCCGAGTTGGAGATGACGGTGATGTCCGGGTACTTCGCCTTGATGGCGGCCCGGAACCGCTCGAAGCGGGCGAAGAACTCCTTGGGGAGGTTCTCCTCGTTGCCGACCCCGATGTGGGTCAGGTGGAACGGCTTGGGGTGGCCCATCTTGGCGCGCACCTTGCCCCACGTGGAGGTCGCCGGTCCGTTGGCGAACTCGATGAGGTCCAGGGTGTCCTGGATGTGCCGCTTGAGCAGTGCCTCGTTGTCGGTGGCCTTGTTCTGGCCGCAGCCGGTCACCAGCGCGGGGACCACGGGCAGCGGCATGGCGCCGATGTCCTCGGAGAGGCGGAAGTACTCGTAGTAGCCGAGGCCGTAGCTCTGGTTGTAGCCCCAGAAGTTGGAGTTGGTGGCCCGCTCCTCGACCGGGCCGACGGTGTCCTTCCACTGGTAGCTGCGCTTGCGCTGCCAGTTGGACGCCTCGCTGTAGTCCTCCATGGAGCCGGTGTTGACCAGGCAGCCGCCGGGGAAGCGCACGAAGCCCGGCTCGAGGGCGGCGATCTTCTCGGCGAGGTCCTTGCGCAGGCCGTTCGGCTGGTTCTTGTACGTCTCTCGCGGGAACAGCGACACCTCGTCGAGCGCGGCGGCGTGCGTCGAGGCCACGGCGAGGCGGCCGCGGTTGCTGGTGCGGGTCGCGGTGAACGTGGCCTTGTACTTGGCCCAGCCGCCCTTCACGGCGACCTGGCGTGCGGTGGCCAGGGTGCCCGCGGTGTCCTTCAGCGAGACGGTGAGCGTGCTGCCGCTCTCGGCGCGGGCCCACACCGAGAAGTCGTACCGCTTGCCCTTGTCGACCCGGATGCCGGTGTTGTAGCCGGCGTTCGTGACGGACGCGCCGGCGCCCAGGGAGAGGTAGTTGCGGTTGCGCGCGTTCAGGCGGCCCGAGTCGTTCACGACCTCGGACGTGCCGCCGGCCGCCCAGGAGGTCAGGGGCGTGTAGGAACCGTTGTCTGCGGTGGAGTACTCGAAGGATCGGTTCTGCACGAGTTCGGCGTACAGACCGCCGTCGGCGGCCCGGTTGATGTCCTCGAAGAAGACGCCGTACATCGTGTCGTCGATCGCCGCGCCCCGGGCGGACGGGTCGACGGTGATCGCGTAGTCGGTGACGTCCTCGGCGTACGCGGGGGCCGGTACGAGGGCTGCTGCCGTCAGGAGGGCGGTGGTCGTGAGACCGAGTCTCCATCGGGTGCGGGCGGTGCGTGGCATGGATACTCCGCGGCTCTCTGGTAGAGGAGTGTTCGAAATATCAGACATTGGTCAGCACTTCGAACGGCAAGATAGGGAGGGGGCTGACGCGCGTCAATGGGTCGCGCAGCAACGGCTGGGACGGAGAGCGGGACGCAATGGGCGAGTTCTGGCCAGTGCCGGACGTACTCGCGTATCTGGCCGGGCGCTGGGGCGTGACGCGGTCGGTGCGGGATCTCGCGAGCGGTGCGCAGGGGGAGTTCGCCGGAACCACCGAGTTCCGTACGGAGAAGGACGGCGGCCTGCTGCACCTCGAGTCCGGCACCTTCGTCTGGCAGGACGTCGCCCGGCCCGCCGAGCGGACGCTGCGGTTCCTGCCGGGCCCGGACGGCACCGCGGACGTGCGCTTCTCGGACGGCCGGCCGTTCCACGACCTGGACCTGACGTCCGGGCGGTATGTCGCCGACCACCCCTGCGCGGCGGACCTCTACCGCGGTGAGTTCACGGTCCTGGACGCGGACCACTGGCGGACGGTGTGGCGGGTGCGCGGCCCGGCCAAGGACCTGGAGCTGCGTACCGACTACGCGCGCGAGGGCTGAGCGGACACCCCGTCGAAGCGCAGGTTCCAGCGCCCGCCCCGGCCTGTCACCGACGTCGTCGACAGCGGGCGGACATCGATGTTCCAGTACGTCGAGGGCGGCGCCTTCAGGGCGTAGACCAGGGCGGCGCGGATCACGGACGGCTCGGCAACCGCCACCACCCGGCAGCCGTCGTCGACGGGCCGGGTGTCGAGCCAGCCGCCGATCCGGGTGATGAAGTCCATCAGCGACTCACCGCCGTGGGGTGTGGCACGCGGGTCGGCGAGCCAGGCGTCCACGGCCTCCGGCTCCCGGGCCATCGCCTCGCCCAGGGTCAGTCCGCGCCAGCGGCCCATGTCGCAGTCCCGCAGAGCGAGCTGCACCAGCGGCGCGTACCCGAGCCCCTCCCCCGTCGCACGGCTGCGCGGGGTCGGCGAGCAGTAGCGCAGCTCGGCCGCGGCGAACGGCAGCAGGCCCTGGGCGGCGCGCTCCACCTCACCCCAGCCGGCCTGGTCCAGCGGCCGGTCGTCCGCGAATCGTTCGGCCAGCAGCGGGGAACTGCGGGCGGCGGCGACGAACGTGACCCGAAGTGGCATGCGGCGATCGTGGGTGCCGCAAGTGCGCAGGTCAAGAGGTGTTACCTGGGAGTTACCCAGGGTGCGCCGGCCCTCACTGGCCGAAGACGATCGCCATCCAGTGCTCGGGGTGCTCCAACTCCGCGAACCCCAGCTTCTCGTAGACGCCGTGCGCGTCGTGCGTGGCGAGCAGGACCCGGCGCACCCCGTACCGCCGCAGTTCGTCCCGTACGGCCGCCAGGAACGCGGTGCCGACGCCCTTGCCGCGCACCGACGGGTCGACGTACACATCGCACAGCCACGCGAAGGTCGCCCGGTCCGTGATGACCCGGGCGTACGCCACCTGCTTCCCCGAGACCGTCTCGTACACGCCGAAGTTGAGCGAGCCCTCGATCGCCCGGTCCTGCTTCTCGCGGGTCCGGCCCAGCGCCCAGTACGCGTCGGTGGACAGCCAGCCGTGCACGCGCTCGGCATCGAGGCGGCCGGGGTCGGCGGAGATCTCGTAGCCCTCGGGCAGGCTCGGCGTAGCGGTCATGACGGGATGCTCGCAGGCCCTCCTCCCAGGAGTCGAACCCTTATCCCAGCACCTCGTCGCAGGCCGCACGCAGCCGCCGTACGCCCTCCGCGATCTCCCCGGTCCCCGCGACCGCCGCGAAGCTCAGCCGGACGTGCGCGGCCGGCGGCTCGGCACTGAAGTAGGGGCGCCCGGGAGTGATCGCGACACCCGCGCGGAGGGCGGCGGCCGTCAGGGCGGACTCCTCCACTCCGTCGGGCAGCCGCGGCCACAGGTGGTAGCCGCCGGACGGGACGTGCGGCAGGGCGAGTTCCGGCAGGCGCAGCCCGAGCGCGGTGGTCATCGCGTCCCGGCGCGCCTTCAACTCGGCGGAGACGGACCGCAGATGACGCGGCCAGGCGGGCGAGCCGACGAGTTCCAGCGCGGCCTCCTGAAGGGGCCTGGGCACGAAGAAGGTGTCGACGACCTGGATGGCCCGCAGCCGCTCCAGGACCGGCCCGCGCGCGGCCAGGGCGCTCACCCGGAAGCTCGGCGAGGTCGCCTTGGTCAGCGAGCAGACATGGACGACGACGCCGTCGGGGTCGTCGGCGGCCAGCGGGCGCGGCAGGGGCCCGGCGTCCTCGTGCACCAACCGTCGTACGAAGTCGTCCTCGACGACGAAGGCGCCCGCCTCGCGGGCGATGCGCAGCACCTCGTGGCGCCGCCCGGGGGCGAGCGTCGCGCCGGTGGGGTTCTGGAAGAGGGGCTGGCAGACGAAGACCGGGGCGCCGCTGGCCCGGAAGGCGTCGGCGAGCAGCGCCGGTTTCACACCGTCGGCGTCCACCGGTACGGGCACCGGGCGCAGGCCCGCCGCACGGGCGATGGCGAGCATGCCGGGGTAGGTCGGCGACTCGACCAGGACGGGGGCGCCGGGCGGGGCGAGGGCGCGCAGGGCGGTGGTGAGCGCGGACTGTCCGCCCGCGGTGACCAGCACCTCGGCTGCGGTGAAGGACCCGCCGATGCCTCGCGCGAACCACTCGCGCAGCTCCGGCAGCCCCTCCATGGGCGGGCGCCCCCAGGCTCCGGGACGGCGTCCGGCGCGCGAGAGGGCGGCGGCCATCGCCCGCTCCGGTTGCAGCGACGGGTGCAGATAGCCGCCGTTGAACTCGATCACGCCCGGCGGCGGGGTGGCCAGCGTCGCCAGCACCCCGGAGGCGTCCACGGAGCGCGGGACGAGGTCGGCGGCGCCGTCCGCGCTGAGCGCGACCTCCTGCCAGGAGGTGTCCCCGGCGGGCGCCGGTGCCGTCCGGGCATCGGCGCGGAAGGCGCCCGCGCCGGGGCGGGAGACCACCAGGCCCTCGGCGGCGAGCTGCGCCAGGGCCCGGGACACGGTCACGGGGCTCACCCGGAACCGCTCGACGAGGGCCCGACTCGACGGCAGCTTTCCACCCGGCGAGTAGCGGTCGAGCTCCCTCCGGAGCTGTTCCGCCAGTTCAACGACGCTGCTACGCTCTTGCATGAGAGTACAGAGTAGCGCTACTACCGCACCCCGGATAGCGGTCGCCGCTGATCGGGACCGCTCCGGCCTCGGCACCCTCCAGGCCGCCCTCGGCGTCATCGCCTTCTCCCTCACCTTCCCCGCGACCGCCTGGGGCCTTGAGGGCTTCGGACCCTGGTCGCTGGTCGCCGTCCGGAGTGTCCTGGCCGCGGTGATCGCGGGCGGCTGTCTGCTCGCGCTGCGTGTCCCGCTGCCCGACCGGCGGCACTGGCCGGGTCTCGCGGTCGTCGGGGCCGGGGTGGTGCTCGGCTTCCCGCTGCTGACCACGCTGGCGCTGCAGACCTCGACCACCGCGCACGCCGCCGTCGTGGTCGGCCTGCTCCCCCTCACCACGGCCCTCTGCTCCGCCCTGCGCGTCGGCACCCGGCCCTCGCGCACCTTCTGGGCGGCGTCCCTCGCGGGCGCGGCGGCGGTGCTGGCCTTCACCGTGCAGCAGAGCGGCGGCGCCCTGAGCACGGCCGACCTGTACCTCTTCGCGGCGCTGCTGGTGTGCGCGGCGGGCTACACCGAGGGCGGCCGGCTGGCCCGGATCATGCCGGGCTGGCACGTCATCGGCTGGGCGCTGGTGCTGTGCCTGCCGCTGACCGTGCCCATGGCCGCGCTCGCCCTGGCACAGGAACCCGTACAGCTCACCCTGCACAGCGTCACCGGGGTGCTGTGGGTCGCGGCCGGCTCGCAGTTCGTGGGCCTGGTCGTCTGGTACCGGGGCATGGCGGCCATCGGCATCCCGAAGGCCAGCCAGTTGCAGCTCGCCCAGCCCCTGCTCACACTGGTGTGGTCGGTGCTGCTGCTGGGCGAGCACCTGCCGGTGGCCGCCCCGCTGACGGCAGCGGCGGTGCTGGTCTGCATCGCCGTCACACAGCGGGCGCGCGGCTGAACGGCACGCGCCCGGCACCCTGCCGAGCAGCGCCCCCAGCCGTAGACTCGAAGGCCACGGACCGCTGCTCCGCACCTCGCGAGGAGGCCCCAGATGCGCGCAACCGTGGGCGACCAGCTTGTCCAGCACGGCAGGGTGGTCGGTCAGCACGACAAGGTCGGCGAGATCGTCGAAGTGCTCGGCCAGGAGGGCACGCCCCCGTACCGCGTCCGGTTCGAGGACGGGCACGAGGGAGTGTGCTCACCGGGACCCGACACCGAGATCCGGCACCGGGAGACCACCACCGGGCCGTGATGCGGGCCGGGGGCGACCTCTACTCGTAGTGGTCGGAGACCACCTTCGCCATCGCCCCGATCCGATCGGTCGCCACGTCCTTGGCGGCGAAGAAGACGTGCCCGCGCACCTGTGCGTAGTCCTCGGCGAGCGCCAGGTGCCGGGACAGCTCGGCCGGGTTCTGCCAGGCCGCGGGCTGCGCCGGGTCACCGGCCTTGTACAGCGCCTCCCCCACGTAGAGCTGCGTCGAGGTGCCGCGCGCGACCTCCGCCCACCAGGGCACCAGCTTGGCGTAGTCGGCGGCGGCGAAGCCGATGTTCCAGTAGAGCTGCGGGACGATGTAGTCGATCCAGCTCTCGCGCACCCACTTGCGGGTGTCCGCGTGCAGGTCGTCGTAGGTCTGCACGCCGGCCCGGGTGTCCGAGCCGCGCTTGTCCGTGGCGGCGTTGCGCCACACGCCGAAGGGGCTGATGCCGAAGCGGGCGCCCGGCCTGACCTTCTTGATCCGGGCCGCCGTCTCCCGCACCAGCTTGTCGATGTTGTCCCGCCGCCACGCGGCCCGGCTCGGGAAGCCGCCGCCGTGCTCGGCGTAGGCCGCGTCGTCGTCGAAGCGCTGGCCCGCCACCGGGTACGGGTAGAAGTAGTCGTCGAAGTGGACGCCGTCCACGGGGTACTTCCGCACCGCGTCGAGCATCGCGTCCTGCACGAAGCGACGGACCTCGGGCAGCCCCGGGTTGTAGTAGAGCTTCCCGCCGTACGTCACCACCCAGTCCGGGTTGCGGCGCGCGGGGTGGGAGGCGGCCAGCCGTGACGGGTCGGCGTGTGTGGCGACCCGGTACGGGTTGAACCAGGCGTGCAGCTGCAGTCCGCGGGCGTGGGCCTCCTTGACGGCCGTGCCCAGCGGGTCCCAGCCCGGGTCCTTGCCCTGGGTGCCGGTGAGGTACTGCGACCACGGCTCGTACGGTGAGGGCCACAGGGCGTCCGCCGTGGGCCGGACCTGGAAGAACACGGTGTTGAGCCGCCTGCTGACCGCCGTGTCGAGGTGCCCCCGCAGCTCGGCGCGCTGCTTCGAGGCGCTCAGCCCCGTCTTGGACGGCCAGTCGCGATTGGCCACGGTCGCCAGCCATACGCCCCGCATCGCGGCTGCCGCCCTGTCGCCTCCCCTGCCGTCCTTCTCGTCGTCCTCCTTGGGTGCGGCCGACGCCGGAGGCACCATCGTGAAAGCCGACAGCGCCGCCACCGCGAACGCCCTGCGTGACACTCGTCCCATCCGCATGCCCCAAAATGCCGCGGATCCGCCCGGTCGCGGATCGCTCCGGGCCCAGAATGCCCGACTCTGAGCCGACCCCCGCGATCGATCATCGATACTTGGGAGTAACGTGCTCGAACGGAGCAGGCACCGGACCACGGAGCACCTGCCCGGACGTGGATCAGCAGCGAAAGGGACGATGTGACGGACATCCCAGCGGGAGACATTGCACGCGTCGGAGTCGTGGGCTGCGGTCAGATGGGCGCGGGAATCGCCGAGGTGTGCGCCCGGGTCGGTCTGGACGTCATGGTCGCCGAGACCACCGGCGAGGCCCTGGAGATCGGCCGGACCCGGCTGTACAACTCCCTGGCCAAGGCGGCGGAGCGCGGCAAGATCACCGAGGAGGAGCGGGAGGCCACGCTGGACCGGCTGAACTTCACCACCGACCTCGGCGAGTTCGCCGACCGTGACCTGGTGATCGAGGCCGTCGTCGAGAACGAGCACGTCAAGACCGAGATCTTCCAGGTGCTCGACCAGGTCGTGACCCGGCCCGACGCCATCCTGGCCTCCAACACCTCCTCCATCCCGCTGGTGAAGCTCGCGGTGGCGACCTCCCGGCCCGACCGGGTCATCGGCATCCACTTCTTCAACCCGGCCCCGGTGCAGAAGCTCGTCGAGCTGATCCCGGCGCTCACCACGTCCGAGGACACCATCGGCCGGGCCGAGCAGTTCACCGAGAAGCTCCTGGGCAAGCACGCGATCCGCGCCCAGGACCGCTCCGGCTTCGTGGTCAACGCGCTGCTGATCCCGTACCTGCTCTCCGCGATCCGCATGTTCGAGACGGGCATCGCGAGCCGCGAGGACATCGACAACGGCATGGAGATGGGCTGCGCCCACCCGATGGGCCCGCTGAAGCTCTCCGACCTCATCGGCCTGGACACGGTCGCGTCGGTGGCCCAGTCGATGTACGAGGAGTACAAGGAGCCCCTGTACGCCGCTCCCCCGCTGCTCCAGCGCATGGTCGACGCGGGCCGTCTGGGCCGCAAGTCGGGCTCGGGCTTCTACACGTACGACTGACCGGCCGGCCGACGCCGCCACCTCAACGCCGCCGCTCCTCCGGCCACGGCCGGGCCCGGCGGCGTCCCCATTCCGCCGCCCGCTCGTTGAGGCGACGACGCAGCCAGCCCATCCAGAGGGCGAGCGGAGTGGCCACGAGAGCGAGCAGCAGCGCCGTGCCCCACCCCCGCCCGCCGCCGGAGAACCGGAACACGACGACCAACAGCGCGTAGAGCGCCAGCGCGTACGCCGCGATCTTCTGCCACTTCGTCATACGCCCCGGGTACCCCCGAGGCCGATTACGGACGGTCAGATTTCGGCCATTCTGCGGGCCCGGCACCGGAATTGGTGCCGGGCCCGCGGCATTCACACACCGTGTGCACGCCGGGCTCGCATATGCCCCTCGCACACTCTCCCCAGGCGCCCACCAGGCGAGTTGACTCCACATGCGCATACCAGGGATGTGAAACGACTACGGAAAGGAGCGGACTCGTGGCCGCCGATCCCGAGCATCCCGTCGTTCATGGAGAACTCGCAGAGTTACGACGCCGCCTCGACGTGGCCTACGCCCGCGTCGAAGGCGGGCTGGCTCTGCTCAGCCACCGCACCGAGGAGACCGCCAAGGAGATCGACGAGCTCAACACCCGGATCCACACACTCGAACACACGCGCTGGCCGCTGCCCGCGGTCGCCGCCCTCACCGCCGTGGGTGCCCTCGTCCTGGCGATCTGGCAGGCCCTGGGACGCTGAGGCCCTGCCGGCCTAGGGCAACACGTCCTGTCCGAGCCTGAGATGGTGCAGCAGAAGTAACGCGGCCGCCATGTTGGCGGCCGGGACCTCGCCGCGGGCGACCATGTCGGGGACGAGCTTGAGGGGAACCCATTCCCGGCGGTCCGACTCGAAGTCGTCCACGGGGTGCCCGACGTACTCGCCCTCGTCGGCCCAGTACACGTGGTGCCGGGCGTCGGTGAGCCCGTTGGACGGCTCCACGCTCATGAGGTGGTGCAGGGGTCCCGGCCGCCAGCCGGTCTCCTCCTCCAGTTCCCTGGCGGCCGCGCGGGCGATGTCCTCGCCGTCCTCGACGACGCCCGCCGCGAGTTCCCACCCCCAGCTGTCCGTGATGAAACGGTGCCGCCAGAGCAGCAGCACCTCGTTGGCCTCGTTCACCACCGTGGCCACCGCGACAGGCCGCAGCCGTATGAGGAAGTGGTCGAGGTGCCGGCCGTCCGGTAGTTCGACATCCGCGAGATTGACGCTGAACCAGCGGTTTGAGTACACAGTTTGTTCGTTGTGTTTCGTCCACTGCACGGTTCTGCCACCTTCCGTCGAGTAAGTGGCAATATCGCAGCAGGGACGTACTGACAGCAGGCGCACAGGAAGTCGCTCGGGATGACGGGGACGCCGCTGCCCCGGATCTACAACGGTACGCGCAGTGCCCCGTCGATGAGTTCGGCGGCCTCGGCCGTACCCGCGCTTCCGCTGCGCACCAGATGCTCGCGCACCGCGCGCAGCCGGTCCCGCAGCCGCTGGGACTCCATGCCGCGGGCCTGTTCGGCCATCTGCACGGCGATGGCCACCGCCTTGTCGGCGTTGCCCTGCCGCAGTTCGATGGTGCTCAGCATGGCCAGCCGGTGCACCCGGCCGCGGTCGTGCGCCGGGTTGTCGACGGCGGCAGCGGCATGCTCCCCGGCCGCCGCGATCTCCCCGAGACTGAGCAGCGCCTCCGCCACCTGGACGTTGACGAGCCCCGGCTGGACATAGCCGGTCTCGTCGGGCTCGTACCCACGACGGATGCGCTCGGCGGACTGCTCGGCCCGCCGGATGCAGGACAGGGCGCTGCTGCCGTCCCCGAGATGCGCGTACGCCTTGGCCTGCATCGCGTACAGGTCGGAGGCGAGGGCCGGGGTGATCTGCTTGCCGGCGGCCCGCAGCGCGGCCTCCGCGAAGGCGACGGACTGCCGGTACTCCCGCATGAACAGCGACTGGTTGACGAGGAGGGCGATCACATACGCCCCGAGCCCCCGGTCCCCGCTGGCCTTCGCGAGCCGCAGCGCCTGGTGGAAGTAGCGCTGCGCGAGGCCGTGGGCGTCGGAGTCGTAGGCGCAGATCCCGGCGACGGCCACCAACCCACCGGTGGCCCGGTGGAGTTGCCGGCCGGTCTCGTCGGTGTAGCCGCCGCGCAGCAGCGGGGCGGCCTCGGCGTTGAGGAAGCCGACGATGCGGGCCCTGGTCGCGATGCCCCCGGCCTTGCGGTACATCTGCTCGTAGTGGGCCCGGGCCGACCGCAGCATCTCCAGGTCGCCCGCGGTGACCCGGTGTCTGCCGCCGCGGGAGACGTCCACGTCCTCGGGCGGGTTCTCCCACTCCCACACCGGCATGACGGCGGGCGTACCGGTGACCGCGGGCGCGCCCAGGATGTGCGGGCGCTGCTGCTGGTCGGAGCGCCACAGGGCGGTGGCCCGCTCGACGAACCCGGACAGGGATCCGGTGTGCGGCGCGGCCGGCTCGCCGGGCATGCCGAGGCCGATGTCGTCGAGGGTGACGTGCCGTTGGAGCCGGGCGGCGAGCACCTCACAGATCAGGTCGGGCACCTGGCCCCTGGGGCGCTGCCCCTTCAGCCACCGGGCGACGGCGGTGTGTTCGTACCTCAGGGACAGGCCCCGCGCCCGTCCCGCCTGGTTGACATGTGCGGCCAGCCCCGCGTGCGAGACCCCGGCTTCGTCCAGGATCGCGTCGAGCAGAGTGTTGGGCTGCATGTGGGCCCCCCGGTGGCTCGGTGCGGCCAGATTAGTGGTTCCGCCTTCACACGGGGTGTGAACGGAGTGCTCGAATCCGCACGGTGCGCGCACTGTCGCGCAGAGTCGCCGGCCGGTTGACTGAAATGCCTCGCAAGAGGCCGGCCGGGCCGCCGGCTCCCCCTCGTACAGTGCGGCGGCCCGCTTCCGCCGTCCGCCCAGCCGCCTGCCCGACACTCCGTGGCGGGGCGGACGGCATCGCCGGCCGGTCACAGGCTCGTTGTCGGCAGCGGGTGCGCGGTGGCCGGTCGCGCGGTTCCCCGCGCCCCTGAGGGAACGCACCCGTCGTTCCTCAGGAGCAGCAGGGCGATGTCGTCGGCCGGGGTGCCGTTGGTGTGATCGACCAGCGCGCTCTGGACACCGCGGAGTACCGCCTGCGGGGCGAGCGGCTCCTCCCGTGCGACGCTCGTCAGCACGAACGGCAGGGGGAAGAACCGGCCACGGGCATCCCTCGCGTCCTGAGCACCGTCCGTGTAGAGGAACAGCGCGTCGCCGAGCGGGAGATGACCGAGACCTACGGTTGCCGGCACGTCCGGCAGCGGAAACACTCCCAGCGGCGGGTACGGGTCGGCGGGGGCGAGCTGTTCGACGCGGGTGCCGTTCAGCCGGTACGGCCACGGGTGCCCGCAGTTCAGGGCTGCCATCTCGCCGTCGGCGCGGATCTCCACGAGGAGCAGGGTCACGAACTCCTCGGCGACGCTCGCCGGATGCTCCCGGCGCAGCTGCCGCTCCAGGGCGCGCTCCAGTCGGCGCAGCACCCCGCCGAGGTCCGCCTCGTCGTACGCGGCCTCGCGGAAACAGCCGAGCATGGCGGCGACGGTCCCGAACGCGCCGATGCCGTGCCCGCGTACGTCGCCCATCACGGCCCGCACGCCGTACTCGGTGGCGACGACCTCGTACAGGTCACCACCGATCGCGGCCCCCGGCTCCGCCGACATCTGAACGGCGGCGACGTCCAGCCCGCCGATACGCGAGGGCAGCGGCCGCAGCACCGCGTTCTGCGCGGCGGTCGCGACCCGGTGCAGCTGCCGCAGCTCACGCACCAGCGTGCGCCGCACATGAAGGATCAACCCGGTACCGACCGCGAAGAGGACTGCACCGGGGAGACCGAGGCTGCGCACCCGACCCCTGAAGCGGATCATGCCGATGGCCCCCCAATTAGGCCCTGACACACAGAATCGGACCGGCCCAAGAAGGCCGGTCCGATTCTGTCGACAGCAAGCCGGAAAGGGCAGGATTACCTCCCTTTACCACCCGGATGAGTGATCCGGCTCAGCTCCGCAACTCGGCGCCCACACGCTCGCCCGCGAGCGCCACCGCCGCATCACGAGCCGCCGACGCCTCATCCACCGTCAGCGTCCGGTCAGCCGCCCGGAACCGCAACGCGTACGCCAGCGACTTCCGTCCCTCACCCAACTGCTCGACGTTCTCGTACACATCGAACAGCCGGATCGACTCCAGCAGCTCCCCGGCCCCGGCACGCAGCGCATCCTCGACCTCCGTCGCCGGAACCACCGCGTCGACGACCAGGGCGACATCCTGCGTGGCCACCGGGAAGGCGGAGATCCGCGGCGCCGTCAGCGCGGCGTCGCCGGCCTTCTCCACCGCGTCCAGGTCGATCTCCATCGCGCAGCTGCGCGCGGGCAGCCCCAGCGCCTTGACGACGCGCGGGTGCAACTCCCCCGCGTGTCCCACGACCCGCTCGGCACCGTCCACGGTGATCGCCAGCTCGGCGCACCGGCCCGGGTGCCACGGCCCGTACTGCCCCTTGCGGATGATCAGCTCGGCGCCCGCCTCACGGGCGACGCTCCGCGCCGACTCGACCGCGTCGGCCCAGTCGGCCGGACGGCCCTTGCCCCACCAGCCCGACTGCTCGCGGGCACCGGCGAGGACGACGGCGGCGTGCCGCGGCTGCTCGGGCAGCGCGGCGTTCAGCTCGGCGATTTCCTCGTCGGTCGGGCGGCGGTCGATGGTCAGCACGGCGGCGGCCGGCTGCTCCTCGCGCGGCTGGAAGACCAGGCCGGTCTCGAACAGCGCGAGATCGTGCGAGCCCCGGCCGTCGTTGCGCCGCAGGGCACCCAGCAGGCCCGGCAGCAGCGAGGTGCGCAGCGCGGGCTCCTCGTCGCTCAGCGGGTTGCTGAGCCTCACGACACGGCGGGCCGGGTCGTCGGAGTCCAGGCCGAGCTGGTCGAAGACCTGCTCGCTGACGAACGGGTAGTTCGGCGCCTCGACGTACCCGGCACCGGCCAGGGCCCGGCCGACGCGGCGGTGCAGCCGCTGCCGGTGGGTCAGGCCACGGCCGGCCGGCGGCCTGGGCAGCGTGGAGGGCAGGTTCTCGTAGCCCTCCAGGCGGATGACCTCTTCGGCCAGGTCGTTCGGGTCGGTGAGGTCGGGCCGCCAGGACGGCACGGTGACGATCAGCTCGTCCTGTCCGTACACGTCGCAGCCGACCTGCTGGAGACGGCGGACGACGGTCTCGCGGCCGTACTCGACGCCCGCGACCTTGTCCGGGTGGTCGGCCGGGACGGTGATGGTGTGCGGCGCGGTCGGGGCGAGGACCTCGGTGACGCCGGCCTCGGCGGTGCCGCCCGCGAGCAGCACCAGCAGGTCGACGGTGCGCTGCGCGGCGGCCGCCGCGGCCTGCGGGTCGACGCCGCGCTCGAAGCGCCGGGACGCCTCGGAGGACAGCCTGTGCCGGCGGGCCGTACGCGCGATCGACACCGTGTCGAAGTGCGCGGCCTCGATGACGACGTCGGCCGTGGCGTTCTCCACGTCGTCGTGGTCGGCGATCTCCGTGTTGGCGCCGCCCATGACACCGGCGAGCCCGATCGGGCCGCGGTCGTCGGTGATCACCAGGTCCTCGGCGCCCAGCGTGCGCTCGACACCGTCGAGGGTGGTGAGCTTCTCGCCCTGCTCGGCGCGGCGTACGCCGATGGTGCCCTGGACCAGGCCGCGGTCGTAGGCGTGCAGCGGCTGGCCGAGCTCCATCATCACGTAGTTGGTGACGTCGACGGCGAGCGAGATCGGGCGCATGCCGACCTTCTGCAGCCGGCGCCGCAGCCAGATCGGGGAGCGGGCCTCGGCGCTCAGGCCGGCCACCGTGCGGGCGGTGAAGCGGTCGCAGCCGGTGGGGTCCGAGACCTGGACCGGGTAGCCGTACGCGTTCGGGCCGGGCACGTCGAGCAGGGCCGGGTCGCGCAGCGGCAGACCGTAGGCGATGGCGGTCTCGCGGGCGACGCCGCGGATGGACAGGCAGTCGCCGCGGTTGGCGGTGACGGCGATGTCCAGGACCTCGTCGACCAGCTCCAGCAGCTCGACGGCGTCCTTGCCGACCTCGGTCTCAGGCGGCAGCACGATGATGCCGTGGCTGCCGTCGTCGCCCATGCCCAGCTCGTCGCCGGAGCAGATCATGCCGTGGGAGGTCTTGCCGTAGGTCTTGCGCGCGGAGATCGAGAACCCGCCGGGCAGCGTGGCACCCGGGAGGACCACGACGACCTTGTCGCCGACGGCGAAGTTCCGGGCGCCGCAGACGATCTCCTGGGGCTCGCCGGTGCCGTTGGCCTGGCCGACGTCGACCGTGCAGAAGCGGATCGGCTTCTTGAAGCCCTCCAGCTCCTCGATGGTCAGCACCTGGCCGACGACCAGGGGGCCCTTGAGGTCGGCGCCGAGGTGTTCGACGGACTCGACCTCGAGACCGGCCGAAATGAGCTTGGCCTGGACGTCACGGCCGGTTTCGGTCGCCGGCAGGTCGACGTACTCCCGCAGCCAAGAAAGCGGGACCCGCATCAGATCTCCATCCCGAACGGCCGGGTGAACCGAACGTCACCCTCGACCATGTCTCGCATGTCCTCGACGTTGTGGCGGAACATCAGCATCCGCTCGATGCCGAACCCGAAGGCGAAGCCGCTGTACTTCTCCGGGTCCACGCCGCACGCGGTGAGCACCTTGGGGTTGACCATCCCGCAGCCGCCCAGCTCGATCCAGCCCTCGGACGAGCAGGTGCGGCAGGGGCGGTCGGGGTTGCCGACGGAGGCGCCGCGGCACACGTAGCACACCATGTCCATCTCGGCGGACGGCTCGGTGAAGGGGAAGAAGTTCGGCCGCAGCCGGGTCTTCATGCCCTCGCCGAACAGCGACTGGACCATGTGGTCCAGGGTGCCCTTGAGGTCGGCCATGGTGAGGCCCTCGTCGACCGCGAGCAGTTCGACCTGCCGGAAGACGGGCGTGTGCGTGGCGTCCAGCTCGTCGGTGCGGTAGACGACACCGGGACAGATCACGTAGACCGGCAGCTCACGGTCGAGCAGGGAGCGGATCTGCACGGGCGAGGTGTGCGTGCGCAGCACGACGCCGGACTCGGTGCCGCCCTTGGGGCCCTTGACGAAGAAGGTGTCCTGCTCGCCGCGGGCCGGGTGGTCCGGACCGATGTTCAGGGCGTCGAAGTTGAACCACTCGGCCTCGACCTCGGGGCCCTCGGCGACCTCGTAGCCCATGGCCACGAAGATGTCCTCGATGCGCTCCGACAGCGTGGTGAGCGGGTGCCGGGCGCCGGCCGGTACGCGGTCGTGGGGCAGCGTGACGTCCACGGCCTCCTCGACGAGCACGCGGGTGTCCCGCTCGGCCTCGAGTTCGGCCTGGCGGGCGGCGAGTCCCTTGTTCACGGCGCCGCGTGCCTGGCCGACGCGCTTGCCGGCCTCGGCCTTGGCGTGCGGGGGCAGGGCGCCGATCTCGCGGTTGGCGAGGGCCAGCGGGGAGGTGCCGCCGGTGTGGGCGACCTTGGCCTCCTGGAGCGCGTCGAGGGAGTCCGCGGCGGCGAAGGCGGCGAGCGCCTCGTCCCGCATGCGCTCGATCTCTTCCGGTTTCAGTGTCTCGACCTCGACCGGGTCGTACGACTTATTGGGTGCCGACATCTCTTCCCGTGCTTCCGGTTGGCTGGCTGAAGGTCCCCGTCACCGACTCCGAACGGCCGTCTGGAGGGACACAAAGGTGCCAATGGCCGAGTCTAACGGGGTGGAGGTATACGAATGCGCCCGCGGGGCTCAGGCGAGATAGGCCGGAGCACTCACGGGCAACGTAAATCGGAACTCGGCGCCGGCGCCGGGCGCGCGGCCGACCGTGATGGTGCCGCCGTGGGCCTCGACGATGCCCTTGACGATGTAGAGCCCGAGGCCGGTGCCACCGCGCTTGCTGCCCCGCCAGAAGCGGGTGAAGACGCGGTTCATGGACTCCTCCGGGATGCCGGGCCCCTCGTCGCTCACCGTGACCGACGTGGCTGCGTTCTCGGCGAACTCGCCCTCGCGGAGGGACGCCGTGGCCGTGACGTCGATCGTGACAGTTCCCTCGCCGTGCCGCACGGCATTTTCCAGCAGGTTGCTGAGCACCTGGTCGATCTTGTCGGGGTCGGCCCACAGGTCGGGCAGCGGCTGCTGGAGGCGCAGCAGGAACCGGTCGGCCGCCTGCCCGGCGGCGACGTAGGCCTGGATGTGCCGTCCGACGGCCGCGCCGATGTCGACGGGCTGGCGGCGCACCTCCAGCCGGCCGGAGTCGATCCGCGAGATGTCGAGCAGCTCGGCGATGAGCCGGGTGACCCGGTCGGCGTCGGCGTCGACGGTCTCCAGCATCAGCCGCTTCTGGTCGTCGGTGAAGCGTTCCCACTTGGCGAGCAGGGTGGCGGTGAAGCCCTTGACCGAGGTGAGCGGAGAGCGCAGTTCGTGGGCGACGGTGGCGATCAGCTCGGCGTGGCTGCGCTCGGTGCGGCGCCGGGCCTCGGTGTCGCGCAGGGTGACGACGAGGCGCCGGAGGGGCCCGGTGGGCCGGCTGCGGACGTAGCGCGCGGAGACCAGCACCTCACGGCCGCCGGGGAGCAGGAGGTTGCGCTCGGGCTGTCCGACGCGGATGGCGAGGCCGCCGTAGGGGTCGGTCAGCTGCCACCAGCGGCGCCCCTCCAGGTCCTCTAACGGCAGGGCCTTCTCCAGCCGCTGCCCGAGGGCGTCCCGCGCGGGGACGGCGGTGATGCGCTGGGCGGCGGCGTTGAAGCAGATGACGCGGCCCTGCTCGTCGGCGACGACGAGTCCGTCGGGCAGTTGGTCGGGGTCTATGCCGAGGCCGGCGAGATCACCGGGCGGCCCGAACGCGGCGGGCGGGTTCCCGGCGTCCCGGGCTCCCGGTGCGCTGCTCGTGCCGACGCTCATCCCCGCTCCCCACCTCTAACGCTCCACAGAGGGGTCCCTGAGCTGGTCACCCTACTAGTTCCGGGTGACGGAACGGCACCCTCCGGCGGCGCGCTGTGCACGCGCGGACGCATAGAGACATACGGCCGCGGCGGTGGCGAGGTTCAGGCTCTCGGCCTTCCCGTGGATCGGGACACGCACGACGGCGTCGGCGAGGGCACGGGTCTCCTCCGGGAGGCCCCAGGCCTCGTTCCCGAAGACCCAGGCGGTCGGCCCGCCCATGGTGCCCTTGTCGAGTTCCTCGTCGAGGTCGCGGTCGCCCGCCCCGTCGGCGGCGACGACCCGGACACCGGCGGCCCGCAGCCTGTCGACCGCCTCCTCCACGGGGACTCCGACGGCGACGGGCAGGTGGAACAGGGAACCGACCGAGGCGCGGACGGCCTTGGGGTTGTACACGTCGACGGAGGCGTCGGTCAGGACGACGGCCTCGGCGCCGGCGGCGTCGGCGCAGCGCAGTACGGTCCCGGCGTTGCCGGGGTCGCGGACGTTGGCGAGGAGGGCGACGAGCCGGGGGCGCGCGTCGAGGATCTCCTCGAAGGGCGTGTCCAGGAACCGGCAGACGCCGACGAGTCCCTGCGGGGTGACGGTGGTCGAGATGTCGGCGATGACCTGCTCGGAGGCGAGGTGCACCCGGGCGCCGGCGTCCCGGACCGCCCCCAGGATGTCGGCGTACCGCTCGGCCGCCTCCAGCGTCGCGAACAGTTCCACGAGCGTGGCCGTGTCCCCGGCCCGGTGCCCGGCCGCCTCGCGCACGGCCTGCGGTCCCTCCGCGAGGAACAGCCGCTCCTTCCCCCGGAAGTTCCGCTTGGCCAGCCGCCGCGCGGCCAGGACGCGGGGGGAGCGGGGGGAGATGAGCTCGGGCGTGGCGGGGGACATCCTGTTCACTTTCTCGTAGCTGCACAGCAGGACCCGCAGGCCGTTCGGCCTGCGGGTCCTTGAATCACGTCGGCTTGCGGCCGGCGCGGCGTCACGCAGCCTTGGGCGCGTTGACGTCGCTCGGCAGCGCCTTCTGAGCGACCTCGACGAGCGCGGCGAACGCACCGGCGTCGTTGACGGCCAGCTCGGCCAGGATCTTGCGGTCGACCTCGACGTTCGCGGCCTTCAGACCCTGGATGAAGCGGTTGTACGTGATGCCGTTGGCGCGGGCAGCGGCGTTGATGCGCTGGATCCACAGCTGACGGAAGTCACCCTTGCGCTTCTTGCGGTCGTTGTAGTTGTAGACCAGCGAGTGGGTGACCTGCTCCTTGGCCTTGCGGTACAGGCGCGAACGCTGACCGCGGTAGCCGGAAGCCTGCTCGAGGATCGCCCGGCGCTTCTTGTGGGCGTTCACTGCCCGCTTGACGCGTGCCACTTTTTAACTCCTTGTAGCGGGGCCGCGGTGGTACTCACACGGCCCGAAATCGATTGGGTCCCGGTCCTGACGTACGGCGCTCACGCGCCGAAGCGTCACTTGCCGAGAAGCTTCTTGATCTTCTTGGCGTCGCCCGGGGCCATCTCGGCGTTGCCGGTGAGGCGACGCGTCACACGGGACGACTTGTGCTCGAGCAGGTGGCGCTTGCCGGCACGCTCGCGGAGCACCTTGCCGGAGCCGGTGACCTTGAAGCGCTTGCTGGACCCGCTGTGCGACTTGTTCTTCGGCATAGCGCCGTACTCTCCTCGTCGGTGGCGCTCCGGTGCCCGGTCGTGAAACCGGGCACGGTGGAGCGTCGTCTTGTTTCGGTTGCTTCCTCGGGACTCGCGTCCCCAGGGGTCACGCCTCGGCGTGCTCCTCGGCCGGTGCCTCGACGTCCACGTCGGCCTCGGCGTCGGCATCGGCTTCCGCGGCGTTCTGCGAGCGGCCGGGGTTGGCCTTCGCGTCCGCCTTGCGGGCTTCCTGCGCCTGGCGAGCCTCGGCCATCGCCTCGGTCTTCTTCTTGTGCGGACCGAGGACCATGATCATGTTTCGGCCGTCCTGCTTCGGGTTCGACTCGACGAAACCGAGGTCCTGGACGTCCTCCGCGAGACGCTGCAGCAGTCGGTAGCCCAGCTCGGGCCGGGACTGCTCGCGACCACGGAACATGATCGTGATCTTGACCTTGTCGCCCTGCTTGAGGAACCGGACGACGTGACCCTTCTTGGTGTCATAGTCGTGCGGGTCGATCTTCGGCCGGAGCTTCATCTCCTTGATGACCGTGTGCGCCTGGTTCTTGCGCGCCTCACGGGCCTTCATGGCCGACTCGTACTTGAACTTCCCGTAGTCCATGAGCTTGCACACGGGCGGACGGGCATTCGCCGCGACCTCGACCAGGTCCAGGTCGTACTCCTGCGCAAGCTCCAGTGCCTTGGCCAGGGGGACGATGCCCACCTGCTCGCCACTGGGACCGACAAGTCGCACCTCGGGAACGCGAATCCGGTCGTTGATGCGGGGCTCGGCGCTGATGGATCCTCCTCGGTAGCACCACGCGACGGTCTGGCGGACGGCCGCGTAACGTCTCTATTCGATAGACCTAACCGCGCCGAAGCAGAAAAAATGCCCCGGACGATCCCAGGCGGGGCTCCTCGAACTACCGGAGCACCGCCGCGGTGACCGCGGGGCGCGCTTTCGGACGGATCGCCGCCACTGGGACGGGATCGTCTGACCGGTGACCCGCCGCCCTGGGGGCGATCAGGTGGGAGTTCGAAAGCCTCCACTTGTGGGTCGGGCTCGCGGGCCGTGAGGCATACGGGTCCGACCGGTCGTTACACGAGGTTACCAGCAACGGCCAGGAACGGCTAATTGGGACGCCGTGGGGCCTGGTGCGGCACGGGGCCGCCCTGCGCCTATCGTGTGGGGCATGAGTGACACCCCTCCTGAGTCCCCCGACTTCGACGCCATGGCCCGCGACATCGCCGAGGTCCCGGCGGTCGAGGTGATCGTGACGGTCGCCGTCAACCTGATGAGCGCCGCCGCGGTGAAGCTCGGCCTGACCGAGGAGGGCGACAAGCACAAGGACCTGGACGAGGCCCGCAAGCTGGTGCACGCGCTGGCCGGCCTGCTGGACGCCTCCGCGACCGAGATCAGCTCCTTCCACGCGTCGCCGCTGCGCGACGGTCTGAAGTCGCTGCAGCTGGCGTTCCGCGAGGCGTCGCTGAGCCCGGACGAGCCGGGCCAGGGGCCGGGCGAGAAGTACACGGGCCCCGTCTACGGCTAGTTCATCCGCGTACGTACAAGGGCTCGCCCGGTGGCGTCGCCTCGGCCGGCAGGACTGCCAGGTCGAGGCCGCGCACCAGGCGGGCCCTCAGTGTCTCGTCGGCGGCGAGGCGGCGTGCGACCGCGTGGACGCCGGCGTCGTGCGGCACGGCCGGCTCGAAGACCAGGGCGAGGGTGCCGTCGGCCCGGCCGGGGCCGAGGTAGGCACGCACCACCGCGCGCACGTCGGCGACCACGGCGCGCACCGCGGCCACGACCGCCGGGTCGGCGAGCGGGTCCGTGGTGGTCCGGCCCTCGGCGAGCGACAACAGGGCGGATCCCGTCAGCTCGAAGGGCACGGGCCCTGCCATGTCCAGCACGACCGTGTCCGCCTTCTCGTGGGCGGCGGCCTGGAGGGCCTGGTGCAGGGGGACGGCGACGGGGCGGGCCGCCGGATCCCAGCGGGCGAGGGAGTCCGTGGACGTGAAGGCGGGGAGGGCGGTGCGGTTTCCGGCCTTCAGGGTCGGTACGGCCATGTCGCTGGTCTTCTCGTGGCGCAGTCCCCGCTCGTCCTCCTCGACCTCGCCGAGCACGGCCACGACGGGGACGAGGAGCCGGGCGCCCTTGAGTGCGTCGAGGACCGGGCCGACGGCGCCGCGGTCCTCCGACCAGGCGGCGAGCGCCGCGCTCAGCCGGGGGTCGGCGGAGCCGTCGTCGTCGGAGAAGCCGGAGTCGGGGATGTTCTTGTTCGCCACGGTCATCGACCCTATCGGCCGGGTGCCACCGCTTCGGCAGCGGTTCCGGGGCCGAGGACTAGAACTCGTCGCGGTGCGTACGGCGGCCGCGCCACAGGACCACGGCCGCCACCAGCAGGACGGAGCCGGCGCTGCCCGCGAGGGGTGCGGCCCAGTCGGCGGTGTCGTCGCCGGAGGCGGCGTCGTCCGGGCCGCTGCCGAAGTACTTCTCGCCGTGCGACGCCGAGCGCAGGCCCTCCGGCTCGACCCCGTCGGCGGCCTTGATGGCGGCGGCCGGGTCGATGAAGCCGAAGCCGCGGGAGTCGTCGCGGCCCCCGACGGGGGCGTTGCGGGCGGTTTCCTCGAGGAGCGACTTGATCTGGGCCGGGGTCAGGTCCGGGTGGGCGGCCTTGACCAGGGCGGCGGCGCCGGAGACGAAGGCGGCGGCGGCGCTGGTGCCCCAGCCCTCGTAGTACTTGTGGTCGGGGTCGGCGATGACGACGTCGACGCCGGGGGCGCTGACGGTGGCGTACCAGCGGCGGGTGGAGAAGGTGGCGCGGGTGCCGGAGCGGTCGACGGCGGTGGCGGCGATGACGCCCGGGTAGGCGGCCGGGTAGGAGATGTGGTCGCCCTTCTCTCCGCCGTTGCCCGAGGAGGCGACGACGACCACGCCCTTCTTCAGGGCGTACTGGATGGCCGAGTCCTCGGTGGGTTCGGGGTGCGCGGAGGCGGAGTCGTCGCCGAGGGAGAGGTTGATGACGTCGGCGCCGTGGTCGGCGGCCCAGCGGATGCCCTCGGCGAGGGCGTTGCCGCGGGTGCTGCGGGCCTTGGCGCGGGAGGGGTCGCCGTCCTCCAGGATCACGCGGACGGGGAGGATCTTCGCCTCGGGGGCGATGCCGAGGACGCCGTCGGCGTTGCCCGGGCCGTGTCCGTGGCCGGCGATGATGCCGGCCATGGCGGTGCCGTGCCGGGCCCAGGCGCGCTCGCCGGGCTCGGCTCCGAAGCCGACCAGGTCCTTGCCGGTGAGGACGTTGCCGATCAGGTCGGGGTGGTCGGCCTCGACGCCGGTGTCCAGGACGGCGACGGTGACGCCGTCGCCCTTCGTGGTCTGCCAGGCCTCCTGGGTGTGCATGGCCTCCAGGGCCCACTGCTGGGCGCGGATGCTGTCGGCGTGGGCGGCGGGGGCGGGGAGGAGGACGAGGCCCGCGGCGAGCAGGACGCCGAGGGCTCCGGCCCGCCGGGTCGCGGCGGCGCGCCCGGCCGGGCGGTTTGCGGCTTTCACGACGGCTGCTCCGTGGCCGAGCGGACGTTCTTGCGGAGGCCGCGTTCGACGCGGTCGGCGAGGCCCTGCGCCTCGTTGCCGAGGCCGGCCTGGGCCGGGGCGGTGGTGGCGTTGGGCTCCATGGCGTCCTCGGCGGGCTGCGGGTCGTCGACCGTGCGGCCGTCGGCCCAGCCGGAGACGGCGTAGACGACGACGGGGGCCTCGGTGAGCACGGAGACGGTCCAGGAGGCGCGCTGCCCCTCGCCGAAGCGGGCGGCGGAGGTGCCCTGGGCGGCGTACGGCAGGGGCATCAGGTCGCTGCGGCGGTCCAGGCGCTCCTTGCGGAAACGGTTCGCGAGGGAGGTCATGCCCGGAGCGTCGGCCGTGGTGAAGAGCAGGCCGACGGTGGTCACGTAGCTCTGGGTGGCGTCGGTGTAGGTGGCGCGCAGGAGCCGCTCGCAGCCGACGGGGGCGAGGGCCTTGCGCAGCAGGGGGTCGAAGGCGTCCTCGCAGCCGCTGTCGGGGGCGACGGCGATACGGGTCCAGGTGCGGTCGGCTCCGCCGGGGCCGGCGCCCTTGCCCTGCACGGTGGGTGGGAACAGCTGGTCGACGGGGGCGCTGTGCCAGAGGCTTCCGGCCGTGGCGAAGGTGCTGCGCGAGCCCTCTTCGCCGGAGTCACCGACGAGCCAGCTGCCGGTGGCCGCACCCGAGATGAGTCCCAGCCCGAGCACGAGACAGGCGGCGGCCGCGGCGGCCTGCGACGCGCCGCGGCGGCCGAGCGGGCGGGGCCGGGCGTCGCCGTCGTATCCCTCGGGCTCACCGAACGACACGACGGGCCGGGCGCCGGTGAGTGTCCCGCTGGGGGTCAGGGGGGCGCTCGCGCTCCAGGAGAAGGCCGGGTCGGGAGAGACGCGGGCGGACTCCGGGGGCGGAGGGGCCGGGGTCGCGGGGCGGGGCCGCTGGGTGGGCGCGGGCGGCATGCGCAGCCCGGGCATGGCACCGGAACCGGCATCAGCGCCGGCGAGCAGGCCCGCGCCGGCCTGTGGCTCACGGGTGGGGCGTGGCGGGGTGCCGGGGCGTACGGGGCCGGGACGGCCGGGGGTTTCGGCGGGTGCCGGATCCGCGGGAATCGGCCGCAGGCGTCGGGTGGTCTCCGCCGCGTTCTCGGCGGGGGCGCCGGTACGGCGTGGCGTGGGGAGCGGCCCGGGCCGGCCGGAGGAGCCCGGCAGGTGACGTGGTCGCGGAGGGGTGCCGGGCGGGGTGGACGGCCTGTTCGACTCGGGCCGGGTCTCGGTGCGGACGCCGGGCGGCGTGTCCGGGAAGCGGGCGGAGGCGAGCGGCGGGGGCGGTGTCGTGGCCTCGGTGCGCTCGGGCGCGGTGGCGCCGAGGCTCGGGAAGCGAGGGCGCCCGTTCGAGCCGCCACCGGAGCCGGAGGTACCCGGACCCGCCGCACCACCGCCTCGGGCCGCCGTTCCGGCACCGGTGCCGCCCTCTGCCGATGAGCCGCCCATGCCGGAAAGGCCGCGCGGACCGGCCGTGCCGTCGCCTCGGGCCGCCGTTCCGGGACCGGTGCCGCCTCCCGCCGATGAGCCACCCGTGCTGATACGCCCGCGGGACGTGGCCCGGTCCTCGGCGGCAGAGCCCGTCGAGGCCGCCTCACGCGCCGAGGAGGGCCCCTGGGCATCGGTCGCCGGGCCACCGGCACCGAAGAACCCGCGCCCGTCCGACACACCACGCTGCCCGGCAACGGCAGACCCGAGCCGGTCGGTGTCCCGCCCCGCGGACGGCCGCGAAGACCCCGCCGCGGAAGCCGAAGCCGACGCACGCGGCCTCGACGTACCGCCACCCGGCGACACACGCCCGTCGGCCGCGTCGGTGTCCCGCCCCGAGGGCGGCCGCAACGACCCCGCCGCCGAGCCACCGGCACCAGAGCGCCCACGCCCGTCCGTTTCCGCCGGAGCAGATCCACGCGGCCCCGGAGCACCATCACCCGGCGACACACGCCCGGTGGCGGGCTCGGCCCGGTCGGGGTTTCGTGCCGGGGAGGGCCGCGGTGAAACCGAGGTCGAGTCCTCGCGCCACGTCGCGGGCGGCCGGCCGGTGTCAGGGGACTCGGGCCCGTCCGCACCCGACGGGGCGTCGTGGTCCGTGGCTGCGTCGGACGGTTTGTTTCCCGGGGGGTGCGGGGGACGCGGTGGGAAGGAGGCACGCCGCGCTTCCGTGCTCATGCACCCCCCGTTTCCTCGCGCCCGGGCCGCTGCGTTCTGCGCGGGCCGGTGGCGTCCTGCCCGAGGCCCGGCACGGAATCGTCCCGGGCACACATACCCGTACGGACGGAGCGTCATCCCGGCGCGGATTCCCGGCCGGCTCGTTCCGCCGTACGTGCGCGTCACTCTACGGCTTGTTCCTGCACGAACGGGAACCAGTCCACGACCCCGGGGCATCTGCCCGGAACGTCCCCCTACCCTGCGGTAATCCAGTCTGGCAGGCTGCGTTCATGACTGCGCGCGCCGCCGACCGGGCCCGTTACGACCGGGCCACAGCCCATCTCGACGCCCCTCTCGCGATCGTGGACCTGGAGGCCTTCGACGCCAACGCCGCCGATCTGGTCCGTCGCGCCGGGGGCAAGCCCGTCCGGGTCGCCAGCAAGTCCGTGCGATGCCGGGCGCTGCTGGAACGCGTCCTGGCCCGGGACGGCTTCGCCGGGATCATGTCCTTCACGCTCGCCGAGTCGCTGTGGCTGGCCCGCTCGGGGTTCGAGGACGTGCTGCTCGCCTACCCGTCGGCCGACCGTGTCGCGTACGCCGAGCTCGCCGGTGATCCCAAGCTCGCCGCCGCCGTCACCGTCATGGTCGACGACGTGGCCCAGCTCGATCTGATCGACGCCTCGCGGGGCGGCGGTCGTGAAGTGGTGCGGGTGTGCCTGGAGTTGGACACGTCCCTGAGGCTGCTCGGCGGGCGGGTGCGCGTCGGGGCCCGGCGCTCACCGCTGCACTCCCCCGCGCAGGTCGCGGACGTGGCCCGGTCGGTGGCCCGGCGGCCCGGTTTCGAGGTCGTGGGGATCATGGCGTACGAGGGACACGTCGCCGGTGTCGGGGACTCGGTGGCGGGGCGCCCGCTGCGGTCCCGTGCCGTACGGCTGATGCAGGCCGCCGCCAGGCGTGAACTCGCCGAGCGGCGTGCGGAGGTGGTGCGCGCGGTGCGGGCCGTCGTGCCGGGCCTGGAGTTCGTCAACGGCGGTGGCACCGGCTCGGTGCAGCACACGGCGGCGGAGGACTCGGTGACCGAGATCGCCGCCGGGTCGGGGCTGTACGTGCCGCGGCTGTTCGACAACTACACGTCGTTCAGCGGCCGTCCGGCGGCCCTGTTCGCCCAGCCGGTCGTACGGCGGCCGGGGGTGGGCGTGGTGACCGTGCTCGGTGGCGGCTATCCCGCTTCCGGGGCCGCGGGGGCCGACCGGTCGCCCGTGCCGTACCTGCCCGAGGGGCTGCGCTACGACCCGCAGGAGGGGGCCGGTGAGGTGCAGACGCCGCTGCTCGGCTCGCCCGCCGACGATCTGCTGATCGGTGACAAGGTCTGGTTCCGGCACGCGAAGGCCGGTGAGCTGTGCGAGCGGTTCGACCAGCTGCAGCTGATCGAGGGCGACGCGGTGACGGCGACCGTGCCGACCTACCGCGGCGAGGGTCACACGTTCCTGTAACCGCGTCAGTCCGAGGGGCCGATGCTGCTGCCGACGCCGCCGCCCGTGTCCGCGTCGCCGACCGGGCGGATGCCCTTGGTGACGCGGTCCATGTCGGCGAGGGGTGGTCCGTCCTCGCCCGCGTCGAAGACGTACCGGACGAGGACCGGTGACTCGGTGCCGACGCTGGAGGGGAAGACGAGCGACTGGACGTAGCCGCCCGGCCCCTTGGCGGTCTGCACACGCCAGCGCACGAAGTACCCGGCACGGCCCGCCACCGCGACCGGGCCTGACTTGACGACCTCGTGGGATTCCATGCCCCCGTAGGGCTTGCGGCCGATCCTGTCGCGGTCGTAGGCCTCTTCGGCCGCCTCGGAGATGTCCGCCTTGGCGAGGGCCTCGGGGGACTTCTCGTCGTTCGCGGTGACCGTGCGGGAGAAGACGAGGCCGTGGCGGCAGACGGTGCCGTCGCCGGGGCAGTCGTAGGTGCCGTCCGTCGTCATGACGACGTCGCGCTCGGCGACGTGCTGCGGGCGGACCCAGCCGTCGAGCAGCGGGAAGGTGACACCGTTGAGCTGGTCCTCGACGACGGCCGGGTCGTCGGCGGACGGCTCGGAGGCGGACGTCTCGGGCGTCGGCTCCGACGGCTCCGACGCCGTGGGGCCGGGGGCCGTCGGAACCGTCCTCGTCTCCGCGCCACTGTCGTCGCCGCTGGTGAGGACCAGGGCTCCGGTGACGCTCGCCGCGACCAGGACCGCTCCGGCGGCGACGAGGGCGACCGTCTTCGCACGCCCGGTGCCGCCGCCCGGGGGCGGGGGTACCGGGCCGGCGCCGCCCCCGGGCGCACGGCGGTGCTCGGTCCAGGCCGTGCCGTCCCACCAGCGTTCCAGATGAGGGCCGTGCGGGTCGGGATACCAGCCGGGCGGAGGCGTCGTGCTCATCCCGGCACTCTAGAGCCAGAGGCCTACAGAGGGGTGACGTACGCCCCCGCGATGCCGCCGTCGACGAGGAAGTCGGTGGCGTTCACGAAGGAGGAGTCGTCGCTGGCCAGGAAGGCGACGGCGGCGGCGATCTCCTCGGCCTCGGCGAACCGGCCGACCGGGACGTGCACCAGGCGGCGCGCGGCGCGCTCCGGGTCCTTGGCGAACAGCTCCTGGAGGAGGGGGGTGTTGACCGGGCCGGGGCACAGGGCGTTCACGCGGATGCCCTCGCGGGCGAACTGGACGCCCAGTTCGCGGGACATGGCCAGGACACCGCCCTTGGAGGCCGTGTACGAGATCTGGCTGGTGGCGGCGCCCATCCTCGCCACGAAGGACGCGGTGTTGATGATCGAGCCCTTGCCCTGGCGCCGCATGTAGGGGATGGCGGCCTTGCAGCACAGGTAGACGGAGGTGAGGTTGACCTCCTGGACGCGCTTCCAGGCCTCCAGGCCGGTCTCCAGGATGGAGTCGTCGTCGGGCGGGGAGATGCCGGCGTTGTTGAAGGCGATGTCGACGCTGCCGTAGGTGTCGTACGCCGTCCGGAAGAGGGCCTCGACCTGCTCGGGGTCGGTGACGTCGACCTTGACGAAGGTGCCGCCGGTCTCTTCGGCGGCGGCCTTGCCGCGTACCTCGTCGACGTCGCCGCAGACGACATGCGCGCCCTCGGAGGCGAGGCGGAGCGCGGTGGCGAGGCCGATGCCGCTGCCGGCTCCGGTGATGACGGCGGTACGGCCGACCAGCCGGCGGCAGATGTTCTCCTGAGCCTGGGTCACTGTGCGGGGCCTTCCGTGCTGATGAAGACGTTCTTGGTTTCGGTGAAGGCGGCCAGGGCGTCGGGGCCGAGTTCGCGGCCGACGCCCGACTGCTTGTAGCCGCCGAACGGGGTCCAGTAGCGGACGCTGGCGTGGGAGTTGACGGACAGGTTGCCGGCGCGGACCGCCTGGGAGACGCGGAGCGCCCGGCCGACGTCCCTCGTCCAGATGGAGCCGGAGAGGCCGTACGGGGTGTCGTTGGCCAGGCGGACGGCGTCCGCCTCGTCGGTGAACGGAAGCAGTACGGCGACGGGGCCGAAGATCTCCTCGCAGGCCGCAGGCGAGTCGGGGCTCTCGCCGGTGAGCACGGTCGGCGGGAACCAGAAGCCGGGCCCCCCGGGCGCGCTGCCGCGCAGGGCCGGGGCGTCATCGGGCACGTAACCCCGGACGCGGTCGAGCTGCTGCCGGGAGATCAGCGGGCCCATCTGCGTCTTCTCGTCGGCCGGGTCGCCCACCACCACGGCGGCCAGGGCCTCGGCGAGCAGCTCGCGGACCTCGTCGTACACCGGCTCCTGGACCAGGATGCGGGTGCGGGCGCAGCAGTCCTGGCCGGAGTTGTCGAGGAACGAGAAGGGGTCGACGGCGGTCTTGAGGTCGGCGTCGGCGAAGACGATGTTGGGGCTCTTGCCGCCGAGTTCGAGAGTGACCGGCTTGGCCTGCTCGGCGCCGAGCGCGGCGACGCGCGTCCCGGTGCGGGTGGAGCCGGTGAAGACGACCTTGGCGACGCCGGGGTGCCGGACGAGTGCCTCGCCCGCGACGGCGCCGTGCCCCGGCAGGACCTGGAAGAGGTGCTCGGGCAGGCCGGCCTCCAGGGCGAGTTCGGCGAGGCGCAGCGCGGTGAGGGGCGTGGTCTCGGCGGGCTTGAGGATGACCGCGTTGCCGGCCGCGAGTGCGGGGGCGGTGCCCCAGGCGGCGATCGGCATGGGGAAGTTCCAGGGCGCGATCACGCCGACGACGCCGAGCGGTTCGAGGATCGTGACGTTCAGGCCGCCGGGCACCGGGATCTGCCGGCCGGTGAGCCGCTCCACTCCCCCGGCCGCGTAGTCCAGCAGGTCACGGACGTTGCCGGCCTCCCAGCGGGCGTTGCCGATGAGGTGGCCGGCCTCGCGGACCTCCAGCCGGGCCAGTTCCTCCAGGTGCTCGTCGACGGTGGCCGCGAAGCGGCGCAGCAGCCGGGCGCGGTCGCCGGGGGCGAGGGCGGCCCAGACGGTCTGGGCCCGGGCGGCCAGGGTGACCGCCGCGTCGACGTCGGCCGGGCCGGCCGCCGCGATGGCGGCGACGACCTCCTCGGTCGCGGGGTTCAGTACTTCCAGGAGGGGCTCGGAAGACATGGTGGGCCTCACATACGTTCGAAGGAGCGGCGCAGCTCCCAGTCGGTCACCGCGGCGTCGAAGGCGTCCAGTTCGACCCGCGCCATGTTGCGGTAGTGCGCGACGACCTCGTCCCCGAAGGCGGCCTTCGCGACGGGGCTGTTCTCCCAGAGCTCGGCGGCCTCGCGCAGGGTGGTGGGGACGTGGGCGAAGTCGGCGGTGTAGGCGTTGCCGGGACAGGGCTCGGGCAGCTCCAGCTTCTGCTCGACGCCGTGCAGCCCGGCCGCCACGAGTCCGGCGACGGCGAGGTAGGGGTTGACGTCGCCGCCGGGCAGCCGGTTCTCGAAGCGCAGGGAGCGGCCATGGCCGACCACGCGCAGCGCGCAGGTGCGGTTGTCCTTGCCCCAGGCTACGGCGGTCGGGGCGAAGGAGCCGGGCTGGAACCGCTTGTAGGAGTTGATGTGGGGGGCGTAGAGCAGGGAGAAGTCCCGGAGGGCGGCGAGCTGGCCGGCGAGGAAGTGGCGCATGACGTCCGACATGCCGCCCTCGCCGTCCCCGGCCATGGCGTTGCCGCCGTCCGCGTCCGCGAGCGAGAGGTGGATGTGGCAGGAGTTGCCCTCGCGCTCGTTGTACTTGGCCATGAAGGTGATCGACATGCCCTCCTGGGCGGCGATCTCCTTGGCGCCGGTCTTGTAGACGGAGTGCTGGTCGCAGGTGACCAGGGCCTCGTCGTAGCGGAAGGCGATCTCGTGCTGGCCGGGGTTGCACTCGCCCTTGGCGGACTCGACGGTGAGGCCGGCCGCCGCCATCTCGTTGCGGATCCGGCGCAGCAGGGGCTCGATGCGGCCGGTGCCGAGGACGGAGTAGTCGATGTTGTACTGGTTGGCCGGGGTGAGGCCGCTGTAGTTGGCGTCCCACGCCTGTTCGTAGCTGTCCTTGAAGACGATGAACTCCAGCTCGGTGCCGACCTGGGCGGTGTAGCCGAGCTCGGCCAGGCGCTCCAGCTGGCGGCGCAGTATCTGGCGGGGTGCGGCGACCACCGGGGAGCCGTCGCTCCAGGCGAGGTCGGCGTGGAGCATGGCCGTGCCCTCGTTCCAGGGGACGCGGCGCAGGGTGCTCAGGTCCGGGTGCATCGCGAAGTCGCCGTAGCCGCGGTCCCAGGAGGACATCGCGTAGCCCTCGACGGTGTTCATCTCGGTGTCGACGGCGAGCAGGTAGTTGCAGCCCTCGGTGCCGTGCTGGAGCACCTCGTCGAGGAAGAAGCGGGCGGCGAACCGCTTGCCCTGGAGCCGCCCCTGCATGTCGGGGAAGGCCAGGACGACAGTGTCGATCTCACCGCCCGCGACGAGGGCGTGCAGCTCCTCGACGCTCAGCGGGGGTGTGCGGTCTGCCACGGGAAGGCCTCCTAGGCTCCTTGGATCCGCTGCCTTGGATCCGCCGGGAGCCATAAGGTATTGCGGAGAACCATTGCTTGGGAAGGGGGTACGGCCACATGCCGGAGGAAGCTGGGGGCGAGATGCGGGACGGGCTGACGCCGGTGCTGCGGCCGGTGCGCGCGGGCAACGGCTTCGAGGAGGCACTGGAGCAGATCCTCCAGGTCGTACGGCTGGGCCTGGTCGCGGGGGGCGAGCGGCTGCCGGCCGAGCGGGAACTGGCGGAGCGGCTGGGGATCAGCCGGGTGACGCTGCGCGAGGTGCTGAAGGTGCTCCAAGACCAGGGCCTCGTCGAGTCGCGGCGCGGCCGGTACGGCGGAACGTTCGTGCTGCCGCGTACGGACGCGGGCGGCGAGGACGAGCTGCGGCGCCGGGTCGCCGAGGTCGACATAGAGGACGTGCTGCGCTTCCGGGAGGTGCTGGAGGTCGGCGCGGCCGGGCTGTGCGCGGCGCACGGACTGGACGGGAAGCAGGCGGAGCGGCTCCGTGAGGCCCTGGCGCGCACGCACGACGCCCCGCTCTCCGACTACCGCCGCCTGGACACGCTGCTGCACCTCACGCTCGCCGAGCTGTCCGGCTCCCCCACGCTCACGGCCCAGTACGCGGCCGTGCGCGCGAGCGTGAACGACCTGCTCGACTGCATCCCGCTCCTCGTGCGCAACCTGGAGCACTCCCAGCGGCAGCACACCGCTCTGGTGGAGGCCGTGATCGAGGGCGACGCGGATCAGGCGCGGGAGATCATGCGCGAGCACTGCGGCGGGACGGCGGCACTGCTACGGGGGTTCCTGGGCTGAGCCGGGCCGTGTTCCGGCGGGGTGAGGATTTACGGGCGATTAACGCACGGGTCTTGCCATCGCCCACCCGGCACCGCAAAGGTATGGATCCTTTCCATTGAGGGAGTCGGCCCATGCCCCTGGAACCAACCAGCACACCACCCGCCGCCTCGGAGGCGGACGACTATCTGGAGCGCCGGGCGCTCCGCCGCGGCAGCGCCGGCTGGGTGCTGCTGACCGGCCTCGGCGTCGCCTACGTCGTCTCCGGCGACTACTCGGGCTGGAACTTCGGCCTGGCCGAGGGCGGCTTCGGCGGGCTCGCGATCGCCATGGTGCTCATGGGCGCGATGTACGCCTGCATGGTCTTCGCCCTCGCCGAGCTGTCCTCGATCCTGCCGACGGCGGGCGGCGGCTACGGTTTCGCCCGGCGCGCGCTGGGCCCCTGGGGCGGCTTCCTGACCGGTACGGCGATCCTCATCGAGTACGTCCTCGCTCCCGCCGCGATCGTCATCTTCATCGGGGACTACGTCGAGTCGCTGGGCCTGTTCGGCCTGGAGTCCGGCTGGCCGATGTACCTGGTCTGCTTCGCGATCTTCCTGGGCATCCATCTGTGGGGCGTGGGCGAGGCGCTGCGGTTCAGCTTCGTCGTCACCGGCATCGCGGTCGCCGCCCTGATCGTGTTCGCGCTGGCGGCACTGCCGGACTTCTCCTTCGCGTCGCTGGACGACATCCCGGTCGACGCCTCGGCCGCGGGAGCCGGCTCGTGGCTGCCGTTCGGCCTGCTCGGGATCTGGGCGGCGTTCCCGTTCGGCATGTGGTTCTTCCTCGGCGTCGAGGGCGTGCCGCTGGCGGCGGAGGAGACCAAGGACCCCGCCCGTACGCTGCCGAAGGCGATCCGCTGGTCGATGGGCATCCTGGTGGTGCTGGCGGTGATCACGTTCTTCGCGGCGGCCGGAGCACGCGGTTCCGCCGCGATCCAGGAGGCGGGCAACCCGCTGGTCGAGGCGCTGCAGCCGGGCGGCGAGGCGACGACACTGAGCCGGATCGTGAACTACGCGGGCCTGGCCGGCCTGGTGGCCTCGTTCTTCTCCCTGATCTACGCGGGCTCGCGCCAGCTCTTCGCTCTGTCCCGCGCGGGATACCTGCCCCGCTTCCTGTCCCTCACCAGCCGCCGCAAGGCCCCGTACCTCGGCCTGCTGGTGCCCGGCACGATCGGCTTCCTGCTGGCCGCGGTGTCGGGCAACGGCGCCCGCATGCTGAACATCGCCGTCTTCGGCGCGACCATCTCCTACGCGCTGATGTCCCTGTCGCACATCGTGCTGCGCCGCCGCGAGCCGGAGCTGCCGCGGCCGTACCGCACGCCGGGCGGGGTGGTGACCTCCTCGGTCGCCCTGGTGCTGGCCTGTGCGGCACTGGTGGCCACGTTCCTGGTGGATGTGACGGCGGCGGTCATCGCGCTGGTGGTGTACGCCGTCGCCGTCGGGTACTTCGGCCTGTACAGCAGGAAGCGGCTGGTGGCGAAGGCGCCGGAGGAGGAGTTCGCGGCGCTGGCGGCGGCCGAGGCAGAGTTGTCACGGGACTGAGGTGGAGCGAGCGTCGACTGTGAGGGAGTTTCCGTGTCCAGGCCGTTGATCGGAATCAGCACGTATCTGGAGTCCGGTGCGCGCTGGGGCGTGTGGGAGCTGGAGGCGGCACTGCTGCCGTCCGGCTACCCGCGGCTGGTGCGTCGGGCGGGCGGTCTGGCCGCGATGCTTCCGCCCGACGACCCGCTGCACGCGGCCGATGTCGTGGCCCGGCTGGACGGGGTCGTCATCGCGGGCGGGCCGGATGTCGAGCCGGTCCGCTACGGGGCGGAGCGCGAGCCGCGGACCGGGCCGCCGGCGCGGGAGCGGGACGCGTGGGAGCTGGCCCTGATCGACGCGGCGCTGGCTTCGGAGGTGCCGTTGCTCGGCATCTGCCGGGGCATGCAGCTGCTGAACGTGGCCCTCGGCGGGACGCTCGTCCAGCACATCGAGGGGCATGCGGAGGTCGTGGGCGTCTTCGGCGGGCATGCGGTCAAGCCGGTGCCGGGGAGTCTGTACGGCGGTGTCGTGCCGGAGGAGACGTTCGTACCGACGTATCACCACCAGGCCGTGGACCGGCTGGGCGAGGGACTGGTCCCGTCGGCGCACGCGGCGGACGGGACGATCGAGGCACTGGAGCTGCCGAGCCACCCGGGGTGGGTGCTGGGTGTGCAGTGGCACCCGGAGATGGGGGATGACGTGCGGGTGATGCGGGCGTTGGTGGAAGCGGCGGCAGCGAGCTGACCCGGTACGCCCCGGCCCCAGGGGGCTCCGCCCCCTGGACCCCCGGCCTATGCCCACCCGCCACCCGAATCGCTCGGACAAGAAGCCGGACTTGCCCCCACCCCAGCCCGTCAGTCACCCACGGACGAGCCCGCTCAGCCCCACCCAGGCCCCTCCGGCACTCGACGACGAGACCGCTCAGCCCCACCCAGGCCCCTCCGGCACTCGAGGACAAGACCGCTCAGCCCACCCAGGCCCCTCCGGCACTCGACGACGAGACCGCTCAGCCCACCCAGGCCCCTCCGGCGCTCGAGGACGAGGCCGTTCAGGCCGGCCCACCCAGCCCATCCGGCGTTTGAGGACGAGGCCGTTCAGGCCGAGCGGGGGTCCAGGGGGCGGAGCCCCCTGAGGATGGGACGGGTAGGGGCGGCGGGGGCGAGAAAACTATCCCCGTGTCAGCGACAGCAGGTCCCGGGCCGGACCGGTAGGCCGATGCCCCGTGGGCCACACCGCCCGCAGATCCCGCGCCAGCGCCACCCCCTCCACCGGCACACTCACCAACCGCCGCATCGCCAGCTCCTCCCCCACCGCCAGTTCACTCAGCACCGACGGCCCCGCCCCACTCACCGCCGCCGCCTTGACCGCCGTCGTCGAGGACAACTCGATCAGCGGCCGGGCCAGTCCCCCGAGCGCCGCGTCCAGCACCTGCCGGGTCCCCGACCCCTTCTCGCGCAGGATCAGCGGCGTCGACGCCAACTCCCCCGCCGCCAGGGGCCGTCGGCGACGCGCCCAGGGATGGCCGGGGGCCGTGACCACTATCAGCCGGTCATGGGCGATGACCACCGAGTCCAGCCCCGTCGGAACCGACAAGCCCTCCACGAACCCCAGATCCGCCTCGTCCGACAGCAGGCGTTCCGCCACCACCGTCGAGTTGCCGGCATGCAGGGACACCGCCGTGTCGGGCCGCTGGGCGCGCAGCGCGAGCAGCCAGCCCGGCAGCAGGTACTCGGCGATCGTCATGCTCGCCGCCACCCGCAACCGCGAGTCACGGCGGTCGCGCAACGCCTGCGCCCCCACGTCGAACGCCTCCGCCGCCTCGACGATCCGCCGCGCCCAGTCCGTCACCAGCGCACCGGCGTCCGTCAGCCGTGACCCGCGCGGCGAACGGTCGACCAGCGCCACGCCGAGCTGCCGCTCCATCGACCGGACCCGGCTGCTCGCCGCGGGCTGGGTGATGCCGAGCTCCCGCGCGGCCCCGCCGAGGCTGCCGAGCCGCGCCACCGCCAACAGCAGCTCCAGCGCGCCGAGATCCGGCACCCGGTGCGCCAGAGAACCGCCGATGGACGGACCGGCCTGCTCATCCGTGTTGCTCATAAACCCAGCTTATGTCGCCATAGAGGCATACTCCCTGGCGGTACGGCTCCGGCTCACCGACCGTGAGAGTCATGGTCACCGCAGCCCAGCCCCTCGCGTACCCACTGTCGGTCCGTCATCTCGGGCCCAACTGGTACGCCACCGTCATGGGCACCTCCGTCGTGGCCACCGCCGGAGCCGCCCTGCCCTCGCACCTCCCCGGGCTGCGCCCCGTGCTCGCCGGTGTCTGGATCCTCGCGTTCGTCCTGCTCCTGACCCTGCTCGGAGCCCGTGCCCTGCACTGGGCCCACCACCGGGACCAGGCCCGCGCCCATCTCCTCGACCCGGCGACGGCCCCCTTCTACGGCTGTCTCGCCATGGCCCTGCTCGCCGTGGGCGGCGGTGCCCTCACCGTGGGCCGGGACGTGATCGGCGTGCGGGCGGCCGTCGCGCTCGACGCCGTGCTGTTCGTCGCCGGTACGGCTCTCGGGCTGGCCGCCGCGGTCGCCGTGCCGTATCTGATGGCCGTACGGCACCGGGTCGAGCCGGGCCAGGCCACCCCCGTCTGGCTGCTGCCGCTGGTCGCGCCCATGGTGTCGGCCGCCGTCGGGCCGCTGCTGGTTCCTCATCTGCCTCCGGGGCAGGCCCGGGAGACTCTGCTGCTGGGCTGCTTCGCGCTGTTCGGGCTCAGTCTGCTCGCCACGCTCGTCATGCTGCCGCTCGTCTTCGGGCGGCTGATCACCGGAGGGCCGCTGCCCCTCGCCCTCACCCCGACCCTGTTCCTGGTGCTGGGACCGCTCGGGCAGTCGACGACCGCCGTCGGAGCGTTCGCGGACACCGCCCCCGGAGTCGTACCGGCCCCGTACAGCCAGGGCTTCGGTGTGCTCGCCGTGCTCTACGGCGTGCCCGTGATGGGGTTCGCGCTGCTGTGGTTCTGCCTCGCCACGGTCCATGTGCTGCGCGCCCGGCGGCACGGGATGCGGTTCGCGATGACGTGGTGGTCGTTCACGTTCCCGATCGGCACCTGTGTCACGGGCGCCGAGGCCCTGGGCCGGCACACCGGGCTCGTGGCCTACGAAGGGCCGGCGGTCGTCCTGTACGCGGTGCTGGTCGTCGCATGGGGCAGCGCCGCCGCGGGCACCGTACGCGGACTGCTCAGGGGCGAACTGCTCGCAGGGCCCGGTCCAGCACCCGTGGCGCCTCGGCCAGCGACGGCCCGTACCAGGTGAGGTGCCGTCCGCTGACGAGCGCGCAGGGCAGGCCGGGGAAGGCCTCGGGGCCGTCGTCGGCGGTGAAGCGGTAGGGCTCGTCCGGGAGGATCACGACGTCCGGCGCCGCGGCGCGCAACTCCTCCAGCGGGATGCGGGGGTAGCGGTCGGGGTGGGCCGCGTGCACGTGGTCGACGCCGAGGCGGGCCAGGACGTCGCCCGCGAAGGTGTCGCGGCCCAGGACCATCCACGGGCGGCGCCAGATCGGCACGACCGCTGTCAGGCGGGTCTCCGGCCGCGGCAGGGACGACCAGGTCTGCTCGGCCTCGTCCAGCCAGCGCGGGCGCGCCGCCACCCCGCAGGCGTCCAGGACCCGGGCCAGTTCCCGGAAGGCTCCCGGCACATCGCGGATCTCCGTGACGAGGACCTCGACGCCCGCCGCGCGCAGGGCCGCGAGGTCGGGCTCGCGGTTCTCCTCCTCGTTGGCGATCACCAGGTCGGGGGCGAGGGAGACGATCCGGTCGGTCTTGGGGTTCTTGGTGCCGCCGACGCGTACGACGTCCAGACCGGGCGGATGGGTGCACCAGTCGGTGGCGCCGGCCAGGGCGCCGGGCGCGGACCGGGCGACGGCCTCGGTCAGCGAGGGGACCAGCGAGACGACCCTCATGGCGCCCTCACCGGCGTGGCCGGTCCCGGACCGCCTCGATGTGCTCCGCCACGGCGACGACGATCACGCGGGTGTCCGACTCCGTGGCCCGCCAGCGGTGCCGTACGCCGCCGGTGAGATACAGCGTGTCGCCTCGGCCGAGCCGGTAGGCGCGGCCCTCCGCCTCGATCTCCACCGCCCCGTCGGCGACGTACATCAACTGGTCGTTGCGGTGCTGGAATTCACGGCCCGCGTCATGGTCGCCGATGAACTCGGAGGCGTGCATCTGGTGGTGGCCGCGCACCAGGGACCGGGTCCGGGGCTGGGGCAGCGGCCCGGCGCCGTCTGCGCGGACGACGTCCACGCTGCACGCCGGGTCGGCCGCGGCGAGGAGTTCCACGGCGGTGGTGCGCAGGGCGTCGGCGACCTTCTCCAGGGAGCTTCGGCTGGGGCGCGCCCGGTCGTTCTCGATCTGGCTCAGGAACGGGACGGACAGGCCGCTGCGCTCGGCCACGGCGGCGAGGGTGAGATCCAGCGCGCGGCGCCGGCGGCGCACGGCCGCGCCCACCCGAAGGGACTGCTCTTTGTGGTCGCCCATCGCTCCGGCTCCCTCCTTCGCCCGTCGATCCGGTCCCCGTGCGCCGGTGTCCCGGCGCACTGCTTCTGTTGAGTTGTCTGCACCCTACGCATGTTCGGCAAACCGTTTCATGCGCCCGTCACATCGACGTCACCCTCGGGGCAGCGTACGGATTTCCTCCTACGGGAGGAACAGGGTTGTCCGGATCCCGCTCGTGGAAACGGGTGCGGGGCGGGACGCTCGTGTCGCGTCCCCCCCCGCATCCGGCCTCACCGCGAGGTCACTGCGGCGTCATGCGCTCCACCATGTCGGGGTGCTCCTTCAGCCACGCGGCGACGGCCTCTTCCTCATGGCCCTGACCGCGGTTCTTGATCTCGCTCTCCAGGGTGCCGAGCTCGTCCTCGGTCATCTTGAAGTTCTTGATCCACTTCGTGAGCTGCGGGTACTCCTCGGGGAACGTCTCGTGGGAGATGGTGCGGATCGTGTTGCCCTCGCCGAAGGCCTTCTTCGGGTCCTTCAGCTTGGTCAGCTCGTAGTCGCTGTACGCCCAGTGCGGCGACCAGAGCGTGACGGCGATCGGCTCCTTCTTGGCGTAGGCGCGCTTCAGCTCGGCCAGCATCGCCGGCGTGGAGCCGTCGACGACCTCGTACTCCTTGTCCAGGCCGTAGCCGGGCAGCACCTTGTTCTTCAGCAGGTCCATCTCGCCGGTGCCCGGCTCGATGCCGATGATCTTCCCCTTGAAGGTGCCGGACTTGCCCTTGAGGTCCTCCAGGGAGTCGACGCCCTTCACGTACGACGGTACGGCGAGCTCCAGCGAGGTCGGTTCGTACCAGGTGCCCAGGTCCTTGAGCCGGTCCTTGTTCCTGTCCCAGTAGTTCTTCTGGGCGTAGGGCAGCCAGGCGTCGAAGTTGAGGTCGATGTCGCCCGAGGCCAGGCCCGTGTAGACGGGGCCCACGTCCATCTGCTTCAGGTTCATCTTGTAGCCGCGCCGCTCCAGGACGTTCTTCCACAGGTAGGTGACGGCGATGTCCTCGTCCCAGGGGAACCACGCCACGTCCAGGGGCTGCTTCGCCTCGGCGGGCGTGCTGCCGCCGGCGTTCTCGACCGGGGCCATCTTGTCGGCGAAGCCCGGGTTCTGCTTCAGCCAGGCACGCACGGCCTCCTGCTGGTTGCCCTTGCCCGCCTTGTTGATCTCGGCTTCGAGGCTGGTGAGCTGCTTCTCGTTCATCGTGAAGTTCTTCAGCCACTCGGCGACCGTCGGGTCGTCGTCCGCGAAGCCCTTGCGGGACAGGGTGTGCACGCCGTCGCCCTTGCCCCAGGCGCCCTTGGGGTCCTTGAGCTTCTTGAGGTCGTAGTCGTTGTACGCCCAGTGCGGCGACCAGAGCGTGGTGACGATCGGCTTCTTCTGGGCGTAGGCGCGCTTCAGCTCGGCCAGCATCGCCGGCGTGGAGCTGTCGACGACCTCGTACTCCTTGTCGAGGCCGTACTCCTTGAGGACCTTGCTCTTGAGCAGGGCCATCTCGCCGGCGCTGGACTCGATGCCGGTGATCTTGCCGCCGAACTCGGAGGCCTTGCCCTTGAGGTCCGCCAGGGAGTCGATGCCCTTCATGTAGGCGGGCACGGTGAGCTCCAGCGACGTCTTGTCGTACCAGGCGCCGAGGTCGTCGAGCTGCTTGCCGTACTTCTTCCAGTACTGGGCGTGCGTGGTGGGCAGCCAGGAGTCCGTCTGGAAGTCGACGTCGCCCTGGGAGAGGGACGTGTACAGCGGGCCCGCGTCGAACTGCTTGGCCTCGACCTCGTAGCCGCGCTGCTCCAGGACCTCCTTCCACAGGAAGGTGGAGGCGACGCCCTCGTCCCAGGGGATGTAGCCGATGCTGATCTTCTTGCCCTGGCCGACGTTCTTGCCGCCCGCCACGGCGGTGGAGTCGGTGTTCTTGCCGAAGACACCCATGCCGCCCGCGGCGAGCGCGAGGACGACGACGCCGATCACGGCGACGACCGGGCGGGGCCGGTAGGACCAGATCCTCAGCCCCTGGGCGGCGCGCAGCTTGGCGGCGGCGCGGCGGCCGAGCGGGGAGACCTGGGTGCCCAGGGCGCTGGTCATGCGGTCCAGGTAGATCGCGAGGATCACGATGGCCACACCGGCCTCGGAGCCCAGGCCCACGTTGAGCTGGCCGATGGCCTCGTTGACGTCGCCGCCGAGGCCGCCGGTGCCGACCATGCCGGCGATCGCGGCCATGGACAGGCCGAGCATGATGACCTGGTTGATGCCGGCCATGACGGTGGGCAGGGCGAGCGGGAGCTGGACGCGCAGCAGGATGTTGCGGGGCGTGGTGCCGAACGCGTCGGCGGCCTCGACCAGTTCCTTGTCGACCTGCCGGATGCCCAGCTCGGTCATGCGCACGCCCGGGGCGAGCGCGAAGATCAGCGTGGCGACGATGCCGGCGGGGGCGCCGGTGCCGAAGAACAGGATCGCCGGGATGAGGTAGATCATCGCGGGCAGCGTCTGCATGAAGTCCAGGACGGGCCGGACCAGACCGCTGACGCGGTCCGAGCGGGCCGCCCAGATGCCGACGGGTATGGAGATCACGAGCGCGATGACGGTCGCCACGAGGACGAGCGCCAGGGTGATCATCGCGTTCTCCCACAGTTCGAGGGAGTCGATGAACGCGAATCCGGCGAACGTGAGGACACCGGCCAGCGTGCCGCGCAGCCAGAAGGCGATCACGGCGAAGATGCCCGCGAGGAGCAGTGGTTCGGGTGCCTGGAGGACGGCGTTGATGCCGTCGTAGAGGCCGAGGAAGACGGTCTTGCAGAAGTCGAACAGCCACGCCATGTGGGTGGTGAGCCAGTCGACCCCGTCGTTGACCCAGCTGCCGAGCTCGATCCTAGGCACGGGCGGTCACCTTCTCTCCGCCCTTGTCCTGCGGGGCGTCGCAGGGCTGCGGGGTGGTGTCCTGCTCGTCGCCGAGGAAGCCGATCAGACGCTGCCGGGGGACGACGCCGATCTGCTTGTTGTCCCGGTCGACGACCGAGACGGGGTGGGAGAGCCCGGCGCTGATCGCGCACAGCTCGGTGAAGGGGGTGTCGGCCGCGGCGGTCCGGCAGTGGCAGCCGGGGGCGTCGGCGGTGACCGAGGGGTCCATGATCTCGCCCGCGGTCAGGACGCGGGAGCGGTCGACGTCCTGGGTGAAGGAGGCGACGTAGTCGTTCTCCGGCCGCAGCAGGATGTCCTGGGCGGTGCCGATCTGGACGATCTCGCCGTCGCGCATGACGGCGATGCGGTCGCCCAGGCGCATGGCCTCGTTCAGGTCGTGGGTGATGAAGACGATCGTCTTCTTGAGCTTCTGCTGGAGCTCCAGGAGCTGGTCCTGCATGTCGCGCCGGATCAGCGGGTCCAGGGCGCTGAAGGACTCGTCCATCAGCAGCAGGTCGGCGTCGGTGGCGAGCGCGCGGGCGAGTCCGACGCGCTGCTGCATGCCGCCGGACAGCTCGTCGGGCCAGGACTTCTCCCAGCCGGCCAGGCCGCACAGGGCGAGCGCCTCGTCGGCGCGGCGTACGCGCTCGGCGCGGGGCACGCCCTGCACTTCAAGACCGTAGGCGGCGTTCTCGCGCACACTGCGGTGCGGGAAGAGCGCGAAGTGCTGGAACACCATGCTGATCTTCCGGGAGCGGACCTTGCGCAGCTCGCGGTCGCCGAGCGTGGTGAGGTCCTGGCCGTCGAAGCGGACATGCCCGGAGGTCGGCTCGAGCAGGCCGTTCAGCATGCGCAGCAGGGTGGACTTGCCGGATCCGGACAGACCCATGACGACGAAGATCTGGCCGGGCTCCACGGTGAAGGACGCGTCGATGACGGCGGCGGTCGTGCCCTCGGCGCGCAGTTCCTCCCGGTCGGCTCCGTCGCGGAGCCGCTCGACCGCTCGGTCCGGTCTTCTGCCGAACACTTTGTACAGGCTCTCTGCCTGCAGCCTTGCTGACACGTGCACCTCAATCTCGACGGCAACAGAACAGAGCGAGGACAGGGCCGCAAACAGTTGAAATGCGCAACCAGCCTCGCTCTGGGGCGGCGCCTCCCCTCGATCCGGAAGACCAAACCCACAAGTGGGGCGCTTCACACAGGACGCACACACCGCAACCCGCCGCACAGCGACAAGTGGCTGTCAGTGGCGTACGGCATGATGCGTGGCGTGACCGGACGACTGATGCTCCTCGACACCGCCTCCCTGTACTTCCGCGCCTACTTCGGCGTCCCGGACTCGGTCCGGGCCCCGGACGGCACGCCGGTGAACGCCGTGCGCGGGCTGCTCGACTTCATCGACCGCCTGGTCAAGGACCACCGGCCCGACCAGCTCGTGGCCTGCATGGACGCCGACTGGCGGCCGCACTGGCGGGTGGAGCTGATCCCCTCCTACAAGGCGCACCGCGTCGCCGAGGAGCGGGCAGCCGGCCCGGACGAGGAGGAGGTGCCCGACACGCTGTCGCCGCAGGTGCCGGTCATCGAGGCGGTGCTGGACGCGGTGGGCATCGCGCGCGTGGGCGTCGCGGGGTACGAGGCGGACGACGTGATCGGCACGTTCACCGCGCGGGCGAAGGGCCCGGTCGACATCGTCACGGGCGACCGCGATCTGTACCAGCTGGTGGACGACGCGCGCGGGGTGCGCGTGCTGTACCCGCTGAAGGGCGTGGGCACGCTTCAGCTGACCGACGAGGCCTGGCTCCGCGGGAAGTATGGGGTCGGTGGGAACGGGTACGCGGATCTGGCCCTGCTGCGCGGCGACCCCAGCGACGGCCTGCCGGGCGTGCCGGGCATCGGAGAGAAGACGGCCGCCAAGCTGCTGGCCGAGTACGGGGACCTGGCCGGGATCATGGCGGCGGTCGAGGACCGGCGGTCGAAGCTCACGCCGACCCAGCGCAGGCGGCTCGACGAATCGCGCCCCTATCTCGCGGTCGCGCCGAAGGTGGTCCGGGTCGCGGAGGACGTGCCCCTGCCCGAGGTCACCACGGCGCTGCCGCGGGCCCCGCGCGACCCGGAGGAGCTTCGGACCCTGGCGACGCGCTGGGGACTGGGCGGCTCGCTGGAGCGTCTGCTGACCACGCTGGCGGTGTGACGGGGGCGGGCCGACGGCCTTCCGGAGGCCGGCGGTGTTCATGAACCTCTCATTCGGGAGGTGTGAAGTGGGGGCGAGGTGCTAACTTAGGTAAGCCTAACTATGCGAGACAGGGAGGTCCTCATGGCAGAGCGACCGGCACGCCAGCCGCGCAAGCCCCATTCCGCTCAGGTCGTCCGCACCGAGCGGCTGACTCCGCACATGCAGCGTGTGGTGCTCGGCGGCGAGGGCCTCGCCGACTTCGCGGCGGGCACGTGCACCGACCACTATGTGAAGCTGCTGTTCCCGCCCGAGGGCGTGACCTACCCGGAACCCTTCGACATGCAGCGCATCCGTGACGAGGTCCCCCGCGAACAGTGGCCGGTGACCCGGACGTACACGGTGCGCCAGTGGGACGCCGAGCACCGCGAGCTGACCCTGGACTTCGTCGTCCATGGCGACGAGGGCCTGGCCGGTCCCTGGGCGGCCCGCGTCCAGCCGGGCGAGACCGTGCGCTTCATGGGACCGGGCGGGGCGTACGCGCCCGACACCGACGCCGACTGGCATCTGCTCGTCGGTGACGAGAGCGCGCTGCCCGCGATCGCCTGCGCCCTGGAGGCCCTGCCGCGCGGGGCCAAGGCCTACGCCTTCGTGGAGATCTCCGGCCCCGAGGAAGAGCAGAAGATCGACTCGGACGTGGACGTCGTCTGGCTGCACCGCGGCGACCGGCCCCTCGGCGAGGCGCTGGTCGAGGCGGTACGGAACCTGGAGTTCCCCGAGGGCCGGGTGCACGCCTTCGTACACGGCGAGGCGCACTTCGTGAAGGAGCTGCGCCAGCTGCTCCGGGTCGATCGCCAGATCGCGCGCGAGGACCTGTCGATCTCCGGCTACTGGCGGCGCGGCCACAACGAGGACGGCTGGCAGGCCTCGAAGCGGGACTGGAACGCGCGCATCGAAGCGGAGCAGGAGAGCAGCCCGGCCGCCTGAGCGACGCGAGCGCGACCGCCCCTCACTCCCCCTTCACGTGGGCGTGCAGGTGCATGTCGTGCCAGCCGTCCGCGTGCAGGGCGGCGCTGCGCTTGGTGCCCTCCAGGGCGTAGCCCGTCCTGGTGGCGACGCGGCAGGACGCCTCGTTGCGGACGGCGTGCAGCAGTTCGAGGCGGTGGAAGCCGGTCTCGTCGAGGGCCCAGCGGGTCAGCGCGGTCGTGGCACGCGCGGCGACGCCCCGGCCCCGTGCCGCCGGGACGGTCCAGTACGCCACCTCCGCCATACCGTCGTCGAGCCGTATCTCGCGCAGCGCAACCCGCCCCAGCAGTGTGCCGGAGTCCGCGTCGGCCACGGCCCACTGCGCCTCCCGTTCCTCCTCCCACGCCCGGTGCCAGTCACCGATCCAGCCGGCGACCTCCTCCTCGGAGTCGGCGGCCCGGGCGTGCCACTGGTGCATCACGGGATCCTGGAAGACCTCGTACACCGCGGGCGCGTCCGCGGCCCGCCAGGGGCGCAGGAGGAGTCCGTCGCCGGTGGCGAGGGTGGGCTGAGGGCGGCTGGCGAGGGTCCCGGCGGTCAGGACCGGGCTGGTGAGGAACGGCATGCCCCGCATCCTGGCAAGGACACGAGGGTCGGTCCCAGTGGTTTTCCGCCCGGCGCACCGGGCCTCGTACGCTGGGCCGCGATGAGACGCAAGCCCCGCATCCCGCCCTCGCCCCTGCCGCAGCGCCTCGGCGTGGATCCGATGCGGGTGCGGCTGCCCGTCGCGGGGTCGTGGACCACGGTGCGTGAGCACTTGGTGGAGCGGCTCAGCGGGGCGGGTGCCGGTGTCGTCGACGGGATGTTCGACGAAGGGCGGATCGTCGGGGCGGACGGACGGGCCGTGGCGGCGGACGCGCCGTACGTGCCCGGGATGTTCGTGTGGTTCCACCGGGAGCTCCCCGAGGAGGTCCCGGTGCCCTTCCCGCTGGAGGTCGTGTACCGGGACGAGCACATCGTCGTCGTCGACAAGCCCCACTTCCTCGCCACCACCCCGCGCGGCAGCCATGTCACCGAGACCGCGCTGGCCAGGCTGCGCAGGGAGCTGGACATCCCCGCGCTCGGCGCCGCGCACCGTCTGGACCGGCTCACCGCGGGGCTCGTGCTGTTCACCGTGCGCCCCGAGGAGCGCGGCGCGTACCAGACGCTGTTCAGTGCCCGCCGGGTCCACAAGGAGTACGAGGCCGTCGCCCCGTACGACCCCGCCCTCACCCTGCCCCGGACCGTACGCAGCCGGATCGTGAAGGAGCGCGGGGTGCTCCAGGCCCGGGAGGTGGCGGGCGAGCCGAACGCCGTGAGCCGGGTCGAACTCCTCGGGCACCGCCCGGAAGGCGCCGGCGGACTCGCCCGCTACCGGCTGGTGCCCGGCACCGGGCAGACCCACCAGCTGCGGGTGCACATGACCGCGCTGGGCGTGCCGATCCTCGGCGACCCGCTCTACCCGGAGGTGACCGAACCCGTGCCGCCCGGTGACTTCCGGCGCCCGCTCCAACTGCTGGCACGGGCCCTGGAGTTCACCGATCCGGTCACGGGCGGGGAGCACCGGTTCCGCAGCGGCCGGGAACTGGCCGCGTGGGCGTCGTACGACCGGTGGGCCGCCGGGACGTACGACGGCCCGTCAGCCGGTCAGTAGCCGCGCCACCAGCTCAGGATGCGCTGCCAGGCGCCCTTGCGGCGGGCCGGTTCCTGCGCCGTCGGCTGAACCGGCGGGTGCGCAGCGACCGGCTGGGGCTGGACCGGGGCCGGCTGCGGCTGCGTGGCGGCCGGTGTGGCCTGCGGCTGCGGGCTGCCGATCTGCCAGTCGGAGCGCTGCGCCGGGACCTGCTTGTGGTTCGGCGGCTCCGTCACGTCCTGCGGCGGCTTGGGCGAGAACTGCACCGGCATCTCCACCAGGTGCCGGGAGGCGATGGACGCCGTCCAGCGCAGCTCCTCCTCGTCGCAGTCGAGTTCGACGTCGGGCAGCCGCATCAGCAGCGCGTCGACGCCGACATCGGCGATGGAGCGGCCGACGTCCTGGCCGGGGCACTCGTGCGGGCCGCCGCCGAACGCGAGGTGGGAGCGGTTGCCCTGCATGCTGGCGGACAGGTCGGGCCGTACCCGCGGGTCGACGTTGGCCGGGGCCGGGGCGAAGAGCAGTCCGTCGCCCCGGCGGATGCGCTGACCGCCCAGCTCGGTCTCCTGCTTGGCGAAGTAGGCGAAGACGGTGCTGAACGGCGGCTCGTTCCACAGCGACTGCTCCACCGCCTCCGGCACCGTCATCTGGCCGCCGTTGAGCCGGGCACGGAAGCGCGGGTCGATCAGCACCGTGAGCAGCACGTTGGAGAGCAGGTTGGTGGTGGCCTCGTAGGCGGCGAAGAGCACCAGACGCAGGTGCTCCCTGACCTCGTCGTCGGTCAGCCGGGCCGGGTGGGTGATCAGGTAGCTGGCGAAGTCCTCCTCCGGCTCGGCGCGGCGCCGTGCGGTGAGCCGGCTCAGGGCGTCCATGACGTAGGCGTGGCTGGCGATCGCGGTCTCGGTGCCCTTGAGCGCGTCGCGGGCGGCCTCGACGAGACGGTCGTTGTACTCGTCGGCCATGCCGAGGATCTCGCACATCACGGCCATCGGCAGGTGCTCGGCGAACTGGCCGACGAGGTCGGCCTCGCCCTTCTCGCAGAAGCGGTTGACGATGGCCTGCGTGCTGCGGTTGATGTAGCGGCGCAGGCTGCGGAAGTCGATGGTCGAGATGGCGCCCATGACCGCGCCGCGCAGCCGCTTGTGCTCGTCGCCCTCGGCGTGCGAGGCGATGGGCTGCCAGGCGATGTGCGGCATCAGCGGGTGGTCGGGCTTGACCAGTCCGTCCCGGAGCGGGGTCCAGATGCGGCTGTCCCGGCAGAACTGCGAGGGCGAGCGCACCATGTGCAGGTTCTCGGAATGGCCGAGGACGACCCAGACGGGGATGTCGTCGTGGAGCAGCACGGGCGCCACGGGGCCGTGGTCCTCGCGTAGTTGCTCGTACAGCGCTCCCAGATCCTCCGACTCGTGCAGCCGGTGCAGTCCGCCGGGCCCGAGGCCGTGTGCGGGGCAGCCGGGGGGCGGGCCGAGCCGGGAGGCGTCCGTATCGGTCGGGGTGTGGGATTCAGGCGTCACAGTGGTCGCTCCGAAACTGAAGTGGATCCAGGTGTCTGGTGGGGAAATGTGGGGGTGGGGCGGGCAGGGCGCGGGATCAGGTGAGCGAGCCCGTCATGGCGAGCGAGTGCAGGAAGCGCATGAGGGTCATCAGGACGTCACGGCTGGAGGCCCGGCGGCGTACGTCGCACTCCATGATCGGGATGTCCGGGGTGAGGTCGAGGGCCGTACGCAGCTCCTCCAGGTCGTAACGGGGCGCGTCCGGGAAGGAGTTGACCGCCACCACGAACGGCACACCGCGGTCCTCCAGGCGCCCCATGACATCGAAGCTGACCTCCAGCCGACGGGTGTCGACCAGCACCACCGCGCCGAGCGCGCCCTCGAACAGGCCGTTCCACAGGAACCAGAAGCGCTGCTGGCCGGGTGTGCCGAAGAGGTAGAGCACGAGCTGGTCGGTGATGCTGATGCGGCCGAAGTCCATGGCGACGGTGGTGGCCGTCTTGGACGCGGAGCCGAAGTTGTCGTCGACACCGATGCCGGCCTGCGTCATGGTCTCCTCGGTGGTCAGCGGTGTGATCTCGCTGACCGAGCCGACCATGGTCGTCTTGCCGACGCCGAAGCCACCCACGATCACGATCTTGGCCGCGGACTGTGCCGTGTGGGGCAACTGGTCCTCGGCCCGGGGGCCCGGGATGGTGTCAGAGCCTTTGAAGTCCATTCATCACCGCTTCGAGGAGGGAACGGTCGGTGCGTGCCTTGCGGACGATCGGGGCGCGCGCCTGCACCAGGTCCGCCGTCAGCAGCTCGGTGAGCAGAACGCCCATGGCGCTGAACGGCAGGCTGAGGTAGGCCGACAGTTCGGCCACGGACAGGGGGGCGGCGCAGAGCCGGAGCAGTGCCGCCTGCTCGGGGGAGGCGGAAGGCGGCGGATCTTCGGCACGCGCCACGATTAACGTCACCAGGTCGAGCTCGGCCCTCTCACCGTCCGGGCCGGCCACCACGTACATCCGCTCGGGGTTCCTGACCTTGCCCTCGCCCTCCTGGGACGGGGGCGGTTCCGGGGTGGGGTCGCGCCTCTGGCGTTGCGGAGGCGTCATACGATCTGCCCGTTGCGCCGGGGCGGACTGGTCAGATGGCCGCCGATCCGGACGACGAGGTCGCGCATCATCGCGCTCATCCGGCCTGGTTCGCACCGCACGTCGGAGAGCACCGCGAGGAACGCGTTGGCGCCCGCGCCCATCAGATAGAAGTAGCCGCGGTCGATCTCGATCATGACGAGCTTCATCTCGCCGTCGCCCACGGTGAGTTCCTGGCAGATACTGCCCGCGAGGGACTGCAGGCCGGCGCAGGCCGCGGCGACCCGGTCGGCCGCGTCGGGCTCGCCGCCGTAGCGGGCGATGCGCAGACCGTCGGCCGAGAGCACCACGATCATCTCGATGCCCGGCACTCCGTCGGCGAGTTGCTTGAGCATCCAGTCGAAGTTGCCTCGCTGCTGGATCACTTGAGATCCCCCTCGTCGCCGGCCTCGGTGGGGGCCGGGTCGTTGATCAGGTGCAGGTACTTGGTCGGGTTCCGGATGAAGTCCGTCGGGTGTGTGCCGGGTTCGATGCCCTGCTTGAGTCCCTCCCAGAAGGCCTCGAGGCCCTTGCCGGGGGCGTCGGGGGACGACATGTCGTGCCAGGACTTGGGCTCGGGCTCCGGTGTCGCCCAGGGGTTGTGCTCGCCTCGTTCGGCGGCTTCCCGGTCGGCCTTCTCGTTGGCGGCCTGCTGGGCGAGTCGCTCGGCGAGCGGCATCTTCACCCTGCTGCGGCGCTGCGGCAGACCGTTCGTCGTCCACTCGGTGACCTCGGGGACGTCGTCGTCCTCCAGGGAGACCGTGTCGGGGATCTTCGGGCTGGTGGGGCGGCGCCTCTTGGGCGCGCGCTTGGGGCCCTCGGGGATGCCGACCTTCATCGGGATGCCGGTGGCGCCGATCCCGTGGGCGAGTCCGACGCCGGGCTCGTGGGTGATCATCTCGCTCGGCACGATGAGGATGGCGCGGACGCCGCCGTACGCGGAGGCCCGCAGCGACACCTGCATGTTGTACGCCGTGCAGAGGCGGCCGACGACGGCCAGGCCCAGGCGCGGGTGCTCACCGATGTCCTGGAGGTCGACGCCTGCCTTGGCGGCCTCCAGCATGCCCTCGATCCGGGCCCGTGCCTCCTCGTTGAGGTTGACACCGCCGTCCTCGATCTCGATGCAGACGCCGGTCTGCACCTCGGTGGCGGTGACGTGCACCTTGGTCTGCGGTGGCGAGTAGCGCGTGGCGTTGTCGAGGAGTTCGGCGGCGGCGTGGATGACGGGCTCGACGTAGATGCCCTTGACGCTGACCTTGGCGATGGAGGACAGCTGGATGCGCCGGTACTCCAGGATGCGGGACATGGCGCCGCGCAGCGTGCTGTAGAGGGACACCGCCTCGGGCCACTGCCGGCCGGGGCGGCCGCCGCCGAGTACGGAGACGGAGTCGGCGAGGCGGCCGATCAGGGCGTTGCCGTGGTCGATGCGCAGCAGGTCGTCGAAGACCTCGGGGTTGCGGCCGTGGTCCTCCTCCATCTCCCGGAGTTCCTCTGCCTGCTGGTGGGCGATCGCCTGGACGCGGCGGGCGACCGTGACGAAGGAGCGAGCGGCGGCGTCGCGCATGGTCACTTCGTGGTCGACGATCCTGAGCACCGTCAGCAGCGTCTCGACCTCCGGCTCGGGGAGGTTCCGGTACGCGGGGTCGGCGAGGCCGAGCTTGCGGATCGCCTCCCTGGGGGATTCCCCGGTGCGCAGCAGGTCGAGCGCGGCAGGGACGATCTCCCTCGAGAAGCGGACCAACTCGTGCTCGTGGCCGGCGATCCGCTGTTCCAGATGCGCGCTGTGGCGGGCGTGCTCGGCACGCTGGTTCCGCAGGGCACGGCCGCGGCGGACCGCCTCGGCCGCCGTCGCGATCACCAGAGCGGTGGCGATGCCGCCGCACCAGCCGACGGCGAGCCGGGCCGACTCCGTCACCAGGGCGACGGCGGATCCGGATGCCGCGGCCATCGCTATGGCCGGGAGCAACAGCACACGCGCGTAGGGAAGTTCACGGCGAACGGGAGGGGATTGGACACTCACCATGTAGGCCTTCTGACAGGAGTCGGCTGGAGTTCCACATAATTAGGGAACAAGCGCACGAATTCATCTCAAGCCGGTGCGCTGCGGGCGAGCTTAGTCCGACCGGATCATCGCTGTGTCATATTCAGCATCTGCCAGAAACCGGACGCGAAGGGATAGTACGCTCGGTCATTTACACGCTGTGAGATCGTTCGAATGCTGTACGTAATGACGTACGCGCGTACGAAAGCCACTCACCGTGACGGGTGAGTGGCCTCAGGACAACGCCCCTTCAGGGGCGCGGGGAACTGCGCGGGCAACCACATCCGGGCGGACACTCGCGCAGCAAACGATCACCCCACCGACGAGTAGGCGACAACTCCCCGCAGCAACCCATCAACAGCCTTGCGCGCGTTCTTCACCACAGAAGAACCCTGCGGCGCCGCCGCCGCGATCTGCCCCAGCACATCGATGACCTGCTTGCACCACCGCACGAAGTCCCCCGCCGGCATCTCCGCCTCGCGCAGCACCTCGTCCAGCCCCGCCCCGGAGGCCCACATGTACGCGGCCCAGGCGAACCCCAGGTCCGGCTCACGCTGCCCGACACCCTCGGTCTGGGTGATCCGGAACTCCTCCTCCAGCGCGTCCAGCCGCCCCCAGATCCGCACCATCTCCCCCAGCGCGGCCTTGGCCTTCCCCGACGGCAGCTTCGGCGCCATCGCGTCGTCCGCCGCGCGCGCCTCGTACACCAACGCCGAGACGCAGCCCGCCAGTTCGGCCGGGCCGAGGCCCTCCCAGACGCCCTCGCGCAGGCACTCGCTGGCGAGCAGGTCCAGCTCGCCGTAGAGCCGCGCGAGCCGCTTGCCGTGCTCGGTGACCTCGTCGGCGCGCAGGTAGTCGAGCTCGGTCAGCAGCGCGACGATACGGTCGAACGTCCGCGCGATCGTGTTGGTGCGGCCCTCGATCCGCCGCTCCAGCTGCGAGGTGTCCCGCAGGAGCCGGTGGTAGCGCTCGGCCCAACGGGCGTGGTCCTCACGGTCGTCGCACCCGTGGCAGGGATGCGCGCGCAGCTCGGTCCGCAGCCGGGCGATCTCGCGGTCGTCGGCCGCCTGGGAGCGCCGCTTGCGATGCCGGTCGGCCGGGATGTGCCCGGCCTTGGTGCGCAGCGCGGACGCGAGGTCCCGACGGGACTGCGGGGAGCGCGGGTTGAAGGACTTCGGGATCCGCATCCGCTCCAGCGGCTCGACCGGCACCGGGAAGTCGATGGACGCCAGCCGCTTCACCTGCCGCTCGGCGGTCAGCACCAGCGGGCGCGGCCCGTCGTGGTGCTCGAAGCCCCGGTGGCCGTTCGAACGGCCCGCGGACAGGCCCGGGTCCAGCACCAGCGCAAGCCCCGCGTACTTGCCGGTGGGCACATGGATGACGTCTCCGGGCTTCAGCTTCTCCAGCGCGACGGCGGCCTCGGCGCGCCGCTGTGCCGCGCCCTGCCGGGCCAGGTCGTTCTCACGGTCCTTCAGCTCGCGGCGCAGCCTCGCGTACTCCTCGAAGTCCCCGAGGTGGCAGGTCATGGAGGCCTTGTAGCCCTCGAGGCCCTCCTCGTTGCGCTGTACCTGGCGGGAGATGCCGACGACCGACTTGTCCGCCTGGAACTGCGCGAAGGACGTCTCCAGCAGCTCGCGCGAACGGTGCCGGCCGAACTGCTCGACCAGGTTGACCGCCATGTTGTACGACGGCCTGAAGCTGGAGCGCAGCGGATACGTGCGGGTGCCGGCCAGGCCCGCCAGGTGCTCGGGGCTGGAGCCTCGCTGCCACAGCACCACGGCGTGGCCCTCGACGTCGATGCCGCGCCGCCCCGCACGCCCCGTCAACTGCGTGTACTCGCCCGGCGTGATGTCCGCGTGCTGCTCGCCGTTCCACTTGACGAGCTTCTCCAGCACCACCGAGCGGGCTGGCATGTTGATGCCGAGGGCGAGGGTCTCGGTCGCGAACACGGCCTTGACCAGGCCGCGTACGAACAGTTCCTCCACGACCTCCTTGAAGGTCGGCAGCATGCCCGCGTGGTGGGCGGCGATGCCTCGCTCCAGGCCCTCCAGCCATTCGTAGTAGCCGAGGACGTGCAGGTCCTCGGTCGGGATGGACGACGTGCGCTCCTCGACGAGGGCGCGGACCCGCCCGCGTGCCTCGTCGTCGTTGAGCCTGAGGCCCGCGTACAGGCACTGCTGGACGGCGGCCTCGCAGGCGGCGCGGCTGAAGATGAAGGTGATGGCGGGCAGCAGCCCCTCGGCGTCGAGCCGTTCGATGACCTCGGGCCGGCTCGGCGTCCACACCCGGGAGCGCTGTCTGCGGTCACGCTCGCGGTCGGCCTCGCGCATGGACCGGCCACGGCGGCGGTCCTGGTACGACGGCCGGCTCGCCTCCATGCGGGCCATGCGTGTGAGGTCGGGGTTGACGGCCTTCTTGTGGCCCTCGCCCTCCTCGAACAGGTCGTACATCCGCCGCCCGGCGAGCACGTGCTGGAAGAGCGGCACGGGCCGGTGCTCGGAGACGATCACCTCGGTGTCACCGCGGACCGTGTCGAGCCAGTCGCCGAACTCCTCGGCGTTCGACACGGTCGCCGACAGCGACACGAGCGTGACCGACTCGGGAAGGTGAATGATCACTTCTTCCCACACGGCGCCCCGGAACCGGTCGGAGAGGTAGTGCACCTCGTCCATGACCACATGGCCGAGGCCCAGGAGGGTCTGCGAACCGGCGTACAGCATGTTCCGCAGCACCTCGGTGGTCATCACGACCACCGGGGCGTCGGAGTTGACGCTGTTGTCGCCGGTGAGCAGGCCCACCTTGTCCGTGCCGTAGCGGCGGCACAGGTCGGCGTACTTCTGGTTCGACAGCGCCTTGATGGGTGTCGTGTAGAAGCACTTCTTGCCCTGCTGGAGAGCGAGGTGGACGGCGAACTCGCCCACGATCGTCTTGCCCGAGCCGGTGGGTGCGGCGACCAGGACGCCCTTGCCCGCCTCGAGCGCCTGGCAGGCCTCGATCTGGAAGGGGTCGAGGCCGAAGTCGTACATCTCGCGGAAGGAGGCGAGCGCGGTGGCCTGCTCGACAGCACGCTTGCGGGCTGCCGCGTACCGCTCGGCCGGTGAGAGGTCCTCTGTCATCGTGCTTTCGAGCGTACCGGGCCGCACTGACAACAGGACGATCATTATCCGGATCCATTTCTGTGAAACCGGGGATCGGCGCAGTTCAGGGGCAGCGGGGCTCAGGGGCCGACGACCCGCACGCCCCCGCGCACACAGCGCGCGCTCAGCGGCAGCGGGCCGAGCGGCTCCCCGTCCGCGTACCCGGTGATCCCCTCTGCGGCGATCTCGACCCGGGCCGCCCGCAGCACGGTCACGGCCGGATGCCCGGCGTGGGTCCCCCGGTACACCCTCGGAAACACCCGCAGCAGCGTCGCACGGCTGCAGTCCCCGACCACGGTGATGTCGAACAGTCCGTCGGTGAGGTCGGCGCCTGGGCAGATCCGCATTCCGCCGCCGTACGACGAGCCGTTGCCGACGGCCACCAGGGTCGCCTCGACCTCACGGACCTCGCCGTCGTCGAGCCGGATCCGGTACGGGACGGGCCGGAAGGCGGCGAGTTCGGCGATCATCGCCAGGTCGTACTTGAAGCGGCCGGCGGGCCACCGCATGCGGTTGCCGCGGTCGTTGACACGGGAGTCGAAGCCGGAGGCGAGGACCGTGCCGAACCAGCGGTCGCCCACCTGACCGAGGTCGATGTCGTGGATCCGGCCGCACTTGAGGGCGTCGGCGATCATGCGGCCGGCGGCGGCCGGCTCGCGCACGGGCAGGCCGAGGGTGCGGGCGAAGTCGTTGCCGGTGCCGACGGCGACCAGGCCGAGCGGGGTGCGGGTGCCCGCGACGGCCCGGAGCGCGAGGTTGGCCATGCCGTCACCGCCGACGGCTATCAGCGCTCCGGTACCGCCCTCGACAGCGGCACGGGCGCGGACGAGGGCGTCCGCGGCGTCCTCGCCGAGCACCGTACGCACCGAGAAACCGGCCGCCCGCAACGCGGAAGCGGCCGGCTGCGCCGCGCGGGCGCCCCGGCCGCGGCCCGCGGTGGGGTTGACGAAGAGGGTGATCTCGCTGGTCACGCGACCGACCCTATGAGCTGCCCGCCGATCTTCAGGTCACGTCGTCATAACCGTTGACCCGGTCCGAGCGGTCCGAGCTCGCCTGCTCGGGCAGGGCGGCCCGGCCGGTGGTCACGGGTTCGATCTCGCCGATGTCGTCCGGCGTGAGGTCCAGCTCGGAGGCCTCGTCGTCGTCGGGGCCCAGGGCCTCGCGACGGCTGCGACGGCGGTCGTTGAGAAGGGAGAAGCCGACGGCCGCGAAGTACAGGATCCAGATCGGCCCGGCGAGCATCAGCATCGTCAGCGGGTCGGTGCTGGGCGTGGCGATGGCCGCGAAGACCGTGATGCCCATGATCATGCCGCGCCACCAGCCGAGCATGCGCTTGCCGGTGAGTGCTCCGGTGAGATTGAGCATGACCAGCAGCAGGGGCAGCTCGAACGAGAGGCCGAAGACGAGCACCATGCGCATGACCAGGTCGAGCAGGTCGTCCAGCGGGAGGAGGTTGGACGTGCCGCCCGGGGTGAATTCGAGGAGCACCTTCGCCGTGGTGGGAAGCACCGTGTACGCGAAGTAGGCGCCGACGATGAACAGCGGGGCGCCCGTGCCGACGAAGGCGTACGCGTACTTCCTCTCGTGCCGGTGCAGGCCCGGCGCGACGAAGGCCCACAGCTGGTAGAGCCAGACCGGCGAGGCCAGCACGACACCGGCCATCAGGGACACCTTCAGCGCCAGCGTGAAGGGGGTGATCAGACCGTTGATGGTGATCTGCGCACAGGGCTTCCCGCCGGGCTGCGACCTGGCCAGCTCCGCGAAGGTCTTGTCACAGCCGACCGAGTCGAGGATCGGCTTGGTGATCAAGTTGATGATGTCGTTGTAGAAGAAGGCGGCGACGACCGTGATGACGACGATCGCCAGCATCGCCTTGGCGAGCCGGTTGCGGAGCTCGCGAAGGTGCTCCGCGAGGGGCATCCGCCCCTCGGGATCCCTTTCCTGCTTGCGGGCAGACTTCAGCAACCCACGTTCCCATCTCGTGCGGCGGGCCGGAGGTCACCGGCCCGGCTTCAGCGCTTGGTCGTGTCCGTGGGCTCGTTGACCGGGCGCGAGCTGGTCACATCACCGGGAGAGGCCTGGATGGTGCGCTGCGAGGGCTGCTCGTCGTTGTTGGGCGGGCCGGCCGGGGTCGTGGACGACTTGCTCTCGTCCTTCATCGCCTTGGCCTCGCTCTTGAGGATGCGGGCGGACTTGCCGAGCGACCTGGCCATGTCCGGAAGCTTCTTCGCGCCGAACAGCAGGATGATGACGACGAGGATGAGAATGATCTCGGGGGCTCCGAGCCTTCCGAACATAAGTCTTTACCTTCTCACCGAGGCGGCTGGGGTGGGGTGCTGTCCGACCGGTCGGACATTTGTCCGAACGATCGCGTTGACAGCGATCGTAACGCTCGGGGGTAAACGTGAGGCAATCCCTCTGCATCCCCTGTACGTACTCCCGCTCCGCGGCCAGTGCCTCGTTAACCGGGCCGCGACCAGCAGCGTACCTTTCCGAACCACAGAGGTGACAGGGCGAAGTGCCCCAAAGCGCAACTCACAGCCGCCTGCCGAACGGCTCACAGGGCGTCGACAGACCGGGCCGCGCTGCCCGCGGCCCGCTCCAGGTCCTCGGCGGCCCGGTTGATACGGCGCGCGGAGTCCGTGACCTGCCTGCCCAGGCGCTCTGCCTCCACGAAGACCCGGACGGCGAGCACCCCGAGCACGGCGAGCCCCACGAACCCCACGGCAATCGCGAACATCGGCCAGAACATGACGTCGAGCCTAGACCCTCCGGGAGGGGCGGACGCCCAGACCCTCAGGGGGTCGGAGCAAGCCGCAGGGTCCGCACACCGCCGCCCGTGAGCAGCTCGACGATCCGCTCGCCCGCGGGCTTGCGGACGGACGCACCGCACTGCGGGCAGGTGAAGGAGTAGAAGGTGGTGCGGCTGCTGGCGCCGATGGCGAGGCGCAGGGCGCCCGCCGTGAGTTCGAAGCGCTCCCGGCAGTCCGGGCAGCCCGCCCTGAAGACCACCGGGGACACGCTCGTCATCCCGGCGAACGCGGACTCCACCGTCATGCTGCGCGCACCGGGCGTCGCCGACTCGCTCACAGGCCTCGCTCCTCTGTCTCGGGTGGTACGCCTCCGGGGCTCCCGGGTGCCGCCGGTGCGGGCCGGCTCACCACCGACGTCGGCCGGACCCGTGCCCCGGCACCGCGGCCGGTGTCGAGGGCGGCCGCGCCCGGCCGTCGACGCCGCGGGCACCCGCGCATCACTCGCGCCCGCCGTCCGGTCTGTCCGGGGCGGGGCGCCCAGCGCTCACGCCGGCCCACCGGCCTGGGCCGTCTCCGCCGCGCCGGACGTCCCGGCCGCCTCGATCCCTTCGTACGCCGTCAGCGCCTCGCGGGCGGCCTGCCGGGCGCTGTCGGCGAGCTCCGGCGGCGAGACGATCCGGCCGTCCCGCCCGAGCCGCAGCGCCAGGCGGCGGAGCGACGCCGGGTCGGGCGTGCGCAGGGTGATCCGCAGGCCGCCGTCGGGCAGCTCGTCCGCGCTGTCGTGCGGGTAGTACTCGGCGACCCAGCGCCCGCCGGGCCCGACCTCGACCTCGACCTCCGGGTCCTCGGCCGCGGGCTGCACCAGGGCCTCCGACAGGTCCCGCAGCTCGATCTCCGGCGGCGCCGACGGCTCGTCCAGGATCTTGATCTCGGCGACCCGGTCGAGCCGGAACGTGCGGCGTGCCTCGGAGCGCCGGCACCAGGCCTCGACGTAGGTGTGCCCGACGCTGACCAGACGGATGGGGTCGATCTCCCGCTCGGTGACCTCGTCGCGCGCGGGCGAGTAGTAGCGGATCCACAGGCGGCGGCGCTCGGCGATGGCCCGGTCGACGTCTGCGAAGACTCCGCCCTCGGACTCGAAGGTCACCGACAGGCGCGAGCTGGCGCCCGCCATCTCGCCGGCCGCGGTCTCCACCTTGGCCGTCGCCCGCAGCAGCGCCTGGCGGTCGCTCTCGCGCAGTCCGGGCAGCGTGGCCACGGCCCGGGCGGCGACGAGCAGGGCGGTGGCCTCGTCGGCGGCGAGCCGGAGCGGCTCGGCGGCCTCGTCCGCCAGGGCGGCCGAGTTGTGCCACCAGATGCGCTCGCCGTCGGTGTCGATGTCGAGCAGGTCACCGCCGCGGAAGCTGGTGCCGCACATGGGCAGCACGTCGAGGTCGGAGACCAGCTCGTCCTCGGTGATGCCGAAGGCGCGCGCGACGTCCTCGACGCGGGCGCCGGGACGCTCCTTCAGATACGTCACCAGCGAGAGCATCCGCCGGGTCTGGTCGATGGCGTTCACGGGCCTGACCGGTTTGCCTGCCACTGTCTCGTCCGCTCCCCCTCAGCCCTTGGCCACGGCCCGCAGCCGGTCCACCACGTCTGCCCGCAGCTCGGCGGGCTCCAGGACCACCACGTCCGGCCCGAACTCCACCAGCCAGGCGTCCAGCCCGTGGCCGTACGGAATCTCCAACTCGTCCCAGCCGTCGCCGAGTTCCCGTACGGCGGTTGCCTTCGCCCGAAGGGGGTACCCCGAGCCCGAGCGCAGCCGGATCCGGGCGGAGCGGTCGGCGATCTCCCCGGCCCAGCTCGCCACGGTCTCCCGGACGGTGACGACGTCCGGCACGGGAGCGGTGTACCGGCCACCGCGCGAGCGGACCTTGCCGGTGATCCGCGAGAGCCGGAAGACCCGCTCGGCGCCCCGGTCGCGGTCCCAGCCCGCGAGATACCAGTGACCACGCCAGCACTCCAGCGCCCACGGCTCCACATGCCGCTGCTCGGGCTGGGCGGCGGTGGCCTTGCGGTAGTCGAAGACCACGGGGCGGCGGTCCCGGCAGGCGAGCATCAGCGGCTCGAACGCCGCCTCGTGCACGGGGATCCGCGGCTCCAGCGCGCCGTGCGGGCCGTAGGGGTCGACGTCCTCGGGCAGGCCCGCCGCGCGCAGCTTCTGCAGGGCACCGCTGGCCGCGCCGGCGAGCCGGGCCTGCTGCCACACCTTGGCGGCGACCCCGAGGGCCGCTGCCTCCTCGGCGTCCAGGGTGATGGGCGGGAGGCGGTTGCTGTCACGCCGGGCCAGGTAGCCGATCTCGCCTTCGAGGCTCTCGACGGTCTCGATGACGAGTCCGAGTTCGCGCAGGTCGTCCTTGTCGCGCTCGAACATGCGATTGAAGGAGTCGTCGGAGCCGGTGGCGCCGTTCCCCGGTCCGAAGGCCTCGACGTAGGCCTCGATGGAGTCGCGCAGCTCACGCTTGCTGAGCGGCCGCTGCGTACCGAGCAGACACAGCGCCAGGTTCATCAGCCGCTCGGCCTTGGCAATGGCCATCGACGCCCTTCGCCTCCCTATGGTGCTTACGACCGATGACCGTACCGCCCCGCGGTGGCCCGGCAAAGCCGAGGGCCCATGCCGAACAGGCATGGGCCCCAGGTGATCGAGTCTGTCGGACCTTGCTCAGACCCCGAGCAGGTCGACCACGAAGATCAGCGTCTCGCCGGGCTTGATCAGAGGGGTCGGGCTCTGGTTGCCGTAAGCCAGGTGGGCGGGGACGGTCAGCTGGCGGCGGCCGCCGACCTTCATGCCCTGGACGCCCTGGTCCCAGCCCTGGATGACCCGGCCACCGCCCAGCGGGAAGCGGAACGGGGTGCCGCGGTTCCAGCTGGCGTCGAACTCCTCGCCCGTGCTGAAGGCGACACCGACGTAGTGCACGGTGACGGTCTGGCCGGCCTGCGCGACCGGGCCGTCGCCTTCCCAGATGTCCTTGATCTCGAGGTCCGCCGGGGGCTCGCCGCCCGGGAAGTCGACCTCGGGCTTGTCGATGCTCACGTTTCTGGCTCCTGCTTGTCTGCGAAAAGGCGAACACGCACAGTCTTACATCCCACGCGCCTCACAGCTTCGCGAGGATGTCCACCGAAAAGACCAGCGTGGAGTCCTTCTTGATGCCGCTGCCCTGCGGCGGGTTGTCGCCGTAGCCCAGCGCGGGCGGGATGACGATGAGGACCCGGCTGCCCACCTTCTTGCCGGTCAGACCCTGCGCCCAGCCCTTGACGACCTGCTGGAGCGAGAACGACACCAGCTGCTTGTTGGCGTACGACGAGTCGAACTCCTTGCCGCCGTCCCAGAGCACGCCCTTGTACTGCACGAGGACGCTGTCGTCGGCGGCGACCTTCTCGCCGTCACCCTCCAGGACGTACTCCGCGACGAGCTTCTTCGGGGCCGCCGCCTTGGGCACCTCGATGGAGGGCGCCTTGCCGTCGGTGTTGGTGCCGACCTTGGGCAGGTCCGCGTCGTCCTGGGCGACCTTCTCGCCGTCGGCGGAGCTCTTGGCGTTGAACGTGTCCAGCACGTCGACGACGAAGACCAGCGTGTCGGTGCCCTTGATGCCCGCCTGCGGGTTGCCCTGCGCGCCGTAGCCCCAGGTGGGCGGGACGGCCATCTCGACACGGCTGCCGGCCTTCTTGCCGGCCAGCGCGTACCGCCAGCCGTCGATGATCTGGCCCTGGGCGAGCTGGATGGCCAGGCGGGTCTTGCGGTCGTAGGAGTTGTCGAAGACCTTGGCGGTGCTCCAGACCTGGCCGAGGTAGTTCGCGACGACGAAGTCGTTCTCCGCGACGGCCTTGCCGCTGCCCGCGATCAGCGTCTTCACCGCGAGCTGCTTCGACGGCTCTCCGCTGCCCTTGGCGATCGTCGGCTTCTCGTCGAACTTGGTGCCCGCGGTGACCGCCGGCAGCGGACCGTCCACGATCTTCGGCGGCGGCGCCGAGGACGGGGCCGATGCCGAGGGCGAGGGCGACGGGCTGTCGCTGGCCTTGCTCGAATCCGACTTGTCGTCGCCGCACGCGGCGAGTGTGGCCAGTCCTGCGGGTACAGAGATGAGAAGTGAGCGTCGGCGCACTGTGGGGGCCTCGTAATCGATCGATCTCGTTGATGGCGTGCGCGCAACTCTACGGCGTGAGCAGGGCGCCGTACTTGTAACGTACGGCGCCCGTGTGGCGTTCCGGCTAATTACCCGCCGGCGCAATTCCTCACATTCCGGCGATCAGCTTCTCCACCCGGTCGTCCACCGAACGGAACGGGTCCTTGCACAAGACCGTGCGCTGGGCCTGGTCGTTGAGCTTGAGGTGAACCCAGTCGACCGTGAAGTCACGCCGTTGTTCCTGGGCGCGCCGGATGAAGTCGCCGCGCAGCCGGGCCCGAGTGGTCTGCGGCGGCACCGACTTGCCCTCGAAGATCTTCAAGTCGTTGCAGATCCGTGCTGCCTGCCCCTTCTTCTCGAGCAGGTAGTACAGGCCACGACGGCGGTGGATGTCGTGGTAGGCGAGGTCTATCTGCGCGACCCGCGGGTGCGACATGGTCATGTTGTTCTTGGCCCGGTACCGCTCGATGAGCTTGTACTTCATGACCCAGTCGATCTCGGTGCCGATACGGTCGAGGTCCTCGGCCTCGATCGCGTCCAGCGTGCGGCCCCAGAGCTCCAGGACCTGCTCGACGGTGCCGGTGCGGATGCCGCGGCGCTCGCAGAAGTCCACGGCCTTCTCGTAGTACTCGCGCTGTACCTCCAGGGCGGAGGCCTCGCGGCCGCTGGCCAGGCGCACCTTGCGCCGGCCGGTGATGTCGTGGCTGACCTCGCGGATCGCCCGGATCGGGTTCTCCAGGGTCAGGTCGCGCATCACGGTGCCCGCCTCGATCATGCGCAGCACCAGGTCGGTGGCGCCGACCTTGAGCAGCATGGTCGTCTCGGACATGTTGGAGTCGCCCACGATCACGTGCAGGCGGCGGTAGCGCTCGGCGTCCGCGTGCGGCTCGTCGCGCGTGTTGATGATCGGCCGGGAGCGGGTCGTCGCCGAGGAGACGCCCTCCCAGATGTGCTCGGCACGCTGGCTGACGCAGTAGACGGCACCGCGCGGCGTCTGCAGCACCTTGCCGGCACCGCACAGCAGCTGCCTCGTCACCAGAAACGGAATGAGAATGTCCGCGAGCCGGGAGAACTCCCCGTGCCGGGCGACCAGATAGTTCTCGTGGCAGCCGTAGGAGTTGCCCGCCGAATCGGTGTTGTTCTTGAAGAGGTAGACGTCGCCCGCGATTCCCTCCTCGTGCAGGCGTCGTTCGGCGTCCACCAGGAGTCCTTCGAGAATGCGCTCGCCCGCTTTGTCGTGGGTGACCAGTTCGGTCACGTTGTCACATTCCGGTGTGGCGTATTCCGGATGTGAGCCCACGTCGAGATAGAGGCGGGCGCCGTTTCGCAGAAAGACATTGCTGCTGCGGCCCCATGACACGACACGGCGGAAGAGGTACCGCGCCACCTCGTCAGGAGACAGGCGGCGCTGTCCCCTGAACGTGCACGTGACGCCGTACTCGTTCTCCAGCCCGAAAATGCGGCGGTCCATGAGGGAACATTACGCCCGATCCCCTGAACTGAAACGGGGTTCGGGGGCACGGTTTGGATCATTTTCCGAACCGGACACAACAACCGCTCCCCCGCCGGGAACTGCGAGTACCCGTCCTGTGGCGGCCAAAACCAGCAGGGACACGCCACCCGCGACGCCCGGCACGGCGAAGCCCCACAGGGCCCCGCCCGTCTCCACGACGGGCCCCGCGACGCCCGCTCCGACCGAGTGACCCACCGTGAACGTCGTCACCAGCCAGGAGAACGCCTCGGTGACCGTGCCGCGCGGGGCATGACGGTCGACCAGGACGAACGCGCAGGCGATGGCGGGCGCGAGGAAGACACCGGCGAGCGCGGTCAGCGCCACCATGGGCACCGCGTCCGGCATGAGAAGCAGCGGCAGGTAACACACCACCAGAAGGGCTACCAGCACCTGCAGTCGCCGCGCGGGCTCACCGGCCCACTGCCGGGCCCCGTAGACGGCGCCGCCGACCAGTGCCCCGAATCCCAGAGCCGCCATCATCCAGCCGTACACGGCGTCACCGCCGTGCGCGTCGGCGTAGGGCACCGAGGCGACGGTGATGGACCCGAGCGCCATCCCGATGAACAGAAAGGCCGCGAGCAGTGCCAGCAGCCCGGCCGAACGCAGCGCGCCCAGCCAGTGCGCCTCCCGCGGCGCCGACCGCCAGGCACGCGAGGGCGGCGACACGACCACGGACAGCGCCCCCAGCACCCCGACCACGTTCAGCACCAGCAGCGCGACCTGGGCCGACCACAGGGACACGCACAGCGTCACGAGCAGCGGCCCGACGGTGAACATCACCTCCTGGGCCACGGCGTCCATGGCGTACGCCGTGTGCACCTGGTCCTCCTTCCGGAGAACCGAGGACCACAGGGCCCGCAGCCCGCCCTCCAGGGGCGGCGTGAAGAGCCCCGCGGCCGCGACGGCGGCATACGCGACCGTCAGTGACCCGATCCCGGCGAAGGCGAACACGGCCATCGCGAGCCCGGACAGCACAGCCGCCGGCAGCTGCACGCGCGGCTGCCCGCGCAGGTCCACGAGCCTGCCCAGCACCGGCTGCCCCACGGCGTTGGCGACGCCGTACACACCCGCGAGCGCCCCCGCCAGGCTGTACGAACCGCCCTCCGCCCGCACGAACAGCAGGATCGCGATGGCGCCGGTGGCATTGGGCAGCCGTCCCACGAGCGTGCCGACGAGCAGCCGGGCGGCGTGTCGCGCCCGAAGGATCTCCAGGTATCCCGTAGCCATGTCCCCGCCCTAGGTTTTACGTATAACGTCAACGTTTCATACGTACCATGTCCGCTGTTCACGAGTCCAGACGAAGGAGCGCCCCGACGGTGGCACGAGGCAGCACCCGCCCCACGAGCAGGGACGTCGCCCAGGCCGCCGGCGTCTCCCAGGCGGCGGTCTCCCTGGTCCTGGGCGACAAGTGGCGCGGCCGGGTCTCGGAGGCGACCGCGGAGCGGGTCCGTGAGGCCGCCCGCGAGCTGGGCTACCGCCCGAACCTCGCGGCCCGCAACCTGCGCCTGGGCCGCACCCGCACGGTCCTCCTGGTGGTCCCGGCCCTCACCACGGAGTTCTTCGCGGGCGTCTACACGGGCGCCGCACGCGTCGCCGCCGAGCACGGATTCGGCGTCGTCCTCTACCCCTCCCCCGAGGGCGTCGGCCCCGCCCGCGACCCCTTCGCCTCCGCCCAGGCCGCCCTGGACGGCGTGATCGCCTCCTCCATGGCTGCCGACGCGCTCACCGCGATCCGCGGCGACCAGCTGCCCCTGGTGATGCTGGACAGCGATCCTGAGGGGAGCCTGGGTGCGGCGACCGTGAACCTGGACATCGCCGACGGGGTCCGCCAGATCGCGGAACACCTGCTGTCCCTGGGCCACCGCCGCTTCCTGCATCTGGCGGCGGACGTACCGTCCTGGACCTTCGAGGTACGGGCCCGGGAGCTGGCGGGTCGGCTGAGGGATGTGCCCGGTACATCGGTACGCACGACCCGCGCGCCGATCTCCATCGAGGGCGCCGTGACGGCCACGGAGGCCGCCCTCTCCCTGCCCGGGCCGCGCCCCACGGTCCTGGTGTGCGACGACGACAAACTGGCCGCCGGAGCGTACAAGGCGATCCGCCGCCTCGGCCTGCGCGTCCCGGACGACGTCTCGGTCACCGGCCTGGACGATCTGGCCCTGGCCACGGCCATCGACCCGGAACTGACGACGGTCCGCCTGGACGCGGAGCTCTTCGGGGAACGGGGCATGCGGGCCCTGCTGGCCGTCATGGAGGGCCGGGCGCCCGAGGGCGGGGACATCCCGGTGCAGCTGGTGGTACGGGGCTCCACGGCACCGCCGGGGCTGCCGTAGCCACTCCGCAGAACAAGCGCGACGCGCGCCCCGGCCACAACAGCGGCCAAGGCGCGCGACGTGAACGATCGAGCCGGGCTACTCGGCGTCCTCGGAGGACTCGGACGACTCGGAGGTCGTCTCGTCGGAGCCCCCGCCTCCCTCCGCTCCCAGCAGACGGGACAGCTGACGCCCCCCGATCCGCTTGAACTTGCGCTTCTGCGGCCGCGTACGGTCCAGCACCGCCACCTCCAGCCGCTCCGCGGGAATCTCCCGCTCGCTGCCGTTGGTGTCGCGCGACAGCGCCTGCACCGCCAGCTTCAGGGCCTCGGCCAGCGTCATACCGTCCCGGTGGCGCTGGTCCAGGTAGCTGCTGATCTGCTCCGCGTTGCCTCCCACCGCGACCGAGCCGTGCTCGTCCACGATCGAGCCGTCGTGCGGGAGACGGTAGAGCTGGTCACCTTCCGGGCTCTCCCCCACCTCGGCGACCACCAGCTCCACCTCGTACGGCTTCTCGGCCGCGGAGGAGAAGATCGTGCCCAGGGTCTGCGCGTAGACGTTGGCCAGGCCACGGGCCGTCACGTCGTCGCGGTCGTAGGTGTAACCCCGCAGGTCGGCGTACCGCACCCCACCGATGCGCAGGTTCTCGTACTCGTTGTACTTGCCGGCGGCCGCGAAACCGATCCGGTCGTAGATCTCGCTGAACTTGTGCAGCGCACGGGACGGGTTCTCGCCGACGAACACGATGCCGTCGGCGAACTGCAGCACGACCAGGCTGCGGCCACGGGCGATGCCCTTGCGGGCGTACTCCGCCCGGTCGGCCATCTGCTGCTGAGGTGAAACATAGAACGGCGTCGACACCGGTTATCCGTCCCTTTCTGTGGAAGTCACTGGATCACCTTGACAAGAAACGGCCGCTGCTAGAGCAGCGCGGCCCGCGGGCCGTCCGGCTGCTCGAGGCGCCGCGCCAGGATCGAGCGGGCGATCTCGGAGGATTCCTCCTCGGTGAGCCGGCGGAAGCCGTCCTCGGTGATCACGGTGACGATCGGGTAGATCCGGCGGGCGACGTCGGGACCGCCTGTCGCCGAGTCGTCGTCGGCCGCGTCGTACAGGGCCTGGACCACCAGGGTCGTGGCCTCTTCCTCGCTCAGGTCGTCACGGAAGAGCTTCTTCATGGCGCCACGCGCGAAGATCGAGCCCGAGCCGGTGGCCGCGAAGTTCGTCTCCTCGGAACGGCCGCCCGTCACGTCGTACGAGAAGATCCGGCCGCTGTCGCGGCCCACGTCGTACCCCGCGAACAGCGGCACCACGGCCAGGCCCTGCATGGCCATGCCGAGGTTGGAGCGGATCATCGTCGACAGCCGGTTCGCCTTGCCCTCCAGGGACAGCTGCGCGCCCTCGACCTTCTCGAAGTGCTCCAGCTCCAGCTGGAACAGCTTCACCATCTCCACGGCCAGACCCGCCGTACCGGCGATGCCCACCGCGGAGTACTCGTCCGCCGGGAAGACCTTCTCGATGTCCCGCTGCGCGATGACGTTGCCCATCGTCGCCCGGCGGTCACCGGCCAGCACGACGCCCCCGGGGAACGTCACGGCGACGATCGTGGTCCCGTGCGGCGCCTCGATCACGCCCTGGGTGGGAGGCAGTTGCCGATTGCCGGGCAGGATCTCCGGCTGGTGCTCGGACAGGAAGTCCATGAAGGAGGAGGACCCTGGCGTCAGGAAGGCAGCTGGTAGACGCCCGGTGCTACGAGTGTTGGCTTCCACGCGATTCCTTCCACGTATGCGACAGCCCGCCCTGTGACGTCGGGCCGATCCTTGGAACAACCCCGGTCCGGTTGCGACCGGGGGCACGGTATGCCTCGGACCCTACCCGTCCTTCGGCGGTGATCCACATGTCCGGCGGGACCAACTCCACCGGATCGACGCCGCACTTGCCGGACTCCGGCGACGCCCGGAGCGCCGCACACGAAGGCATCACGTCACTCACTGCCCCGCGCACAGCGCTCCGCGCCCCGCCCGTCCGTCACCCAGACCCGCTCACCTTCGGAATGAAGGCAAAGGCGCCTTACTGGCCACCCTTTTGAACGAAGGAGCGCACGAAGTCCTCGGCGTTCTCCTCGAGGACGTCGTCGATCTCGTCCAGGACCGAGTCCACGTCGTCGCTCAGCTTCTCCTGACGCTCCTTGAGGTCCTCGGAAGCCTGCGTCTCCGCCGCCTGCTCCTCGACCTCCTCGGTGGACCGGGTGGCCTTCTGCTGTCCGCCGCCGGTGTCCTTGGTCGCCATATCCCTCACCCCGCTCGGTTCGCCCGACACAGTTGCTCGGTCAAGATCAGACCCTACTCGCCGGGTCTGACAATGGCCCCGCAGTTGCTCCAACGTACGGGGACCATCTCGATGATTCCCGGACCCGGGATTTTCCACCCTGTCCGGCCGTCTCCTCCCGGGTACCCACGGAACGCGATCATCCGCCGGACAGGACCCTGACCAGGTCTTCCGCCGTGCGGCAGCGGTCCAGGAGCTCCTTGACGTGATTACGCGTTCCGCGAAGCGGTTCCAGGGTTGGAACCCGCTGCAGGGAGTCGCGGCCCGGCAGATCGAAGATCACCGAGTCCCAGGAGGCCGCCGCCACGTCGTCCGCGTACTGCTCCAGGCAGCGGCCGCGGAAGTACGCGCGGGTGTCCTCGGGCGGCGCCGTACGGGCCCGCTCGACGTCCGCCTCGGTCAGCAGCCGCTTCATGCGCCCACGGGCCACCAGACGGTTGTAGAGGCCCTTCTCGGGCCGCACGTCGGCGTACTGGAGGTCGACCAAGTGCAGGCGCGCCGCGTCCCAGTCGAGGCTGTCCCGGCGCCGGTAGCCCTCCATGAGCTCCCGCTTGGCGACCCAGTCCAGCTCGCCGGCCAGGCTCATCGGGTCGTGCTCCAGACGGGTGAGGGTGTCCTCCCACCGCGACAGGACGTCCTTGGTCTGGTCGTCGGCGTCGGCCCCGAACCGCTCCTCCACGTACTTGCGGGCGAGCTCGTAGTACTCCATCTGCAGCTGGACCGCGGTGAGCGTCCGGCCGCTACGGAGGGTGACCAGGCGCTTGAGCGACGGGTCGTGCGAGACCTGGTGCAGCGTCCGCACGGGTTGGTCGACGGCCAGGTCCACCGCGATGAAGCCGTCCTCGATCATCGACAGGACGAGAGCCGTCGTACCCAGCTTCAGATACGTCGAGATCTCCGACAGGTTCGCGTCGCCGATGATCACATGCAGGCGGCGGTACTTCTCGGCGTCCGCGTGCGGCTCGTCGCGGGTGTTGATGATCGGGCGCTTGAGCGTCGTCTCGAGGCCGACCTCCACCTCGAAGTAGTCGGCCCGCTGACTGAGCTGGAAGCCGTGCTCGTGCCCGTCCTGGCCGATGCCGACGCGGCCCGCCCCGGTGAAGACCTGACGGGAGACGAAGAAGGGCGTCAGATGGCGCACGATGTCCGAGAAGGGGGTCTCCCGCTTCATCAGGTAGTTCTCGTGCGTGCCGTAGGACGCGCCCTTGTTGTCGGTGTTGTTCTTGTACAGGTGGATCGGCTGGGCACCGGGGAGCTGTGCGGCCCGCTCCGCGGCCTCGGCCATGATCCGCTCGCCGGCCTTGTCCCAGAGGACGGCGTCCCGGGGGTTGGTCACCTCGGGGGCGCTGTACTCGGGGTGCGCGTGGTCCACGTAGAGCCGTGCACCGTTGGTGAGGATCACGTTGGCCAGGCCGATGTCCTCGTCGGTGAGCTGGCTGGAGTCGGCGGACTCGCGGGCGAGGTCGAAGCCTCGCGCGTCCCGCAGCGGGTTCTCCTCCTCGAAGTCCCAGCGAGCCCGGCGGGCCCGGTGCATCGCAGCCGCGTAGGCGTTCACGATCTGGGACGAGGTGAGCATGGCATTGGCGTTGGGGTGGCCGGGGACGGAGATCCCGTACTCCGTCTCGATGCCCATTACTCGCCGTACGGTCATGCGGCCCTCCTTGCCCGGCGGCACCCTCGGTCGTGGGCGCCACTCAGATACCGCTGGCGCTCGGTTGCGTGTGCGGTGCCCGTCCCCGCACTGCGCGACTCGGCGGTACGGAAGAGCCTAGAACGCCTTTGCGCTGGTGGGGAGATCATTTGCGTCATTGCGTTGCTCCAGCCGTGGCCTGAAAAACAGTCGGCTGCGGGTACCCGCCGAGGGCACCCGCAGCCGCCCTGCCTTTTACAGGTACTGACCGGTGTTCGCCACCGTGTCGATGGAGCGTCCGGTGTCCGCGCCCTGCTTTCCGGTGATGAGCGTACGGATGTACACGATCCGCTCGCCCTTCTTTCCGGAGATCCGGGCCCAGTCGTCCGGGTTGGTGGTGTTGGGCAGGTCCTCGTTCTCCTTGAACTCGTCCACGCATGCCTGGAGGAGGTGGGAGACGCGCAGACCCTTCTGGTTCTTCTCGAGGAAGTCCTTGATCGCCGACTTCTTGGCACGGCCGACGATGTTCTCGATCATGGCGCCGGAATTGAAGTCCTTGAAGTAGAGGACTTCCTTGTCACCATTGGCGTAGGTGACCTCCAGGAAGCGGTTCTCCTCGGACTCGGCGTACATCTGTTCCACAGCCGTCTGGATCATGCTCTGGACCGTGGAGGCCTTGGAGCCGCTGTGTTCGGCGAGGTCGTCGCCGTGCAGCGGGAGGCGCTCGGTGAGGTACTTGCCGAAGATGTCCTTGGCCGCCTCGGCGTCCGGACGCTCGATCTTGATCTTCACGTCGAGCCGGCCGGGCCGCAGGATGGCGGGGTCGATCATGTCCTCACGGTTGGAGGCGCCGATCACGACCACGTTCTGCAGGCCCTCCACACCGTCGATCTCGGCGAGCAGCTGCGGGACGATGGTGTTCTCCACGTCCGAGCTGACACCGGAGCCACGGGTGCGGAAGAGGGACTCCATCTCGTCGAAGAAGACGATGACGGGGGTGCCCTCGCTGGCCTTCTCACGAGCCCGCTGGAAGACGAGGCGGATCTGCCGCTCCGTCTCACCGACGTACTTGTTCAGCAGCTCCGGGCCCTTGATGTTGAGGAAGAAGCTCTTGCCGGCGGCCTGGCCGGTCACCTCGGCGACCTTCTTGGCCAGTGAGTTGGCCACGGCCTTGGCGATCAGGGTCTTTCCGCAGCCGGGGGGCCCGTACAGCAGGACGCCCTTCGGCGGCCGCAGTTCGTGCTCCTTGAACAGGTCCGGGTAGAGATACGGGAGCTCGACCGCGTCGCGGATGGCCTCGATCTGGCCGCCGAGACCACCGATCTGCTCGTAGCCGATGTCGGGGACCTCTTCGAGGACGAGCTCCTCGACCTCGCTCTTCGGCACGACCTCGTAGACGTAGCCGGAGCGCGGTTCGAGCAGGAGGGCGTCGCCGGGGCGGATGGTGACGTCCAGCAGCGGCTCGGCGAGCCGCACCACCCGCTCCTCGTCGGTGTGCCCGAGCACCAGGGCCCGCTCACCGTCCTCGAGGATCTCCTTGAGGGTGACGATGTCTCCGACGCTCTCGTACTCCATGGCCTCGACCACGTTGAGCGCTTCGTTGAGCATCAATTCCTGGCCGCGCCGGAGCTCGTCGAGCTCGACGCTGGGGCTGACGTTCACCCTGAGCTTGCGGCCGCCGGTGAAGATGTCGGCGGTGCCGTCCTCGTTCGCCTGCAGAAAGACCCCGAAGCCGGCCGGCGGCTGCGCGAGCCGGTCGACCTCCTCTTTGAGGGCCACAATCTGGTCACGGGCCTCACGGAGCGTGTTGGCGAGCCGCTCGTTCTGCGCGGACACGCCGGCCAGATTGGTCTGCAGCTCGACGATCCGCTCTTCGAGAATCCTCGTGTGTCGCGGAGAGTCGGCGAGCTTGCGTCGCAGGACGGCGATCTCCTGCTCAAGGTAGGCGATCTGCCCGGCCGGGTCGTCGGACCCGCGTCCCGGGCGGATGCCGCGGTTCATGTCGTCGTCGTGGGCTGCCACGGTCCTCACCTCCTCCAAGGGGAGCTGGACGCTTCCAGACCCTACCTGGGCGGGTGTCGATTGAAACCCCTAGATCACAAAGACGGTCGGGGTGTGTCCGATCTTCACCCTTGCGCTCTCCCTCACGCCAGGGGAATACCCACCGAACATGAATGGAACCCAGCCGGAGGTAGGGTCGAAGCGTTCAACACCCGTCAGAGCTGGCCGGATTCCCGATACGGCTCGACGCATGAAACGGCAGGAGACATGAGCGTGCAGCAGGAGGCCGGGGTCGGCGACGAGGCTCTGGAGGTCTGGATCGACCAGGACCTGTGTACCGGCGACGGCATCTGCGCCCAGTACGCGCCCGAGGTGTTCGAGCTGGACATCGACGGTCTGGCCTACGTGAAGAGCGCCGACGACGAGCTGCTCCAGGACAAGGGCGCCACAACGCCCGTACCGCTGCCGCTTCTCACGGACGTGGTCGACTCCGCGAAGGAGTGTCCGGGCGAGTGCATCCACGTACGTCGAGTTTCGGACAGGGCAGAGGTCTACGGTCCGGACGCGGAGTGACTCCTTCCGTACACTCCGTCACTCCTGTCTGATATCTCACACGTGGGGGCGCGGGCGCCTCACACGCTGCGGGCGCCGGACGGTGCCGAGCGGACGAACGCGCCGTTCTGCCAACGCCATTTCACGTCGCTCTTCACGTCGGGGCAGCAACGCGGCACGTCGGCCGACGAGTAGCCGAAGAGCGTGGCCGTGACGGCGCCCTGACGTACGGCGAAGTCACTGACGGTGTTGCCGTCCCTGGGGTCGAGCAGGGTGGCCACCACACGCGGCTTGCCGCCGTCGCCGTCCCGGGTGAGGACGTAGACGCCGTCCGGCGGGGTGCCCATCGGTGAGTCGCAGTGGACCACGGCCACCGTCTCGGGGGAGCCGTCGCCGTCGAGGTCTCCGGAAGCCCGCTCCTTCACCACGGCCTTCACCGGGCCGCACTCGATCGGGAACGTCACCGCGGCCGGGTCGGGCGGCGCGACGGCCGCCGGAGCGCTTCTGGTCTCGGGGGCGGCCGCCTGGGCCGCCGTCGCCGCACCCGGCTGGAGGAACGAGGAGAGGGCCACGACGCCGGCGACGGCCGTGGCGGTGGCGAGCCAGTGGATGGGGCGGGTGTGGGTGTGGGCGAGCTCCGGGACGGCGGAAGGCTGCACTAGGAGTGTCTCCTGAGGGCTGTGCCGGTGGGTTGGCCAAGGGGGATGGCCAAGATGGTGCCACACGTCACACCACGTGGGAACGGCGGGGTGTGTACGTCCTGTGCCGGGGAAGTCAGAAGAGTTGCGGTTCCTGCCGCTGTGTCAGCAGGCCTGCCGCGGCACGGGCCGCTGCCGCCGCGCATCGCGTCGGCGGGGCCGGCCGCGACAGTGATCTGTCAGGTCAACCGATGAACGCCATGGTTCACCCGCGGCGGCGCCGTAAGGGGCAACGGAAAGGCGCCGTGGCGAAGTTCCCGGAGTGGATCGGGGAACTCCGCCACGGCGCCCGTGCGTTGTGTGCGGCGGCGTGTCGCCTCAGCGACCGCTGCCGCCGTCGGCGTTGGGTCCGGCGTAGTCCTCGCCGTAGGCGCCCTTGGCGGGGCGGCGGCGGCGCATGGGCGGCTCGACGCCGTCGGCGAGGCGGCGGGCGGTGAGCAGGAAGCCGGTATGGCCGATCATCCGGTGGTCCGGGCGGACGGCCAGGCCCTCGATGTGCCAGTTGCGGATCATCGACTCCCAGGCGCTCGGCTCGTTGAAGCAGCCGATCTCGCGGATGGACTCGACGGTCCGGGCGAGCTGGGTGGTGGTCGCCACGTAGCAGCACAGGATGCCGCCGGGGACGAGCGCCTTGGAGACGGCCTCCAGGCACTCCCAGGGGGCGAGCATGTCGAGGATGACGCGGTCCACGTCGGCGTCGGACAGGTTGTCCTGGAGGTCACCCACGGTGAGCTGCCAGGCGGGGTGCGGGCCGCCGAAGTAGCGCTCGACGTTCGCCTGGGCGATCTCGGCGAAGTCCGCACGGCGCTCGTAGCTGTGCAGCATGCCCTGGTCGCCGATGGCGCGCAGCAGGAAGCTGCTGAGCGAGCCGGAGCCCACGCCGGCCTCGACGACGCGAGCGCCGGGGAAGATGTCGGCGAAGGCGAGGATCTGCCCCGCGTCCTTCGGGTAGACGACGGCTGCCCCGCGGGGCATGGACAGGACGTAGTCGGGGAGCAGGGGGCGCAGCGCGAGGTAGGCGACGTTCCCGGTGGTGCGGACAACGCTGCCCTCGGGAGCGCCGATCAGTTCGTCGTGGGGGAAGGAACCCTTGTGGGTGTGGAAGTTCTTCCCGGCCTCGAGCGTGAACGTGTAGTGGCGGCCCTTGGGGTCGGTCAGCTGTACCTGGTCCCCGACCTTGAAGGGCCCGCGCCTGCGGGCGGCACCGGTCGGTTCGGACATGTGAACAGCCTACCGGTCCCCGGAGGGGGCTCCGACCACTTCAGCTGGGCCTTGCCATGGCCTTCACGAAGGCCCGCTCCACGTCGGCCGCCGACAGGACGCCGTAGATCTCGCCGGTCTCCTCGACGACGAGGTACTCGGTGGCGGGCGTCGCCCTGAGGGCGTCGAGCAGTTCCTCCCCCGACAGTTCCGCCGAGACGCGCATGCCGTCGGTGAGGTCCTGGGCGAGGCCACTGACCGCGACCCAGGGGCGGCGGTGTTCGGGTACGCCCACGATCGCGGCCTCGCGGACCAGCGAGAGGGGTTTGCCGTCGGCGTCGACGACGACCAGGGCGCGGGCGCCGGCGGTGTTGGCGCGGCGCAGGGCCTCCGAGAGCGGGGTGTGGGTCTCGACGGGTACCGCGCGGCGGGTGAGCGCGCGGGCGCGCAGCTCGGGGAGGTGCTCGCGCAGCCGGGCCATGCGCAGGCTGTTGCCGGCGCCGGTCCAGATGATCGCGGCGAGGATGGCGGCGAGCAGGGCGTCCAGGACGGTGTCCATGCCGACGTTGTCGACGGCGTCGGAGCCGAGGGCGCCGGAATGGGTCAGCAGCGGCAGGCCGATGAGGACGGAGACGGCGAGGGCGCGGCCGATCCAGGCGGCGGCGACGGTGCCGGCCATCGGCTTGCCGGTGATCTTCCAGACGACGGCGCGGAGCATGCGGCCGCCGTCGAGGGGCAGGCCGGGCAGGAGGTTGAACGCGGCCACGATGAGGTTGGAGATCATCAGGCCGGCCAGCAGGACGCCAGGGACGGTGCCGGGGTCCACGGTCTGCATGGCGAGGTAGAAGACGCCCGCGAGCAGGAGGGAGAGCAGGGGCCCGACGAAGGCGAGGACGAATTCGCGGCCGGGGGTCTCGGCCTCCTTCTCGATCTCGGAGACGCCGCCGAAGAACTGGAGCTGGATACGGCGGACCGGGAGCTTGAAGCGGAGGGCGGCGATGGTGTGGGCCAGTTCGTGGACGAGCACGGAGGCGTAGAAGGCGACCGCGAAGAACAGGGAGACCAGGTACCGGGCGGCGCCGAGCTCGGGCAGGACGCGCTCCAGCTGCCCGCCGAAAACCCAGGTGATCAGCGCCGCGACGAGGAACCAGCTGGGCGCGACGTACACGGGCACCCCGAAGGGCCGTCCCATGAGCAGTCCTCCCCGGGGCTCCGGAGGCCGCTGGGGGGCGGGTCCCTTGCCGTCGGCGGAGTGGGCGAAGGGGCGGTCGCCGGGGTCGGCCGCCTCAGGCTCGGTGCGGCTGTTCGGGTCAGGGGTGGAGGGCTGCTGCCGGTGGTCCGGGACGCCGGGGTCCGGGGCCTCACCGGGGTTCTGGCCGGTCGCGGGGTCTCCCGTCGGGCCGGGCTTCCGCAACGACGGACGGTCTCCTTCGGCCGCGCCGGAGTCCTGGTGCGCCGCGGAGTCGCCCTCGGGCCCGGCCGGCGGCCCTGTCGCCGCGGGTCCTGCCTCCGGGGCGTCGTCGTGCTGCTCGGAGGGGAAACGCCGTCCGTCCGTGGGCTGTTCCTCGGCGGCGGTCGGGTCGGTGGCCCGGGCCGGAGCCCCCGCGTGGCGCTCGGCCGACTCGTCGTTGCCGGACCGCGGCTGCCCGCGCCCGCCGCTCTCGTCCACCGGTGTCCCCTCGTTCGAAGCGTCTCCCGCGCCTGCCGGCCGGGAGGGTCTCGAGTCGATGGTATGCGTCCGTCGAGGCGCGTTCCGCCCCGGCACCCCTGTGTTTCCCGTCCGTCCCGTCCCTTCCCGGCTCCCGGCGCCGCACACGCCCCGGCCGCGGCTGGGTCACTGTCAGTGGCGGGCCGTATGGTCTGGGGCATGGAGACGAGCACCGAGGGCGCGGCACAGCCCGACAGCAGCCCTGCCGCGGCGGTGGATCCGCCGGTCCCGGCAGGGTCCGTGGAGGCGGCCATCGAGACGGCGATGGAGACGGCGACCGCGACCGGGACCGCGCCCACCGCCATACCGCCCTCGGCGCTGTCCCCCTCGCGTGCGAGCGACTTCATGCAGTGCCCGCTGCTCTACCGCTTCCGGGTCATCGACCGGCTGCCGGAGAAGCCCAGCGAGGCGGCGACCAGGGGCACGCTGGTGCACGCGGTCCTGGAGCGGCTCTTCGACGCCCCGGCGGCCGAGCGCACGGCGCCCCGGGCGAAGTCGCTGATCCCCGGCCAGTGGGACCGGCTGCGCGAGTCGCGGCCGGAGGTCGTGGAGCTGTTCGCCGACGATCCGCAGGGCGAGCGGCTGGCGCGCTGGCTGGGCGAGGCGGAGCAGCTCGTGGAGCGCTGGTTCTCCCTGGAGGACCCCAGCCGGCTGGAGCCGGCCGAGCGGGAGCTGTTCGTCGAGACCGAGCTGGACTCGGGGCTGCGGCTGCGCGGGATCATCGACCGGGTCGACGTGGCCCCCACGGGTGAGGTCCGGATCGTCGACTACAAGACGGGGAAGGCCCCCAGGCCCGAGTACTCCGAGGGCGCCCTGTTCCAGATGAAGTTCTACGCCCTCGTGGTCTGGCGGCTGAAGAACGTGGTGCCGCGGCGGCTCCAGCTGGTGTATCTGGGCAACGGTCAGGTGCTGACGTACGACCCGGTCCTCGCCGACCTGGAGCGGGTCGAGCGCAAGCTGCTGGCGCTGTGGGAGGCGATCCGGCTGGCGACGGAGACGGGTGACTGGCGGCCGCGCCCCACGAAGCTGTGCGGCTGGTGCGACCACCAGGCCCACTGCCCGGAGTTCGGCGGCACTCCCCCGCCCTATCCGTTGCCGGTGAGGGCGGCGGAGTCCGGCGGGCCCGCGCAGGGCAGAATGGGGCCGGACTAGCTAAGGAGACTTACGTGGCCATCCGTGTCCTACTGGTCGACGACCAGCCGCTGCTCCGCACGGGCTTCCGGATGATTCTGGAGGCCGAGCAGGACATCGCGGTCGTCGGCGAGGCCGGAGACGGCCTCCAGGCGCTCGACCAAGTACGGGCCCTGCAGCCCGACGTGGTCCTGATGGACATCCGCATGCCGCGGATGGACGGTGTGGAGGCGACCCGGCAGATCACGGGCCCCGAGCGGGACGGCCCGGCGAAGGTGCTGGTGCTGACCACCTTCGACCTCGACGAGTACGTGGTGGAGGCGCTGCGCGCCGGTGCCAGCGGCTTCCTGCTGAAGGACGCCCCGGCCAACGAGCTGGTGCAGGCGATCCGGGTCGTGGCCGCGGGCGAGGCGATGCTCGCGCCGAGCATCACGCGCCGGCTGCTCGACAAGTACGCCACGCATCTGCCCTCCGGTGACGAGCCGGTGCCGGACACGCTGCACACGCTCACCGACCGCGAGGTCGAGGTGCTGAAGCTGGTGGCGCGCGGGCTGTCCAACGCCGAGATCGCCGCCGACCTGTTCGTCAGCGAGACCACCGTCAAGACGCACGTCGGGCATGTGCTGACCAAGCTGGGCCTGCGCGACCGTGTGCAGGCGGCGGTGTACGCGTACGAGAGCGGGCTGGTGCGCCCCGGCGCGCAGTGACGCCGGCAACGTGAAGGGCGCCCCCCGCCGAGGCGGGGGGCGCCCTTCACGTGTGTGCGTCACGCGTCTGTCTGCGTCACGCGTCCTTGCTCAGCTCCCAGAAGCGGAACACGGTCGACGCGTCGAGGCAGTACTCCAGTCCGTAGACACCTTCGCGCGCGACGGCGTACTGCTTGGCCTGCCACACCGGCAGCACGGGGAGTTCGTCGGCGACGATGTCCTGCAGCTCCCCGAACTCCTTGTCGGTGGCGGCGCGGTTGGTCAGGGCCGCGGTGCTCGGGATCAGCGTGCCGGTGATGGTGTCGTTGTCGTAGTTGTTGCCCAGCACGTTGCCCTTGCCGAAGAAGGGGGCCGTGAAGTTGTCGGCGTCCGGGTAGTCGGGCACCCAGCCCTTCACGTAGACGCCGTACTTGCCGGCCGCGATGTCCTTCTCGTACTGGGCGAAGGAGACCGACTTGACGTCCGCGTCGAACAGGCCGCTGGCGTTGAGCTGGCCGGCGATGGCCGTCAACTCCTGGTCGGTGGCGGGGCCGTAGCGGGACGGCGTCGACCAGAGGGTCAGCTTCACCTTGCCGGTGATGCCGTCGGCACGCAGCGCGTCGGCCGCCTTGGACCGGGAGGGGCGGGCGCCGTAGGTGTCGAAGAAGGCCGTGTTGTGGCCCGCGACACCGGCCGGGATGATCGAGTACAGCGGGGTCGCGGTGCCCTGGTAGACGTCCCTGATGAGGGCTTCGCGGTCGAGCAGGTGGGCGATGGCCTTGCGTACGCCGAGCTTCCCTGCGACGGGGTCGTCCATGTTGAACACCAGGTGCTGGACCTCGGCGCTGCTGCCCTCGACGACCTCGGTGCCGGTGCCGTCGTCGGCCTTCTCCATGTCGGCGATGTCGCCCGCGGTGAGACCGCGGTAGGCGATGTCGACTTCCTCGTTCTGGATGGCCTGCTTCAGCGCGGTCTGGTCGCCGTCGAAGAACTTCAGCGTCACGCCGGTGTTGCTCACCTTGGCGGTGCCCTTGTAGTTCTCGTTGACGGAGAAGACGGCCTGGCCGTCGTCGAACGAGTCGAGCTTGTAGGGGCCGGAGCCGACGGCCTCGCCGTCCTTGCGCAGCTTGCCCGCGTCGTACTCGTCGTGGTTGACGATGGAGCCGGCGCCGGAGGCGATCTTGCTGGGGAAGGTGGCGTCGGACGTGTTGAGGTGGAAAATGACCGTCGTCTCGTCCGGGGTCTCCACCTCGTCCAGCGTGGGGAACATGATCGCGGGCCCGTCGGGGTCGTTGATCTTCAGCATCCGCTCGAAGGAGAACTTGACGTCCTCCGAGGTGAGGTCGTCACCGTTGCTGAACTTGAGGCCGTCCTTCAGCGTGCACCGGTAGACCGAGCTTTGCGTGTCGGTGAAGGCGCAGCTCTCGGCGGCCTCGGGCTGCGGTTCCGTCGCGCCCTTGGGGAAGCTGAGCAGCGACTGGAAGACGTTGTTGAACAACAGCCAGGAGCCGGGGTCGTAGCCGGAGGCCGGGTCGGTGGCCAGGACGTCGTCGGACATCCCCACCACCACGTTGGAGCCTTCCCCCGCGGAGTCCCCGCTCTCCGTGCCGCAGCCGGTCAGCAGGCCGGAGGCGAGCCCCGCCACGATCGGCAGGACCGGCCACTGGTTGCGTATGTTCACGTGTGTGCCTTGTCGTCGGTTCTCGAGAACACCCGGAGCATGTCCCTGGCTCCGGGGCACGGCTCCCCGGGGGCCGCGGTCACAGGCCCCGGGGTTCCAGCGGGTACGTCAGCCGCTCACGCCCCGGCCGAGCTCCCACAACTGGAGCGTCGACGCGGAGTTGAGCGCGTAGGCGGTACCCGTGATGTCGTCGCGCGCGGCGACGTACTGCTTGCCCTGCCACAGCGGCAGCACCGGCACGTCGGAGGCGACGATGTCCTGAATGTCCGTCAGGCTGGTGGAGGCGGACAACCGGTCCGCCTCGCGGCGGGACTCCGGGATCAGGGTGTTGCGGATCTGGCTGTTGTCATAGGGCGAGCCAAGGGTGTTGTCCCTGTCGAGGAACGGCGCGAGGAAGTTGTCGGCGTCCGGGAAGTCGGGGAACCAGCCCATGCCGTAGACGTCGTACTCACCCTTCTTCTCGGCCGGGCGGAAGGTGTCCCACGGCGTTCCCTTGATAGCTACGTCGAACAGGCCGCTGGAGTTCAGCTGGTCGCGCAGGACCTCGAACTCCTTCTTGGTGGCCGGACCGTAGTGGTCGGTCGTGTAGTGCAGCGTCAGCTTCACCGGGCTGGTGATGTTCGCCTGGTTCAGCAGGGAGCGGGCCTTGGTGACGTTCGCGTCGCCGTACTTGTTGAAGAACGAGTTGGAGTGGCCCGTGACGCTGGCCGGGACCAGCGAGTACAGCGGCTCGGCCTGGGAGCCGTAGACCTTGGACACCAGCTCGCTGCGGTTGACGACCTGGGCCATCGCCTGCCGTACGGCCTTGGACTCGACGCTCGGGGCGTCGGTGTTGAAGCCCAGGTAGCGGATCTCCAGGCCGGGCATCTCGACGAGGTCGACGCCGGTGTCCGCGTCGCCCGAGAGCTTGCGGATCTGGTCCGGCGACATGGCGCGGGTCATCAGGTCGATGTCGCCCTTGTCGAGCGCCTCGCCCATGTCGTCGGCGTCCTTGAAGGACACCATGTCGATCTTGTCGTTGTTCACCTTCAGGTTCCCCTTGTAGTCGGGGTTCCGGGTGAACTCGGCCCTGACCAGTTCGTCGTTCTCGACGTCGGCCTTGAGGGTGTACGGGCCGGAGCCTTCGAGGTCGAAGCCGTCGCGCAGCCTGTTCTTCGGGTAGTCGTCGGGGTCGACGATTCCGGCGACCGGGGTCGACAGCTTGTACGGGAAGGTGGCGTCGGCGGTCTTCAGGTGGAAGACGATGTCGCGTTCGCCCTGCGCCTCGACGGTGTCGATGGTGGACAGCAGCGCGAACACGCCGCTGTCGGCCTTGAGGGAGCGGGCGCGGTCGATGGAGTACTTCACGTCGGACGCGGTGACGGGGTCGCCGTTCGCGAACTTCAGGCCGTCGCGCAGGGTGCAGGCGTAGCGCTCGTTGCCGGTGTCGGTGAAGCCGCACCTCTCGGCCGCCTCCGGTACCGGCTCGCCCTCGCCGCGCGGCTGGATCATCAGGGTCTGCACGGTCTGGCGCAGGATGTTCCAGGTGCCGACGTCGTAGGCGTACGCCGGGTCGAGGGGTGCGGGGGCGTCCTTCGAGGCGGTGAACCGGTCGGTGGTGCCGACGACGATCGCGCCGCCGTCGCCGCTCCCGCTGTCGGACCCGCCGCAGGCGGCGAGCACCGGCGCGAGCAGGCCGATCACGGCCGGCAGCACCAAAGTCTTGCGGTTCATGCTCGAGTTTCTCCAGAGCTGTCGACTCCGTGTACCCGGCATGCAGGGGTGGCGCAGCGGATCACGGGGGTGGGGCGATGTTCTCGCAACGAGATTAGTCCGGCCCGGCAGGAAGGTTCGCAGCGACCGGAGTTGAGCCCTCATCACGCTGCGGAACCGGGCGTGGACACACCGAAAACCCGATGGCGGAAGCTTTGGTACAGCGTTCCACCAATCAGGACACAAGGACACGTCAGCAGCCCTTCAACGCACACGCGGGAGCCACTGTCGACCCCTGGCCGCGTGGGGAACGTCACACTGCGAACGGGTTCCGGAGTACGGTAATTCGACCGTCCGGAGATCACCCGGAGAGGGCCGAATTCATCTGCGGAATTGCCGTCTTAACTCCGCTGCACGCTGGGTGAACGGCTAGCGCATTTCCGTCATCAGCCCGTGCAGAAATGTCAGGTCGACCTCTTCGAGGGAGGTGACGACCGTACGGCGGAGGGCCGGGGCGATGGGTGCCAGGGAAGGCACCGCCACGACCCGGCAGCCCGCGGCCTCGGCGGCGGCGACCCCGGTCGCGGTGTCCTCGATGACGGCGCACCGGGCCGGGTCCGCGCCGAGTCCGGCGGCCGCCGCCAGGTACGGGTCGGGGTGGGGCTTGGTGCGCGTCACCTCGTCACCGGCCACCGTCAGACGGAAGTGGTGCGCGCCCAGCGAGGTCAGCACCCGGTCGATGATGCGCCGGTGCGAGGCCGAGACCAGGGCCGTCGGGATCTCGTACTCGTACAGCTCGGCCAGCAGCCGGCCGGCGCCCGGCATCAGCGGCAGGGCACGGTCGATGCGGGCCTCGAAGCCGTCGTTGAGCAGCACGGTGAGCTCGTCGAGGGTGATGTCCGCGCCGGTGGCCTCGATCAGGAACCCCGCGCTGCGGGTCATGGGGCCGCCGACCACGACATGGCGCCAGGACTCGTCGAGCGTGTGGCCGAGGGAGGCGAAGACCTCCGCCTCGACGTCCCACCAGAAGCCCTCCGTGTCCACCAGAGTGCCGTCCATGTCGAGGAGCACCGCCTGCAGGGCGGAGCCCTCGGCCGTGCGGGTTCCGAGCGCGGGGACCGTACTGGTCATCCACGTACCTCCTTGAGGGACGTTCAGGCCGGTTCCCACGAGGGGAACCGGCCTGCGGTGGACCGACCAGTCTACGTCGTGCGCGCACGAAGCGCCTGTTTTTGCCCGAGTGCCCGGTGGGGCGGCTCAGCGGGCGTTGAAGTACTTCGCCTCCGGGTGGTGGATCACGATGGCGTCCGTGGACTGCTCGGGGTGCAGCTGGAACTCCTCGGACAGGTGGACGCCGATGCGCTCCGGCTGGAGCAGGTCGGCGATCTTGGCGCGGTCCTCCAGATTGGGGCAGGCGCCGTAGCCGAGGGAGAAGCGGGCGCCCCGGTACTTCAGCTCGAACATGCCCTGCATCTCGTCCGGGTCCTCGGCGGCGTAGCCGAGTTCGGACCGCACGCGCGCGTGCCAGTACTCGGCGAGCGCCTCGGCCAACTGCACGGACAGCCCGTGCAGTTCGAGGTAGTCGCGGTAGGCGTTGGCCTCGAACATCCGGGCGGTCTCCTCGCCGATGCGCGAGCCGACGGTGACGATCTGGAGGCCCACGACGTCCGTCTCGCCGGACTCCTCCGGGCGGAAGTAGTCGGCCAGGCACAGGCGACGGCCCCGGCGCTGGCGCGGGAAGGTGAAGCGGGTGCGCTCATTGCCCCGCTCGTCCAGGAGGATCAGGTCGTCGTCCTTGGAGACGCACGGGAAGTAGCCGTAGACGACGGCCGCCTCCAGCAGGTTCTCCGTCTGGAGCTTGTCCAGCAGCCCGCGCAGCCGGGGCCGGCCCTCGCTCTCGACGAGTTCCTCGTACGACGGGCCCTCGCCGCTGCGGACCTGCTTCAGGCCCCACTGGCCCTTGAACAGGGCGCCCTCGTCGAGCCAGCTCGCGTACTCCTTGAGCTGGATGCCCTTGATCACGCGCGTGCCCTGGAAGGGCGGCTCGGGGACGGGGTTGTCGGTGGCGACGTCGGAGCGGACGTGCCCCTCCTCGGGGCGCTCCTCGACCACGGCCTGGGCGGTGGCGCGAACGCGGCGCTGCTTCAGCTCGGGCAGCTTCGCTCCCGGCACGCCCCGCTTGACGCCGATCAGGGCGTCCATCAGGCGCAGGCCCTCGAAGGCGTCGCGGGCGTAGCGGACCTCGCCCTCGTAGATCTCGTGCAGATCCTGCTCGACGTAGGCCCGGGTGAGGGCGGCGCCGCCGAGGATGACCGGGAAGTTCGCCGCCAGTCCGCGCTGGTTCAGCTCCTCCAGGTTCTCCTTCATGATCACGGTGGACTTGACCAGGAGCCCGGACATGCCGATGACATCGGCCCGGTGCTCCTCGGCGGCGTCCAGGATCGCGGAGACCGGCTGCTTGATGCCGAGGTTGACGACGTTGTAGCCGTTGTTGGACAGGATGATGTCGACGAGGTTCTTGCCGATGTCGTGCACGTCGCCGCGGACGGTGGCCAGGACGATGGTGCCCTTGCCGTCGTCGTCGGACTTCTCCATGTGCGGTTCGAGGTGGGCCACCGCGGTCTTCATGACCTCGGCGGACTGGAGGACGAACGGCAGCTGCATCTGGCCGGAGCCGAACAACTCGCCGACGACCTTCATGCCGTCCAGCAGGGTCTCGTTGACGATGTCGAGGGCCGAGCGGTCCTGGAGGGCCTCGTCGAGGTCGGTTTCCAGGCCGTTCTTCTCGCCGTCGATGATGCGGCGCTTGAGGCGCTCGTCCAGCGGCAGGGCGGCCAGCTCCTCGGCCTTGCCGGCCTTGAGGGACTTGGCGGTGGCGCCCTCGAACAGGGCCATCAGCTTCTGGAGCGGGTCGTAGCCCTCGGCACGGCGGTCGTGGACGAGGTCGAGGGCCGTCTGGACCTCCTCCTCGCTGAAGCGGGCGATCGGGAGGATCTTCGACGCGTGCACGATCGCCGAGTCCAGGCCCGCCTTGACGCACTCGTCGAGGAAGACGGAGTTCAGCAGGATCCGGGCGGCCGGGTTGAGGCCGAAGGAGATGTTGGACAGGCCGAGGGTGGTCTGCACCTTCGGGTGGCGCCGCTTCAGCTCCCGGATGCCCTCGATGGTGGCGATGCCGTCCTTGCGGGACTCCTCCTGGCCGGTGCAGATGGTGAAGGTCAGGCAGTCGACGAGGATGTCCTCCTCGTGGATGCCCCAGTTCCCGGTCAGGTCGTCGATGAGCCGTTCGGCGATCTCGACCTTCTTCTCGGCGGTGCGGGCCTGGCCCTCCTCGTCGATGGTCAGCGCGATGAGGGCGGCGCCGTGCTCCTTGGCGAGCCGGGTGACCTTGGCGAAGCGGGACTCGGGGCCGTCGCCGTCCTCGTAGTTCACCGAGTTGATCACCGCGCGGCCGCCGAGCTTCTCCAGGCCGGCCTGGATGACGTCGATCTCGGTGGAGTCCAGCACGATCGGCAGGGTGGAGGCGGTGGCGAAGCGGCCGGCCAGTTCCTCCATGTCGGCGGCGCCGTCCCGGCCGACGTAGTCGACGCACAGGTCGAGCATGTGCGCGCCTTCGCGGATCTGTTCCCGGGCGATCTCCACGCAGTCGTCCCAGCGGGCCTCCAGCATGGCCTCGCGGAACTTCTTCGAGCCGTTGGCGTTGGTGCGCTCGCCGATGGCCAGGTAGGAGGTGTCCTGCCGGAACGGCACGCTCTGGTAGAGGGAGGCGGCACCCGGCTCGGGCTGCGGGCTGCGCTCGCCCGGGGTGACGTCCCGGACGCGCTCCACGAGCTGGCGCAGGTGCTCGGGGGTGGTGCCGCAGCAGCCGCCGACCAGGGACAGGCCGTAGTCCTGGACGAAGGTCTGCTGGGCGTCGGCCAGGCCCTCCGCGTCGAGCGGGAAGTGGGCGCCGTCCTTGGTCAGGATCGGCAGGCCGGCGTTGGGCATGCACAGCAGCGGGATGCGCGAGTGGCGCGTCAGATAGCGCAGGTGCTCGCTCATCTCGGCGGGGCCGGTGGAGCAGTTCAGGCCGATCATGTCGATGCCGAGGGGCTCCAGCGCGGTCAGCGCCGCGCCGATCTCGGAGCCGAGCAGCATGGTGCCGGTGGTCTCGAAGGCCATCGAGCACAGCAGGGGCACGTCGACGCCGGTGGCCTCCATGGCCCGGCGGGCGCCCAGGATGGACGCCTTCGTCTGGAGCAGGTCCTGCGTGGTCTCCACGAGCAGCGCGTCGGCGCCGCCGGCGAGCATGCCCTCGACGTTGGCCTGGTAGCCGTCGCGGATGGTGGCGTACGCGACGTGGCCGAGCGTGGGGAGCTTGGTGCCGGGTCCGACGGAGCCGAGCACCCAGCGCGGCCGGCCGTCCCGGGCCGCGTACTCGTCGGCCACCTCGCGGGCGATCCGGGTCCCCGCCTCGGACAGCTCGTGGACGCGGTCGGAGATCTCGTACTCCGCCGCGGCCGTGTGGTTGGCGCCGAAGGTGTTGGTCTCGACGCAGTCCACGCCCACCGCGAAGTACGCGTCGTGGACGGACCGGACGATGTCCGGCCGGGTCAGGTTCAGGATCTCGTTGCAGCCCTCGAGATTCTCGAAGTCCTCGAGCGTGGGGTCCTGGTCCTGGAGCATGGTGCCCATGGCTCCGTCGGCCACCACCACACGGGTGGCCAGGGCCTCTCTGAGGGCGGACACGCGGGTCCGGCTGTCTGCGGAAGGGGTCAGCGGCAACGAGGCCATGTAAAGGGCTCCCTCGGATGCGACGGCTGTCGGCTTTGCGGCTTCCCGGACATCCGGAGGGGCATCCGGGGAAGGGCGCACCGCGCCAGCGTAACCGGGAGTCGGCTTGGATGGGCAGCGCGTCCACGACGCGGACGCCGATGGCGGCGGGGCGGATGTCGGGCGTCCGATGAACCCTCTGTGCCGCAACAAATGGCGTCCGGCCATTAGCGAGAGGTCGGCAACGACCGGTAGTGTTCGACATTGCCGAACAAGGGCTGCGGCGCCGCTTGTCGGCGGTCGAAGGGGACGGAGGCAGTACGGCGATGGCACGGAACATCCAGTCGCTCGAACGGGCGGCCGCGATGCTGCGGCTGCTCGGGGGCGGCGAGCGACGGCTCGGCCTGTCGGACATCGCCTCGTCGCTGGGCCTGGCCAAAGGCACCGCCCACGGCATCCTGCGCACCCTCCAGCAGGAGGGTTTCGTGGAGCAGGACGACGCCTCCGGGCGCTACCAGCTGGGCGCGGAGCTGCTGCGCCTCGGCACCACCTACCTCGATGTGCACGAGCTGCGGGCGCGCGCCCTGGTGTGGGCCGACGACCTGGCCCGTTCCAGCGGCGAGAGCGTCTACCTGGGCGTCCTGCACCAGCAGGGCGTGCTGATCGTGCACCACGTCTTCCGGCCCGACGACAGCCGGCAGGTCCTGGAGATCGGGGCCATGCAGCCGCTGCACTCCACGGCCCTGGGCAAGGTGCTGTCCGCCTACGACCCGGTGGCGCACAGCGAGGCCCTGGAGAACGACCGCAAGGCGTTCACCGACCGGACGGTGTGCGACCCGGAGGACTTCGAGCACCTCCTCGACCTCACCCGCGCGCGTGGCTACGCGGCGGACGTCGAGGAGACCTGGGAGGGCGTCGCCTCCCTGGCCGCGCCGATCCACGACCGGCGGCGCATGCCCGTCGGCGCGGTCGGCATCACCGGCGCCGTGGAGCGCCTGTGCCGGTCCGACGAGGAGGGCGTGGTGCGACCGGAGCTGATCGCGGCCGTCCGGGACTGTGCCCGCGCGGTGTCGCGGGACCTGGGCGCCGGGCGGTTCTGACGGGACACAGCGGGACCGGGGCGTCGTACGGCGTTCCGGTCTTCGGCATGTCCGCGATCACGGGCGTCGGAGACCCACGGAACGGGCAGCGATCAGTAACGATCGTGTTTTCGACATCAGAGCCCTTGACGTGCTCGTAACCCCGAAGCAAGACTCCCGTCCATCGGTCGACATTGTCGAACAGCTACCGGCAATACGCGTTAGAGTGGGACAACGCCAGGCCGGTATCGAACTTCCCCCCTGGACGAAGGACAAAGGAGTCGCGGGTGTCCAGCTCCGACATCTTCATCGGCGAGACCATCGGTACCGCCATACTCATCCTCCTCGGCGGCGGAGTCTGCGCCGCCGTCACACTGAAGGCTTCCAAGGCCCGTAACGCCGGCTGGCTCGCCATCACCTTCGGGTGGGGCTTCGCGGTGCTCACGGCGGTCTACACCTCGGCGCCGCTGTCCGGCGCCCATCTGAACCCGGCCGTGACACTTGCCATCGCCATCAAGGACGGCGACTGGAAGAACGTCCCGGTCTACTGGGCCGGACAGGTGCTCGGCGCCATGATCGGCGCGGGCCTGGTCTGGATCGCCTACTACGGTCAGTTCCACGCCCACCTCACCGACCGCGAGATCGTCGGCGGTCCGGGTGCGCAGGACACCGCGGCCAAGGCCGTCGAGGCCCAGGAGCAGGGCGCCGGCCCCGTGCTGGGCGTCTTCTCCACCGGGCCCGAGGTCCGGGTCGCCTGGCAGAACCTGGCCACGGAGATCATCGGCACCGTCGTGCTGGTGCTCGCCGTGCTCACCCAGGGCCTGAACGACGAGGGCAACGGCCTGGGCACCCTGGGTGCCCTGATCACCGCGCTCGTGGTGGTCTCCATCGGTCTGTCCCTCGGCGGCCCGACGGGGTATGCGATCAACCCGGCCCGTGACCTCGGTCCGCGTATCGTGCACGCCCTGCTGCCGCTGCCCAACAAGGGCGGCTCCGACTGGGGCTACGCCTGGATCCCGGTGGCCGGTCCGCTCATCGGCGGGGCCATCGCCGCAGGCATCTACAACGTCGCATTCGCCTAGAGCGCGCTTCCTCGCGAAACTCTCAGCACGCGCCGTACGTAAAGCCCCATAAACACGGAACTTCCAGGAGCACACAGTGACCGACGCGCACACCGCCGGCCCCTTCATCGCCGCCATCGACCAGGGCACGACCTCCTCCCGCTGCATCGTCTTCGACCGGGACGGCCGGATCGTCTCCGTCGACCAGAAGGAGCACGAGCAGATCTTCCCGAAGCCGGGCTGGGTCGAGCACAACGCCACCGAGATCTGGACGAACGTCCAGGAGGTCGTCGCCGGGGCCATCGCGAAGGCCGGCATCACCCGCGACGACATCAAGGCCATCGGCATCACCAACCAGCGCGAGACGACCGTGCTGTGGGACAAGAACACCGGTGAGCCCGTCCACAACGCCATCGTCTGGCAGGACACCCGCACCGACGCCCTCTGCCGCGAGCTCGGCCGCAATGTCGGCCAGGACCGCTTCCGCCGCGAGACGGGCCTCCCTCTGGCCTCCTACTTCGCCGGCCCCAAGGCCCGCTGGCTGCTCGAGAACGTCGAGGGCCTCCAGGAGCGCGCCGAGGCGGGCGACATCCTCTTCGGCACCATGGACACCTGGGTCATCTGGAACCTGACCGGCGGTGTCGACGGCGGCAAGCACGTCACGGACGTCACCAACGCCTCCCGCACGATGCTCATGAACCTGCACACCATGCAGTGGGACGAGAAGATCTGCGAGTCCATCGGCGTGCCGACGCGGATCCTGCCCGAGATCCGCTCCTCCGCCGAGGTCTACGGCGAGATCACCGGCGGCAAGCTGGGCGACCTGCTCGGCGGCATCCCGGTCGCCTCCGCGCTCGGCGACCAGCAGGCGGCCCTGTTCGGCCAGACCTGTTTCGCCGAGGGCGAGACCAAGTCGACGTACGGCACCGGCACCTTCATGGTGATGAACACCGGTGACAAGATCATCAACTCGTACAGCGGCCTGCTGACCACCGTCGGCTACAAGATCGGTGAGCAGAAGACGGTCTACGCCCTGGAGGGCTCGATCGCCGTCACCGGCTCGCTGGTGCAGTGGATGCGGGACCAGATGGGCCTGATCTCCACCGCCGCCGAGATCGAGACCCTCGCCCTGTCGGTCGAGGACAACGGCGGCGCCTACTTCGTGCCGGCCTTCTCCGGCCTGTTCGCCCCGTACTGGCGCTCCGACGCCCGCGGTGTGATCGCCGGCCTGACCCGGTACGTCACCAAGGCGCACCTCGCGCGCGCCGTCCTGGAGGCCACCGCCTGGCAGACCCGGGAGATCGCCGACGCCATGACGAAGGACTCCGGCGTCGAGCTGACCGCCCTCAAGGTCGACGGCGGCATGACCAGCAACAACCTGCTGATGCAGACGCTCTCGGACTTCCTGGACGCCCCCGTGGTGCGCCCGATGGTCGCCGAGACCACCTGCCTCGGCGCCGCCTACGCCGCCGGCCTCGCCGTCGGCTTCTGGAACAGCACCGACGACCTGCGCGCCAACTGGCGCCGGGCCGCCGAGTGGACCCCCCGCATGGACGCGGAGCACCGCGACCGTGAGTACAAGAGCTGGCTCAAGGCCGTCGAGCGGACCATGGGCTGGCTCGAGGACGAGGAGTAAGAAACAGCATGACCACTCAGTCCACCCTGCAGTCCGTACCTGCCCTGGGGACGCGCCCGGCCTCCGGCTCGAACCCGAGCCGAGCCGAGACCAGGGAGCAGCTCGCCAAGGCGTCGTACGACCTTCTCGTGATCGGCGGCGGCATCCTGGGCATCTCCACCGCCTGGCACGCCGCGCAGTCCGGCCTCAGGGTGGCTCTGGTCGACGCCGGCGACTTCGCCGGTGCCACGTCCTCCGCCTCCTCCAAGCTGCTCCACGGCGGTCTGCGCTACCTGCAGACCGGCGCGGTGAAGCTGGTGGCGGAGAACCACTTCGAGCGCCGTGCGGTCTCCCGCCAGGTGGCCCCCCACCTGGCGAACCCGCTCACGTTCTACCTGCCCGTGTACAAGGGCGGGCCGCACGGCGCGGCGAAGCTCGGAGCGGGCGTCTTCGCCTACTCCGCGCTCTCCGCCTTCGGTGACGGCGTCGGACACCTGCTCTCCCCGGCCAAGGCCGCGCAGGACGTGCCGGAGCTGCGCACCGAGAACCTCAAGGCCGTGGCCGTGTACGGCGACGACCAGATGAACGACGCGCGCATGGCGCTGATGACGGTCCGCGGCGCCGTGGAGGCGGGCGCGGTCGTCCTCAACCACGCCGAGGTGACGGGCCTGCGCTTCACCCAGGGCCGCGTCACGGGCGCCGAGCTGAAGGACCGCCTGTCCGGCGACGAGTTCGGCGTCAGCGCCCGGCTGGTGCTGAACGCGACCGGCCCGTGGGTCGACCACCTGCGCAAGATGGAGGACGCGAACGCCGCGCCGTCCATCCGGCTGTCGAAGGGCGCCCACCTGGTCCTGAAGCGCACCTCCCCCTGGAAGGCCGCGCTCGCCACCCCGATCGACAAGTACCGCATCACCTTCGCCCTCCCCTGGGAGGACATGCTGCTCCTCGGCACCACCGACGAGGAGTTCGAGGGCGACCCGGCGGATGTCTCCGTCACCGAGAAGGACACGGCCCAGATACTCGACGAGGCCGCCTTCTCCGTCCGCGACCAGCAGCTGAGCCGCGACCTCATCACCTACTCCTTCGCGGGCCTGCGGGTGCTGCCGGGCGGCCCCGGAGACACCTCCAAGGCCAAGCGCGAGACGGTCGTGACCGAGGGCAAGGGCGGCATGCTGTCCGTCGCGGGCGGCAAGTGGACCACCTTCCGGCACATCGGCCGTACGATCATGCAGAAGCTGGAGTCACTGCCGGGCCACCCGCTGGGCGACGACTTCGAGCCGATCAGCTCGCTGCCGAAGAAGCTGCCGCTGCCCGGCATCGCCAACCCGCGCGCGGTCGCCCACCGGCTGCTCACCGACCGCCCGGCGCCCGGCCCCCGCATGGGAGCCGACACCGCCAAGCACCTGGCCACGCACTACGGCTCGCTGGCGTTCGACATCGCCCGCATGGCCAACGACAACCCGGAGCTCGCCGAGCGCGTGCACCCGGACGCCCCGGAGATCTGGGCGCAGGTCGCCTGGGCCCGGGACCACGAGTGGGCCGAGACGCAGGACGACGTGCTGCGCCGCCGGACGACGCTCACGATCCGCGGCCTGGCCACGGACGACGTCCGCGCCAAGGTCCAGGATCTGCTCGACAAGAAGTAGGCCGAATTCTCGACCCGTACCCGAGGGGGCGGCTCCACGCCGACGGAGCCGCCCCCTCCGCGTGTCCGTCCCCGCATAATGACGTGATACGTCGGAGGTCTTAAGCGACAGGAGGCCGGCCATGGCAGTCACCGACGAGGCGATCGAGAAAATCAAGGGAATGATCGTCTCCGGCGCGCTGCGCCCGGGCGACCGGCTGCCCAAGGAGAGCGAACTCGCCGCCGACCTCGGCCTGTCCCGCAACTCCCTGCGGGAGGCCGTCCGCGCGCTGTCCCTGATCCGCATCCTGGACGTCCGGCAGGGCGACGGCACCTATGTGACGAGTCTCGACCCGCAACTCCTGCTGGAGGCGATGAGCTTCGTCGTGGACTTCCACCGCGACGACACGGTCCTGGAGTTCCTCGCCGTACGCCGCATCCTGGAGCCGGCCGCGACGGCCATGGCGGCGCTGCGGATCAGCGAGCAGCAGCTGGACGCGCTCACGGCTCAGCTGGACAAGCTCGGCGACGCCCCGTCCGTGGAGGATCTCGTCGCCTGCGACCTGGAGTTCCACCGGGGCATCGTGCACAGCTCGGGCAACTCCGTGCTCTGCTCGCTGCTCGACGGTCTCTCGGGCCCCACCACCCGGGCGCGGATCTGGCGCGGCCTCACCCAGGAGGACGCCGTCGCCCGCACCCTGCGCGAGCACCGGGCGATCCTCGCGGCCCTGCGCGACCGGGACGCCGAGGCGGCGCGCTCGTGGGCGACCGTGCACATCGCGAGCGTGGAGCAGTGGCTGCGTTCCACGCTGTGACCGGAGCCTCACGGACAGCTCGGATGAATCCGGGGTGTTCAGGGGCGGATCACGGGGCAGTGATGGGGTCACTCCCCCTGCGAGGGGGCTGCGGGCGTCTCCCTGGCACGCCGTAAGGTTGGGATGTTCGCGAGGGTACGTCGGAAGGAGGCACTGGGTGATCGAGCTCGAGGGGGTTCCCGAGCTGGTCGACCCGGTCATGGTGGCCGCGTTCGAGGGCTGGAACGATGCCGGCGACGCCGCCTCCACCGCGGTCGCTCATATCGACAGGGAATGGAAGGGCGAGGTGTTCGCGGCGCTGGACGCCGAGGACTACTACGACTTCCAGGTGAACCGCCCCACGGTGTTCATGGAAGCGGGCGTTCGCAAGATCACCTGGCCGACGACACGGCTGTCGGTGGTCCGGGTCGGCGGGGACAAGCCCCGCGATCTCGTCCTCGTCCGGGGCATCGAACCGTCCATGCGGTGGCGCTCGTTCTGCAACGAACTGCTGGGCTTCGCACACGAACTGGGCGTGGAACTGGTGGTCGTCCTGGGCGCCCTGCTCGGTGACACCCCGCACACCCGTCCGGTTCCGATCAGCGGGACGACGTCCGACGCGGACCTGGCCCGCCGGATGGACCTGGAGGAGACCAAGTACGAGGGCCCCACGGGCATCGTGGGCGTCCTCCAGGAGGCGTGCACACACGCGGGCGTGCCCGCCGTCTCGCTGTGGGCGGCGGTGCCGCACTACGTCTCGCAGCCGCCGAACCCGAAGGCCACGCTGGCTCTCCTGAACCGCCTGGAGGACCTGATCGACGTGCGCATCCCGCTGGGCGAGCTGCCCGAGGACGCGCGCGCCTGGCAGGTGGGCGTGGACCAGCTGGCCGCCGAGGACAGCGAGGTCGCCGAGTACGTCCAGTCGCTGGAGGAGGCCCGGGACACCGCCGAGCTGCCGGAGGCCTCGGGCGAGGCCATCGCGCGCGAGTTCGAGCGCTATCTGAGACGCCGGGACGGCGGCGGACCGACCGCCTCCGGCGGGCACGCGACGGCGGACGGCAGCGACAGCACGTCGTATCTGCGGGACAGTCCCGGCGGCCGTACGCGACCGCCGAAGCCGCCCAGGCCGGGCACGGACGACGGGGAGTCGTCGGCCCAGCCCAAGCCGGGGACGGACGACGAGGAGTCGTCGGAGGACTGAGGCACGTAGGCACAGCAGAAGGGGGGGTTTCCTGCCGGGAGGCGCCCCCTCTTTCGGTTCTTGGGCGCGGCGCGAGCGCGAGGGGAGGGTCCCCCGCGCGGGAGAAGACACCGGGAGCT
>NZ_JBVJBP010000022.1:163259-173320 GCF_055589465.1 Streptomyces sp. NPDC041940
GGGGTTCGTCGGCCCAACCGAGGTGGGGGAGGGGGGAAGGGGTGTGGTGGGGGGATGGGGGCGGGGGAGCAAAAGGGGGGGGGCGCTCCCCGGCGGGAAACCCCCCCTTCTGTCGGTTCTCGGCTAGAGCGCGACGCCGAGCAGCGCGTCCACCGCGCGGGAGACGACACCGGGCGCGCCGATGTCCGTGCCGCCGGTCTCCTCCTGGCGGGCGGCCCAGCGGTCGACCGCGGCGAGCGCGGCCGGGGCGTCCAGGTCGTTCGCGAGGGCCTCGCGGATCTCCTCCACGAGTGCCTCGGCGGGCGGGCCGTCGGGCCGGGACACGGCGGCGCGCCAGCGGCCGAGCCGGGCGACGGCGTCCTGGAGGACCTGGTCGGTCCACTCCCAGTCGGCGCGGTAGTGGTGGGCGAGCAGCGCGAGCCGGATGGCGGCCGGGTCGACGCCGTCGTGGCGGAGCCTGGAGACGAAGACCAGGTTGCCCTTGGACTTGGACATCTTCTCGCCGTCGAGGGCGACCATGCCGGCGTGCACATACGCCTTGGCCATGGGGAACTCACCGGTGAGGGCCTGGGCGTGCGAGGCGCCCATCTCGTGGTGCGGGAAGGCGAGGTCGGAGCCGCCGCCCTGGATGTCGAAGCCCATGCCGAGGTGGTCGAGGGCGATGGCCACGCACTCGATGTGCCAGCCGGGCCGTCCGCGCCCGAGCGATCCGCCGTCCCAGCTGGGCTCGCCCTCGCGGGCCGCCATCCAGAGCATCGGGTCGAGGGGGTTCTTCTTGCCCGGCCGGTCCGGGTCGCCGCCGCGCTCGGCGGACAGCAGCCGCATCGCCTCGGCGTCGAGGTTCGAGACCTTGCCGAAGTGCGGGTCGGACTCGACGGAGAAGTAGACGTCCCCTTCGAGCTCGTACGCCGCGCCGGCGTCCCGCAGCCGCTCGACCAGCGGGATGATGCCCGGTATCGCCTCGACGGCGCCTATGTACTGCCGCGGCGGCAGCATCCTCAGAGCCGTCATGTCCTCGCGGAAGAGGACCGTCTCCTTCTCGGCGAGCGCGGCCCAGTCGATGCCGTCGCGCTGCGCCCGCTCCAGGAGCGGGTCGTCGACGTCGGTGACGTTCTGGACGTAGTGAACCTGCCGCTTGGTGTCGAGCCACACGCGCTGCACGAGGTCGAACGCGTTGTACGTCGCCGCGTGCCCTATGTGGGTGGCGTCGTACGGGGTGATACCGCAGACGTAGATACGGGCGACGGGACCGGGGTCGAGGGTGACCGAACCGCCGGTCGCGGTGTCGTGGATCCTCAGGTCGCGGCCCTGACCAGGCAGGGCGGGGACCTCGGAAGCGGGCCAGGCATGCATGTCATGAGCGTAACCGGACTGAAGTTCCATATACGAATGGGAGCGGTCCGGACGGCCGAGAAGGCGTTCTTGCGCGATCTCGGCCGCTGTGCTCCTACACGGGTGGCCAGGGAATCGCCGGCCACTCCCCGCTCGGCTCCGGATGCGTCCCCGAGGCGAGCAGCGCGCCGACACGCGCGCGTACGGCGTCGATCTCGGCGGCGGTGATCAGCGGTTCGAGCCGTGCGGTGAGGGCCCCGCCTTCGGCCAGATCCTTTCGGAGTCCCTCGAGGACGTCGGCGGCCTCCCGTGTGAACGGCTCCCCCGCCCAGCCCCACAGCAGGGTCCGCAGCTTGTTCTCGGCGTTGAAGGTCACCCCGTGGTCGATCCCGTACAACCGCCCGTCGCCGGTGGGCAGCAGATGCCCGCCCTTGCGGTCCGCGTTGTTGATCACGGCGTCCAGCACCGCGAGCCGCCGCAGCCGCTCGTCGTCGGCGTGCACGAGCAGCGCGGTACGTCCCTCGCCGACCTCGGCGAACCCGATCGCCTTCCAGCCCGGTTCGGGTTCCTCCCCGTCGACCAGCGCGAGCAGCTCCGCGTCCGGTGCCGCCTCGATCCACAGCTGGCACATGCCCTCGCCGTAGGGGCCGTCGCGCAGCACGGTGGGAGGTACGAGACCCCAGCCGGTCGCCTCGGAGACCTCGTACGCGGCGACCTCGCGCTGGGCGAGCGTCCCGTCGGGGAAGTCCCACAAGGGCCTCTCCCCGGCGACCGGCTTGTAGATACAGGCCGCTTCCCGGCCGTCGTACGACACCGTGCAGTACAGGGCGGCGTTGGAGGCGTCACGGATGCGTCCGCGTACGGTGAGTTCGCCCCGGGCGAGCAGCTCGGCGGGGTCGTCAGGAGGTGTCACGCTCCGCGGCGGTATCCGTTCTGGCGCGGACATACGTGTCCTTCCGGGTCGAGCGGGAGGCTGCACAGCGGGCACGGCGGCCGCCCGGCGTTGACGACGTCGAGGGCACGCTTGGCGAAGGCCCTCGCCTGCGCGCCGGTGAGCCGGACCCGCAGCATCGGCGGCCCGTTCTCCTCGTCCTGGAGCAGCCGCTCCTCGGCCTCGGCGAGGTCCTCCTCGGAGTCGGCGTCGAGTTCGACGAGCGCCTGCGCCTCGACGATCATGAGCTGCTCGTCACCGTCCCAGGCGAGCGCCATGGTGCCGACCCGGAACTCCTCCTCGACGGGGGTGTCCAGCGGGGCGCTGTCGTTGATCTCCGTCGGTGCGACGGCGGGGACGGAGGCGCTGCCGCCGCTACGGCGTACGACCTCGTCGAGCAGTTCGTCCATGCGCTCGGCGAGCGCTGCGACCTGGGTCTTCTCCAGGGCCACGCTGGTCACCCGGGAGCCGGCGGTGGCCTGGAGGAAGAACGAACGGCGCCCGGGCAGTCCGACCGTACCGGCCACGAAACGCTCCGGATGGTCGTAGAGGAACACCTGACGGGACACGTCCTGTCTCCATTGGAATCGTGGGGGCCGTGTGACCACGGCACTGCTGCGACCGCTTCACCCTACTGCGGCCGACGATCACGGTGCGCCCGCACCACCCCCGACTTGGGCGTCGTCGCCCGGCGGTTCCTCGCGCGGCACCAGGGACGTGAAGTCGCCGGTGTCGCCGAGGCGGACGAGAAACGGTCGCAGTCGTGTGTAGCGGATCGCGGTGATGGAACACGGTTCAACGGAAATCCGCTGGAAGAGGTCCAGATGAAGTCCGAGTGCCTCGGCGACGAGCGACTTGATGATGTCGCCGTGCGAGCACATGAGGTAGACGGCGTCGGCGCCGTGGTCGCGCTCCACGCGCGCGTTCCACTCGCGCACGGCCTCGGCGGCACGCGTCTGCATGGCCCGCATCGACTCGCCGCCGGGGAAGGCCGCCGCGGACGGGTGCGCCTGCACCACCTCCATCAGGGGCTCGTCCTTGAGCTCGGCGAGCTTGCGACCGGACCAGTCGCCGTAGTGGCACTCGCCGATGCGCTCGTCGGTGTGCGGGCTCAGTTCCGGCCGGGCCTCCAGCAGGGGCCTGATCGTCTCCTGGCAGCGCTGGAGCGGGCTGGCGACGATCTCGGCGAGGGGCAGTTCGGCGAGCCGTCCGGGCAGGGCGGCGGCCTGCGCGGCGCCGCGTTCGTCGAGGGCGACACCGGGCGTCCAGCCGGCGAGCAGCCCCTCGGTGTTGGCGGTGGAGCGTCCGTGCCTGACGAGGATCAACGTGGGCATGCGATCCAGCGTAGGCGCACGCGCGCGTGCGGTGTCGTTCGAGTGACAGGAGACTCGCTTCGTGATCGTCGACTGTGCCGTCTACCGCGACGGACACCGCACGGAGGGGCCGGAGGACTTCTCCGACGCCCTGGGTGAGGCCCGTGCGGCGGGAGGCTTCGTATGGATCGGGCTGCATGAGCCGACGGAGCGCGAATTCGACCATGTCACCCGGGAGTTCGGCCTGCACCCGCTGGCCGTCGAGGACGCCCTCAAGGCCCATCAGCGGCCCAAGCTGGAGGTGTACGACGACTCGCTCTTCGTGGTCCTCAAGCCGGTGGTGTACGAGCCGCGGAGCGACACCGTCTCCTCCGGCGAGATCATGATCTTCCTGGGCGACTCGTTCGCGGTCACCGTCCGGCACGGCGAGGGCGCCCCGCTCAAGGCCGTGCGCAACCGGCTGGAGCAGGAGCCGGAGCTGCTGGGCAACGGCCCCACCTCCGTGCTGTACGCGATCGCCGACGCCGCCGTCGACCACTATCTGGACGTCGCGATCGAGTTGCAGGCCGACCTGGAGGGGCTGGAGGCGGAGGTGTTCTCGCCGGAAGCCGGCGGTTCACGGAACACCGCCTCCCGGATCTACGACTTCAAGCGCCAGATCCTGGAGTTCCGCCGGGCGACCGGCCCGCTGGCCCTGCCGATGAGCCGGCTGGCGGGCACGGCGCAGTCCGGTGCGGCCGTGCCGTTCGTGGACGACCGGGCCCGGCCCTTCTTCCGGGACGTCAGCGACCACCTCACGCGCGTGAACGAGTCCGTGGAGAACCTGGACCGGCTGGTGTCGGACATCCTCTCGGCGCATCTGGCCCAGATGAGTGTCCGGCAGAACGACGACATGCGGAAGATCTCCGCGTGGGCGGCCATGGCCGCGATCCCCACGATGGTCGCGGGGATCTACGGCATGAACTTCGAGCACATGCCCGAGCTGCGCTGGGAGTGGTCCTACCCGGCCCTCGTCCTGCTGATGGTCGTTCTGGAGGTGCTGGTGTTCCGCCTGTTCAAGCGCCGGGGCTGGTTGTAGAGCGGGCCGCCTCAGGCGAACTCGGGTGCCGCGGACGCCGGTCCGCCGAGCGCGTCACGGCGCTCGGGCATCTCCAGGGACACCATCCGGCGCCAGCCGCCCAGCCGTTCGTACGCGTACACCGCGTGGATGCCCGCCGCCAGCACCGCCGACTTGGCCTTCGACCAGCCCAGGATGCGTCCCATGTTCGCCATGACCGCGAGGCTGACGTCCCGGTAGACCCGGATCTCGGCGAGCGCGCACTCGCGCAGGGTCCGCTGGATGGCCCGGCCGTGGCCCGCGTAGGCGAAGCGCAGCAGTTCCTCGTGGCAGTAGGCGAGGTGGTTGTCCTCGTCGCCCGAGATCTGCTTGACCGCGCGGCCGATGTCCGGGTCGTCCGCGAAGTGCTTGCGGAGCAGGTCCATCTGCTCGGAGGCGCGCTGTTCGGTGACCCTGCTGTGCGAGAGGTACGTGACGATGTCCTGGACCGCGAGCCGCTCGTCGCGCCCCAGCTGCTCGTGCGCGAGGCCGATGCCGTTCTTCTCCAGGAGCATCGTGTAGTCGGTCTCCGGCGGGACCGGGACGGGGTCGAGGCCGCGCTTCTTCAGCAGGGCGTTGAAGATCCGCCCGTGCTTGTCCTCGTCGGCACCGTGGCGGGTGATCTTGGGGGCGAGTTCCCGCTCGCTCTCCGGGACGAGCGCGGCGATCCGGGCGTTCTCCCAGCCGCCCTGGGACTCGCCGCTCGCCGCGATGGAGCAGAACAGGGCGAAGGACTCGTCGTTGGCGAGGATCTCCTGGAACAGACTCTTGGCCGAAAGCATCGTGGGCACCTCTCCCGCGCGCGTGCGCGTGCTGCAGGATTCCGCAGTTCCGCAAAGAACGAGTCAAGTGCGGGGTGCGCGGTGCTGCAACAGGTACGACGGACAACTCCGCCAAATGGAGGACGTAACCCTCGGCCGCTCCTCGCGTTGTTCTGCGTGACGGCCGTGGCGGGGAAGACCCCCGAGCCCCCACCACGGCCGCAGAAATCCCTAGGCGAGCCCGGCGCGCTCCAGGGCCTCCGTGCCGGCGCGCAGGGACGCGATCCGCTCGTCGAGCGTGAAGCCCGCCGGGGCCAGGGTGAGGGTCGTGACTCCGGCCTCCGCGTAGGCCTTCATCCGGTCCGCGATGCGCTCCACGGAACCGAGCAGGGTCGTCTTGTCGATCAGGTCGTGCGGTACGGCGGCCGCGGCGCCCTGCTTGTCGCCGGACAGGTACTTGTCCTGGATCTCGGCGGCTTCCTTCTCGTAGCCCATGCGCTGGGCGAGCTGGTTGTAGAAGTTCTGCTTGCGGCTGCCCATGCCGCCGACGTACAGCGCGGTGTAGGGGCGGAAGGTGTCGGCGAGCGAGGTCACGTCCTTGTCCTCGCCGACGGCCAGGGGCAGGGTCGGGCAGATGTCGAAGCCGTCGAGGGTCTTGCCCGCCTTCTCGCGGCCGGCCCGCAGGTACTGGATCGCCGTGTCCTCCAGGTGGTCGGCGGAGGGGAAGATCAGCAGGGCGCCGTCGGCGATCTCGCCGGTCTGCTCCAGGTTCTTCGGGCCGATCGCGGCGATGTAGAGCGGGATGTGCTCGCGCTGCGGGTGCACGGTCAGCTTGAGGGGCTTGCCCGGACCGCCCGGCAGCGGCAGCGTCCAGTGCTCGCCCTCGTACGACAGGCGCTCGCGCGTCATGGCCTTGCGGATGATCTCGACGTACTCACGCGTGCGTGCCAGCGGCTTGTCGAACTTGACGCCGTACCAGCCCTCGGAGACCTGCGGGCCGGAGACGCCGAGGCCGAGCCGGAAGCGGCCGCCGGAGAGCGAGTCGAGGGTGGCGGCCGTCATGGCGGTCATCGCGGGCTGGCGGGCCGGGATCTGGAAGATGGCGGAGCCGACGTCGATCCGTTCGGTCTGGGCGGCGACCCAGGTCAGTACGGTGGCGGCGTCGGATCCATAGGCTTCGGCGGCCCAGCAGACGGCGTATCCGAGCCGGTCGGCCTCCTGGGCGACGGCCAGATTGTCGGCGTCCATGCCGGCACCCCAGTAGCCGAGGTTGATACCGAGCTGCATCCCGATTCCCCTTACCCATCAGTAACGTGCCTTGTCCGCAGACCATAGCGCGCGGAAATCCGTCGTCCACAGCCCCCCACACCGTAGGTTCTGGCCAGTAATCTCGGCGTTCATGGAGCAGAGGCATCTCGGCCGCACCGGCCTTCGTGTGTCGCGGATCGGGCTCGGCACCCTGACCTGGGGGCGGGACACCGCCGAGCACGACGCCGCGGACCTGATGAAGACGTTCTGGGAAGCGGGCGGGACCCTCGTCGACACCGCGGACGTGTACGGCGACGGAGAGGCCGAGTACCTGCTCGGCAGGCTCATAGACGGCTTGGTGCCCCGCCGGGACCTGGTCATCTCGACCAAGGCCGGCAGTGTGCCGGACCCCGACCGCCGCTTCGACGGCTCCCGCGGCCATCTGCTCTCCGCGCTGGACGCCTCGCTCTCCCGCCTCGGAACCGACTACGTCGACCTGTGGCACGTGCACGCCTTCGATCCGGACACCCCGCTGGAGGAGACCCTCCAGGCCCTGGACCTCGCGGTCGCCAGCGGCCGTGCCCGCTACGCCGCCGTATCCAACTTCTGCGGCTGGCAGCTGGCCAAGGCCGGCACCTGGCAGCTCGCCTCCCCCGGCACCCGGACCCGGCTGGCGGGTACGCAGCTGGAGTACTCGCTGCTCCAGCGCGGCGTCGAGCGCGAGGTGCTGCCGGCCGCGCTGGACCTGGGCATCGGGCTGCTGCCGTCCTCCCCGCTGGGACGTGGGGTGCTGACGGGCAAGTACCGGGGCGACACGACTCCGCAGGACTCGCGCGGCGCCTCGGAGCACCTCGCCCCGTTCGTCGCGCCGTACCTCGACGACACGGCGAGCCGCATCGTGGACGCCGTGACGACCGCCGCCGACGGCCTCGCGGTGACGCCGCTCCAGGTGGCCCTGGCGTGGGTCCGTGACCGGCCGGGGGTGGCCGCTCCCGTCGTCGGCGCGCGCAACGCGCAGCAGCTCACGGCCGCGTTGTCAGTGGAGGCCCTTAGTCTTCCTGAGGAGATCTGCCGGGCGCTCGACGATGTGTCGGCGCCCGTGCACCGCTATCCCGATCACGACTGGAGCACGCTGTGAGCACGGAGCCGGAGACCACGGAGGACGACGAGCCGGGGACGCCGACCGGTGGTGCGGAGACCGAGGAGGTCCAGGGGGACGCGGCCGAGGCCGGCCAGGTGTCCGAGGCCGAGGCCGAGCTGCGGGCCCAGCAGGCCGAGCGGGAGCGCATCGAGCAGCGGAAGGCCGAGAAGAAGGCGCCGATCGAGAGCGGCACCAAGCTGAGCGGCAAGGCCGCCGATCTGCTCGCCGCCGTACGGGCCGTGGAGGGCGGCGAGCAGCCGGCGGCCACGGTGTTCGAGGAGCCCGCACCCGCCCCCCGGCGCTCCGCCCCGGAGCCGGAACGGCGACCGCGGCCGGTGCCGGCCGAGACCGTCGCCGCGTCGTCGGCTCCCGCGCCGGAGGCGGTCCAGGCCGTGCTGCGGGTGCTCGCCGAGGGCGGTGCCCCGGAGACGCTCGCGCCGCAGGTGGCCGAGGCGCTCGGCGAGGGTGCGGACGAGCGGCTGCGGGCGGACCCCTGGCAGTTGCTGCGGGTCGCCGGTGTGCGGCCCGAGCAGGCCGACGGGTTCGCGCGGGCGCTGCTCGGCGCCGAGTGCGGCCCGGACGACGAGCGGCGGGGCCGTGCCGTCACCGTCTGGATCCTGGAGCAGGCCGCGCTGGCCGGGCACACCGCCCTGGAGATGCCGGCGCTTCTCGCCGCCCTGGCGCAGCGGGGCGTACCGGAGCCCGACAGCGCCGTGCAGGACACGATCGCTGAGGGCGACGCGCTGGTCTTCCAGGACGCCCTGGAGGAGACCGGTGCGCCGGCCCGGGCGAAGCAGGACGACTCGGAGGACCACTCCGAGGAGGACGAGGAGCGCCCGGTCCGTGTCCTGGTCGGGCTCGAGCGGTACGCGCTCGCCGAGGAGAGCCTGGCCGACGGTCTGGCCCGGCTGGTCAACTCGGCGCCCAAGCAGGACGGTTCGGCCGAGGAGTGGGAGCGGGTCGCCGCCGCGGCCCAGGGGTCGGCGGGTGAGCTGCTGCGCGCGGTCGCCGGTCACGGCCTGGTTCTGCACACCGGCGGGGAGGCGTCCCTGGCCGAACCGGCCGCGCTGCTGAGCGCCGCGCACTCCCTCGGGCTGCGCGCGTGGGCCGCCGCCCATGGCCCGATCGGCCGGAACCGTTTCGCGGCTCTGCTGCGCTCCGGTCCGGAGGGCACAGCGGACGAGGGTCCCTCCCCCGTCACCACCGTCTCCGGGCTGCTCGCCGGGCTGGAAGGGCCCGGCCGGGATGCCGACGGGGCCCTGGATCTCGATCTGCTCATCGTGCTCGACGCGCCGCAGCTGGATGTCGAGACGGCGGCGCTGCTGACGGAGTCGCTCCCCGACGGGGCGCGGCTGGTGCTGGCCGGGGACCCGGCGGTGCTGTGGTCCGTGGGGCCGGGCCGGGTGTTCGCGGATCTGCTCGCGGCGCGGATCTGCCCGCAGATCGCCTCGCGGCGGCCGGATCCCGGGCCGCTGGGCGAGCTGGTCTCGGGGATCGGCATCGGCGAGCTGAACGCGGTCGAGGCCCCCGGCAAGGAGGTCGTGATCGTGCCGGTGCGGGACGCGGGCGAGGCGGTGCACCGGGCGGTTCAGCTCGTCGTCGACTCGGTGCCGCGGGCGATCGGCGTACCGGCCGAGGAGACCCAGGTGATCACACCGGGACACGGCGGCGCCGTCGGCACCCGCGCGCTCAACACGGCGTTGAAGGAGCGGCTCAATCCTGGCCCGGGCCGCTTCGGCGGCTTCGACCCCGGTGACCGGATCGTCCACTCCCCCGTGCCGGGCCGTGCGCTGCCGGGCCGGGTGGTGAAGGCGGACGCCGAGGGACTCCACCTGTCGTGCGAGGGCGAGGCCGTCGTCGTACCCAAGGAGCGGGTGGAGCACTCCGTACGGCACGGCTGGGCGCTGACCGCGCACCAGGCGGTGGGAAGCCGGTGGCCCGCGGCGGTCGTGGTGCTGCCCGGCGATGCCGCGCAGGCGCTCAGCAGGCCTTGGGTGTACACGGCGTTCGGGCGGGCCGAGCGCCATCTGTCCGTGGTGCACGGCGTGGAACAGGCGCTGCCCAGGGCCGTGGCCGAGGTGACGGCGAAGCCCCGGACGACCCGGCTTCCGGTGCTGCTCGCTCCGCAGGTCGACGAGAGCTGACAACGGCGGTGGGGGGGGGGGGGGGGGGGGGGGGAGGGGGGGGGGGGGGGGGGGGGGGGGGGGGGGGGGGGGGGGGGGGGGAGGTGGTGCGCCTT
>NZ_JBVJBP010000022.1:173330-174499 GCF_055589465.1 Streptomyces sp. NPDC041940
GTTTTGTTGTCGCCCGCTGCGCAGTCCGGACCGCTCCTCGAATCGTCACCGCTCCCTCCCCCCCCCCCCCCCCCCCCGCCGTCGGGTGCGCTCAGCGACGGTCCGCGTCCAGGCGCTCCAGGTCCTCGTCCTCGTCCTCGTCCAGGTCGGTGTCGAGGGCGTCCCGGTCGTCGCCCTCTTCGTCATCTTCGTCATCGTCGTCCTCGACATCGTCGAAGACGGCGCTGACGTCGAAGCGGCAGACCACCTGCTGTGGATCGACCTGCTCGAACGGGGCCTCCAGCCACTCTCCGGGGTCGGCCGGATCGTCCGCCGCCATCACCCAGAGCGTGGAGTCGCCCTCCTCGAGCCCGAACTCCTTGTGCCGGGAGGCGATCTCGTCGGGCTCGAACTCGCCGAACAGCAGGCCGAGCGCGCCATGGGTCGTCCCGGAGGCGGCCGGGCCGTCCTCGCCTTCCGCGGCCTCGATCCGCTGCGCCTGCGCCAGGAGGCGCTGCGGCTCCGCCACCGCGTAGTCGCGGCGGATCAGCACGCTCAGCGCGTTCGGTTCCTCGGGGCCCGCGTACGGCGGCAGCGTGTCCTCCGCACCGGGGATCTCGAAGGGGGTGACCTCGTCGTATCGGTCGTAGAGCAGTTCGTCGTACACCTCTGCGGCCGCGGCCAGCTGGTTGAACGCCTCGTAGACGGCCGGGTCGTCCTCTCCCGACCTGCCCTCGACCGCGGCCAGGTGGCGGTCGAGCGCGGTCTTGACCGCCTCGGCGGCGGCGCGTACCTCGGCAGCGGTGGGCTGCGCAGCATCAGACATAGTGCAGACGCTATCCGTACCAGGCCCCAGCCCGCACAATAGATGCGATGCCGGAATACGAATTTGTCGACGTGTACGTACCGCGCGGGGTCTCCCGCAAGGAAACGGCACGTCTGCTGACGGACCACGCCGAGTACGGACACTGGGAGTTGCACCGTCTGAGCCTGCTGCGCGACGGCAGCCGCAAGGTGCGGTTGCGCCGGCGGATCATCCGCCAGGTGCGGGCCACGTGGTGAGCTGAGACGGCGCACCGGGAGAAGGCGTACACGGGAGCGGGGGGGGGGGGGGGGGGGGGGGGGGGGGGGGGGGGGGGGGGGGGGGGGGGGGGGGGGGGGGGGGGGGGGGGGGGGGGGGGGGGGGGGGG
>NZ_JBVJBP010000023.1:0-168458 GCF_055589465.1 Streptomyces sp. NPDC041940
CCCCCCCCCCCCCCCCCCCCCCCCCCCCCCCCCCCCCCCCCCCCCCCCCCCCCCCCCCCCCCCCCCCCCCCCCCCCCCCCCCCCCCCCCCCCCACAACGGCATCGTGATGCGTCAAGGAAACTCCCCCACTTGTCACAAGCTCCCCCCAGGGAGCCCGGAAACGCTCGATCAGAATCGAACAAGACAGGTGGGACAGCTGATCAAACCTGAGGCTGCCGGTCAACCGAGAATGGTTGATTCCGGACAGTCGGCGGGGGCCGCGATGCGCAGGGCCGCCACCAGTTCCCGGTACAGCGTGTCCGTGGCGAGCAGTTCCCCGTGGCTGCCCCGGGCACGGACCCGGCCCTCGTCCATCACCACGATGGTGTCCGCGTCGATCACGGTCGACAGCCGGTGGGCGATCGTGACCACGGCACCGGTGGCCGCACGGGCGCGGACACAGCTCTGCACGGCGACCTCGGTCAGCCCGTCGAGCTGGGCCGTCGCCTCGTCCAGGAGCAGTACGTCCGGCGTGCGCAGCAGGGCGCGGGCCAGGGCGATGCGCTGCCGCTCGCCGCCCGACACGGCCGCGCCGGTCAGGGGCGTGTCGAGGCCGTCGTCCAGGGCGTCGACCTTCTCGGCCAGCCGTACCTCGTCCAGGACCCGGCGCAGTTCCGCGTCCGTCGCGTCCGGGCGGGACAGCAGCAGGTTCTCGCGGATCGTCCCGGGCACGACCGGGGTGTCCTGCTCGACGTAGGCCAGGCGCGACCGGATCGTGTCGTGGCTGTGGTCGCGGTAGGGGCGGCCGTCCAGGAGCAGTTCCCCGCCGGTCGGCTCCAGGAAGCGCAGCACCAGGGAGAACAGGGTCGTCTTGCCCGCGCCCGAGGGTCCGACGATCGCCGTGTGCCCGTGCCGCGGGACGACCAGGTCGACACCGCGCACCGCCGGTTTCGCGTCGGGGCCGTAGGCCGCGGTGACGTCCCTCAGTTCGAGTACGGGGGTGTCCTGTACGGGGGTGTCCTGTACGAGGGTGCCCCGTACAGGGGTCTCCGGTACGAGGGTGTCCCGTACGGCTGCTTCCCGGACAGGGGCGTCCAGCGCGCCCCCGTGCGTCTCCTCCGAGTCCAGCTCGTCCGTCTCCCGGATCCGCTCCGCCGCCGCGATCCCGGACTGGAGCGCGGTGACGTTCTGGCTGAGTTCGCTGATCGGGTCCATCAGCCCGAACGCGTAGAGCAGGAACGCGATGAGGCTGGAGACCTCGAGGTCCCCCTCGGAGACCCGCCAGGCGCCCACGCCCAGCACCAGGATGATCGCCAGCTGGATGCCGGCGAGCGCGATCGTCCAGGCCAGGGCCTCGCGGCGGTTCGCGCGGACGCCGTGCTCGGCGGAGATGCGCGCGTCGGCCACGATGCGCTCGGCCGTGCGGTCCTCGGCCCGGCCGGCCTTCACCGTGCGGATCGCGCGCAGCGCGCCCTCCAGATTGCCGCCGAGCCGCCCGAGGTGGTCCTGGGCGCGCTGCTGCGCGGTCGCGATCCCGGGCATGAGGACGCCGAACAGGACGGCGACCACCGCCACCGCCACCGCGACCGTGCCCAGCAGCACCAGGTCGAGGACGCCCATGAGGACCAGGGTTCCGAGGAGCATGACGACGGCGTTGATCAGGCCGACCGGGGCGCCGGTGGCGGCCTGGTGCAGCAGGACCGTGTCGGAGGTGACGCGGGTGACGAGTTCGCCGGGCGGGCGCCGGGTGACGGCGGGGACGGTGGCCCGCAGGAAGCGCCGCACCATCGACTCACGGGCCCGGAGCACCACCCGCTCGCCCAGCGCGCCGAGCAGCGTCCACTGCCAGTACATGACGACACTGCCCACCGCCAGCAGGACGAGCAGCGCCAGCAGCGGCCCCCGCAGCGAGTCGGAACCGCCGAGGGCGTCGAGCACGCCCTTGGTGACCATCGGGGTGGCCAGCCCCATCCCGGACCCCACCAGGGCGAGGACGAGGGCCAGGACCAGGGAGCGCCGGTGCGGCCGGGCGAACGACCAGAGGATCCGCAGCCGCGGAACGGACACTTTGGGAGACGTGCCATCCGGAACAGTCATGCCGCCGAGTGGAACATCGATGTTCCATAATGGTCAAGCGATTTTCATCATGGAGGACGCGCTACCGTATGCGCATGGTTGAGGAGCGCGGCGGGGCGGCCGGGAGCGGGACACGGGCACGCACACGGCGCGCCATCATCGACGCCGCCATCGGCCTGCTGGCCGGTGACCCGACCGCTTCGCTCGGCGATGTCGCCGCGGCGGCGGGTGTGGGGCGTACGACCGTCCACCGCTACTTCCCGGAGCGCTCCGACCTCCTCACGGCCATCGGCACGGACATCCTGGAGAAGGTCGAGACGGCGACCGATCGCGCCCGGCTCGACGACGGCCCGGCCGCCAAGGCCCTGGAGCGGCTCTGCCAGGAATACTTCGAACTCGGCGACGGCCTCACGCTGATGTTCGAGACACCGCAACTGGCGACCTGGTCCGGCTGGGACGAGGAGACCACCGCCGACCGGCACTTCCTGAGCACGGTCCGGCGCGGGCACACGGACGGCAGCATCGACGCCGAGCTGGACGACGAGTGGGTCCGCAACCTGGTCTGGTCCCTGCTGTACTCGGCCTGGGCGCACACCCGCACCGCCGGTGCCTCGAAGCACTCCGCCATGACGCTGTGCCTGCACACCCTGCGCAAGGCCATCGCCCCGTAGATCCCGCGGCGCCGGGGCAGCGGGAAGGCCGGGCCGGGCTCCCGAGCGGCACACGCGGGGACGCGTCGGCCCGGACCGGCCTTCCACTGCCCGCAATCTGCCACCCGGCACCGCCCGCCGCCTCCCGGGGGCGGCCGAACGAGGACGGCGGGGCGAGGACGGCGAAACGGGCCTGGGATGATGCGTGCATGACGATCCTCGCCACCCTCGCGGTGCTGGCTCTCGCCGCCCTCCACGCCTACATCCTGGTGCTGGAGATGTTCCTGTGGACCACTCCACGCGCCCGCGCCGCCTTCGGCACCACCGCCGAGTTCGCGGCGGAGACGAAGGCCCTGGCCGCCAACCAGGGCCTCTACAACGGCTTCCTCGCGGCCGGCCTGCTGTGGGGCGCGGTGGCGTCCGACCCGGTGGGCTTCCAGGTCTCGGTGTTCTTCCTGGTGTGCGTGGCGGTCGCGGGGGTCTACGGCGCGGCCACCGCCAGCCGGAAGATCCTCTTCGTGCAGACCGTCCCGGCGCTGGTCGCCCTCGCTCTGGTGCTGCTCGCGCACTGAGCGGCGGGGCCGGGCGTGCGGCGCCCCGGCCTCACGCGCCCTGAGCGACGGCCCGCTCCATCAGCAGGTCCGCCTCCGCCCGGGCCGTCGCGGGCGGCACCACCAGCAGGTCGTAGCGGCCCCGGCCGAGCGCGAGCAGACAGACGGTGTGCGGGGCGGTGGGCGAGTCGGTGCGGCCCACGTGCACCGTGCACCCGGCGACGACCATCCGCTCCGGGCAGTCCTGCCAGGTGTGCCCGTGGACCAGGACGCTGCTGATGCGCCCCCAGGCACGCGGCAGCACGCCCAGCAGTCCGGTCAGCTCCCGCGCCAGGTCGTCCGAGCGGGGCCACCACGCCCCGTCGATCCGGCGTGCCGTACGGCCGAAGCGCGAGGGCTCGGCGAGCCGCAGCCGGACGTCCCGCGGTGCGGGGAGCGGCGGCGGGGACGAGGAGGCGGACGTCATCGGGGCTCCTGCTGGGAACGGGGGGACGGCGGGAACGGGGCCAGGAGACCGTTCAGCCACCGGTGGTTGCGGCATACCCCCGGTCTCTCCACCGTACGCCGCGGGGCGGTGCGGGAGCCGGGGCCGCCCGCACCGCCCGCCGCCGGTCAGAGGCCGTAGCGGTTCTTCAGATGGCGCCAGAAGTCACGCGCCATCCACTTGTCGAACTCGGTGATCTGCGTGGCGCTGCCCGCCTTCATCAGGAAGCAGCACTGCCCGGTCGGCGACCAGTCGTAGAAGTCGTCGAGGCCGAAGGTGTGGCCGACCTCGTGCAGGTAGATGTGGATGTTCTCCTGGTTGAGGGCGCCGGTGAAGTACTCCTGGCCCATGCGCTGGCCCCAGTCGCCGCCCGCGCCGCCGCCGAAGCCCTTGGTCAGCCACAGTGACTGGTCGTAGTGGCGGGCGGCGCCGCCCGGGCACTTCGAGTAGTTGCCGTCCTGGTGGAAGAAGCGGCCGCAGTCCGGGGCGCACTGCGGGGCGCCGCCGCCGTCGAGATTGCCGGTGTAGATGTCGACGGAGTTGTCGGTCCACTGGAGGGTGGAGCGGTTCTTGACGGCCCAGCCGACGATGTTGACCGGGACGTTGGTGTACGGCCAGGCGTTGTGCCCCTTGCCGTTCTCGGTCATGGCCGTCATCCACTTGCCGAACTGCTTCTTCAGCGCCGCGTGGATCCGGTCGCGCAGGGCGGCGCTGACCGGGGCGTCGGACTCCCAGCGGACGCAGTAGTTGACGCTGCCCCGGTTGGCCATGACCTGGTCCCAGCCGTAGTTCCGGAAGCCGTACAGGTTCGGGTAGGTCGTCTCGACGTGCCGCCAGACCTCGTTCAGGGGCTGGACGAGGTTCGCGGGCGGGTTCCACTCGTCGGCGGCCTGTGCCTTGCCGTTCGCCAGGCCGGGCGTGGCGAAGACCGCGGCTAAGACGGCGAACACGGTGATCAGTCGCGCGAGATGTCTGCGCATGGGTGATCTCCCTCGTGTGGGGGACGGGGTATCACCGTCAGGTCGCCGCCGGGGCGGCAGAGGTTGCCTTGTTTCCCGCCGTCGGACATTCCGGGCGCTTTATGGCAATTCGTCGGCGATACTCGGAGTATGAAAACGGCCACGTATGAACTGCTGGCGGCGTCGTCGGATCACGCGATCGCCGTGACCATCGCCTTCGTCTGCGGGCTGATCGTGGCCTGCGCGCTGATCTGGGGCGTACGGGTCGGGATGCGGGTCATGGACAAGGACACGCACCACCCCGGCGCGGAGGAACAACCACACGTCCCGGACGGCGGGCCGGTCCACGAGATGCGCGAGCGGCGCGAGCCCGACGAGATGCCGGTCACGACGAAGGACGGCGACCGGATCCTGCCCCACGACCTCCACCACGCGAGCACCAGGACGGGCAAGGACCAGAATCCGCGCCGCTGGTCGCCCGGATCCAGCGGATCCTTCGGCGGCGGCGGCCTCGGACGCACGTGACGCCGTAGGCCGGGCCTGCGGGCCGACGGCTCCCCCCGGGAGGCTTTATGGCTGTCCGCCACCGGACGCGCTGGGCGACGGGCGGGGCGGCGGTGACGCTCGCCCTGGCCGCCGCGCTCACCGGCTGCAGCGGCGACGGCAGTCCCTCCGACACCGCGAGCAAGGCGGAGTCGGCGGTCGGGTCGATCGCCTCGGGGGCCTCCGAGGCGGTCGAGTCGGCCACGGCGGAGGCCCAGCGCCGGCTCGACGACATCCAGGACGGCACCGACGTCAAGGGCGACGTGAAGGCCGCGCCGCCCACCGTCGGCTCCGACGGCCGGGCCCGTTCCGAGGTCACCGTCGACAACACCGACGACACGGCCCGGTCCTTCGCCGTCCAGGTCAACTTCACCGACGCCGGGAACCAGCTGATCGACACGGTCATCGTCACGGTGAACAACGTGCAGGCCGGCCACTCCGCCACAGCCACCGCCCGCGGCACACACGACGTCTCCGGCGAGATCCAAACGGAGGTGGCCCGGGCCGTGCGCTACTGACCAGCGGCCGCCCTCCCGCACCACGACCGACCGGCACCGCGCGCTACCGACCAGCCGCCGCCCTCCCGCACCACGACCGACCGGCACCGCGCGCTACCGACCAGCCGCCGCCCTCCCGCACCACGATCGACCGGCACCGCCCACCGCACCCACCAAAGCCGGGACACCCGCCCAAGACCCGTCACCGTCCGGGCGAAAGCGGCCCGGGCGCCGTGCGCTACTGACCCGGGCCGGAGTCCCGCACCGCGATGTCGATCTGCTCGCTCATGGCGCTCACCCCGTTCAGGGTGGCTACCGCCTGGAGGCGATTGGCGCCCGTCGAGAGGGCCGGGCCCGGGGTGCACGCCCAGGTGCCGTCGTGGGCGGCCGTCGTCGCGCAGGTCTCGCGGTCGTCCTTGTCACGGACGGTGACCTGGGCGCCCGGGTGGGCCTGGCCGGCGATCTCCGGCCGGGCGTGCAGCGGTACGCCGGACAGCGGACGGGTCAGCGTCGGCCCGGCCAGGCCCACGGTCACGGCACACCGTCCGGCGGCCCGCCGCACGCCGCGCGCGTCGGTGATCCGCAGTTCACAGCCCCGCAACCGCGTGCCGGGCACGGCGCCCGCGGGCACCGCCAGCACGAACGGGAACGTACGGCCCCGCCAGGACGGTCCGGTCGCGTCGCCGGTGACCCGGTACGTCCCGCTGCGCCCGTCGGCGGCGACCGAGCCGCGGTAGCCGGACGCGTCGAGCGGCGTGTCCGTCACCCGGGTCCCACGGGGCGCGGTCAGTGTCAGCACGGCCCCCGCACCCGGCCCCGACCCCGGATACCCGGCAACCTCGACGATGCCCTCCCGCCCGGGCGCGATGACCGCCGCACCCCACAGCCCGCCCCCCTCGGCGACCGCGGGCGCCCCCGGAACCCCGAACACCCCCACGACCACAACCCCCGCCACGGCTGCTGTCCTGCTGTACCTGTTCATCGCGGGCGGGACTCCCTGTGCGGACGTCGACGGCACTCTGCCAGCGATCCTCGCGGGCATCCCCGCAGGTGGCACCCGCTGCTCGCCCACCCGGGTGCCCCCACGCCCCCAAGGGGCGCGGGGAACCGCGCGACCAGCCACGACGCCGCCGCACACCAGAGACGACCCACCCGCACCACCCAGCGGAGCGCTCAGCGGCCGAGCCACACCGTCGTGTCCGGCCCGACCCTCCCGTCCTCCAGCGGCGCGCTGCTCAGCAGCACCTCACCGGCCGGCAGCGGCACGGCCGTACCGGACAGGTTCGTCACGCACCGCCACCCCTCACTGCGGTCGAACCGGAGCACACCGTCCGGGACGTCCGAGGCCCACGTCAGCTCCTCCCCGGCGAGGAGTTTGCGGCGCAGCCTGAGGGCCGTGCGGTACAGCTCCAGCGTGGAACCCTCCACCCCGTCCTGGGCCGAGACGGCGTACGCGGCGAAGCCCGACGGCTGCGGCAGCCAGGCACCACCGGCCCCGAAGCCGTACGACGGTCCGGCCGCCGTCCACGGCAACGGCACCCGGCAGCCGTCGCGCCCCTTGCGGACATGGCCCGTCTGCTCCCAGATCGGGTCCTGGAGCACCTCGGTGGGCAGGTCGGCGACCTCGGGCAGGCCGAGTTCCTCGCCCTGGTAGAGGTACGCCGAGCCGGGCAGCGCCAGCATCAGCAGGGTGGCCGCCCGGGCCCGGCGCAGACCGGCCTCCTCGTCGACGGCCGGGGCGTGGCCGCCGGCGAGGAGCCAGGCGTTGAGGTCGGTGCCGGGCGGGAGCATCAGCCGGGAGGCGTGGCGTACGACGTCGTGGTTGGACAGCACCCAGGTGGCCGAGGCACCGGCGGCCCGGGCCGTGGCGAGCGAGTCGGTGATGACCTGCCTCAGCTCGCCGGCGTCCCAGCCGGCCTCCAGATACTCGAAGTTGAAGGCCTGCCCCAGCTCGTCCGGACGGGCGTAGAGCGCCCGCCGGGCACCCGGCACCCAGGCCTCGGCGACGGCCATCCGCGGCGGACGGTAGGCGTCGAGGATCTTGCGCCAGTCGCGGTAGATCTCGTGCACCTCGTCACGGTCGTAGAGGGGGTGCGTGCCCGGCGGCAGACCGGCGAGCGCCTCCTCGCCGCCCGACGCGTGCGTGCCGAGGTCGCGCAGCGGTTCGCTCAGGTCCTTGACCAGGGCGTGGGCGACGTCGACGCGGAAACCGTCGACCCCGCGGTCGGACCAGAAGCGCAGGGTGGTGCGGTGGTCGGCGCGGACCTCCTGGTTCCCCCAGTTGAGGTCGGGCTGCTCGGGGGCGAACAGGTGCAGGTACCACTGCCCGTCGGCGACCCGCTTCCAGGCGCTGCCGCCGAAGACGGACTGCCAGTCGGTGGGCGGGAGTTCGCCGTGCTCGCCGCGGCCGTCGCGGAAGACGTACCGGTCGCGGGCCGCCGAGCCGGGGCCGGCGGCGAGGGCCTCCTGGAACCAGACGTGCTGGTGCGAGGAGTGGTTGGGCACGATGTCGACGATGACCTTCAGACCGAGGCGGTGGGCCTCTGCGGCCAGGGCGTCGAAGTCGTCGAGGGTGCCCAGGCGCGGGTCGACGTCCCTGGGGTCGGCGACGTCGTAGCCGCCGTCGGCGAGCTCGGACGGGTAGAAGGGGCTCATCCACAGGGCGTCGACGCCCAGGGCGGCGAGGTGACCGAGGCGGCGGGTGATGCCCCGCAGATCGCCGAGTCCGTCTCCGTCGGCGTCGGCGAAGCTGCGGGGATAGACCTGGTAGACGACGGCCTGCCGCCACCAGTCGGGATCCCGGGACGACAGGTCGAGAGTGGAGCGATCGGTCACGCGGTCTCCTTCACAGGGCATACGGGCGACAGCATTGAATCTGTCCAGAATGCCGGAAAAAGGAAACATCGGGGAGGTCGGAGTGATCCATTCCTGCTGTGATGAAAGCGTGATGGAGGAGTAACTCCCTTTGCATATCCGCAGGTTGACAGCGTGCTGCGGCGCCGCCACGATGAGGTCACACTGTGGCGCATGTGACCAATGAGCCCAGTGTTTCTCGGACCACTCACCCCGGTACGGCCGGCCGCCGCGCGCTGCCCTGCTGCCGTCACCCGGGTTCCGGCATACGCCAAGAAATGGGATCGCATGTCCATAGCGAGACGTGTCACCGCGCGACGCCTGCTGGGGACGGGCGCCGCGGCCCTCGCCCTCTGCGCCGCCTCCGCCACCACCGCGTTCGCGCACGGTACGCCGGGTGGCGACGGCTGGTCGTCCGGCGGCAGCTACAAGCCCGGGACGGGCGCGGGGACGGAGACCGGCACCGACCGCTGCCAGTTCTCGCTCGACGGCACGAGCTTCCACGACTCGGTGAAGGTCGACGACCAGAACCTGAAGCCGACCGAGGACGGCAAGGTCCACATCAAGGTCCGCACCGCCGGTGACGCGGCCACCTGCACGGCCTCCCTCGCCTCCTACCTCGCCCACGGCGCGACCTTCGGGACCTCGGGCGAGCAGGTGTTCGTCGACTTCGACACGGTGACGGTCAAGCCGGGCGGCACGGACTCGCTCGACATCGCCATCCCGGACAAGGGCTGCTTCGGGCAGATCGACCTGTACCGGGGCGCGGTGAAGTTCGACGGCGAGCTGGACGCGAAGGACGGCTTCGAGCACGGCGAGCTGCCCAAGGGCCCGGACCGCCCGGTCATCAAGGACAAGCTGATCGCGGCCTGGAACGGCGGCACGGAAGACTGCACGAAGACGCCCCCGCCCGCGGAGACGCCGCCCCCGTCCAGCCCGCCCGCGAGCCCCTCGGAGCCCCCGGCCGAGCAGTCGACGCCGCCGGCGTCCCCGTCCGAGCCCGCGGAGCCCTCGACCCCGCCGTCCTCCGACACGGACACACCCACCCCGTCCGCCTCCGAGTCGACGCCGACCGCCCCCAAGCCGAACGGCGGCGGCGGCGACCTCGCCGAGACCGGCGCCAACAGCAGCACCGGCCCGATCGCCTTCGGCGCGGCGGCCCTGCTGGCAGGCGGCGCGGCCATGATGATCGTCACCCGCCGCCGCACGGCCAAGCGCAACGCCTCCGGCGCCTGAGCGAAGCGGCTCCTGTGAACCCCTGCCCTGCCGTCACCCCTCCAAGCCTGCGGCAGGGCAGGGACCACGCACGCCCCAACCCGGCCCCCGGCCGAGCGCAACACCGCCGACGCCTGAACGAAGCAGCTCCTATGAAGCCTGGCTTGCCGGCGTCCCCCGACCGAGCCCCGGCAGGACAGGGACCGCACACGCCCCAACCCGGCGTGAGCGCGGCAGCTCCTGCGAAACCCTGCCCTGCCGGCGTCCCCAACCGAGTCCCGGCGGGCAAGAACCGCGCACGCCCCACCCCGGCGCCGGAGGCGCTGCGCTCGGCCGGCGCCTGAGGCAGGCAGCCCCCGCCCATGAACCCCGGCCCTGCCAACGCCCCGCCCGGGACCGCCGCAGGGCGGGCCGTCGAGCCTCGCGACGGGACCTCAGCCCGTCGGCCGGTGAGGCAGCCGCCCTTGCCGCAGGCGCCCCGGCGCCGCCGCGAACGAGACGCGCTCGGCCTCTGAGCCAGGCCGCCGCCCCCCCTACTCCCCGCCCTGCCGTCACCCCTCCAAGCCTGCGGCAGGGCGGGGTTCGTCGTCGTCAGACGACCTCCGCCATCTCGCTCTGCAGACTGGTCGCCTTCTGCAACAGGCTCCGCATGACGACCATCAGCATCGCGAACGCCGCCCCCACGGCGACTCCCGCCGTCGCGGCGGCCAGCGCGCTCTCGACGTCCATGCCGTCGTCGGGAGAGGGGATCTCGGCGACGGTCAGATGGCCGGCGACCCCGAGGGCCAGGGCGGTCGCGACGACCGAGGCGCCGATGATGACGTCGACCCACCGGAAGGCCCGGGGCGTGAAGATCGCGTCCCGCTGCACCATCGTGAGCAGCATCCACACGGCGACGAGCGCGACCTGCACACAGACGACCCCCACGATCGCCACGGTCACGTAGGGCGTGGCGAACGGGGCGTAGGGCGGGAAACGGTCGACCTCGTCGGCCGCCGTCGTCGGTATGACCACGAACTGCCCGAAGAGCCCGACCAGGACGGCGAAGGCGATACCGGCCCGGAGTGCGGCGATGAGGAAGCCATTCATTTATCGATTCTCGATCGATATCGATCGAAAGTCAATCGATACGCGGGCCGCTGCCCGGCCGCCTTCCGCGTTACAGCGTCTCCAGGTACAGGCTGACGTACCGCTCCACGTCCACATCCAACGCCACGTCCACCAGGGGCTGTTCGCGCACACCCTCATGGATCTCGGACTCGCCGGGACGCGGGCGGCGGTCGACGATCGTCTGGCCGCGGGCCGGGCCGGGGGCGAGGACGACCTCGACCGGCAGGGCCTCGGTGGTGATGCCCTTGGGGTCGACGACCGCGCAGATGGCGCCCGCGTCGCCGAGACCACCCATCGGCGTGGGGTCGCCGGACGTCGCCGGATCACGGTGGGCGAGCAGCTCACCGGCCAGCCGCAGAGCCGGTTCCGCGCTGGTGCGCAGCCGCTGCACCTCCCCGGCGGGCACCAGGACCCTCTTGAACACGTCCAGGCCGTACATCGTGATCGGCACCCCCGCCGTGAGCAGCACCGCGGCGGCCTCCGGGTCGTGCCACACGTTGAACTCCGCGACCGGCGTGGCGTTCCCGGTCGCCACCGCGCCGCCCATGAACACGATCCGCTCGATGTTGCGGGTCACCTCGGGGTGCGTCCGCAGCAGCAGCGCGATGTTCGTCAGGGGAGCGGTGGGGATGAGCGTGACCGGCCTCGGCGAGGCGAGGATCTCGCGGCGCAGCAGCGTCACCGCGTCCACGTCGACCGGCACCCGGGTCGGCGCGGGCAGCCCCAGATCCCCCATGCCGTCCTGCCCGTGCACATGCCGCGCCGTCCGCACGGGCTCGATCAGCGGCCGCTCGGCGCCCCGGGCCACGGGGATGTCACCGGCACCGGCCACCTCCAGCACGGTCAGCGTGTTACGGACGACCCCGTCCACGTCCGTGTTCCCGGCCACGCAGGTGATCGCGCGCACGTCGAGCGCGGGGTGCCGTACGGCGAACAGCAGGGCGAGGGCGTCGTCGACGCCGGTGTCACAGTCGATGATCACCGGGATGGGCTGACCGTCCGTCACGGCGAGGGCTCCTTCCACTGGTCCCGGGCTGGGCTCCGTACGAGCGACCTTACGCGCCCCCCGAACGGGCGAACCGACGCCGGGGCGCACGCGGGAAGGACGTAGGGAGACGGCAGGAAGTCCAGGGAGTACGACAACAGAGGACGACAGGAGAGACGCCATGCCGGCACCGGGTCCCGCGCAGCAGCCCACCACCGAGCTCGACCCCCGCTACAGCTCCGCCCTCAACCCCCGCCCGGGTGCCTCGGGCGTCACCGCCACCGAGTGGGACGAGGCGCAGCGGCGGCTGGGGGCCGCCGAGATCTTCTGGGTGTCCACGGTCCGTCCCGACGGCAGGCTGCACGTCACGCCCGTCATCGCCGCCTGGCACGACGGGGTGCTGTACTTCTCCACCGGCCGGCAGGAGCAGAAGGCGAAGAACCTCGCGCGGGACGCGCACTGCGCGCTGACCACCGGGGCGAACTCCCTGAACGAGGGCTTCGACCTGGTGGTCGAGGGCAGGGCGCGGCCGGTCACCGACCCGGCGCTGCTGGAGGAGGTCATCGCGGCGTTCGAGGAGCAGTACGGACCGCACATCACCTCCCCCGAGGGCACCTTCCACGGCATCGACGACGCGTTCCGCAGCGGCGAGGACGTCGTGTACGCGGTGGCCCCGGACACGGCGTACGGCTTCGGGCGGGACAACGGGGTCTACTCCCATACGCGTTGGTCGTTCTGAGCCCGTCCTACGATCCGTCCTACGATCCGTCCGGCTCGTCCCACAGGCCGGTGCCCCGGGACGCCACCCGCTCGGCGATCCGCCGCAGCAGTTCGGCGGCGGGGAGGGCGGGGGGCTGGTGGCCGTCCCGCAGGCGCGGGGACACGAGGTCCGCCGCGGCCTCCCGTCGTCCGATCACCGCCTGGTACGGGACCAGCCGGGCCGCCCGGATGCGGGCACCGAGGGTGCCCTGCTCGGGGCCCGACACCTCGGCGCGCAGGCCGAGTTCGCGGGCCCGGCGGGCGAGGGCGTGGGCGGCGTCCGCCTGGTCCTCCGCGACCGGCAGGACGGCCAGCTGCACCGGCGCCAGCCACGCCGGGAACGCGCCGCCGTGGGTCTCCAGGAGATGCGCCACCGCGCGTTCCACGCTGCCGATGATGCTGCGGTGCACCATGACCGGGCGGTGCTTCGCCCCGTCCGCGCCGACGTAGTGCAGGTCGAAGCGCTCGGGCTGGTGGAAGTCGATCTGGACGGTGGACAGGGTGGTCTCGCGGCCGGCCGGGTCGGTGATCTGCACGTCGATCTTGGGGCCGTAGAACGCCGCCTCGCCCTCGGCGGCCTCGTACGGGACGCCGGAGCCGTCCAGGACCTCCCGGAGCAGGGCGGTGGCCCGCCGCCACAGGTCCGGGTCGGCCACGTACTTGCCGCCCTCGCCGGGCAGCGAGAGCCGGTGGCGGGAGGCGCGGATGCCCAGGTCGGCGTAGGCGCGGCCGATCAGCTCCAGCGCGGCTCGCGCCTCCTCGACGGCCTGTTCCAGGGTGCAGAAGATGTGCGCGTCGTTGAGGGTGATGGCCCGTACCCGGGTCAGCCCGCCGAGGACGCCGGACAGCTCCGAGCGGTACATGCCGCCCAACTCAGCCATGCGGAGCGGGAGTTCGCGGTAACTGTGGGAGCGGGAGCGGTAGATGAGGGCGTGGTGGGGGCAGAGGCTGGGGCGCAGCAGGACCTGTTCCGCGCCCAGGTCCATCGGCGGGAACATGTCGTCGCCGTAGTGGTCCCAGTGGCCGGAGATCTCGTACAGCTCGCGTTTGCCGAGGGCGGGCGAGTACACGTGCCGGTAGCCGGCCAGCCGTTCCGCCTCGCGGATGTACTCCTCCAGGGTGTGGCGCACGATCGCCCCGTCGGGCAGCCAGTACGGCAGACCGGCGCCCATCAGCGGGTCGGTGTCGAAGAGGTTCAGTTCGCGGCCGAGCCGGCGGTGGTCGTGCATGGTGGTCTCCCTCGGGATCTTCGGGATCCGGGGCGAGCACCGCGCGACGAAGCCCCGGGGCACTCGCCCCGGGGCTTCGGACATCTGGGTCAGCTGTCAGCGCGCCGGGACACTCTCCGGCGTCGTCGTGAGAGACGGGAACGGCTGGGCGCGCTGCATGGACGCGACCGTAACAGGGCGTCGGTGCCCGGGCGACGGATTTTCCGCCCCGACGCCCCCGGCCCGGCACCAGCACCGCCCGTCCTCACCCGAACAGCCCGTGCTCACCCGAACAGCCCGTCGCACTGGTGTGCCGCCCGTCGCGGTGGTGCCGTATGAGCACGGACCTGATCACAGGCCCGATCTCCCGGAGAGCCCGCCCGCCAGAAGGCGCCTCCATGAGCCCCATGAGCCCCGTGCAGGAGGCACCCCCGATGACGCACCCTCCGGCCACCACCCGTGTCCTCCTCGCCTCCGCGCTGTCCGTGACCGGACTGCTGGCCACGGCCGCCTGTTCCGTCGAGGGGCCACGGCCCCGGTGGTTCTCCGCCTCCGCCCCCGCCTCGGCCGTCTCGCCCGCCGTCGAGCAGCCCGCCGGCTCCGGAGGCGCCCTCACCCAGGCCCAGGCCCAGGCCGCGCTGATCACCGAGGCCGACCTGGGCGAGCCGTGGGGGCCGACGCGCGGTGCCAGGACCTGGCGGGACGGGCTGCTCAAGGCGACCACGGAGAAGCCGGACTGCCAACGGCTGCTCGACGCTCTCTACGCCGAGGACCTCTTCGGCCCTCCGAAGGGCCCGCACGCGGTGTCCGCGCTCGACGACGCCGACACCGACGCCCAGTTGCGCTACCAGGTCGCCGCCCACCCCCCGGCGGACGTCGACCGCGCCCTCGCCTGGATGAAGTCGCTGCCGGGCAAGTGCGGCCAGTTCATGGCCGCGACCACGCGCGGCGGCGTCCAGACCGTCGAGGTCAGCAGGATGCCGCTGCCTCCGGTGGGGAACGCCCGCCAGGCCCTGCGCGTGACGCTGGCCGGCGAGACGGAGGAGGGGGAGCTGACGTACCTCACCATGGACCTCGCCGCCGCGCGGGTCGGCGAGGAGGCCGTCACCGTCACCAACGCCGGTCTCGACGAGGTGCACGCGGAGGTCACACAGCAGACCGTGCAGCTCGGAGTGCAGCGGCTGACCGACCTCAGGAAGCAGGGCCGGGCGCAGATCTGACCGCTCCTGCCCTCCTGGTCCCGTGAGTCCCGTCAGTCCCGTTCGAAGCGCGTGCGGTGGGCGAGCACGTCGCGTGCCACGTCGAGGGCCGTGCGCCCACGCGCGAAGGCGTCGGCCCGCAACCGCGCGAGCGCGTCGTCCGCGCCGACGCCGAGCTGGGCCATGATCATGCCGACGGCCTGGTAGACCTCGTCGTGGTCCGCGGCCAGCCCGCTCAGCCAGGCCTCCCCGTCCCCCGCCTCCGGCTCGTCCGCGCGCGCCAGCGCCATCAGGGCCACCGTCATGACACCGGCCACGAGCCGGGCCACGTGCAGCTGGCGTGCGGTGAGCCCGCCCGGGCTTTCGCGGTACAGGTCGAGGGTGCCCACGTACACCGCGTCGCTGCCCAGCGGCACCGCGTACACCGCGCGCACCCCGGCCGCCGTCGCCTCCTGGGCGAAGACCGGCCAGCGTCCGGCGTCGCGGCCCGTCGCCAGGTCGCAGGCGAGCACGGGCGCGCCGTCTTCCACGGCGCTCTGACAGGGGCCGTCGCCCAGCGTCGCCTGGATCTGCGCCAGGCGCGCGGCCCGCGGATTGCTGGCGCTGAGCTGCACGGGCATGCCGTCGCTGCGCAGCGACACGCTCGCGCCGACGACCGGCAGCAGCTCGACCGCGACCTCGCACAGCCGCGCCGGAACCTCACCGGGCTCGGCACCGCGCACGCCCTCGGCGATCACGTCGGCGGCCCGTAGCCCGTCCAGGTCCAGGTCTCCACCGGGGTCACCGCCGCGGTCACCACCGGGGTCGTCCCTGGGCCGCACGACAACCGCCTCCTTCGCTCACCCCGGACGCCTGGCGGCCGACACCCGCGCGCTCCGAAGACCTCCCGGAATCGTGCCCCGACTACCCGTCACAGATGGGGCGAAACGCCCCGCTCAGCGCTTCTCGTACGGGTTGTCCGGCTGCGGCACCCGCCGTACGGACCGTTCGGAGGTGACGTCGAGGACCGGCGGCCAGGCGGCGGCCGAGCCCAGCTCGCCCCGGGGGTGCCAGATGCCGGTGACCGTGACCCAGGTGTCGACGGGCGGGGCGTCGGCGCCGCGCACCTCGGCCTTGCCGGCCGTGGCGTCGGCGGCGCAGCAGGAGACGAGGAGGCGGGTGACGTACCAGGTGCCGTCGTCGTCGCGGGTGACGAAGCCGGTGAGCCGGACCGTACGTCCCTTCAGCGAGCGGGTGCTGTCGTAGACCGCCCGGGAGCCGAACTCTCCGAGGGTGAGGTCGAGGGGGTTCCCGGACGGCAGCGCCGGGAAGCCGCCGACGCCCTGGGCCGCCCGCTGGGCCGTCTCGCGCTCCGCACTGTAGGAGCCGAGGGCGGGCGGCGGGAAGAGCAGCAGGGCCAGGGCGGGGAGAGCCAGGAGCCAGGCGACGCGGGGCGCCGCGGGGCCGTGGGTGTGCCCGTCGTGCCGGTCGTTCCCCTCCTCGTGCCCGTCACCCGCCTCCTCCTCATGCCCGTCATGGGCCCCCGCCGTCCGCACCACCACCCCCACCACCACACCCAGCAGCACCAGCCCCACCCCCGACACCACCAGGTACGGCCGCAACCCCGGCTGGACGTACCGCAGGTACAGCTCGCTGAAGAGAGAGACCCGCAGGATCGCCGCGCCGACGAGGGCGAGCAGGACGGCCGGTCCGTAGCGCCTCACAGCAGCCACCACCCCACCAGCACACTGCTCGCCACGGCCACCACCCACGTCACGGACGAGAACCGCACCGCGAAAGCCCTCCCGAACGTGCCCGTCTGGAGGGTGATCAGCTTCAGGTCCACCATCGGCCCGACCACCATGAAGGCCAGCCGCGCGGTGGGCGAGAAGCCGCTCAGGGACGCCGCCACGAACGCGTCGGCCTCACTGCACACGCACAGCACGACCGCGAGGACGGCGAGCAGCAGCACCGACAGCCAGGCCGACCCCGTGAACACCTCCAGCAGCGACCTCGGCACGACGATGTCGAAGGTCGCCGCGGCCGCCGCCCCGAGCACCAGGAAACCGCCCGCGTGCAGGAAGTCGTGCTGGAGCCCGGAGACGAAGGCGCGCGGTCCGCCACCCGGCGCATGGCCACCGCCACTGCGCTTCGGCGGCCGCAGCCACTCCTCGCGCCCGAACCGCGCCCACAGCCAGCCCATCACCACGGCCGTGGCGAGCGAGGCGACCAGCCGCCCGAGGACCATCTCCGGCTGCCCGGGGAAGGCGATCGAGGTCGCCACGAGCACGACGGGGTTGATCGCGGGCGCCGACAGCAGGAAGGCCAGTGCGGCGGCCGGGGCGACACCCCGTCGCATCAGACTGCCCGCCACCGGCACGGACGCGCACTCGCAGCCGGGCAGGACGACCCCCGCCGCGCCCGCGACCGGCACGGCGAGCGCCGTACGGCGGGGCAGCAGCCGCCGGAACACCCGCTCGGGCACGAACGCGCCGATCGCCGCCGACACCACCGTGCCGAGCAGCAGGAAGGGCACGCCCTGGACGGCGATCGCGGTGAACACCGTCCACCAGGCCGCGACCGGCGGGGTGGAGAGATCGAGCGCGAGCAGCGGCCCGAGCACCGACCCCACCGTCACGATGGCGATCAGCGCGGCACCGCCGACGACGGTGTACACAAGCGCGCGCAGGCCCAGCCGTATGCCGTCGGCCACCGTCCGTTGGTTCTCCACGCGCCCGCCCGTCGTTCACATCCCGGGTGCGAGGCTAACCCGCACGACTGTGCGAAGCCCCTGCTTCCTCACAGAGGAGGCTGTGCGGGCGCGGGGCCGAGAGTGGTGGTGCCGGGGGCCGTACGGTGTCCGAGCCCGGTCCGGTAGGCGTCGAGGGCGGCCTCCACCCGCCCGGTCCGCCGCAGCAGATCCCCCAGCAGCCGGCACAGGTCGGCCAGGTCACCGGCCGCGCCCGCCCGCTCCAGCAGGCTCAGGGCGCGGACGTAGTGCTCCTCGGCGTCCTCGGTGCGGCGGGAGTCCTCGGCGATGATGCCGAGGAGGCGGTGCGCGGCGGCGGAGTGGACGGCGCCGCGCTCGGAGGAGAGGTCGTCGAGCACCCCGTGCAGCAGGGCGGCGGCCTCGTCGGACTTGCCGCGCCGATGGAGCACATCGGCCAGCTCGACGGCGACCTGGCTGCTGTAGAGGGCGGCACGCCTGGCCGTCAGCATGCCGAGGGCCTCCCTCAACTCACCTTCCGCACGCTCCAGTTGCCCGTCCTGGGCGTACACATAGCCGCGCATCCAGTGGCAGTTGGCGAGTTCGGTGCGGATCTGCAGGCCGCGGTACAGCTCGGCGGCCTTGGCCAGCGAGGCGTCGGCCTCGGCCAGGCGGCCCTCGGCGACCAGGGTGCGGGCGACGGACCGGTGCATCCGGGCGACCAGGGCCGGATCGCCGGACTGCGGGGCGAGCGCGAGGGCGAACTCGGCGGCCTGGGCGGCGCGGGCATGCGCGCCCATGTCCATGTACGGCCCGATGACGCTGGCGTAGAGCAGCAGCAGGGCGTCGGGATCGTGCAGCCCGCCGCGGTTCAGCTCGTCGAGGGCGGACTCCAGCAGGTAGACCGCGTACCGCAGCTCCCCGGCGAGATAGTGCGCGACGGCCCGGCCGCGCAGGGCCGGGACCCGGGCGGGCAGCGGGGCCCCGGCGAGACAGGCCTCGGCCCGCTCGAAGTACTGCCGCCCGGCCACCAGCTCGCCCGTCTCCACCGCACACTCGCCGAGCCCGAGCAACGCGGCGGCCTGCTCCCCCGGCAGTGCGTGGGCCTCGGCCTCGGCGAGCAGCTCGGCGTACTGCGCCGCCGCCGGCTCGGCCTCGCCGACGGCGAAGGTCCGCTGGGCCTCGGTCAGCCGCAGCCGCAGCTCGGTCACGAGCCGCGCCGAACGCCCGGTGGCCAGCTCCTCGAAGGCGACGCCGAGCCGCTCGGCGAGATGCCGCAGAGCGTCGTCGGAGGGCCGCACCCGGCCCGACTCCAGCGTGGAGACATAGGCCGGTGTGTACACAGGTTCCGCCAATTGCCGCTGCGTCAGTCCGCGTTCGACACGCAACCGCTGCACCCGGCGCCCGATCGTCCCCGGATCGTCACGCTCTCCCACGCCAACTCCCCCTGCCCCTCTTGCCGTTCGCCGCGAACAGCCCCTAGGTTAAACGGAGTGTTAAGCCGAATTGTCGTACCCGCTTAACACGCCGCCACCGTAGCCACCGCCCCCCGTTGCGAGGTCGCCGTGCTGAGCCGCACACGCACCGCCGAGCGCTACGCCAGAGGTCTCACCGCGGCCGTCGTCGCCATCGCGACACTGCTGCTCGCGGCGAACGCGGGGCCGGCGAGAGCGGCGGAGCCACTACCCGGCCCGCAGACCGTCGCCCACGCCAGGTGAGGGTCCGGTCCGCGTCTGAACAGGCGGGCGGCAGTCAGTCGGCGCGCATCATGTCCTTCGCGCTGTAGCGGGGTCATACCAACCGACTCCCTTGGACCAACGCCGCTGCCCCGGTACCTTGCCGGCCATGCCAGCCGCGACGGCCCTGGTCTGCGGTTTCCACGACGAGGCGGACCGGTGGGGGTGGGATCCGCTGTCCGGCCGGCCCGGGAGATTCAATCGGGCAGGAATTCTCTCAGCGCCTCGTCGAGGCTCTTCGCTATCTCCGCGTCGCCCGGTGTGTTCTCCTCCGGGTCCCGCGGCGGGTCGTACAGCGCGTCGAGTTCGGTGATGAGGGTGCGGTTCACCGCGCCGTACAGCGGCGTGACCGGGCGGCGGACGGCCTCGCGGAGCGCCGGGTACAGGATGTCGCGGGAGTAGCTGGTGCCGTCGGCGAAGCGGTCGGGGGGCGTGCGGACCGTGCTCTCGCCGGTGGGGGACGCCCAGGGCGTCTCGGCGTACGCGGGGGCGTGGCGGCAGTCGGGGGCGGACTCCTGGTAGGCGGAGGCGCGCGTCGCGGCGAACCCCGCGCGCAGCAGACAGCGTTCGCTGTCGGGGTCGGTCAGGAACGCGATGAGTTCCTCGGCCTTCGCGGCCCGCTGCCCGGTCATGGAGGAGGTGACGGCGAGGTTCTGGCCGCCGAGCACCGCTTTGCCGGGCAACCGGGTCACACCGAGCTTGTCCTTGAAGGTCTCGTGGAGGGTGGGATAGACGTACGGCCAGTGCCGCAGGAAGGTGGTGCGGCCCTCCGCGAAGGCGCTCAGCGACTCGGCCTCGCGGGACTGGGAGGCATCCTTGAGCGTGTAGGCCTTCGCCGTGCGCTCACGCAGTTCGGCCACTCCCGCCGTCAACTGCTGCTCGGTCGCGACGTACTTGCCGTCGCGGTCGGTCAGCTCGAAGCCCGGTACGGCCGAGGCGAACGCCTCGATCGCGTTGACGGTGCGGCCCTCGTACGGGGCGAGCTGGGTGGTCCAGCCCGCTTTCTCGTCCCTGGGCGCGACGGCTTCGATCAGGTTCCGCAGCTCGTGCCAGGTGACCCCGTCGCTGAGCTCGGTCCGGGAGGCACTGGCCTTCCGCAGGTGGTCCTTGCGGTAGTACAGCAGTCCCGTGTCGCTGTTGAAGGGGACCGCGTACCGCTTCCCGTCCCAGTACGACGTGCTGTTCACGGACGGGATCAGGTCCTCGGGGGATTCGACGGCCGCGTCCGTCAGCGGTCGGATCACGCCGGACTCGGCGAACTCCGGGACCCAGGTCACGTCGAGGTTCACGACGTCGTAGTCGGCGCTGCCGGACTGGAGGGCACCGAGCAGCTGGCTGCGCTGCTGGTCGGCGGAGCCGGGCAGTTCGACGAGGCGGGCCCGGTAGCCGTGGGAGCCCTCCCTGGCGTTCCAGGCGTCGATGAGCTGCTGGCGGATACCGTTCTTGCCGGTGACGTCCTGGCCGCTGGCCACCACGATCCGGGTGGAGGCGTCGGCACCCTGGGGCAGTTCCCGCTTCTCGCCTCCGGTGCAGGAGGCGAGGGCGAGCAGCGACAGCGCGGACAGCAGGGACAGCGCGGCGGCGGGCAGTCGGCGGGCCATCATTCCTCTCCCGTTCCGATGCGGGCGACCTCGTCGTGCAGGGACGGGACCAGGTCGTCCCGGGCGTCCAGGCAGCGGCCCCGGCCGGCCTCGGTGATGAGCGTGCCGGGGCGGCCGCTGTCGCAGGCCCCGCTGTTCAGGGTCACCATCGCCACGGGCACACCCGCGGCCCCGGCCCGGTCGACCACCTGGTCAAGCCGGTCGCCGCTCAGGCGGGTGTCGTCCTCGCCGTCGGTGAGGTACACGATCAGCTGCGGCCTCTCGTCGTCGGCGCCGCGCTCCCGCATGAACGCCAGGGCGTCCAGCAGGGCAGCGGACGGATCGGCCTCCGCGTCCCGTACCTCGCCGGTGTCGAGGGCCTCCTCGGCTCTCTTGCGGGAGTGGGTGCCGAAGGGCAGCAGCTCGGTGTGCGTACGGCCCGACAGGCCGTGCACGGCCCACACCCCGTACTCGTCCTCCCCGCCGAGCCCGGGCAGGGTCTGCTTCAGGATGCCGGGGCCGCCGCTGGGGCCGTCCCACAGACCGGCCATCGAGCCGGAGCTGTCGAGCAGGAAGAGGACCCGGCCGGCTCCGTGCGCGTTGCCGTACCGCTCCAGTGCCCTGTCAAGATCCGACGCGTCGGCGGACTCCCCCGGGCGGACGGTGTCGGTCAGACCGGCGGAATCCGCCGATCCGGCGTCGAGCAGAGCGCGTTCACCGCTCGCGGACCTGAAGCCCTGCTCGCCGAGTGCCGCCCGGCCTTCCGCACCGGTCAGCCAGGTGCGGAAGCGGTTCGCCTCGTCGTCGCGGGCGTCGGCGTCCAGGTCGCCGTGGTCCCAGCGCACCCGCACGAACGTCGGTTCCAGGGCGGGTACGTCGTCGGGATAGGCGGCGGTGCGCGGCACGCGGGTGGCCGGGTGGCAGTCGACCCCGCTCCTGAGCAGGAACTCCGGGACCAGGGCCGCGCCTCGGTCGTCCACGGCGTTGTCGTCGGGCAGCGTGCAGAGCAGTTTGACGGCCGAGGGTTCGGGCCGCTCGGGCCGGGTGAAGCGCAGCTCGGCACCGCGCGCGTCGCCCCCGTCGCCGTACAGGCCCGCGGTCGCGAGCAGCGCCGAGCCGGTCAAGGCGGGGTCGGGGCGGTGTACTTCGGCGGTTCCGGGTGCTGCCTCCAGGGCGTCGACCAGCTCCGACAGCGACCGCCCGGTGGGCTTCCCGAGGGTGTGGGCGAGGTCCCGCGGGACGGCCAGCACGACCGGCGAGTACGCGAACGGCCGGGCGTCCGGCTGCAGTCGGGCGAAGACCCGGTCCTCCTGCGCGGCGGTGACCCGGCCGACGTCGGCGCCGGTCGCGGGGATCCACACGTCCGGCTGCGGGCCGATGTCCCGCTGCGGGTTGTCGTCCTCGCGCGGCTGCTGCCAGGCGTCGGTCCGCTTGCCCAGCGCGCTCACCACGGCGGCGGCACCGGCACTGTAGACGGTGACACCGCCGCGCCGGCAGCCGTCGTCCGTGGTGTTCGCGCCCGAGGCGAAGTAGGCGTCCGCGGCGGCCTGCATCGCCGGCTCCAGGTCGGGGTCGGTCAGCACGCGCAACTCCAGGGACGGCGCGCAGGTCGTGGAATCGCCGATGACCGCGAAGATCCCGTAGCCGCCGGCGCCGGTGGCGAGCAGGGCCAGCAGGAGGGTGAGCAGGGTCCGGCCGAGCCGGCCGGCGACGGAGCGGACGCCGTCGGCCGCGCGTCCGAGCAGGCGGGACCAGCGAAGGCGGGGCGGGGGGCCGGGCGTCGGGGACGGCGGGGGAGGCGGGGGAGGCGGCGGGGACGGCTCCGGGGCCGCCGGAGGCACGGGCCCAGGCGCCGGCAACGGCGCCGGTGATGGCACCGGTCGCGCCGCCAGCAGGACGTCCGCGTCCGGGTCCCATGGCGGAGCCAGTGCCTGCGGTATCTGCGGGTCGTCCTCCTCCGCCCGGTAACCCGCCTCGTCCATCCGCTGCTTGAGCTTGGGATACAGCTCGGAGAGCCACACCTCCCCGCCCTCGTCGAGAACCTCCGCCAGCTCACGGGTGAACGGCGTCGCGATGTCGGCGTCCCCGCCCAGGATGCAGCGGTTGGGCTGGACGCTCATCAGGAGGAGGACCTTCTCCTTGTTCCCCTCCGGATCGGGGAAGCGGTGCCAGATCCCCGCGGCGTGGCCCGCGTAGCAGCAGTCCAGGATCACCAGCACCTTCTCGGCGCGGCTCTCGGCGACGCAGATCTCGCCCAGCACCTGGGCGAAACTCACCGCGCCGGGCAACTCGCCCGCGACGACCCGGGCGGTGCGCAGCTGCAGATGCAGCTCGCCGCCGGACGTGTTCACGACGGCGTGCCCGGCGAAGTAGAGCAGCAGCAGGCCCTCGGCCTCGCGCACGGCGCGGCGCAGCGCGCCGGTGAAGTCGTCCTGGGACGGCGAGGCCAGCACCCTGATCTCACCCGTGCCGAACACCCCGCCGCGGTGCAGGGCCTCCTCGAGCGTCGTCCGGTTGTGCCGCACGGCGGGAAGCTGGCCGGTCACGCCCTGCGGATCCGGCGCCGTGTGGTCGTATTCGGACACGCCGACGAGCAGCGCACGGTTGGCTCGGCCGCGCGGGTCGAAGCGGCTCACCGGGCTACTCGCCGTCGGAGCCCAGCGGACGGATCTCCGAATCGGGTTCGCCGCCCTGGAGCCTGCGGCGGTTGTTCTTCCAGGTCTTCACCGCGCGGTTGGTGTACTCGGTCAGCGCCACGACCGTCGCGAGGTCGCCGAGCAGTTGGAGGACGAGTTCGACGTCGGGTCCCAGCCGCCCCTTGGGCCCGTCCGTGCTGGTCCGCTCCTCGATACGCAGCTGCCCGGCGGAGAGCAACTGCTCCAGGGGCTCGTCCCGCTCCAGCCACGCCCGCAGGGCTCTGACATCGTCCACGGTCGCGCCGTCACCCAGCCGGACGCGTACGCCTAAGACAGCCACTTCGTCCCCCTCTGTCATACCCGACATCATGACACCGGGTCAGGCCGCGGGGCAGACCTTTGACGCGAACCGCGCGAGCGATCGCACGCCCTTCTCACGCCACGCGCACCCGGCGCACGGGCACTCAGCCCTGGGTCTGGAGCTGGCGCAGCTGCCGCTGGACGTGGTCCAGGGCCCCCTCGCGCCGCCCGGGCACCCGGCCGCGCAACTCGGCGAGTCCGAACCCCAGTTCACGTGCCTGGGCGGAGTCGGATATCTGTCCCCACTGGTGGTGGGCCCGGTCGACGGCCGACTCGACGGCGGGCGCGTCCACCGCCTGCCCGGCGTTCAGCCGGGCGGTGGCCACCGAGAGCCAGGTGCGGCAGCTGCGGGCCGCGTCCCCGGCGAACATCGCCAGGTCGGCCCGGACCTCGGCCCAGTGCAGGGCCTCTTCGGAGGCGGGTCCGTGCGCGGCCACGGCGGCCTGCTCGTGCCGGGCGGCGAGCGCGTCCGCGTCCTGGTGCCGGCCGGACTGGACGGCGGCGGTGATGGCGGTATGCGGGTCACCGCTCACCGGCCCGGCCGCACTGATCACGATGTCCCGGCCGGCGCTCTCCTGCGCGATCCGGGCCAGCGCCTGCTGGTGCAGCTGCTCCGGCGGCGGGCGGAACCCGCTGCGCAGGATCGTCGCCACGGCCTTCATGTACGCCGGTGCCGCGACCGCGCGCCGGGACGGCGGTGGTGCGACGCGCCCGTGCACGGCGGTGCCGCGGCCTGAGTCCAGGGGGCTGCTCCGCAGCAGCTCCCAGGCCTCGGCGTCGGCGTGCAGGTCGAGCACCAGCGTGGTCGCCCCGGCGGGTCTGAGCCGCAGCTCCTCCCGGAACCAGTGCCAGGGAAAGGCCGTGTAGCGCACGGTCGGGGCGGTGGTGCGGGCCAGCGCGAGATGCGGCAGGCGCTGCTTGCGGTCGAGCTGGAGCTGCCCCGTGACGTACACGGTGAGCGGGCCGGGGGCCGTGGCGGCGGCGCGGAGCCGGGTCAGGACGGCCTGCGGATCCAGCGGGTCGGCCAGTTCGACGACGTTCGCGGTGTCCGTGCCCGACAGCACGGCGGGCGGCACGGCGGCGAGGACGGGGAGCACGGAGGCGGCGTCCACCAGGCGCCCCCTGCCCAGCGGCGAGGCCGCCAGCAGCAGCACGGTTCCGGGCATCTCTTCCCCTCCCCCGGTCGATCACGTACGGCAGCACCGTAACCTCTGCGGCTGCAAAGGGGGGCGGCCAGGACCGCAAACGTCCGCCTTCGGGTGGTTCGCCCCCCGACTTGCCGACGGACCCCCGCAGGTGTGCCCTGGTAGGCAGGGGCAGGGAGAGAGGAGCACTCTCATGGCTCATGCGGCACCCGCCACGCGCGAGGTGGCCCGGGAACTCACGCAGCGCCGTACACCCGACGTCCTCAGCCCGCGCGCCCACGCCCTGGCGAAGGTCGCGGTGCCCGTCGCCCTCGGGCTCGTCTACGGCTACTGGGCCGCGGCCAACCGGCGCTACGGCGGGCCCATCACGGGCTGGAACCTGCTGTTCGGCTTCGTCACCGCGCTCGTGTTCGCCGTGCTGTTCGCCGCCGTGTGGCATTTCGGCCCGAGGCTGCGACGCGAACTGCACGCGGCACTCTGGTTCGCCTTCACGGGCTGCGCGACCGGCTTCCTCATCAGCCAGTCCGGCCTGTCCGTGCTGTGGTCCATGTGGCTGGGCCTGGCGGCCGGGGCGGGCGTCCTGCTGACCATGTTCTACCGCTACTACACGCACGAGGACGCCACGGGCCACCGCATCGGCTGACCGGCCGGTCCCCGTTCGGCTCGACCTGTGCGGCCGATTGCAGTCACCCCGCGCGCGGGGCGGGCCCGGGGCGGCTTGCCTGGAAGGGTGCCCGAGCGCGACCGGGCGCCCGTACCCGAGAAGGCGCCCCTACGACCACGGAACGCCCTGTCGGCCGTTCTGCTGGCCCTCGCGTGCCTGCTCGTGCCGTTCGGGGCGCTCGCGTCCTGGGCGGCGCACGGGCTGACCGACACCGGCCGCTACGTCCGTACGATGGCGCCGCTCGCCGCCGACCCGGACGTGCAGGGGGCGGTCGCGGACGCCGTCGGGGACGGCATCATGCGGGAGGCCGGGCACGACCTCGACACCGGTTCCCTGCGCGGCGCGGTCGGGCCCTTCGTGCACGACGCGGCGCGCTCCTTCACCCGCACCGAGGCGTTCCGCGCCGCCTGGGACGCGGCGAACCAGGCCGTCCACGCCGCCGTGCTGCGCGCCCTGCGCGACGACGAGGAGACCGCGGCCGCGGTCACCGTCGACCTCGCCCCGGTCGTCGCCCGGGTCAAACGCCAACTCGAAGACGACCACGTGTCGTTCGCCCACCGTATCCCGGTCACGCACGCCCGGGTCCCGGTGCTCCCGGCCGGGGACGTGGACCGACTGCGCAGGGGATACCACGTGCTGGACACCGCCGCCTTCTGGCTGCCGCTCTCCGCCGCCGTCCTGGCCGTCGCCGGGATCGCCGTCGCCGCCTGCCGCCGCCGCGCGCTCACCGCCCTCGGCCTCGGCACGGCCCTGGGCGGCGGGCTGCTGGTCCTCGCCGTCGCGATCGGCCGCCGCCTCACCCTCGCCGACCTGCCCGACGCCCTCCACCGCCCGGCCGTGGGCGCGGTCTACGACGCCCTCACGACCACCCTGCGCACCGTCTCCTGGCTGCTCCTCGCCCTCGGCCTGACAGTGGCACTCGGCTCATGGCTCACCGGCCGCTACCTCGCCACACGACGCCCCGCCCGAGCGCCCGCCCCAGATCCCCCTCCGAACCCGACCCGCCCCCGAGCCCGACGATGACACACGCCAGCACCCGCGACGGCCGCACGCGGCCCGCAACCCTCACCCGCCACCCACGGCCCCGCCTTGCCGCGCGGCGACCCGGCCGAGCGCCCGCCGCAGATCCTCCTCCGGAGCCGACACCAACCCGAGCCGGACGATGACACTCGGCACGCGACTCACCGACCGCCGCCTCGCCACACGGCAACACAGGCCAGCCTCAACAACGCCCCCCGCAACCCCACCTCCGAACCCGACCCGAGCCCGAGCCCGCCGCCGGCGCTCGGCGCGCAGCGCGCCGGCCGGCACCTCGCCACCCGGCGACACACGCCAGCACCCGCGACAGCCACCCGCGGCCCGCAACCCTCACCCGCCGCCACGGCGCCCGCCGCGCCGCGCGGCGACCCGGCCGAGCGTCCGCAGTGCTCGCCGCAGGTCCCCCTCCGGAGCCGACGCGAGTCCGAGTCGGACGGCGTCGGGTGTGTGGCCGGGGGCGACGGCGAAGGCGGGGCCGGGGGTGACGGCGATGCCGTGGGCCGCGGCAGCGGCCGTGAAGGTGTCGGCGCGCCATGGGGACGGCAGCTCCCACCAGGCGAAATACGCACGCGGGTCGGAGCGCACGGCGAAGCCGGCGAGTTCCTCGGCGAGGATCCGCTGCCGCCGCGCCGCGTCCGCCCGCTTGGCCTCCACCAGCCGCGCCACCGTCCCCTCCGACGCCCAGCGCACGGCCGCCGCCAGGGCGAACCGGCCCGCGTTCCAGCCGCCCGACCGCACGGCGTCGGCCACGGCGGCGACCCGCTGCGGCGGCACGACGAGGAACCCGACGGTGAGCCCGGGGGCGACCCGCTTGGAGAGCCCGTCGACGACATGGGCGAGGGCCGGGGCATGGGCGGCGAGGGGATCACCGGCCGCGTGCCGCTCGCCCGGCCCGTGCAGGAAGGACCAGATGCGGTCCTCCACGATCGGGAGGTTCAAGTGGTGGATGAGCTGGGCGAGTTGCAGCCGCCGCGTCCGGCTCGTCGTGAGGGACGTCGGATTGTGCAGCGTCGGCTGCACGTACAGGGCGGACAGGGGTGCCGTGCGGTGCGCGGCCGCGACGGCCTCGGGGAGCAGCCCGGCCGTGTCACCGGCCAGCGGCACCAGGGTGATGCCCAGCCGGGCCGCGATCTCCTTGACCAGCGGATACGTCAGCTGCTCCACGCCGACCCGGCCGCCCGGCCGGACCAGGGAGGCCAGGACGGCGGCGATGGCCTGGCGGGCGTTGCCGGTGAACAGCAGCCGGTCCGGGGCAGGGCGCCATCCGGGCGTGGTGAGGAGGGCGGCCGCGGCCTCCCGGGCCTCCGGGGTGCCGGTGGCGGCCGCCGGCAGCAGGGCCTCGGCCAGCACGTCGGGGCGCAGCAGCGGCGCGAGGACGGGGGCGAGCAGCTCCGGCTGGCCGGGCGCGCTGGGGTAGTTGAGCTCCAGGTTGACGGGGACGTCGGCCGGCCCGGGCTCGGCCAGCGCCTGCCCCGCCGGTCCCGCCGGTCCGGCCCGTACGAAGGTGCCGCGCCCCACCTCGCCGACGACCAGCCCACGCCGCACGAGTTCGCTGTACACCCGCCCGGCCGTGGACGGGGCGATCCCGCGCCGTCGCGCGAACGCCCGCTGCGGAGGCAGCCGTTGGCCGGGCCGGAGCCGCCCGGTGGCGATGTCGTCGGCGATCGTGTCGGCGATACGCCGGTAGTCACCCATCGGTCGGCCTCCCCCTTGGATTGCACCGAGAGCAAAGATCTTATTGCACCGAGTAGTTGGGCGGCCTAGGGTCGTCCTCATGGCACCCTTCCTCGCATACGAGGACAAAGGCCCCGTGACCGACCGGCAGCCGCTTGTCCCCAAGGTCCCCCTGGTCCTCGTCCACGGCCACCCCTTCGACCGCACGATGTGGGCCCCGCAGCTCCGGACGTTCTCGGCGGACCGCCGGGTCATCGCCCCCGACCTGCGCGGTTACGGCGCTTCTCCGGTCACCCCGGCCGTCACGGACTTCTCCGGATTCGCCCGGGACATCGAGGCCCTGCTGGACGAGCTGAAGGTGGAGTCGTTCGTCCTGGCGGGCCTGTCGATGGGCGGCCAGATCGCGATGGACTGCTACCGCCTGTTCCCCGAGCGGGTCAGCGGCCTGGTCCTCGCGGACACCTTCCCGTCGGCGGAGACCCCTCAGGGTGTCCGCACCCGCGACGCCATGGCGGACCGCCTCCTCGCGGAGGGCATGGGCGGCTACGCCGACGAGGTCCTGGAGCGGATGGTCGCCCCCTACGCTCCCGACAGGATCAAGGCCCACGTCCACGGCATGATGACGGCCACCGCCCCCGAGGGCGCCGCCGCGGCCCTGCGCGCCCGCGCCCGGCGCCCCGGCTACGACGATCTGCTGACCCGTGTCTCCGTCCCGGCCCTGGTCGTCGTGGGAGCGGACGACACCTTCACCCCGGTCTCCGACGCCCTGTCCCTGCACGCGGCCCTGCCCGACGCGGCGCTGCACATCATCGACGGCGCGGCCCACCTGCCGAACCTGGAACGCCCGGACGTGTTCGACGAGGCGCTGGCGGAGTTCCTGGCCCGCGTCGACGCACGGCAGTCTTCCTCCGCCCCACCCCGTCCTTGAGGGAGGATGCGGGCGTACCACCGCGCGAACGGAAGGCCGGCCTGTGAACACCGCCGCTGCCGAATGGACCGCCACGGACGACGGGCCGGAGCACCGCCCGCCCGGGCGGGGGTTCGGCGCGGGATTCGCCTTCCTGCTGCTCGCGGGCGTGAGCGTGGTCATGGGGTTCCGGACCGCCGACAGCGACGGCGTCACCCCCGTCCCGCAGCTCCTCGCCTTCCTCCCCTGGCTGCTCGCGCCCACCGGCCTGGCGCTGCTGCTCACCCTGCGCACGCGCTGGTGGCTGGGAACGGCCTGGGGAGTCGCCGTGCTCGGCCTGCTGGCCTGGTTCATCGAGCCGTACGGCAAGGTCGACGACCCCGCGGGCCCTCCGGTCGCCGACCTGCGCGTGCTGACCTCGAACGTCGAGTTCGGGCAGGGCACCGGCTCCCTGGTCGCCGCCGTCCGCCGCGAGAAACCGGACATCATCTTCGTACAGGAGTGCGACTACGACTGTGACGCGCGGCTGAGGAAGGACCTCTCACGGGGCTATCCGCACCGCAGTGCCGTCGAGGGCGGCGGCTCCGAGGGTTCCGTCATCCTCAGCCGCTTCACGCTCCGGCCCACCGACGGGGTCCCCGGCACCATGGGCATGCCCGGGGCGGTGGCCGACGTGGACGGGCACGCCGTACGGCTCCAGCTCGCCCACCCCATGCCCCCGCTGCCCCAGCAGGTGGACCTCTGGAAGCGGGAGCTCGGGGCCGTGCGCGCCGCCGCCGTCACCGACCGCGGCACCCCGCTCGTCCTGGCCGGCGACTTCAACGCCTCCCAGGACCACGCCGCCTTCCGCCGCATCCTCGACACCGGCCTGCGCGACGCCGCCCGCCTGGACGGCGCCGACCGCGCGGCCACCTGGCCGGCCCGGACCGCCCCGACGCTCGGCGCCCAGATCGACCATGTGCTGGTGTCACGGGACTTCGCGGCCCGCGACACCCGCGTCCTGGACCTGGCCGACACGGACCACCGGTCGGTGATCACCGACCTGACGCTGCATCAGCGCCCCGGGTCCGGTGGGTCCTAGCGTCCGGACTTCTCCAGGGCCTTGTCCATCGCCGCCGCGAAGCCGTTGGCCCACAGCCGGTTCACCCGGGACCGCTCGTTGGCGTTCGGAACGGCGTTGGTGCAGGACGTGCCGGGCCCGCCACCGGACATCAGCTCGCTGCACGGGCCCGAGTAGTGGTCGGGCAGACCGAGGACGTGACCGGTCTCGTGGGCGGTGACCCGCGTGGAGTCGTACTGCTGGTTCTGCCGGTAGTCGAGGAAGATGTAGCCGCCGCCGTGCCCGTCGGTGGAGGCGTACGAGCCACGGGAGTCATTGCCCTCCCGGTAGCTGAAGTCGGCGGAGGACGCGGACCCCGACTGGAGTCTCACGTTCGACACCGAGCTGTTCCATATCTGGGTGCTGCGCGCTATCTGGGAGCTGAACGTCGGGGCGCGGGACGCGTCGTAGACGACGGTGACGGCCGCGGTGGCACTCGGGTTCGCGGCACGCTTCTCGGCGACGGACTTCAGGACGGCCTGGAAGAAGGCCTTGCTCGCGTCCGACTCGGCGGAGTTGGCGACGTACCCGGCGTGCGGGGCGGGCGCCGGGGCGGCCGCCGCGGGAACGGTCGTCCCGAAGCCGACCGTCGCGAGGCCGAGACCGAGAACCGCCAGCGCGGACATGGACTTTCGCATGGAGACTCCTTGGTGGGGGTTTGAGTCGTCACCGGTGAGTCTCGATGCCTGTGCGGCGCCTGTGATGATGGCAACCGGCGATAGGACAGAACTATTGGCTGCCCAATTCACATGCTTTAGCGCTGAATTATGTGGCTGGTTAGAGTCGCGAATCCGCTTTAGCCTCACGGAGCATGGAGCTCGAGGTGAGGCACCTCCGCGCGCTGTGCGCCATAGCCGACACCGGCAGTCTGCACCGCGCCGCCCGGCACCTGGGCGTTGCCCAGCCGTCGTTGAGCACACAACTGCGCCGTATCGAACAGGAGCTGGGCGGCCCGCTGTTCCTGCGCGCCCACACCGGCTGCCGCCCCACCCCGCTGGGCCGCCTGGTCCTGAGCCGCGCCCGTCCGCTGCTGGGCGAGATGCACCTGCTGGTGGTCGAGGCGAGGGCGGCGGCGGCCGGCGGCACCGAGCTCCGGGTCGGCTCGACCGCGAGCAAGGCCCTGGCGGGCTGGCTGCGCCGGCTGCGCGCCCACGGCCAGAATCCCACCCTCCATATGAACGTCTCCGCGAACGCCCTGCTCCGCATGGTCGTCGACGGCCAGCTCGACGTCGCCTTCGTGCACGAGGTGGAGGGCTGCCCGCTGCGCATCCCCCCGGAACTCCGGCTGCGCGTCCTGGTCGAACGCGAGCCGCAGTGCGTGTCGCTGCCCGTCGACCATCCGGCCGCCGCGAAACCCGAGGTCGACCTGAGCGACCTGGCCGGCGACCGCTGGATGATCGACCCCACGGTCGACGGCGAATGGGACGCCGTCCAGCGGATGTTCCGCGCCGCCGACGTCAGCCCGCACGTGCTGCACGGCGACTACCACACGGCCGACGCCCTGGTGGCGACCGGCGAGGTGGTCACCGTGTGCCAGCCGACCCGCACCCCCCGCCCCGACATGGCCGTACGCCGCATCAAAGGCGACCCTCTCGGCGTACGGCTGCTCGTCGCGGCTCGTACGGAGACGGCCCTGACCGGCGTCTACCCCGCGCTGCAGGAGGCGTACGGCGAGGTGGCGCGGCAGGCACCGGCGTACTGGGAATGGCTGGAACGAGGATCTCAGAACGCCGCGCGGCTCAGGGAGCGGCCGGCGCCCGACGGCCCGCACAGACCGCCGAGCCCGGCCCTCCCCTGAGCCTCTCGAAGGTGCGGCGGCTCAGACGCCGATGTCGCACCCGTCGGCACGCCACACGGCCACGACCGCCGGCCGGACGTACTTGCCCGGGCCGTCGGGCCAGGCACTGGCCGGCTTCTCCACCGAAGCGCCGTCGATCTCGCCCGGGTGCTGCACGGCGACCAGGACGCGCCGGTCCTGGATGATCGGGCCGCAGGTCTCGGCGCCCTTCGGCACGGTCAGGAACTGCTTGAGCTCACCACGCCGCTCACCCCGGGTCGCCACGCCGAACAGGCCGTCGTGCGAGCCGAGCTGGGCGCCGTCGGTGGAGAGCCACAGGTTGCCGTAGGGGTCGAAGGCGACGTTGTCCGGGCAGGAGATGGGGCTGACGCCCTCCTTCGGGAACCCGGCGAAATAGGTCGCCGGGTCGTCCGGGTCACCGGCGACCAGGAACAGCGACCAGGCGAACTTCGTGCTCTCCGGCCGGTTCCAGCGCTCGGTGAGCTCCAGCACGTGCCCGTGCTTGTTGGCGTGACGCGGGTTGGCCTCGTCCGCCTTGGCGTTGGAGCCGACACCGCGGTTGGTGTTGTTCGTCAGGGCGACGTACACCTTGCCGGTCACCGGGTTGGGCTCGATGTCCTCGGGGCGGTCCATCTTGGTGGCGCCCACCTTGTCACCGGCGAGCCGGGTGAAGACGAACACCTCCTCGGCGCTCATCCCGTCCACGTGCGAGACGGCCCCCTTCGCGGTGGCGGTGGCCAGCGGGATCCACTGCCCGCTCCCGTCGAACTCCCCGTCCTGCGGCAGCTTGCCCGTGCCGTCGATCTCGATGGCGGGGGAGTCACCGCTGAGCTTGGCGACGTACAGGGTCCCCTCGTCGAGCAGCGAGAGGTTGTGCTCACGGACGGCACGCGAGGTTCCGTGGCGCATCCGCTTGCTGCCGACGAACTTGTAGAAGTAGTCGAACCGCTCGTCGTCACCGGAGTACACGACGGGCCGCCCGTCCCGCGTGAGCCGCACGGTCGCGGCCTCGTGCTTGAACCGCCCCAGCGCGGTGTGCTTGCGCGGGGTCGAGTCCGGGTCGTACGGGTCGAACTCGACGACGTACCCGAACCGGTGCACCTCGTTCGGCTCCTGGGCGACGTCGAACCGCTTGTCGAACCGCTCCCACTTACGGTCGGTCGCGCCGGTCCCGATCCCGTACCGCTTGTCGGTCGCCCGGCTGCTGTTGGCGAAGTACTGGTTGAAGTTCTCCTCGCCGTGCAGGGTCGTGCCCCACGGGGTGACACCGCCCGAGCAGTTGTTGAGGGTGCCGAACACCTTGGTGCCGGTCGGGTCGGCGGAGGTCCGCACGAGCTTCGACCCGGCGACGGGCCCGGTCAGCCGGAACTCGGTGGTGGCGGTGACGCGCCGGTTGAGCTGATGCCGGGAGACGGCGGTCAGCTTCCCCGTCTTCCGGTCACCCTCCACGACGACCGCGGACAGCCCGTGCGCGGCCCAGGCGATCTCGGCCTGCTCACGGGTGGGGTTGGCGGCGTCGTACCCCCGGAACATCAGAATCTCATCGGTGTACTCATGGTTGGCGACGAGCAGCTGCCGCCCCCGCTCCCCGGGCAACGGCAGCAGGGCGAGGAAGTCGCAGTTGTACCCGAACTGCCCGGCCTGCGCCTTGGCGGTCTGCTTCTCCGGGTCGAAGGCGGGCGCCCCGCGCAGGATGGGCTCACCCCAGCGGATGACGACGTTCTGCCCGTACCCGTCCGGCACGGTCACGGCGTCGGTGGTGTTGGGCGCGACGGACGCGAAGCGCAGCCCGCGCGCGCCCTTGTGTTTACGCCGTGCGGCCGCGGCGGCGTCCGCCGCGGACACCGATGCCGGTGCCGCACCGGCAGGCTGCGCCTGCCCGACGCCCACGGCGCCCGCACCCGCGGCGGCCACGGTCACCACGGCCGCGGCCCGCATCATCGACCGGCGGCTGAGGGCGCCGGCGATCACATCACCGACGTACTCGTTGGAGCTGGTGTTGGGCACCTCGTGGAAGCAGGCGTCACCACACCGGAAACGACAGGTCATGGCGGACCGGCCGCCAGGGTGCGAATCGGACGGCGTTCCGATCAACGGCAGCAGCTTTCGCACTTTGCTCTCTCCTTGGATGCCCTTGGTGTCAGCGTGACCGTAGGGGCACATACGTGCGGGAGCCGGGCGCATGGATGAACTACGGGTGAACCTGCGGCATCCGTGCGGCAGTTGCTTCGATTCGGCAGGGCGACACCGTCGCAGTCCGGATGTCCCCTTGACAGTCTGTGCCTCGCACACCCGACCCTGCCCAAGATCACACAGGAGGGCCGCTAACCTTACGTGTCCGTCCTGGCCAGGGATTGACGGGCTTCAACTCACGCGAAGGGTTGCGCGCACATGGGCATTCTCACTCTCTTGCGGAACGCGTTCGGACGGTCACGCAAGTCACGGACCGCCGAGGCGGAGGGTGCGGCGCGGCCGACGACGACCACGGAGGAACCGACGGCGACGCCGCCGGCCGACACATCGACGCCCCGGGCCCAGGTACCCGCCCAGGAGCCCCCGACCGCCTCCGGCGAACGCGCCCCCTCCTCCCCCACACCAAGCGTCCCCGAACCCCGCACTTCCTCCCCCGACGAACACGACCTGGTCTCGGCCGCCTTCGACAACGTGGCAGCGGTACCTCGCCCGACCCGGTCTGCGGAGACCGACGAGGCGGAGCCGGCTGGGGCGGAGCGGACTGGGGCGGGGGCGACTGAGGCGGGGAAGACGCCTGAGGCGGAGCCGACTGAGGCGGGGAAGACGCCTGAGGCGACGGCTGTCGAGGAATCGGCGGTCGCGGAGAAGGCTGCGGTCGTCGAGGAACCGGCGGTCGCCGAGCAGCCGACGGTCGTCGAGGAACCGGCGGTCGCCGAGCAGCCGACGGTCGTCGAGGAACCGGCGGTCGCCGAGCAGCCGACGGTCGTCGAGGAACCGGCGGCTGCGGAGGAGCCCGAGGGCACCGAGAAGCCGGTGGCTGCGGAAGCCTCGGAGAAGGCGGCCACGGAAGAGCCGACGGTCACCGAGAAGCCGACGGTCACCGAGGAGCCCGAGGGCATCGAGAAGCCGGAGGCCGCGGAGAAGGCGGCCACGGAGGAGCCGACGGCCGCCGAGGAACCTGCCGTCGCCGAGGAGCCCGAAGGCACCGAGAAGCCGGTGGCTGCGGAGGCCTCGGAGAAGACGGCAGCCACGGAAGAGCCAACGTCCGCCGAGGAACCTGCCACCGCCGAGGAGCCGGTGGCTGCCGAAGCCTCGGAGCAGCCGACGGTCACCGAGAAGCCGACGGCCGCCGAGAACCCCGAGGGCACCGAGAAGCCGGAGGCCGCGGAGGAGCCCGCTGCCGCTGAAGAGTCGGCAGTCGTCGAGGAGCAGCCGCCTGCTGCCGACGAGGCGGAAGCCGCAGCACCGGCCGCGGCCGAGCCCGAGGCGGCTCCGGAAGAAGCGAAGCCGGAGGCGAACCAGGAGGCCGAGGCCGAGCCTGCCCCCCAGGCCGCCGCTGAGCCCGAGCCCGCCGCAGCACAGCCGGAGCCGGAGCCGGAAGCGACCCCGCAGCCGGAGGCTTCGGCCCCCGCACCCGCCGACGGCGATTCCGCCCCACAGGGGCCACCCGCACCCGACAACGATGACCGCACGGGTGGTGCGGGTGGGAACGACTCGGCCGAAGGCGAAGCCGAGGCCGACACCGCACCCGAGGCCGAACCCGAGACCGAGGGCGACGCAACCCCCGCCCTCCCCCTCACCCGCGTAAAGTCCACCGCCCCCGGCCTCACCACCGCCTACAAGGCCGCCACCACCACCCTCAAGACGAACAACCTCACCGGCACCCGAGCCAAGGTCTACCTCGTCCTCGACCGCTCCGCCTCCATGCGCCCGTACTACAAGGACGGCTCCGCCCAGGCCCTCGCCGAACAGACCCTCGCCCTCGCCGCCCACCTCGACCCCGAGGCCACGGTCCAGGTCGTCTTCTTCTCCACCGAACTCGACGGCACCGGCGAGATCACCCTCACCGACCACGAGAACAAGATCGACACCCTGCACGCGAGCCTCGGCCGCATGGGCCGCACCAGCTACCACGCCGCGGTCGAAGCAGTCCTCGCCCACCACGGCAAGGAAGCGGCACCCGGCACCCCCGCCCTGGTGATCTTCCAGACGGACGGCGCCCCCGACGCCAAGACCCCCGCGACCCAGTCCCTCACCGAGGCGGCCAAGTCCCACCCCACCGTCTTCTTCTCCTTCGTCGCCTTCGGCGACCCGGAGAACAAGGCCTTCGACTACCTCCGCAAGCTCAAGACCCCCAACACGTCCCACTTCCTCGCCGGCGAAACCCCCCGCGAGCTCACGGACAAGGAGCTCTACGAGGGCGTACTGGCGAACTGGCGCCCGTAAGCCCGCACAGCTCCACCCCGCTCCACCTCGCTCCACCGACGCCGCCCGCTTCTCACCCAGTAAAAGGGGAGGCGGGCGGCGCACCCATGTCAGCTACGATTTCAAGGTTCCGTAGACGACCGAGACCACGAGATCGTCACCCCACGTAGCGACTTGGGAGCAGCCCGCGATGGCTCGACACCTCATCACCAGCGCCCTTCCGTACATCAACGGGATCAAGCACCTGGGCAACATGGTGGGGTCCATGCTCCCGGCGGACGTGTACTCCCGGTACCTCCGCCAGCGCGGCCACGACGTCCTGTACATCTGCGCCACGGACGAGCACGGCACCCCCGCCGAACTGGCCGCCAAGGAGCAGGGCATCCCGGTCGACGAGTTCTGCGCCCAGGCCCACGATCAGCAGAAGGCGATCTACGACGGCTTCGGCCTGGCCTTCGACTACTTCGGCCGCAGCTCCTCCCCGCAGAACCACGAGATCACGCAGGAGATCGCCCGCGAGCTGAAGGCGAACGGTTTCATCGAGGAGCGGGCGATCCGCCAGGTGTACTCGATCACCGACGGCCGCTTCCTCCCGGACCGCTACATCATCGGCACCTGCCCCCACTGCGGCTACGACAAGGCCCGCGGCGACCAGTGCGAGAACTGCACCCGCGTCCTGGACCCGACCGACCTGATCGACGCCCGCTCGGCGATCAGCGGCAGCAGCGACCTGGAGGTCCGCGAGACCAAGCACCTCTTCCTCCTCCAGTCGGTGCTGGCCGGCGAGGTCGAGGCATGGGTCGACGAGCGCGCCGACAACTGGCCCGTCCTGGCCTCCTCCATCGCCCGCAAGTGGCTCACCGAGGGCCTGCACGACCGCGCGATCACGCGTGACCTGGACTGGGGCGTCCCCGTTCCGGCCGACACCTGGCCCGACCTGGCGGCCGAGGGCAAGGTCTTCTACGTCTGGTTCGACGCCCCGATCGAGTACATCGGTGCGACGAAGGAGTGGGCGGACCAGGACCCGGAGAACCGCGACTGGCGCTCCTGGTGGTGGAAGTCCGGCGCGGACGTCCAGTACACGCAGTTCATGGGCAAGGACAACGTCCCCTTCCACAGCGTGATGTTCCCGGCGACCCTGCTGGGCACCCGCGCCCCGTGGAAGAAGGTCGACGTCATCAAGGCCTTCAACTGGCTGAACTACTACGGCGGCAAGTTCTCGACGTCGCAGCGCCGAGGCGTCTTCACCCACGACGCCCTCGAGATCCTGCCCGCCGACTACTGGCGCTACTTCATGATGGCGAACGCCCCCGAGTCGGACGACTCGTCCTTCACCTGGGAGCACTTCACGGCCACGGTCAACAAGGACCTCGCCGACACCCTCGGCAACTTCGTCAACCGCGTCCTGTCCTTCTCCAAGAAGCGCTTCGGCGAAGAGGTCCCGGCAGGCGCCGAGCCCGGCGAGGCGGAGGCGAAGCTGGGCGAGGAGATCGCCCGCCTGCTCGCCGAGTACGAGTCGCAGATGGAGGCCATCCAGTTCCGCAAGGCCGCGGCCGCGCTGCGCGCCCTGTGGTCGGCGGGCAACTCCTACCTGGAGGAGAAGGCCCCCTGGCTGGAGATCAAGACCAACCCGGAGGGCGCCGCCCTCACCCTCCGCACGGCGATGAACCTGATCCACCTCTACGCCGTGGTCTCCGAGCCATTCATCCCGACGTCGGCGAAGACGATGCGCGAGGCGTTCTCCCTGGAGAACGACACGGCGACCTGGGTCACCGCGGACGAGGCCGGCTCCCTCACCACCGTCCCGGCCGGCACCCCCTTCACCATCCCGCCGGTCCTCTTCGCCAAGCTCACGGACGACGACCTGGCCTCGTACAAGGAGCGCTTCGGCGGCGAGCCCGAGTAGGCCGGGCGTACTACGAGGAGGGCAAGACCCGCCTGGCCACCCTCCTCGGCCCGCACGGCAACGCGCCCTGCCCCCGGTTCCCACCGGGGGCAGGGCGCGAACGTTTCTCCGGCCCCCGAAGGAGTGAACGCCTTCCGTCCGCCGGAAATACAGCCTCTTGCCCCCTTACATAGCCCACATGGTCACATCAGCCCATGAAGGCATGTACCGGACACCCCCGCCGGAGACAAATGGAGGGACATCGTGACGTTCGTCAACTACTTCCCCGGCCGGGGCACGGTGATGGAGAAGGCCTACCTCGAGGGCGAAGCCAAGGGCGAGGCCAGAGGCGAGGCCAAGGCCATCCTCCGCTTCCTCGAAGCACGGGGCGTCTCGGTCCCCCAGGAGGCCCGGGACCGCATCGCCGACTGCACCGACCTCGACCTCCTCAACCGCTGGCTGGACCGGACGCCCCACGTGGAGAGCGTCGACGAGCTCTTCGTCGAGGACGCGGGACCCGCCGCGGACCGGACCGAAACCTGACCCGGAGGCGAACATGAGCGACGATCCACCACCGACGCCGAACACCTCGCGCCCGGCGTCGCCGCCTGGCTGGAACGCGACCTCACCCCCACCGCCGTACGCGAAGCCCTCACCACAGACCTCCCCCAGGAGCCCTTGTACCGCCCGGCAGCCTTCCTGGCCCACCGCCTCACGGCCCAGCTCCCGCCACCGCCGCCGTTCCGCACCCCCGAACCGGCCCCATCCGTCCGGCACCCACTCCGCAACTGCGACAACTGCGACCGCGGCTACCGAGGCCCAGACCCGCGCCACTGCCAGGACTGCCGCGAACTCCGGCAACGGACACCCCCGACCGCCTGATCGCCGGTCTGCCCCCTGTACCCGATTCGAGTCAGCCGCTGTACATTGCGAAGATCGCGCTCGGCCGGTGCGCGACGGCTCGCACCGGGCACCGGGGCAGTCATGAGTAAGTGGGGGAGAAACCAATGGCATTGTTCGGCAACGCGCACACCGTGGACCCGGCCTCGGCCCAGCAGGACTACGCCCGCCTCCTCGGCCACGGCGAACAGGTCCACGCCGCGTTCCTCCTCATCCGCGACACCATCCTCTTCACCGACCGCCGCCTGATCCTCATCGACAAGCAGGGCATCACCGGCAAGAAGACCGAGTACCACTCCGTCCCCTACCGCAGCATCACCCACTTCGCGGTGGAAACCGCCGGCACCTTCGACCTCGACGCCGAACTCAAGATCTGGCTCTCCGGCTCCCAGCTCCCGATCCAGAAGACCTTCACCAAGGGCGTCGACATCTACGAGGTCCAGGCGATCCTGACGCAGTTCGTGGCGCGCTGACGGCTTTCCGCTGCGCAGGGCACGAAGTCCGCTGACGCCCGCAGGAGTTGCCGTCGTTCTCCCCACGGGCCGCCCAGCACGGACATGACGAGTCACGAGGAAGATGAGGGGCCTCTAAGTCACCAGCAACGCCGCGAGACGGATGGCGGTCCGCTGACCCGCCCGTTGCCTGATCAAGCCCTCTTTGGCAGCGGCACGGAGCCTGACCTCCGAGTGGGGTGCTCCGCCCTGGGTCACCCGGGCGGTGACGACCACCGGGTTCATGCCGCCGACGCCACCGCCGACGACGACCCGGATCGTCCGTTGATCCTCACCCGGCTCCGGCACAGAGCCGGCCGGTCGCCCTGCCCGTTCGAGCACGGAGGCAACGCGCTCGACGGTGTCTTCGAACGGCAGGGCGACGACCAGGTCGATCTCGTGCACGTTCTTCCGCATCAGTTTGGCCACGAGGCGAGTCAAGCCGCCCCAGGCCCCGACGGCAGCAGCAAGAGCTGCAAGCTCATCGGCCAGGATCTGGTCCTCGTGGTCGTCCACACGCCCCCCGTTCTCGTTCGGCCGACCACGCTTACCACGGGCCGTCGCGACTATCGCACGGCAGCCTCCCCCGGAGCCCCCGCACGCCCACGAGTGCCCGGCTGCTCGCCCCGGTTCGTGTGGCGTACGAACGCCACCCCCAGCACCGCCAGGATCGACGCCGCCGAGAGCGTGTAGAGGCCGCCGTTCGTGCTGCCCGTCGTGTCCTTCAGGTAGCCGAACAACGTCGGGGACACGAAACCGCCCAGGTTGCCGATGGAGTTGACCAGGGCCAGCCCCGGCGCCGCGATCTTCAGGTCGAGGCCCGACTGGGCCATCGGCCAGAACAACGTGGCCGCGCACTTGCCGCCGACCGCGGCCAGGGTGAGGGCGATGAGGCCGAACCAGGGCGAGCCGAGGGTGGCGAGGAAGGTGCCGATGGCGGAGAGGACCAGGGCGATCGCCAGGTAGGGACGGCGGTCCGGGGCGCGGTCGGTGAAGTGGCTCATCGTGTACATCGCGATGACGGCGCAGACCCACGGGATCGCCGACAGCAGGCCGATCTGGAAGGGCGACAGTCCGCCGATCTCCTCCACCAGGCTGGGCAGCCAGAACGTGATCGCGTAGCCGGTGAGGGCCATCGCGAAGAAGACCGAGGTCAGGACGGCGACCTGCGGGTGGAAGAGCAGCTTCCAGCGCGACACCGACGGTGCGCGGTCACGCGATTCCTTGTCCCGGGCCACCGCCTCGCTCAGCGCGTCCTTCTCCTCCTGCGTGAGCCACTTGGCGTCCTGGATCCGGGAGACGAGGAAGAACCCGGCGATGAAGCCGACCAGGATCGAGAAGGCTCCTTCGAGGGCGAACATCCAGCGCCAGCCGGCGATGCCGCCCGCGCCGTGCAGCTCCAGCAGCGCGCCCGTGATCGGGCCCGTCACGATGTACGCCGTCGCCGAGCCGCCCAGGAAGATCGCACTGGCCCGGCCCCGACTGGAGTCCGGCAGCCACTGGGTGAAGTACAGAAGCACACCGGGGAAGAAGCCGGCCTCCGCGACACCGAGCAGGAAGCGCAGCGAGTAGAACATCCACACGTTGTGGATGAAGCACATCGCCACGATCACCGCGCCCCAGGTGATCATGATCCGGGTCAGCCAGACCCGGGCACCGAGCCGCTCCAGGAGCATGTTGCTCGGCACTTCGAACAGGGCGTACCCGATGAAGAACAGGCCCGCTCCGAGGCCGTAGGCGGTGGCGCTGACTCCGACGTCGGCCCGCAGTTCGTTCTGGACGAAGCCCACGTTCGTCCGGTCCATCTGGTTGACCAGCAGCATCAGGACCAGGATCGGCAGCATGCGGCGCAGGAACTTGCTCACCGCTCGCTGCTCGGCCTCAGGTATGGCGGTCGCGGCTTCTGACATCGTTGTCTCCCTCGATGTGCACATACGTGAACAGCAATCACGTACGCGTTCTCGAAGGGACCTTATGGAGGCCCGCCTTCCGGGTCAACGGATTGAGCAGAAGTACATGTATGTGAATGAGGGGCGGACGCCCTGTAGACGTCCGCCCCTCGACACCTGTCCGTCAGCTCGCGGAAGCCGACGCGGACGACGATGCCGACGCCGACGCGCCCGGCTGCACCGCGTCATCCGTGCCGTCGTGTGCCGCCTCGGGGTCCACCCCCATCGTGAGAGTGGCGACGACACCCTTGGCGATGGCGTTCTTCCGGTACTTGAGCTTCAGCAGCCCGCCCTCGGTCCCGTTCCCCGGGTAGATGGTGTCCTCGTCGAGGGTGGTGCGAGCCGCGGCGTTGGTGGAGTACGGCTCGACCTCGGCGGACGCCAGCACGGACTCCTCGTCGAAGAAGAGCTGACCGGTGTGGCAGGTCGTGCCGCCCTCGTAACCGGCCTTGGTCCAGGTGCCGTTGACGTGCACCTTGGTGTGGATGTGCACACAGCGACCCTGGTACCAGCCGGGGAAGACCGTACGGAACTCGACGAAGCCCTGCCTGTCCGTCTTCCACGTACCGCGCAGATAGCGCTCGTCGTCGGTGGGCTCCTGGTGGCCCCCGCCTCCGCCGCCGCCACCGTCCGGAGGCGGACCCGTGGGCGTGCCGGTCGGCGTACCGGAGGGAGTACCGGAAGGTGGCGTACCGCCACCACCGCCCCCGCCGCCGCTGCCCATGTCCTCGTAACCCGAGTACACGCCCAGCGCGTTGCAGTGCCAGATGTCGACGGCCGCGTTCGCCACAGGCTTGCAGGTCTCGGAGTCGATCACCTTGAGGCGCAGGGTGAGCGGGATGCCCTCCTGGTCCTCGGTGACGTCCCGGCGGAGCTTGTCCGCGTCGATGTAGTAGGGGCCCTCGGTGGTCTCGGAGGTCAGCTTGTAGCAGACCTCGCCGGCGCTCCCGGCGGCCTTCGCCCCCTTGGTGGCCTTCGGCTCCTCCCCGGCGAACGCGCCCGCCGCGAACGTACCGCCGACGCCCGCCGCCACCACCGCACCGGCGCCCGCGGCGACGACCTTACGGCGTGTCAGATCCCGTTTGTGTTTCGGCCCTGGGGCCGTTTCCTGTCCCGTCATGAGAAGGGAAGCTAGGGAGCGCGCCTGTCAGGAACCTGAGTAAGAGCTGGGTGAGAGCCCTGGACGCGAAAGTGGCCCGGAACCGGCGTCGGTTCCGAGCCACCTACGGGTTCGCCAGAAGTCCTACTTGGGCTGCGGCTTGCGCACCGACAGGTGCAGCTCCCTCAGCCGCGCCTCCTCCAGCTCCGTCGGCGCGCCCATCATCAGGTCCTGGGCGTTGCCGTTGAGCGGGAAGGAGATGGTCTCGCGGATGTTGGGCTCGTCGGCGAGCAGCATGACGATGCGGTCGACGCCCGGGGCGATGCCGCCGTGCGGCGGGGCGCCGAAGCGGAGGGCGCGCAGCATGCCGGCGAACTTCTCCTCGACCGTCTCACGGTCGTACCCGGCGATCTCGAAGGCCTTGAGCATGATCTCCGGCTCGTGGTTCCGGATCGCGCCGGAGGACAGCTCGACGCCGTTGCAGACGATGTCGTACTGCCAGCCCAGGACGTCCAGCGGGTCCTGGGTCTCCAGGGCCTCCAGACCGCCCTGCGGCATGGAGAAGGGGTTGTGCGAGAAGTCGATCGCGCCGGTCTCCTCGTCCTTCTCGTACATCGGGAAGTCGACGATCCAGCAGAAGCGGAAGACGCCCTCCTCGAAGTGCCCGGCGCGCTTGGCGGCCTCGACCCGCACCGCGCCCATGATCTTCGAGACCTCGTCGAACTCGCCCGCGCCGAAGAACACGGCGTGACCGGCGGCCAGGGACAGGCGCTTGGTCAGCTCGGCGACGTTCTCCTCGGTGAGGAACTTCGCGATCGGGCCGGACAGCGAGCCGTCCTCGGCGACACGGACCCAGGCCAGGCCCTTGGCGCCCTGCGTGACGGCGAAGTCACCCAGCTGGTCGAAGAACTTGCGCGGCTGCGCCGAGACGTCCGGCACCGGCAGGGCCCGCACGTGCTTGCCGGCGAACGCCTTGAACTCCGAGCCCTCGAAGATGTCGGTGATGTCGACGAGTTCGAGCTGGGCGCGCAGGTCCGGCTTGTCGGAGCCGTACTTGAGCATCGCCTCACGGAACGGGATCCGCGGGAACGGCGAGGTGACGTGACGTCCGCCGCCGAACTCCTCGAACAGCTCCGTCATCAGCTTCTCGACCGGCTGGAAGACGTCCTCCTGCTCGACGAAGCTCATCTCGACGTCGAGCTGGTAGAACTCGCCGGGCGAGCGGTCCGCGCGGGCGTCCTCGTCGCGGAAGCAGGGCGCGATCTGGAAGTAGCGGTCGAAGCCGGAGATCATCAGCAGCTGCTTGAACTGCTGGGGCGCCTGCGGAAGGGCGTAGAACCTGCCCGGGTGCAGACGGGACGGGACGACGAAGTCGCGGGCGCCCTCGGGGGAGGTCGCGGACAGGATCGGCGTCGCCATCTCGTTGAAGCCCAGCGCCGTCATCTTGTGCCGGATCGCCGAGATGACCGCCGTACGCAGCATGATGTTGCGGTGCATGCGCTCGCGGCGCAGGTCCAGGAAGCGGTACTCCAGGCGCCGCTCCTCGTTGACCCCGTCCTCGGCGTTGATGGTGAAGGGCAGCGGGGCGGCCGCGCCGAGCAGCTCGACGTCGCCGACCTCGACCTCGATCTCGCCGGTCGGCAGCTCGGGGTTGATGTTCTCCGCGCCACGGGAGACGACCTTGCCGTCGACACGGACGGTCGACTCCTTGGAGAGCTTGTCGAGAGCCTCGTAGGAGGGCGTGCCGGGACGGGCGACGAGCTGCGTGATGCCGTAGTGATCGCGCAGATCGATGAAGAGGATGCCGCCCAGGTCGCGCCGATTGTGCAGCCAGCCACTCAGCCGGACGTCGGTGCCGACGTCAGAGGCGCGGAGCTCGCCGCAGGTGTGGGACCTGTACCGATGCATCGTCGTTCATCCAGTCTTCGCTGATCGGGGTCTGTGTTTCACGTGAAACTGGTCCCCAGCGTACCGGGCACGGCAAGATCGGCTCTCCAGAGTTCTTCACTGTTAACGATCGAGCACACTTCGGTCTTCGGTGGCAGTGGGCGATCTCCTCTTCTTAAAGTAGGGCAATGCGCATTGGCGAGCCCCTGCCCGCCGTGGGGGAGGCCCTCGCCGCCCTCGCGACCGGCCTCTGGCACTGGGACACCGCTACCGGGCTGGTCACGGTCGACGCCGAGGCGGCACGGCTGCTCGGGCTGCCCGCCGAGCAGGTCAGCCTCACGGAGGCGCAGGCCAGGGCCCGGCTGCACCCGGTCGACTGGAACGAGATCACCGGCGTGGTCCAGCTCGCCGTCGCCGAGGGCACCCTCGCCGAGGTGCGGATCCGCGTCATGGACGAGCAGGGCCGGATCGTGCGGATCGTCCGCAGCCGCTCCAAGCCGTCCTTCGACCGGGTCCACAAGGCGTACCGGCTGATCGGCACCCTCCAGGAGGTGACGGAGCCGACGCCGGGCACCGTGGCCGGGCGCAGCGCGGTCACCGGTGACTGGCGGCGCTCGCGGGAGGCGTTCCTGCTGGACGCGGGCCGGGCGCTGGCCGAGGCGCGCTCCACTCAGGAGGTGCTGCGGGTCACGGCGAATCTGTCGATGCCGGGGTTCTCGCCGGACGGGCTCGCGGTGTTCGGCGTGGCGGGCGACCGGCTGACGATCATCGGCCACCACGGGCAACAGACGGGCGACGAGAGCCCGTTCTCGGACATGCCGCTGGACACGGACTACCCGGCCGCCGAGGCGGCGCGCACCGGCCGGGCGGTGTATCTGTCCTCCCCCGAGCAGTACAAGGCCCGCTATCCGCTGACCTGGCCGCTCGCCGAGCGTTTCGGCCGCCGGTCCTGGGCGTTCCTGCCGCTGACCGTGGCCGGCCGCACGATGGGCGCGTGGATGGCCGCCTTCACCTACCCGGTCGCCTTCACGCCGGACGAGCGGTCGGTGCTGGCGACGGTGGCGCGGATGCTGGCGCAGGCCCTCACCCGGGCGGGTGTGGCCGAGAGCGAACGGGCGCTGACCGACGGGCTCCAGCGCACGATGCTGCCGAGGCTCGGTTCGCAGCGCATCCCGGGCATGAGCGTCGCCGCCCGCTACGTCCCCACCGGCGGCGGACTCCAGGTCGGCGGCGACTGGTACGACGTGATCCCGCTGCCGAACGGGCGGTTCGCCCTGGTCATCGGCGACGTCCAGGGCCATGACGTACAGGCGGCGGGCCTGATGGGCCAGCTGCGGATCGCCCTGCGGGCCTACGCCTCGGAGGGCCACCGCCCCGACGCCGTCCTCTCCCGCGCCGCCCGCTTCCTGCACGGCATCAGCGACGAGGACTCCTCCGACCCGCGCTTCGCGACCTGCGTGTACGTCGAGGTCGACCCGGCGACGGGGGTGCTGGACATCGCGCGTGCCGGGCACCCGGACCCGGCGTTCCGGATGGCCGACGGCACGGTACTGACCCGGCCGACGTCGGGCGGCCTGCCCCTGGGCATCGACCCGGACGCCGACTACCCCACGACCCGGCTGGCGCTGGAGCCCGGCGAGACCATGCTGATCTGCACGGACGGCCTGATCGAGACCGGCGGCCACGACCTGGACACCGGCTGGCGGCGACTCCGCGTGATCCTTGAAGACCACAAAGGCGACCTGGAGGAACTCGCCGACACCCTGGTGCAGGCCGTGCACGGCCCGTCCTCGCACCACACCACCGGCCCACTGGCCGACCGCCGCGAGGACGACATCGCCATGCTGCTGCTCAGCCGGGAGGGCGACGGCTGCGGGTGCGGCGACACCATCACGGCCGCGAGACCGGTGCGGCGTACGGTGCTGACGGTCGCGCAGGCCGAGCCCGAGCGCGTCGCCGCGGCCCGGCAGCAGCTGCGCGAGCTGCTGCACGACTGGGCCTCGCCGGACCAGGTCGACTCGGCGGTGCTGCTGCTGTCCGAGCTGCTGACGAACGTCCTCGTGCACACCGACTCCGACGCGCTGCTCGTCGCCGAGATCACCGGCGCGGTGGGGGAGCGGCGGCTGCGGATCGAGGTCACCGACGGCGGTGACGACCTGCCGCACAAGCGCAGACCCGGCGAGCTGGCGTCCTCCGGCCGCGGCCTGATCCTGATCGAAATGCTCGCGCACGCCTGGGGCGTGGACCCACGCGGCGAGAGCAAGTCCATCTGGTTCGAGCTCTACGAGTCCGTGAACGGCGCGGGCGACGGCTCCTGGTCGCCGTAGCCGCACCAATCTCACTTTTCGTGCCTGCATCGTGACTGTGCGCGGCTACCGTTGACCGAATGACAGGTCGAACGGGGCCCCAGGGCAGGCAGTCCAACGAGCAGCGCTACGGCGACGAGCTGCGCCGCAGACGCGAGACAGCGGGCCTGACCCAGGGGGAACTGGCCGAGATGGTCGTCTGCTCGCCGTCCCTCATCGCCCATTACGAGGCGGGCCGCCGCTCACCCAACCCCGCGGACGCGAAGCGCCTGGACCAGGTGCTCGGCACGGACGGCTTCTTCGAACGCTGGCGGGACACACTGGCCAAGGCCCGTTTCGCGGAACACTTCCAGGAGGCGGCGGAGGCGGAGCGGCTTGCCGTGTTCATCGAGGAGTTCGCGGTTTCGCTGGTGCCGGGGCTGTTGCAGACGAAGGCGTACGCGCGAGCCGTGTTCCGCGGTTTCCGACCCCACGCCACGGCGGACGACATCGACAAGAAGGTCGCCAACAGGCTGGAGCGGGCCCGCATCCTGGAGCACCCGGAGACCCCTCGCATGTGGGCGATCCTGAACGAGGCCGTCATCCGGACCGTGGTCGGCAGCCCGGCCGTCATGGGGGAACAGCTCCGGCACATCGCTCGGTTGGGGCGCTCCGGCCGGGTCCTGGTCCAGGTGGTCCCGTTCAGCGTGGGAATCCACGCGACCATGAACAGCATGGTGAAGCTGATGCGTTTCGCCGACGCGCCTGACATGGCGTACGTGGAGGCGCTGCACACCGGTTCGCTGACCGACGATCCGTCCCTGGTCCGCCGATACCGCGACGCATACGATCTGACCAGGGCCGCCGCACTGCCACCGGAGGCGTCCCTCGACCTGATCGAATCGGCGGCGGAGGGCTACGACAACCATGAGCGCCCACCACATTCCTGACGCGTCGGCCCTCATCGCCTGGCGCAAGTCCAGCCACAGCGGCGGAGACAACGGCGACTGCGTGGAAGTCGCCGACGCACGCGTCAACGCGTCCGCCCTGGCCGCCTGGCGCAAGTCCACCCACAGCGGCGGAGACAACGGCAGTTGCCTGGAGGTGGCCGACGGCCACCCGGGCGGCCTCACCCCCGTCCGCGACAGCAAGAACCCCACCGGCCCGGCGCTGCTCATCGGCGCCGTCGCGTGGTCGGCGTTCGTCGAGGGCGTGAAGGGCTGACGCGGTCGACAGAATCAATGCTTCTGTCCACCTTCGGGTGAACATCCTTGCTATCGAGGCGAGTTGCACCTCCGCAGGTCTACGTTCCGACGCGGAGGTGATGCTCGATGAACGAGCAGAACAACACGCGCAAAGACGCGATCGACATCAACGACTTCGTGTACGCGGCCACAGGGGCGCGGGTGCGGAGGCTGACGATGCCGGACGGGACGCACTGGTTTCCCGCGGCGGATGTACTCAAAGAGCTGGGGTACAGCAATCCTCGGAAAACTCTCGCGGACCATGTCCCCGCAGAGCACCGGGAGACGCTTGAGAGCGTAACTGGAGGTTACTCTCTCAGCGTTCCCGCAGGTCGGGAGTGGCGACGAGACATGAATGTCATCGATCTTCAGGGTCTGATCCGCTTGGTCAACGGCTGCTCGAAGCCGGAGGCGCAGCCCTTCAAGGCCTGGGTCTCCGAAGTCATCGCCACCATCCAGCGCGACGGCTCCTACTCCCTGGAACCGGCCCCCGTACAGCCCGCCGCCCCCACCGGCACCACCGCATACGCCGTACCCGCGCAGCTCTCCGACGCCCTCGTCCGGCTCGAAGAGCGCGGCACCCGGACGGACGCGGCGCTACCGGGATTCATTCGCAGTGTCCCGTCGTTCACGCCGGGGGTGAAGCGAATCTGATGGTGGCGACGCGGAGCGTCGCCGCATCTGCTCCGGCGGAGCCGGAGCCGGCGTATTCGTCACTCATGGCGCGAAGCGTCATGGCGGCCCGCCCCGGCGGAGCCGGGGAACGCTCATACCTGCCGGTTCTGCTGTTCGATGTACTGCGTGACCGCGGTGAGCGGGGCGCCGCCGACGGTTCCGGCGAAGTAGGAGCCGGACCACAGCTTGTTGGCCCGCCAGTAGTGGCGCACCAGGTCGGGGAACTCCTGCCGCAGACGGCGCGAGGAGACACCCTTGAGGGAGTTGACCAGCTTGGTCACGGCGACCTTGGGCGGGAAGTTCACCAGCAGGTGGACGTGGTTGTCCTCGCCGTTGAACTCCACCAGCTCGCACTCGAAGTCTGTGCACACCGACCGCATGATCTCCTCCATCCGCCTCAAGTGGGCATCGGTGAACACTCTGTGCCGGAGCTTGGTCACGAAGACCAAATGCACATGCATCACGAAAACACAGTGCCTGCCAGTTCTGATCTTCTGCATCTCACCCATAACCCAAATATGTACCTTGGCCGTCATGCAGCTCCGGTACCGCTTTCGCCTGTACCCGGACCCGGGCCAGCAGAGGGCGTTGGCGAAGGCGTTCGGGTGCGCCCGTGTCGTGTTCAACGACGCGGTCCGCGCCCGCGAGGACGCCCGTAAGGCCCAGCAGCCGTTCCCGAAGATCGGCGAGCTGTCCACGCGCCTGATCACCCAGGCGAAGCAGACCACCTCACGCTCCTGGCTGGGCGAGGTCTCCGCGGTCGTCCTGCAGCAGTCCCTGCGGGACGCCGAGACCGCGTACCGCAACTTCTTCGCCTCCCTCAAGGGCACCCGCAAGGGCCCCAGGACCGGACCGCCCCGCTTCAAGTCCCGCAAAGACGCCCGGCAGTCGATCCGGTTCACCGCCAACGCCCGCTGGTCCATCAGCGGCAGCGGCCGTCTGAACCTGCCGAAGATCGGTCCGGTGAAGGTGAAATGGTCCCGCACGCTGCCCGCCACGCCCTCCTCGGTCACCGTCATCAAGGACACGGCCAACAGGTTCTTCGCCTCCTTCGTCATCGACACCGACCCGGCCGTCGACGCGGTCCGGATGCCCGAAACCGACCAGACGATCGGCATCGATCTCGGCTTGACCCACTTCGCCGTCCTGTCCGACGGCACGAAGATCGACTCCCCCAGGTTCCTGCGCCGGGCGGAGAAGAAGCTGAAGAAGACCCAGCGAGAGATGTCCCGCAAACAGAAAGGCTCGAAGAACCGCGCCAAGGCCCGCCTGAAGGTCGCCCGCGCCCACGCCAGAGTTGCTGACGCCCGTCGCGAGTTCCACCACCAGCTCTCCACGAAGCTGATCTCCGAGAACCAAGGGATCGCCGTGGAGGACCTGGCGGTGGCGGGACTGGCCCGCACCAGGCTGGCCAAGTCCGTGCACGACGCCGGATGGGCCTCGTTCATCGGCATGCTGGAGTACAAAGCAGAACGGTACGGTCGCACCCTGGTCAAGATCGGCCGGTTCGAGCCGACCTCCCAGACCTGCTCCACCTGCGGCGTCAAGGACGGACCCAAACCCCTGAACGTCCGGGTGTGGACGTGTGCCGCCTGCGGCGCGGTCCACGACCGGGACCACAATGCCGCGATCAACGTGAAGACGGCCGCCGGACTGGCGGTGACGGCCTGCGGAGCGCCGGTAAGACCAGGAGCAATCCCGGCGCAGCGCGAAGAAACAGGAAGCCACGGATTTTCGACCCGACCCCGCGCCGCGTAGCGGCACAGCAACGATCGAGAAGGCCAGAATCCTCGGGCTTCAGCCCGAGGAGCAAGTCAAGGCAGATCGACGACAAGCAGAACACGATCGTCGACATGCTCCGCGACATCACCAAGACGCTGCGCCGCTCCGACGACCGCACCCGCCCCGTCCAGGCCCCGGAGCTGACACCCCAGCAGCTTCTGGCCAACTGGAAGGCCAGGAACCTCGTCGTCACCGAGGACGTCCACGCGGTGGCCGCACACCTGGCCCCGGCACTGCTGCACGGCGGCGCCGGATACAGCGTCGAGGAGATCTCCGTCTGCACCGGGCTGTCGCCCGACCGCGTCCACGACAGTCTTGAGCTGCTGTCCGAGCAGGAATGCGTACGACAGGTGGGCCGCGCTCCGAACGGCGCTCCGTTCTACGTGCTGCCGTAGCCAGGCACCGAGGAGAGGAAAGGCCCGAAGTCGCAACCCGAAATTGCGGCTTCGGGCCTCGTCGTACCGTACCTGTCCCAGCGGCTCTATAGGCCACCCTCCGACATTCCATGTTCACGGATCGGCTGTCCGGCGAGGACGTACGCCAGCCCGTCGAGCCTGGTTCAGGACGCGTTTGCGTCAGCGGCGGCAGACGAGAATGCCGCCCAGGCAGGTGACCTCGAAGGCCCCGTGCTGGGCAATGTGGTCGACAAGGATCGCTCGGGCCCGCTCGATCGTGGCCTCGAAGGGCACGTCGTGCTGGTCTGCCCACGCCCGGTAGGAGGCCATGTGCGCGATGACCGGATCGGGCTCCTGAACCGTGATGGTGCCAGGCAGTTCGATCGTCTCCACTCGGGCGAACTCCTCCCTCAGGAAGGCTGGGGCCTTCTCCAGGGAGAAGCGGGCGCTGAGCGAGATGCGGGCAGGGCCCCGTCCGGTGCCCAGGACGTCGCCGGCGGCCCGCTGCCACAGGTCGTCGAGTTCCGCCTTGTCCCGGTCGCTGTTGGTGGAAGCGATCACCAGCCCGTCACGGGCCACAACGCGGGACAGCTCCCTGACCGCCTGAGGGATGTCGGGGACGTGGTAGAGCATGTGCAGCGCCAACGCGGCGTCGACGCTCGCCGTGGGCAACGGCAGGCGGGTCGCATCCGCAACGGCGACGGGGCCGGGCACGCCCGCGAGGATGCCAGGAGCGATGTCCAAGCCGAGCAGGTCCAGATCGGTCCGGCCCTCGCGGAGCCGCAGGATGAACTTGCCGTTGCCGCAGCCGACATCGACCACCCGTCCGTGTCTGCCGCTCAGCTGCTCGGCGACGATGCCGGGCAGGTCGTAACGGGGCGTCTGCCACTGGTAGAGCGATTGGCGGGCGGCCAGGTCCCGGTCGCTGTTGTAGGCGCTCCCGGTGAGGCGGCTCCGGTCGGTGACTGCGGCGTCGTGTGCGGCGGACAGTTCGGTCACGTCGGCAGCTCCGGTGGGTGGGCGGCGGGCGAGGCCGCGAGGACGGCCGTGTGCTGGAGTCGTTCGCGAAGGTGTGCGGCCTGGGCGGCTCCACCGTACTGCGGCCCGCCCAGCTCGCGCCCCAGAGCGGTGAGCCGGCGCACGATGCTGGCCGACATGCGCTCCGGCGGGGAATCGAGGACGAATCCGAGCATCGCCTCGGTGCCGTCCAAGTCCCCCAGAAGCAGGTGGCCGCGGCCGAGATCGACATGGGCGGCGAGCAGGTCGCCGACCGACTGGTCGTCGTCCTCGGCACTCCGGTAGAGCCGGATCGCGGTGTCCGCGCTGACGATGGCCTGCTGGACGTGCCCCTGCCCGCCCACGGCCAAGTAGCTCGTCCCGGCATACGCGAACTGCTTGGCGGAGGGGAAGGCGAAGATGCCCGACACCTCGTCGTGGCCGGGCATCGCCTCGCGGGAGCGCTCGGCGTCCGCCAGGGCTGCCACCGCACCCACTCGGTCTCCGACTATGGCCAGCGCCCGCGCCTCCAGGCTCGCCAGCCGGGCTCCGATACTGCCGCGAGCCCGATGGTGGCGGCCGGCCTGAGCCAGCCGCGCCGCCTGTTCGTATCGTCCGGTCCAGTAGGCGATCAGGGACTCTACGGCCCTCACCCAGGCCAGCATCCCTTCGTGCCCGGCCGCCTCGGCGCACGCCCGGGCGGTACGGGCATGCGTAGCCGCGGAGTCGTAGTCGCCCAGGTCCAGGCAGACGTGCGCGGACAGTCCGCACAACCGGGAGGCCGCGACGTAGAGGTCAGCTGTCTGCCGAGGACGCTGACGCCCCCGCAGCAACTCGAACGCCCCGTCCCGCAACCGTTTGATCTCGACGTACAGCTCCAGCAACGGATGGCTGACGTAGGCGCGGGCGAGCCGGGCGACATCGGCCTCCAACTGCTCGACGACGAACTCGTCGGCGTTGCGCTGCGCGATGAACCGAGCGAAGTCGGCCGACATCCCCGCGTCCGCCGATACGGCGCCCACGCCAGGGCACAAAGGCACGACAGGCCGCGCAGCCCGTTCCTGCGGGGGCCCAGGAGCACTGTCGTCCTCGCCCCGGAGGCTCTTGCTGACCGCCACAGCCCGATCGAGCACCGCGACATCGACGCCGAAAACGTGCGCCAGGTGCTTCCGGGTATACGGAACGGGGATACGCGCCTCGCGCTCGTAACGCCCGATCTCCTTGCCGGTCTTGGCGGCACGCCCCTCCAGGGCGTTGTACTCGTCGGCCACCCGTTGCTGGGTCCAGCCACGCTCAGTGCGCAGCCGGATGAGTAACGCGCCGATCCTCGTGTCGCTCATCCCCTCTCCCGGAGCATGCGAACCGTGGTCCCCATAGTGGCCCCCTGCATGGCCCCCACGCTGGCTCCCGACCCAAACGAGCGACAGCGGTTGGCTGTTGGCCATGCCCAGCACACTGCCCGACGAGCCGGACAGCCTCGCACCGGACCAAGCCCTCGACCGCACCATCGAACTCGAAACGATGCTGTTCGGCCGGCGCCGGACCACCCCAGGCGCTGCCCGCTCCTTCGTCGCCGACACCCTTACCCGATGGGGCCGGACCGAACGCCTTGACGACATCCGGCTGTGCATCTCCGAGCTCGCCACCAACGCCGTCCTGCACGGAGCGCCTACGGGCGGTCAGGTCCTCGTACGCGTCGAACTGCACGCCACTGTCCTGCGCATCGAGGTGCACGACGGCGGCAACGGCGCACCCGCCAAGCAGGAATCACGGGGCACCGCCGACTGTGGCCGCGGACAACGCATACGCGCAGCCGCCAAAGCTCTGCGCCTCGGTCCCGCCACGGCACCCCCGCCGGACATCGGGCCACGCCTGCGTCAGATCACCCCGACCGAGGTGGCACTGCGCTTCGACGGCACTCTCTACCGCCAACGCATCCCCACCGGCCGCCCCTGGTCCCTCCTGCTCGGCCACACCCAAACCGAATGAACTCCAACCCACCCCAGGGGGACATCCCGTGACGACCCACCCCGTTTCACCGAACACCGTCTTGGCCAACGCCCTCGACCACGCCGAGGACGTCCTGACCCCACGCATCCTGGCCGCCACCCCACCCGAGCGGATCGTGCTGGTCGTCGGCACCCAGATCAACGGCGCCCCGCACATCGGCACCTCGCTCGTCCAGTCCCTGGCCTTCGCCATGGCCGCCCGCCTGCGCGACCGCTTCGGCATCCCGACCGAGGTCCTGTTCAGCGCCCTCGACAACGCCCCCTACGAGCTGACCACCGACCCGGTCAGCGGCCACCGCTACCAACGCGCCTACGCCCAAGCCCTCGGCGACAAGGCCCTGGCCGACCTCATCACCGCCCTCCATCAACCCCTGTTCACCGCGCTGTCACGGCGTCTGGGCATTCCCCATCGGGTCGAGACCTACAGCCAGCAGCAGGCCGACGAGCACTTCCGCCGCACCTGGCTCCGCCTCCTGCCGCGCCTCGACGCTGCCCGCTGGTGGCTCGCCCCCTCCACCGGCACACCACACCTGCGTGTCCCCTGCCCGCACTCGGGGTGCGGCTGGGCCGAGAAGTACGCCGAACGCACCCGCGTCCACCTCACCGACCGCGAGACCGCGCAAGTAGCTGCCCTATGCCTCCACCACGGCCCCTACCAGGCCACCATCACGTCAACGGCTGGCGCCTACCTCGATCTGGCCACCCTGTACCGCAACGCGGTCAAGGAACTCGCGCTGTCCAACCCCCACGGCACACTCCTCGTCATGGTCAAGGGTGGCGACTGGGTCTTCGGCTCCCACCTGGTCGACGAAGCTCTCCAGGCCGTCGGCCTCACCCGCGCCCAACTCCCCGCCCGCTTGTTCTGCCCGCAGGTCGTCACCGACACCGGCGCCAAGCTGTCCAAGTCGCTGATCCGCGAAGGCCGTGCGCCCCTGCCCGACGGCACTGCCGACTGGATGCTCGACACCCGTCAGTGGCCCGGCACCGTCGCGGAGTACGTCGACCAACTGCTGACCCTGACCGATACCTTGCTGTCCGACCCCCGCCACTTCTTCCGCTCGTACTCGACCACCGAGATCGGCCGGATGATGACCGCACCAGCCACCAGGAGCGTTCCCGCCCCATGACCGACGCCACCGCCCGCGTCCACGAGCTCAATCTCTACCGCCGGTACTTCGACCTCGTCGCCGCGGGCACCAAGACCATCGAGGTGCGGGTCAAGTACCCGCACCTCGCCGATCTCTCCGCCGGCGACGTGATTCGCTTCCGCATCAAGGGCACCGACGAGACCTGTGAGGTCAAGGTCGAGCGGGTCACCGAGTATCCCGACTTCGAGGCACTGCTCGACGGCGAGGGACCGGCCAACGTCAACCCGACCGCCACCCGCGAACAGCAGCTCGCCAACATCCGCGCCATCTACCCGCCGGAGAAGGAGGCCCTCGGCGCCCTCGCGATCGAGATCCAACGCGCTGCTGCATGATGCGACCCGATCTGATTCACGAGGGGTCGGGCAGGGCCCCTGAGAAATCACCTGCTGTACAGCGCCGGTTATGCGTCGTCACCCTGGAAGGCGGCAGCAACCGCGGAACGAGCCCTGCCCTGTCCGGGCAGGGCTCGTCCGCGTGGAGCTTCAGCAAGCCCTACAGCCCGCCCTCCGACATCCCGTGCACGGCCGGGATCGTCCCGAGCCGCCCCTTCTGGAAGTCGTCGAACGCCTGCTGGAGTTCCTCACGGGTGTTCATCACGAACGGGCCGTAGTGGGCCATGGGCTCACGGATCGGCTGGCCGCCGAGGAGGACGACCTCCATGTCCGGCGTGTTCGAGTCCTGCTTCTCGTCCGCGCGGACGGTCAGCGAGGAGCCCGCGCCGAAGACGGCGGTCTGGCCCGTGTGGACGGGGCGGCGGTCGGCGCCGACGCTGCCCCGGCCGGCGAGGACGTACGCCAGGCCGTTGAAGTCCTCACGCCACGGCAGGGTGAGCTCCGCACCCGGCGCGAGCGTCGCGTGGACCATCGTGATCGGGGTGTGCGTGACGCCGGGGCCCGCGTGCCCGTCCAGCTCACCGGCGATGACCCGCAGGAGCGCGCCGCCGTCGGGGGTGGAGAGCAACTGGACCGAGCCGCCGCGGATGTCCTGGTAGCGCGGGGCCATCATCTTGTCCTTGGCCGGGAGGTTCACCCACAGCTGGAGGCCGTGGAAGAGCCCGCCGGACATGACGAGATGCTCCGGTGGGGCCTCGATGTGCAGCAGGCCCGAGCCGGCCGTCATCCACTGGGTGTCGCCGTTGGTGATGGTGCCGCCACCGCCCTGGCTGTCCTGGTGGTCGAAGATCCCGTCGATGATGTACGTGACGGTCTCGAAGCCGCGGTGCGGGTGCCAGGGCGTGCCCTTCGGCTCACCCGGCGCGTACTCCACCTCGCCCATCTGGTCCATCATGATGAACGGGTCGAGATGACGGTAGTTGATCCCCGCGAAAGCCCGGCGCACCGGGAAGCCCTCGCCCTCGAAACCGCTCGGAGCGGTCGTGACGGCGAGCACAGGACGTGCCACGGCGTCGGTCGGCGCGGTCACGCGGGGCAGCGTCAACGGGTTCTCGACGGTCACTGCAGGCATGTCGGTTCCTCCTCGTGTACGCCCAGTTTAGTTGAGCGTTGAACTTTCTGCTACCCCAAACAGAGAAAACCGGGAGGGCATTCCCAGCGGAGGGCCGCCCGAACCACCGGGCACCGACATGACGGAAGGCCGGCGCCCCCGCGAGGGGGTGCCGGCCCTTGAAGCCGCAGTGTCAGGCAGCCAGCCGGTGCTCCTCATTCTCGGCCCCGGAGGGCTCGGCCTTGCGGTCCCGCATCACCAGCGTGGCCACCACGGCCGCCGCCAGGACACCGAGCGCGCTGATCGTGAAGGTCGTCGTCATCGAGGCGGTGAAGGCCTCGCGGGCCGCCCGGACCAGGCCCGTGTCGCCGCCGGCGACCGCCAGGGCCCCGCCGATGGACTCCTTCGCCTGCCCCGGAGCGCCGGCCGGCATCGCGTCGGCGTAGCCGCTGGAGAGCAGGGAGCCGAGGATCGCGATACCGAGGGCGGTGCCGGACTGCTGGATGGTGTCGTTGAGGGCCGAGCCGACCCCCGCCTTGTCCTCGGGGATGGTGCCCATCAGCGCGGCCACCGCGGCCGGCATGGCGAGGCCCGCGCCGAGACCCAGGATGCCCAGCGCCACGGCCGGGACCGTAAACCCGCTGTCGGCGTCGAGCGTGGCCAGCAGCCCGAAGGAGGCGGCCATGAGCAGCATCCCGGCGAGGATGACGACCCGGTTGCCCGCCTTGACGGCGAGCTGGGCCCCGGCGGCGTTGCCGGCCAGCGCGGCCACGGCCAGCGGCAGGAAGGCCAGGCCCGCCTTGACGGCGGAGTAGCCGAGCACGAACTGGAGGTACTGGGTCAGGACCAGCAGCAGCCCGGCGTTGCCGATCTGGACGAGCGACAGGGAGAGCGAGCCGCCGCTGAAGTTGCGGTTCTTGAAGAGGACCAGCGGGACCATCGGCGAGGCGGTGACGTTCTCCCAGATCACGAAGCCGGCCAGGGCGGCCACCGCGACGGCCAGGACGAGCAGGGAACGGTCTTCGAAGGCGCCGTGCTGCGGGATCTCGATGATCCACCACACCAGGGCCGTCATGCCCACCGCCGACAGCACCGCGCCCAGCGGGTCCGGCTTCTGCCACGGCGCCTTGGACTCCGGCATCAGCAGCACACCGGCCAGCAGCGCCGCTCCGACGATCGGCACGTTGATCAGGAAGATCGCCTGCCAGGCGAAGTGGTCGATCAGCACACCGCCGAGGACCGGGCTGCCGACCAGCCCCAGCATCGACACCGAGCCCCATGCCGCCATCGCCTTGGGCCGCTCGTCCTCGTCGAAGACGGTGATCAGGATGGACAGCGTCGACGGCATGATCAGCGCCCCGCCGACCCCCATGACGATCCGCACCGCGATCAGCTCACCCGGCGTGGAGCAGAACATCGCCCCCAGCGAGGCCGCCCCGAAGAGCGCCAGGCCGATCAGCATCACCTTCCGGCGCCCGAACCGGTCCCCCAGGCTTCCCGAGGTCAGCAGCAGTCCGGCGAAGACCAGGATGTAGGAGTCGAGGATCCACTGCATGCTCTGGGCGCTCGCCCCGATGTCCTCGGTCAGCGTGGGCACCGCCACCGTCAGCGCCATGTTGTCGACGACCAGCACGAGCGTGCTGAGGCAGAGCACCACCAGGATCCACCAGCGGCGTGGATTACGAGCGTCCATGTCAGTTTCCCCTCCCGCGAACACCGTTCCTTCGATGCGCACACTGTACGCACAGCGGAACAGTGTGCGCAACCCTTGAGTTCTGTACGCTGAATGCGCACGCTGTTCGCACCAAGGTGCCGAGGGTCCAGCAGGAGGAGCATCCATGAGCCGGAGCAAGACGACGGAGAAGAACCCCATCCCGTCCGTATGGACCCGCGAGCAACGCCGCCCCGACCAGCCCGCGCTCAGCAGGGACGCGATCGTGCGCGAGGCGATCGCGATGCTCGACGCCGACGGCATCGAGGCGCTCAGCATGCGCAAGCTCGGCGCCCGGCTGAACGCGGGCGCGACGTCCCTGTACCGGCACGTCGCCACGAAGGACGAGCTGATGGAGCTGGCGGTGGACGCGGTCGCCGCCGAGATCCACGTCCCGCGGGCCGGCGGCCCCGACTGGCGCGCGGCGGTCACCGAGGCCGCGGGGTCCTTCCGTACGACGGCGCTACGGCACCCCTGGCTGCCCCTGGTCCTGGGCCAGGCCGGGCTCGCCTACCTCGGGCCCAACTACATGACCTTCTCCGAGCGGCTCGCGGCGCTGTTCACGGCGGCGGGGTTCCCCGAGCCGAGCCGCGCGATCGACGCGGTCTTCTCGTACGTCATCGGCATGTCCACCACGGAGGCCGCCTGGCTCACCACGGTCGCGCGCTCCGGCGAGACCGAGCCGGAGTTCGTCGCGCGGCTGCTGCCCGCGGCCCGGGAGGCCTCGGCCGGCTACGACCACCTGTCGGCCGCCGCCGACGCCAGGAACGCCGACGAGCCCGTCGACCCCGCCCGGATCCGGGACGACAAGTTCACCTACGGCCTGGAGGTCGTCCTGGACGGCCTGGCCCTGCGCCTGCCGAAATAGGCAGGTCAGCCGCCATACATCCGGCGCATCGCGAACTCGACCATCTGCTCGACGGCCTTCGCGTCGAACACCATCCGGTGCTCGCCCTCCATGTCGAGGACGAACCCGTAGCCGGTCGGCAGCAGGTCCAGCACCTCGGAACCGGTGATCACGAAGTACTTGGACTCCTTGCCCGCGTACCGGCGCAGCTCCTTGAGCGTGCTGAACATCGGGATCACCGGCTGCTGGGTGTTGTGCAGCGCGAGGAAGCCGGGGTTGTCGCCGCGCGGGCAGTAGACCTTCGACGTCGCGAAGGCCTGCTGGAAGTCCTCGGCGGCCATCTGCCCGGTCGTGAACGCGCGCACCGCGTCCGTGAGGGAGGGCGGGGACGGCTCGGGGTACAGCGGCGGCTGCTGCCCGTACCCGCCGGACATCGGCTGCTGCGGAGGGGCGTACTGCGCTTGCGGGCCCGCTGTCTGGTCGTAGCCGTACATGGGCGCAAGCGTACCGAGAGCGAGGCTCCGTGCCTCCTCGATGCCGGTATGAGCCACGCGTCACAGATGACCGGTTCGGGGTTGCTTCTTATTACCGACGGGTAGCATCATCGTAGCTACTTGTTGGTACGTGAACTAGCGCGAGGATCCAGTGCCTCGCCGATCTCTCTACGGAGCCGGGAGCCGTCGCCATGGGGCACTACAAGTCGAATCTCCGCGACATCGAGTTCAACCTCTTCGAAGTACTCGGGCGCGACAAGGTGTACGGCACCGGCCCGTTCGGGGAGATGGACGTCGAGACCGCGAAGAGCATCCTGGAGGAGCTGACCCGTCTCTCGGAGAACGAGCTGGCGGAATCCTTCATCGACGCCGACCGCAACCCGCCGGTCTTCGACCCGGAGACCAACACCGCGCCGGTCCCCGCGTCCTTCAAGAAGAGCTACCAGGCCTTCATGGACTCCGAGTACTGGCGCCTCGGCCTGCCCGAGGAGATCGGCGGCACCACCTCGCCCCGCTCCCTGATCTGGGCGTACGCCGAGCTCATCCTGGGCGCCAACCCGGCCGTGTGGATGTACTCCTCGGGCCCGGCCTTCGCCGGCATCCTCTTCGAGGAGGGCAACGAGGTCCAGAAGCACATAGCCACGTTCGCCACGGAGAAGCAGTGGGGCTCCACGATGGTGCTCACCGAGCCCGACGCGGGCTCCGACGTGGGCGCCGGCCGCACCAAGGCCGTGCAGCAGGAGGACGGCTCCTGGCACATCGAGGGCGTGAAGCGCTTCATCACGTCCGGTGAGCACGACATGTCGGAGAACATCCTCCACTACGTGCTGGCCCGCCCCGAGGGCGCCGGCCCCGGCACCAAGGGCCTGTCCCTCTTCCTCGTCCCGAAGTACCTCTTCGACTTCGAGACCGGCGAGCTGGGCGAGCGCAACGGCGCCTACGCCACCAACGTCGAGCACAAGATGGGCCTGAAGGCCTCCAACACCTGCGAGATGACCTTCGGCGACCAGCACCCCGCCAAGGGCTGGCTGATCGGCGACAAGCACGACGGCATCCGCCAGATGTTCCGCATCATCGAGTTCGCCCGCATGATGGTCGGCACGAAGGCGATCTCCACGCTCTCCACGGGCTACCTGAACGCGCTGGAGTACGCCAAGGAGCGCGTCCAGGGCCCCGACCTGGCGAACTTCATGGACAAGACCGCGCCCAAGGTCACCGTCACCCACCACCCCGACGTGCGCCGCTCGCTGATGACGCAGAAGGCGTACGCGGAGGGCATGCGGGCGCTGGTCCTCTACACCGCCTCCGTCCAGGACGAGATCCAGGTCAAGGAGGCCGCGGGCGAGGACGTCTCCACCCTGGAGGCCCTGAACGACCTGCTCCTGCCCATCGTCAAGGGCTACGGCTCCGAGAAGGGCTACGAGCAGCTCGCCCAGTCGCTGCAGACCTTCGGCGGCTCGGGCTTCCTCCAGGAGTACCCGATCGAGCAGTACATCCGGGACTCCAAGATCGACACCCTCTACGAGGGCACCACGGCGATCCAGGGCCAGGACTTCTTCTTCCGGAAGATCGTCCGCAACCAGGGCGCCGCGCTGAACTCCCTCGCCGAGGACATCAAGAAGTTCCTGGCCCTCGGCACGGGCGGCGAGGAGCTGGCCGGTGCCCGCGAGCACCTCGCCAAGGCCGCCGTCGAGCTGGAGGCCATCGTCGGCCTGATGCTGACCGACCTCGCGGCCACCGAGCACGACGTCAAGAACATCTACAAGGTCGGGCTCAACACGACCCGCCTGCTGATGGCCTCCGGTGACGTGATCGTCGGCTACCTGCTGCTCAAGGGCGCCTCGGTCGCCGCCGAGAAGCTGGAGACGGCCTCCGCCAAGGATGTGGCCTTCTACACCGGGAAGATCGCCGCGGCGAGGTTCTTCGCCGCGAACGTCCTGCCCGGCGTCACCCTGGCCCGCAAGATCGCCGAGGGCGTCGAGCTGGACCTGATGGAGCTGGACGAGGCCGCGTTCTAGATCTCTCACGTCCTCTGTTCGAGGGCCTGTTCCCTTACCCCGGGAACAGGCCCTCGTCCGTCGTTAAAGTGAACCTATGAGCGAACCAGCCCGCTTCGACCGCGGCCACACCGACGACCTCATGACCTTCCTGGCGGCGAGCCCGTCGCCGTACCACGCCGTGGCGACCGCCGCCGAGCGGCTGGAGAAGGCGGGCTTCCGGCAGGTCGCGGAGACGGACGCCTGGGAGGGGACGAGCGGCGGCAAGTACGTGCTGCGCGGCGGCGCGATCGTCGCCTGGTACGTGCCGGAGGGCGCCGCGCCCCACACGCCGTTCCGGATCGTCGGCGCCCACACCGACTCCCCCAACCTGCGCGTCAAGCCGCTGCCCGACAGCGGGGCGCACGGCTGGCGCCAGGTCGCCGTGGAGATCTACGGCGGACCGCTGCTCAACTCCTGGCTGGACCGCGACCTGGGCCTCGCCGGCCGCCTCACCCTGCGCGACGGCTCGACGCGCCTGGTCAACGTCGACCGGCCGCTGCTGCGCGTCCCGCAACTCGCCATCCACCTGGACCGCTCGGTGACGGCGGACGGCCTCAAGCTCGACAAGCAGCGGCACCTGCAGCCGGTCTGGGGCCTGGGCAACCACGTGCGCGACGGCGACCTGATCGCCTTCCTGGAGGAGACGGCCGGCCTCCCCGCGGGCGAGGTCACCGGCTGGGACCTGATGACGCACTCCGTGGAACCGCCCGCCTACCTGGGCCGCGACCGCGAACTGCTGGCCGGCCCGCGCATGGACAACCTGCTCTCCGTACACGCCGGCACGGCGGCCCTCGCGGCCGTGGCCTCCGGCGCGTCGAACCCGGCGTCCATCCCGGTCCTGGCCGCCTTCGACCACGAGGAGAACGGCTCCCAGTCCGACACCGGCGCGGACGGGCCGCTGCTCGGCAACGTGCTGGAGCGCTCGGTGTTCGCCCGCGGCGGCTCCTACGAGGACCGCGCCCGCGCCTTCGCCGGCACGGTCTGTCTGTCCTCCGACACGGGCCACGCCGTCCACCCCAACTACGCGGAGCGGCACGACCCGACGCACCACCCGCGCGTCAACGGCGGCCCGATCCTCAAGGTCAACGTCAACAACCGCTACGCCACGGACGGTTCGGGCCGCGCCGAGTTCGCGGCGGCCTGCGAGCAGGCGGGCGTGCCCTTCCAGTCCTTCGTCTCCAACAACTCCATGCCCTGCGGCACCACGATCGGCCCGATCACCGCCGCCCGGCACGGCATCAGGACCGTCGACATCGGCGTGGCCATCCTGTCGATGCACAGCGTCCGCGAACTGTGCGGCGCCGACGACCCGTTCCTCCTCGCCAACGCGCTGACGGCGTTTCTGGAGAGGTAGAACGGGCCCTCACCGCATGGGTGTTCCCCACGGGGGTACCCGGTGTGCGGGCCGGAACGACCGGACCGGACCGTACAGGGAGGCGACACACATGGGCCTCGGCGGATGCATCATCCTCATCGCCGTGGGAGCCATCCTCACGTTCGCGACCGACTGGGACATGCAGGGGGTCAACCTCGACCTGGTCGGCATCATCCTGATGATCGTCGGACTGATCGGCGTCACCACGTTCAGCAGCATCGCCAGGCGCCGGCGCGTGGTGGTGCCCCCCACGACGCCGGTCGCGGACGACGGACGGCGCCACACGCGCGACGGCTACAGCGACGGGTACGGGGTGTGACGCCCCGGCAGATCCCGCAGGTCAGGCATCCATCCCGGCCAGCACCAGCGGAAGCCGGTCCGTCCCCGCCTCGGTGAGGCGGACGGGTACGCCCCAGTCCTGCTGGTGGACGTGACAGGCCGGGTACTCGTTGGCCGGGTCGTCGTCGCAAGAGGCGGCCATCGCGGAAACGTGCAGCACACCCTCCCTGACGGCGGGGTCGAGTTCGAGGGCGCGGGAGAGATCGGTTCCCGCGCCCTCGCCGGTGCGCAGCAGTTCCGGCGGGGTGGAGGAGACGAGCAGGCGAGTGGAAGGGCCGTAGCGGGTGTCCAGCTTCTGACCCGCCGGGGCCTGGAAGATCACGTCCAGCCGGAGCCGCCCCGGGGCCACTTCGGTGGCTTCGCGCTGCGTTCGGTGAGCGACCTCGGCGACCTTCACGGCCTCCTCCGGCAGCCGCAGCCGGGTCAGCCGGTGCCGGGCCGACTCCACGACCACGATGTCGTCGCCGACGAGCACGGCGTCGCTGGGCTCGCGCAGGTCCGTGGCCAGGGTCGTCACCTCCCCGGTCGCCGGGTCGTAGCGGCGCAGGGCGTGGTTGTACGTGTCGCTGACCGCGACGGACCCGTCCGGCAGCGCGGTGACGCCCAGCGGATGCTGGAGCAGGGCCTGTTCGGCGGCACCGTCCCGGTGCCCGAAGTCGAACAGGCCGGTGCCGACGGCGGTGTGGACGGAGCCGTCGGGCTCCACCCAGCGCAGGGCGGACGTCTCCGAGTCGGCGAGCCAGAGCCGCTCGGGCGTGGCGGCGAGCCCGGACGGCTGGGCGAACCAGGACTCGGCCCCCGGCCCGTCCACCAGCCCCTCGTTGGTCGTACCGGCCGTGACGGCCACCGTCCCCTCGGCCGGGTCGTACGCCCACAACTGATGCACACCGGCCATGGCGATCCAGACCTTCTCCTGCCACAGGGCGACGTCCCAGGGGGAGGAGAGGTCGACCTCGCGGGCCGGGCCCGAGGTGGGAGAGCCCTGCCACCACTGCCGGCCCGTACCGGCCAGGGTGGTGATCTCACCGGTGGTGAGGTCAAGCCGCCGCAGCGCGTGGTTGACCGTGTCGGCGACGACCACGGAGCCGTCGTCGAGAAGGGCCAGCCCCTGAGGCTCGTTGAAGGTGGCGGTCGACGCGTTCCCGTCGGCGAACCCGCGCGCCCCGGACCCGATCCTCCGCACCACGCTCTCGCCGTCCTCGGCGAGCTCCACCAGCTGATGCCGGGTCGTGTCGCTCACCAGGAGGTTCCCGCTCCGCAGCAGCACGGCCTTCCCCGGGAACCGCAGCGCCGTCGGCTCCGGCTCCGGCGCCACGTACGGCCCGTCCCCCCGCCGCAGCGTGCCCTTGGCGGCGTGCTCGGTCTCCAACTCCCCGACGAGCCGCTCAATGGCGTGCACATGCCCCTCACCGGCGTGCTGGGCGACCACGTACCCCTCGGGGTCGATCACCACCAGCGTCGGCCAGGCCCGTACGGCGTACTGCTTCCAGGTGGCCAGCTCCGGGTCGTCGAGCACCGGGTGCTCCACCCCGTACCGCTCCACGGCGTCGACGACCGCCTGATGCTCCGCCTCGTGCACGAACTTCGGCGAGTGCACCCCGATGACGACGACCGTGTCCCGGTGCTTCTCCTCGAGCTCACGGAGCTCGTCCAGGACGTGCAGGCAGTTGATGCAGCAGAACGTCCAGAAATCCAGGATGACGATGCGTCCCCGCAGGTCGGCGAGGGTGTACTGCTGCCCGCCCGTGTTCAGCCAGCCGCCCTTGCCGATCAGCTCGGGGGCACGGACGCGGGCGCGTCGGGGTGTGGAGTGGTCCATGCCCCCAGGGTGCCATCCGTCACTGACAGTCAGCTCAGCCCGTCGGCCTAGCGGCGGCGTTTCAAAGCGGGCCGCGGGGAAGCCCTGGTCTCATGAGATTCCTCGTGTACGACCGGCTTCTCGGTTTCGGTGACGACTACTGGATCGAGGACGAGCGCGGCAGCAAGGTGTTCCTCGTCGACGGCAAGGCCCTGCGGCTGCGGGACACCTGGGAGCTGAAGGACACCCAGGGGCGCGTTCTCGTCGACATCCACCAGAAGATGCTCGCCCTGCGCGACACGATGGTGCTGCAGCGGGCCGGAGAGCCGCTGGCGACGATCCGCAGGAAACGGCTGTCCCTGCTGCGCAACCACTACCGGGTGTCCCTGGCCGACGGCAACGAGCTGGACGTCAGCGGCAAGATCCTCGACCGGGAGTTCGCCGTCGAGTACGACGGGGAGCTGCTGGCGGTGATCTCCCGGCGGTGGCTGACCCTGCGGGACACCTACGGCGTGGACGTCGTCCGGGAGGACGCGGATCCGGCGCTGCTGATCGCCGTGGCGGTGTGTGTCATCCACCTGGCGGAGAAGGAGCGCGAGGACTGAGGAGCGCGAGGACTGAGGTCCTGCGGCGGTCCTACGGCCTGCGCGGGGGCTCCAGCCCCAGCAGGCGGTCCTTCAGCGCCGGGAACTGCTCGCGGGTCGTCGCGACCTTCCCCGGGTCGAACTCCACCGTGAGGACCTCCTCGTCGGCGCCCGCCTCGGCCAGCACCTCGCCCCACGGATCGACCACGATCGAGTGAGCGGCCTGGGGAACCGAGGCGTGCGTCCCGGCCGTTCCACAGGCGACGACGAACGACTGGTTCTCGACGGCCCGCGCCTGGGCCAGCAGCGTCCAGTGGGACCGGCGGCGCTCCGGCCAGCCCGCCGACACCACGAGCGTCTCGGCACCGGCGTCGACGAGACCGCGGAAGAGTTCGGGGAAACGGAGGTCGTAACAGGTGCTCAGACCCAGGACGGTCCCCGGCATGCGCACCGTCACCAGCTCGGCACCCGCGCCCATCAGCACCGCCTCGCCCTTGTCGAAGCCGAAGCGGTGGATCTTGCGGTAGGCGGCGGCCAGGTCGCCGGAGGGGGAGAAGACGAGGGAGGTGTTGTAGAGCGGTCCGTCGCCCGCGGCGGAGCCGCTGTCGGATGCAGTGCGTTCCGGGATGGATCCCGCGTGCAGCCACACGCCCGCGTCGCTCGCGGCCTTCGCCATCGCCTCGTACGTCGGCCCTTCGAGCGGCTCGGCCTCGCGCCCGAACTCCTCGTAGGCGAAGGCACCCGTGGTCCACAGCTCCGGCAGGACGACGAGATCGGCACCGGCCTGCTCCCGGACGAGCGACGCCACCCGCCGTCGGCGCGATTCGACCGATTCGCCCTCGTCTACGGCGATCTGGATCACAGAGGCGCGCACACTACCACCGTCCTGGCATTCGACCCGTCCACAAGGGCTTCCTCCCGGGCCTACGATCGTCACACGAAAGCACTGCCGGGGTGCCTCACAGCAGCGTAACTTAGCTGCCAAGACACCCGCCGACAGCCGCCACCTCCCACTGGCAACGCCGCCACCACCTGCCCGTGCACCGACCGCCGAGGGGTCCCGTTCCGTGAGTCTGCATCCCACCCTCCAGCCCTACGCCGACGCCTGGACCCACTCCATCGAAGCGATATCCGAGCTGGTCCAGCCGCTCGCGGAGGCCGAGTGGAACCGGCGGACGCCGTGCCCCGGGTGGTCGGTGCGGGACGTGGTCTCCCATGTCATCGGCCTGGACTGCGAGATGCTCGGCGACCCGCGCCCCATCCACACGCTCCCGCGCGACCTCTTCCACGTGACGAACGACCACCAGCGCTACATGGAGATGCAGGTCGACGTCCGCCGTCACCACACGGCGCCGGAGATGACCTCCGAGCTGGAGTACGTGGTCATCCGCCGCAACCGCCAGCTGCGGAACGAGTCGCGTGACCCGGGCACGAAGGTGCGCGGCCCGCTGGGCACGGAGCTGACGCTCGAGGAGTCCATGCGCCGGCACGCCTTCGGCGTGTGGGTGCACGAACAGGACCTGCGCACGGCCCTCGGGCGGCCCGGCAGCCTCGACTCCCCCGGCGCGCACGTCGCCCGTGACGTGCTGCTCTCCGAACTCCCGCGCGTGGTCGCCGAGAACGCCGGGGCGCCGCGCAGCTCGGCCGTCGTCTTCGACGTGCACGGCCCCGTCGAGTTCCTGCGCACGATCCGCGTCGACATCCAGGGCCGCGGCACCCTCGAAACGGCCCCCGCCCTGGGCCCCGCCGCGACCCTCACTCTCGACTGGGAGACCTACGTCCGCCTGGCCTGCGGCCGCGTGACACCGGAGGCGGTGTCCGACCGCCTCAAGACGGAGGGCGACCCGGACCTGACGGCGGCGATCCTGCGCAACTTCACGGTGACGCAGTAGGAGTGCCTGCTCAGCTGCGGGCGATTGGGCGGCCAGGGCCCGAAAACCCCGTGCCGCCACCCCACCCCCACCCGTAGCGTCCCCTGGCATGACCCCACCCCACCGCACCCGCCTCACCTTCCACGGCCCGTTGTCCGAGGCCCGGGCGGACCGCCTCGTACAACGGCTCGCCGGCAACACCCCCACCACCGTGCTGGACATCGGCTGCGGTCGGGGCGAACTCATGCTGCGCATCCTGGAAGCCGCACCGGAGGCCACCGGCCTCGGTATAGACCTCGACGCCGAGGACCTGTCCCGCGGCCGGCAGGCTGCGGAGCGACGGCACCTCACGGCCCGGGCCCGTTTCCTCGAGGAGTCCGCCACCGGAACCAGCCACGGGCCGGCCGACCTCGTGCTGTGCGTCGGCGCCAGCCAGGCCCTCGGCGACCATCTCCCCAAGGCCCTGGCCGAACTCCGCCGGCTCGTCGCCGACGGCGGCCGTGTCCTGCTCGGCGAAGGGTTCTGGCAGCGCACCCCGACCCCGGCCGAACTGTCCGGCATGTGGCCGGACGCCGCCGTCACCGACCACCCCGACCTCGCGGGCCTCGTGGACCTGGCGATCGAGGCCGGGTTCAGGCCGGAGTGGACGGAGACCGCGAGCCTCGACGAGTGGGAGGAGTTCGAGTCGGCGTACCTGGCGGACGTCGAGGTGTGGCTCGCCGAGCATCCCGGGCATCCGCTCGCGGCCGAGACCAGGCAGCGCGCGGACCGGCACCGTGCCCGATGGCTGACGTACCGCGGTGTCCTGGGGCTGGCCTACCTCACCCTCGTACCGACCGACTGAGAAACGTCAGACCGGTACGTGCACCGTCTCCACCCGGCTCGCGACCAGGCGTTCGCGCTCGCGCCGGATGGCACGCCCGCGCAGGCGCAGGATCTGGCTGACGCCGAGGGCCTGGAGCACGAAGACCGCCGAGAAGGCGATGCCGTAGTCGTCGCCGGTGGCGTCCAGCAGGACCCCGACGGCGAACAGGGTGGTCATGGAGGCCACGAAGCCGCCCATGTTGGTGATGCCGGAGGCGGTGCCCTGCCGCTCGGGCGGGTTCGCCGGGCGGGCGAAGTCGAAGCCGATCATCGACGCGGGCCCGCACGCCCCGAGGACCGTGCACAGCACGATCAGCAGCCACATCGGGGCGTGCTCGCCGGGGTAGGCCAGCGTCGCCGCCCACAGGGCCGCCGTCGTGCCGACCGTGCCGAGCGCGATGGGCAGTCGCGCCTCGTGGTGCCGGGCGACGATCTGGCCGTAGACCATGCCGACGCCCATGTTCGACAGCACGACGAGCGTGAGGAGTTCACCGGCGGTGGCGCGGGAGAGCCCCTGCGCCTCGACCAGGAACGGCAGGCCCCACAGCAGCAGGAAGACCATGGCCGGGAACTGGGTCGTGAAGTGCACCCACATCCCGAGCCGGGTCCCCGGCTCCCGCCAGGAGGCGGCGATCTGGCGTCGTACGTAGGCCGCGCCCTGGTGCGGGAGCGGCTCCGGCTCGTGGCCCTCCGGGTGGTCCTTCAGGAACAGCAGCACCAGCACGAAGACCACGGCCCCGGCGGCCGCGCTGCCCGCGAACGCCGCGGTCCAGCCGATGCCGTGCAGCAGCCGGGCCAGGACGAGCGTGGAGACGAGGTTGCCGGCCATGCCGACCAGGCCCGAGAACTGGGCGACGAGCGGCCCGCGCCGGGCCGGGAACCACCGGGTGCCCAGTCGCAGCACGCTGATGAACGTCAGCGCGTCCCCGCAGCCGAGCAGTGCCCGGGAGGCGAGCGCCATGCCGTACGACGGGGAGAACGCGAAGCCCAGCTGTCCGGCGGTGAACAGCACCGCCCCCAGTGCCAGCACCTTCTTGGTGCCGAGCCGGTCCACGAGCAGGCCGACGGGTATCTGCATGCCCGCGTAGACCAGCAGCTGGAGGATGGAGAACGTGGACAGGGCGGAGGCGTTGACGTGGAAGCGGTCGGCGGCGTCGAGGCCGGCCACGCCCAGGGACGTGCGGAAGATGACCGCGACGAAGTAGACCGAGACGCCGGTGCCCCAGATGGCCAGGGCCCGACGGCCGCCCGGCGGATCGCCCGGCAGGATGCCGGCGCTCATCGGACCTCCCCCCGGGCCAGGTGCGAGAACCAGCTGACGTGGCGGTGGACGAGTCCGACGGCCGCCTCGGCGTCCCCGGAGCGCAGGGCTTCGAGGATCTCCTCGTGTTCGGTGAGGGTCTTGGCGATCCGGTCGGGGTGGGAGTGCAGGACGGCGACGCCCATGCGCAGCTGGCGGTCGCGCAGTTGGTCGTAGAGGCGGGAGAGGATCTCGTTGCCGCCGCTGCGGACGATCTCGGCGTGGAAGCAGCGGTCGGTGACGGCGGCCGCGGCCAGGTCTCCGGCGGCGGCCTGCTCCTTCTGCCGGGCGAGGAGCGCTTCGAGGCGCTCGATGAGCCCGGGGGGCGCGGGCACGGCCTTGCGCGCCGCGTGTTCCTCGACGAGCAGCCGGGTCTCGACGACATCGGCGATCTCCTGCGCGGAGACGGGCAGGACGAGGGCTCCCTTTTTCGGGTAGAGCCTGATCAGGCCCTCGACCTCCAGCCGGAGCAGCGCCTCGCGCACCGGCGTGCGGGAGACGCCGACGGCCTCGGCGAGTTCGCCCTCGGTGAGCAGGGTCCCGCCCTCGTAGCGGCGCTCCAGGACGCCCTGTTTGACGTGGGTGTACACGCGGTCGGCGGCGGGAGGGTGCTTCACGGCCAGGGTCATGCCGACAGCATAGATACAACAGGTACGCGTGGATGTATCCGTCCGCGATGCGGACTTATGCGGGCTCGAATGTCACACGTCTGTGGCAAAGGGCGGGTCCCCCTCGGCAACAGCACAACCAACTGTGCTAGTTACGAGTCAGACACGTGCGGCTCCCTTCCCCTCGTCCTCAATTCGGCCGCACGCCTGGGGCATTCAACGCAATCGGGGTATTTCACTTGATAACCGGCATTAAGGGCACCCGTCTCCGTAGAGCCGCGGCCGTCGCCGTCACCACCGGCGCCATGCTCGCGACCGGAGCCCTCACCGTTGCGCCGGCGCAGGCCGCCACGGCGCCCACGATCGCCGCCAAGGGCGGCTACGTGATGAACAACGCGACCGGCAAGTCGCTCTACACCAAGGCTGCCGACACGCGTCGCTCCACCGGCTCGACCACCAAGATCATGACGGCCCTGGTGGTGCTGAAGCAGTCGAACCTCAACCTGGACAGCAAGGTCACGGTCCAGAAGGCGTACAGCGACTACATCGTCGACAACAACTGGGCGTCGAACGCCAAGTTGATCGTCGGCGACAAGGTCACCGTCCGCCAGCTGCTGTACGGGCTGATGCTGCCCTCCGGCTGCGACGCGGCGTACGCGCTCGCCGACAAGTTCGGCTCGGGCTCGACGCGGGCGGCGCGCGTGAAGTCGTTCATCGGCAAGATGAACACGACTGCCAAGAACATGGGTCTGAAGAACACCAACTTCGACTCGTTCGACGGCATCGGCCACGGCAAGAACTACTCCACGCCGCGTGACCTGACGAAGATCGCCAGCGCGGCGATGAAGAACTCCACGTTCCGCACGGTCGTCAAGACGAAGAAGTACACGGCGAAGACGACCACGAAGTCCGGCGGCACGCGGACGATGGCCGCGTGGGAGAACACCAACCCGCTGCTCGCGAGCTACACCGGCGCGATCGGCGTGAAGACCGGTTCCGGCCCGGAGGCCAAGTACTGCCTGGTCTTCGCCGCCACGCGGAACGGCAAGACAGTCATCGGCACGGTTCTCGCCTCGACGGACGGGCCCACCCGCAAGTCGGACGCGACGAAGCTGCTGAACTACGGCTTCACCCAGTAGGACAGGCACCACGGAAGGGGGGCTCACCGCCGTCGGCGGTGAGCCCCCCTTCGCGTGCCCCACAAGCCCGGGCCGCGGCGGCCGACTTCAGGCCCAGGTGATCAGGCGCTTCGGCTGCTCCAGGATCGCCGCCACGTCCGCCAGGACCTTCGAGCCCAGCTCGCCGTCGACCAGGCGGTGGTCGAAGGACAGGGCCAGGGTGGTGACCTGGCGGGGCTTCACCTTGCCCTTGTGGACCCACGGCTGGAGCTTGATCGCACCGACCGCGAGGATCGCGGACTCGCCGGGGTTGAGGATCGGCGTACCCGTGTCGACGCCGAAGACACCGACGTTGGTGATCGTCACCGTGCCGTTCTGCATGTCCGCCGGGGACGTCTTGCCGTCCCGGGCCGTCGACACCAGCTCGCCCAGCGACCCGGCGAGTTGCGGCAGCGTCTTGGCGTGGGCGTCCTTGATGTTCGGGACGATCAGTCCGCGCGGGGTCGCGGCCGCGATGCCCAGGTTCACGTAGTGCTTGACCACGATCTCCTGGGCGGCCTCGTCCCAGGACGCGTTGACGTCCGGGTTGCGCCTGATCGCGACGAGCAGGGCCTTGGCGATCAGCAGGAGGGGGTTCACGCGCAGGCCCGCGAACTCCTTGTCCTCCTTCAGCTCCTCGACCAGCTTCATCGTGCGCGTCACGTCGACCGTCACGAACTCCGTGACATGCGGCGCCGTGAACGCCGAGCCCACCATCGCCGCCGCCGTGGCCTTGCGGACGCCCTTGATCGGGATGCGGGTCTCGCGGGTGGTGTCGTACGACACCACCGCCGGGGCGGGCGCCGGGGCGGGGACCGCGGGGATCTCCGGCTGCGGTGCCTGCGGCGGGGCCACCGCCGCGTGCACGTCCTCGCGCGTGATGATGCCGTCCGGGCCGGTCGGGACGACCGTCGTCAGGTCGACGCCCAGATCCTTGGCCAGCTTGCGGACCGGGGGCTTGGCCAGCGGGCGTTCCTTGACGGCGGGAGCGGCGGGGGACGCCGGGGCGGCGGCCGAGGGCGCCCCTCCATGGCCGTTCAGCTCCGTCTGGATCGCCGTCGAGGCCTGCTGGACCGGGACCTGCTGGACCGGGACCTCCGGGCCCTTGCGGGGGCGACGGCGGGTGGAGGAGGCCGCCACCCCGTAGCCGACCAGGACCGGCTGGCGGCCGGAGCCCTCCGCCTTCGGTTCTTCGGTGGCCTCGGGGGCTTGCGCCTGCGGCTCGGCCGGCGCGGCCCCTCCGCTCACGTCGACCGCGATGATCGACGTGCCCACGTCGACCGTGGTGCCCTCGGGGAAGTGCAGGTCCCGGACCACGCCGTCGTACGGGATGGGCAGCTCGACGGCCGCCTTCGCCGTCTCGACCTCGCACACCACCTGGCCGTCGGTGACCTTGTCGCCGGGCTGGACGAACCACTTGAGGATCTCGGCCTCGGTGAGCCCCTCACCCACGTCCGGCATCTTGAACTCGCGTACGGACGCTTCCGTCATCGTCGTCACGACCCTCTCCTCAGTACGCCAGCGAGCGGTCGACGGCATCCAGCACCCGGTCCAGGTTCGGCAGGTACTCCTCCTCCAGGCGGGCCGGCGGGTACGGCGCGTGGTAGCCGCCGACCCGGAGCACCGGGGCCTCCAGGTGGTAGAAGCAGCGCTCCGTGATCCGCGCGGCGATCTCCGCGCCGGAGCCGAAGAACACCGGGGCCTCGTGGACCACGACCAGCCGGCGCGTCTTCTCCACCGACGCCTGGATCGAGTCGAAGTCGAGCGGGGAGACCGAGCGCAGGTCCAGGACCTCCAGCCTCTTGCCCTCCTCGGCGGCCGCGTCCGCGACCTCCTGGCAGAGCTTCACCATCGGGCCGTAGGCGGCGAGGGTGAGGTCGGTGCCCTCGCGGACCACCTGGGCCTTGTGCAGCGGGCCCGGGATCGCCTCCGTGGCGACCTCGCCCTTGTCCCAGTAGCGGCGCTTGGGCTCGAAGAAGATCACCGGGTCGTCGCTCTGGATGGCCTGCTGCATCATCCAGTACGCGTCCGAGGAGTTGGACGGGCTGACGACCTTCAGGCCCGAGACATGCGCGAAGAGCGCCTCGGGGGACTCCGAGTGGTGCTCCACCGCGCCGATGCCGCCGCCGTAGGGGATGCGCACGACGACCGGGAGCTTGACCTTGCCCAGGGAGCGGGCGTGCATCTTCGCGAGCTGGGTGACGATCTGGTCGTACGCCGGGAAGACGAAGCCGTCGAACTGGATCTCCACCACCGGGCGGTAGCCGCGCAGGGCCAGGCCGATGGCCGTGCCGACGATGCCCGACTCGGCGAGCGGGGTGTCGATGACGCGGCTCTCGCCGAAGTCCTTCTGCAGGCCGTCCGTCACCCGGAAGACGCCGCCGAGCTTGCCGACGTCCTCGCCCATGATCAGGACCTTGGGGTCGGCCTCCAGGGCGTGGCGCAGCGACTCGTTGATCGCTTTGGCGAGTGCCATCTTGTCGGCCATGTCAGTTGCCCCCCTCGTCGGCGAACGACGCCTGGTACGCGGCGAACTGGGCGCGCTCCTCGTCGACGAGCGCGTGTCCGTCCGCGTAGACGTTCTCGAAGATCGCGAAGTGGTCCGGGTCCGGCATGGCACGGACCGCCTCGCGCACTCGTTTGCCCAACGCCTCGGACTCGGTCTCCAGTTCCTCGAAGAATCCCTCGTCCGCGTGGTTTGAGGTCTCCAGGAACCGGCGAAGGCGCAGGATCGGGTCCTTGGCCTCCCAGGCCTGGCGCTCCTCGTCGCCCCGGTAGCGGGTCGGGTCGTCGGAGGTGGTGTGGGCGCCCATGCGGTAGGTGAACGCCTCGACGAGGGTCGGGCCCTCACCGGCGCGGGCCCGCTCCAGGGCCCAGCGGGTGACCGCGAGGCAGGCGAGCACGTCGTTGCCGTCGACCCGTACGCCCGGGAAGCCGAAGCCCTGCGCGCGCTGGTAGATCGGGACGCGGGACTGCTTCTCGGTCGGCTCGGAGATGGCCCACTGGTTGTTCTGGCAGAAGAACACGACCGGGGCGTTGTAGACCGCGGAGAAGGTGAACGACTCGGCCACGTCGCCCTGGCTGGAGGCGCCGTCGCCGAAGTAGGCGATCACCGCGCTGTCGGCGCCGTCCTTGGCGACGCCCATCGCGTAGCCGGTGGCGTGCAGCGTCTGGGAGCCGATGACGATCGTGTAGAGCTGGAAGTTGTTGCTGTTCGGGTCCCAGCCGCCGTTGTTCACACCCCGGAACATGCCAAGCAGGTTGGTCGGGTCCACCCCGCGGCACCAGGCGACGCCGTGCTCGCGATAGGTGGGGAAGACGTAGTCGTCGTCGCGCAGGGCCCGGCCCGAGCCGATCTGGGCGGCCTCCTGGCCGAGCAGCGAGGCCCACAGGCCCAGCTCGCCCTGGCGCTGCAGGGAGGTGGCCTCGGCGTCGAAGCGGCGGGTGAGCACCATGTCGCGGTACAGGCCGCGGAGCTCTTCCGGGGTGACACCGGCGACGTACTTGTCGTACTCGGCATTCTTGACGCGCTTGCCCTCGGGCGTCAGCAGCTGCACGAGCTGGGGCTCGGCGGCCTTCTTCGCGGCCGCCTTCTTCGCAGGCGTGCGGGTGGTGCCCTTGGTGCCGGTGGTGCCGGCCTTGCTTCCGGCGCTGCGTCGCGATGTGCGCGCGGCAGTGCTCTCCACGGTCACGTGTGCTCCTCCGTCGGTCCGGCCCCCGGGGTTGCCGGTAGGCCAGTGCGGCTCACCTGTTCTCGGCCACCGGGGCACGGGGTGGGTGCCACTCGGCCGGGAACAGGCGTGACAGGTGCCCCGGCGAGCGCCCTGCAACAAGCACGTTACCCAGTGCTCCACATTTCTGTGAAACCCCATCTGACCTGCGATTTTGCTTGGATTTCCAAGTAAATCGGAAAGGTGGTGAAGGGGCCCTGGTCACAGCCTTGCAGGAGGCCGGAGCAACCGCACGTTAACCCGGTGACCCAGGTCACGGGAAGAGCCAACTTGTCGGCGCGGCGAAACGGCACGCGCGCGTGGATCCCGTTTCCGGGTCCCACGCGCGCGTGAGTCGTCTGTTTCCGCCGCTTGCGCTGCCGGGTCAGCCGCCTTCGCCGGCGCCGCCGACGATGCCGGCCGTGCCGCCCTCGGTGCCGCCCGTCTCGTCCGGCGGGGTGCCCGGGTCCGTGGGCTCCTCGTCCGTCGGCTCGCCGGTCGGCTCCTCGGTGGTCGGCTGGTCGGTCGGCTGGTCGGTGGGCGTCTCGGGGGCGGTCGGGGACGGCGTGTAGGACGGGGTGTACGACGGCGTCCAGCCGCCGCCCCCGGAGCTGGTGCCGGGGTCGGTGTCCGTGGACGTGTCGGTCGGCTGATCCGTCGTCTCGTCGCTCGGCGTCTCGCTCGGAGTCTTCTTCTCCTCCGTCTGCGAGACGGTCGGCGACTTCTTGTTGTCGGTGGGATCCTTCTTGTCGCCGCCGGTGTTCTGCAGCGCCAGGGCGACACCCGCCGCCACGGCGATCACCGCGAGCACGGCGAGGATCCACAGCTTGCCGCGGCCGCTGCCCCTGTTGCCGCGGCCTTCGAAGCCGCCGTCGTCCCCGCCGCCGTAGCCGGCGGGAAGTATCGGCGAGGGGATCTGGGCGGTGCCGGAGACATCGCCGGGGTGGCCCATCACGGCCGTGTGGGCGAAGCCGCCCGACGGGGTGTGCCGGCCCTCGTGCATGTCGACCGGGCCGGTGTTCCAGGTGCCGGTGTGGCCGCCCTGGTCGTAGAGCATCTGGAGCGCGTACTGGACCAGTCCGCGCATCTCCTCGGCGGTCTGGAAGCGGTCGTCGGGCTCCTTGGCGAGGGAGCGCATGACCATGCCGTCCAGCTCCGGCGGGCAGACGTCGGAGGCCTCGGACGGCGGCGTCGGAATGTCCTGGACGTGCTGGTAGACCACCGACAGCGGGGTCTCGCCGGTGAACGGCGGACGCAGCGAGAGGAGTTCGTAGAGGAGGCAGCCCGTGGCGTACAGGTCGGAGCGGTGGTCGACGGCCTTGCCGAGGGCCTGCTCCGGGGACAGGTACTGCGGGGTGCCCATGACCATGCCGGTCTGCGTCATCGTGGACTGCGCGCCGTGCAGGGCGCGGGCGATGCCGAAGTCCATCACCTTCACCGCGCCGTTGTGCGTGATGATGACGTTGGCGGGCTTGATGTCGCGGTGCACGATGCCGTGCTGGTGCGAGTAGGCGAGCGCCTCCAGGACGCCCGAGACGATGATCAGGGCCTGTTCGGGGCCCGGTGCCTCGGCGTTCAGCAGCAGGTCGCGGATGGTGCGGCCCTCGACCAGCTCCATGACGATATAGGGGAGCGGCTGGCCGTTGACCATGTCCTCGCCGGAGTCGTACACGGCGACGATCGCGTGGTGGTTGAGGCCCGCCACCGACTGGGCCTCGCGGGTGAAGCGCGCCTTGGACACCGGGTCCTCGGCGAGGTCTGAACGGAGCAGCTTGACCGCGACGGTGCGCCCGAGGCGGACGTCCTCGGCCGCGAACACCTCTGCCATGCCGCCCCGGCCGAGTCTGTGGGTCAGCCGGTACCGGCCGTCCCCGACCAAACCGCCGTTACCCCAGGCCTCCGGCGCCTCCGACATGCCGCCGCCACTCGCCTCGGGTTCGGACGGGCCCTGAGCGCGCTGCTGCTGTGCCATCAGTCCTCGCCGTCGTTTCTGCCCGCGGTGCGCGCGGTGTTGTTACGGTCTCCGTCGGCCACGCTACAGCCTCCGCGCAAGCCGCCGGTCCGAGACGGGTGCCGGGACCGGCACGGGACGGACGCGCCATGAAACCTTTACTCAGCACTCTCGTGCAAATTCTGTGTAGCGGCCGCACGTCAGCGGTAACGCTTCCGCGACGCTTCTTTCGCGTACGGTCACGGAACGGGCACCGAGCTTGACGTGTCCGTGCCCTGGGGCAGACTTGGCCGGGAATGGCGGTTTGGATCAACGACGGATCACACGGATCCGACGGGTCGGACGGATCAGCAGCAGCTCCTCGAGGAGCCACGGGGGACACGGAACATGAGCCAGGACGGCGCACAGGGGCAGTACGCGGGGCGGGCGCTGGCCAGTGGCCGCTATCAGCTGCGTGACCTCCTCGGCCAGGGCGGCATGGCCTCGGTGCACCTCGCGTACGACAGCGTGCTCGACCGGCAGGTCGCGATCAAGACACTTCACACCGAGCTCGGCCGGGAGCAGGCCTTCCGCGAGCGGTTCCGCCGCGAGGCCCAGTCCGTGGCCAAGCTCACGCACACCAACATCGTCTCGGTCTTCGACACCGGCGAGGACACCCTCGACAACATGACGACGCCGTACATCGTCATGGAGTACGTCGAGGGCCGCCCGCTCGGCTCGGTCCTCGACGAGGACGTACGGCAGCAGGGCGCGATGCCCGCCGACAAGGCACTGAAGATCACGGCGGATGTGCTGGCCGCGCTGGAGATCAGCCACGAGATGGGCCTGGTCCACCGCGACATCAAGCCGGGCAACGTGATGATGACCAAGCGCGGTGTGGTCAAGGTCATGGACTTCGGCATCGCCCGCGCCATGCAGTCCGGTGTGACGTCGATGACGCAGACCGGCATGGTCGTCGGCACCCCGCAGTACCTCTCGCCCGAACAGGCCCTCGGCCGCGGTGTGGACGCCCGCTCCGACCTGTACTCGGTCGGCATCATGCTGTTCCAACTGGTCACCGGGCGGCTGCCGTTCGAGGCGGACTCGCCGCTGGCCATCGCGTATGCACACGTCCAGGAGGAGCCGCCGGTCGCGTCCACGATCAACCGGGCGCTGCCGCCGGCCGTGGACGCGCTGATCGCCCGGGCGCTGAAGAAGAATCCGAACGAGCGTTTCCCCAGCTCCGAGGCCATGCGCGACGAGTGCCTGCGGGTGGCGGCGTCCTTCCAGGCCGCCCCGCCGAGCATCGTCCCGGGCACGCAGGCGCCGAGCGGCGCGGGCGTCGGCTCGGCCGTGTTCCCGCCGGTCGACCAGGCGCCCCCGGCCGCCTCGGGCCAGGTCCAGACGCCGTACCAGCCGACCCCGCCGCCGAACCCGTACGGCACCCCCGCCCCGCCGGCGCCGTCCCCGGCGTACGGCTATCCGCAGCAGGGCGGCTACCAGGCGCCGCACCCGGGCGCCTACTCCCCGCAGCCGGGCCCGTCGACCCCGCCGCCGTACAACCTCACACCGCAGACCGCGCCCGGCTCGCAGGGCGGCGGCAAGAGCAACAAGCCGGTGATCATCGGTTCCGTCATCGTGGCCGTCGTGGCCGTCGGCGGGCTGGTCGCGGCCCTGCTGATGAACGGTGGCGGCGAGGACGACAAGGGCGGCGGGGACGGCGGCGCGAGCGCCTCGGCCTCGGCTTCCAAGAAGCCCGGTTACCGCGGGCCGGACACGACGAGGACGATCGACTCCGAGGAGTGCACGGAGCCGGAGGAGTCGTACAACGACCCCGAGAAGATCCAGCTCCCGGACTTCAAGTTCATGAACATCGCGTCGGTCAAGTCCTGCGCCCAGGCGGCCGGCTGGCAGGTCAGCGTGAAGAACGTGGACGAGAACACCTACGGCCAGGGCACGGTCATGGACCAGTTCCCTTCCAAGGGCACCGATGTCGACCCGGACGACATGCCGGTCATCGCGCTCAACGTCTCGACGGGCAACCCGCCGTCCTGACGCCCCGGACATGAGGAAGGGCCCCGCGGCTTCGGCCGCGGGGCCCTTTCTGTCTCTCGTCGGGGAGGTCTGTACCGGGCCTACAGGTACGGCCCGCCGGAACGGGCGCCCGGCTGCTGTTCGTCGAGGCCCTCGTGGCCGACGCCCGGCGGGAGGGCGCGGCGCATCTGCTCCAGCTGGGCGCGAGCCGCCATCTGCTGGGCGAACAGCGTCGTCTGGATCCCGTGGAAGAGTCCCTCGAGCCAGCCGACCAGCTGGGCCTGCGCGATGCGCAGTTCCGCGTCGCTGGGGGTCGTCTCTTCCGTGAAGGGCAGGGAGAGCCGCTCCAGCTCCTCGACCAGCTCGGGTGCCAGACCGTCCTCCAGCTCCTTCACCGAGCTGGCGTGGATCTCCTTGAGCCGGACCCGGCTGGCCTCGTCCAGGGGCGCCACGCGCACTTCTTCGAGCAGCTGCTTGATCATGCTGCCGATCCGCATGACCTTGGCGGGCTGCTCGACCTGTTCCGTGACCGGGATCTCGCGGGAGTCCTCGTCTCCGCTGCCGCCCCCGAGCGCCATGCCGTCCTGGCCCACGACCAGGATCTGCGGGCTCTCCGGCGACCGTTCGTTTCTCGGCATCTCCATGTCGCCATTCTCTCGCACGCCTGCACCTCACCTCCGTGGTGCCCCCAGGGGAAGGTGATCCACCCTGTTTCGACAGACGTATCGGTCAGGGGCCGGGTTGCTCCCCGGAGGGGGGTTCCACCTCACGGGTGAGGCGCAGCAGCCGGGCTTCGCAGTGGTCCAGCCACCGATTCCGTCCGTCGGCCGAACCCGGAGTGCCGGACGCCCGGGGCGGTGTGAGGCTGATTGCCTCGAAATGACCGAACTTGCCGATCTTGCCCTACCGGGCACGGCGGGAGGGGGTCACCAACGTGACTCCATGGCTACGCGCACTGCGGGCGACCGGACTGGTGGTCGCCTTGGGGGCGGGTGCGGTCGTCTCACTCTGCGGATCTGTCCAGGCCTACGGTTCCGTGGGTTCTGTGGGTTCCGTCCTCGCGTACGACGAAGAGGCCGGGGCCAGAGCCGCCCCCTCCGCCCCGCCCTCGTCCGGTGAGCCCTCGCGGGCCGGGAGCCGGGCCGGTGAGGGACGGGACCGGCCGGGGCGGCCGCAGGAGCCCGAGGAGGAGCGGGAGGCCCGTGAGGCCGCCGTTCATGAGGCCACCGCCGTGCCCGAGGCGTCCCGGGAGGAGGCCGTCCCCGAACCTCCCGCACCGACGGACCCGCCCGTGCGCGAGGCCGCGGCCCAGGCCGAACGACCTGTCGGGCCTGTGCTGCGGATCCTTCCTCTGGGCAGCGGGCTGGTGCTCATCGGACTCGGCCTGGGCCTGGCGTTCGTCGGCCTCAGGCTGCGGCGCGCCTAGAGGCCTGGACCGTTCTCAGGCTCCTTGCGGGGCGATCAGCAGCACCTTGCCGACGTGGCCGCTGTCCTCCAGGACCTGGTGGGCGGTGGCGGCGTCCGGCATGGGGAGTTCGCGGTCGATGACCGGGCGCAGATGGCCGCCGGAGAACAGGGGCCAGACGTGTTCGCGTACGGCCGCGACGATGGCCGCCTTCTCCTCGAGCGGACGGGCCCGCAGGGACGTCGCGCTGATCGCGCCGCGCTTGGCGAGGAGCGCGCCGATGTTCAGCTCGCCCTTGACGCCGCCCTGCATGCCGATGATCGCGAGGCGGCCGTTGACGGCGAGGGCCTTGACGTTGCGCTCCAGGTACTTGGCGCCCATGTTGTCGAGGATGACATCGGCCCCGGCGCCGTCCGTGGCCTTCCTGACCTCTTCGACGAAGTCCTGCTCGCGGTAGTTGACCAGGATGTCGGCGCCCAGTTCGGCGCACCGGTCCAGCTTCTCCTTGGTTCCGGCCGTGACGGCGACCCTGGCACCGACGGCCTTGGCGAGCTGGATCGCCATGGTGCCGATGCCGCTGGAGCCGCCGTGCACGAGGAGCGTCTCGCCGGGGCGCAGGTGGGCGATCATGAAGACGTTCGACCAGACGGTGCAGGTCACCTCGGGCAGCGCCGCGGCCTGCCGCAGTCCGACGCCCTCGGGCACGGGCAGCAGCTGTCCGGCCGGGACCACCACCTTCTCGGCGTAACCGCCGCCGGAGAGCAGCGCGCACACCTCGTCGCCCACGTTCCAGCCGGAGACGCCGGTGCCGATCGCGGTGATCCGCCCGGAGCACTCCAGGCCGGGGTAGGGGGGCGTGCCGGGCGGCGGGTCGTAGAAGCCCTGGCGCTGCAGGATGTCGGCCCGGTTGACGGCACCGGCCGTCACCTCGACCAGGACCTCGCCCTCGCCGGGCACGGGATCCGGGACCTCGTCCCAGACCAGCGCCTCGGGCCCACCGGGTTCGGGAATCGTGATCGCATACATGACTGGGACGGTACTCCTCGGCACTCCCGCGCGATCGGTCCGGTTCTGGCGAAAATCCATATGCGGGACCGATGAGTTTGCGCGACCGTAAAGGTCTCCCCATGCGTAGCCCACGTACTCGGAAGGACCCGAAGCATGAGCACGCAGACGTCCGGCCTGGCGATCGAGACCGCGGGCCTGGTGAAGACGTTCGGCGAGACCAGGGCCGTCGACGGAGTCGACCTGTCCGTGCCCGCGGGCACGGTCTACGGCGTCCTCGGCCCGAACGGCGCCGGCAAGACCACCACCGTGAAGATGCTCGCCACACTCCTGCGGCCGGACGGCGGCGAAGCGCATGTCTTCGGCCACGACATCGTCCGCGAGGCGGACGAGGTGCGCGCCCGGGTGAGCCTCACCGGCCAGTACGCGTCGGTCGACGAGGACCTCACCGGCACCGAGAACCTGGTCCTGCTGGGCCGGCTGCTCGGCCACCACAAGAAGGCCGCCCGGGTCCGGGCCGCCCAGCTTCTGGAGGCCTTCGGTCTCACGGAGGCCGCCGCGAAGCAGGTCAAGCACTACTCGGGCGGTATGCGGCGCCGGATCGACATCGCCGCGTCCATCCTCAGCACCCCCGACCTGCTGTTCCTCGACGAGCCGACGACCGGCCTCGATCCGCGCAGCCGCAACCAGGTGTGGGACATCGTGCGGGCCGTGGTCGCCCAGGGCACCACCGTGCTGCTGACCACGCAGTATCTGGACGAGGCCGACCAGCTCGCGTCCCGGATCGCCGTCATCGACCGCGGCCGGGTGATCGCCGAGGGCACCAAGGGCGAGCTGAAGTCGTCCGTCGGCGCCGGATCGGTCCATCTACGGCTGAGAGACCCGGATCAACGGCTCGTCGCGGCCGAGCTGCTGCGCCGGACCCTCGACGCGAAGGTGCAGCTGGAACACGACCCCGTGGCCCTGACCGCCCGCCTCGGTACGGCGGCGAGCGACGACAACGCGGCCCAGCAGGCGTCCCGCGCGCTGAGCGAGCTGTCCACGGCCGGGATCACCGTCGACAACTTCTCGCTGGGCCAGCCCAGTCTGGACGAGGTGTTCCTCGCCCTCACCGGGCACGACACGCACGCCCCGGACCGCACGGCCGGCTCCGGCTCCCACGACCCGAAGGACGAGGTGGCGGCATGAGCACCACGACGACCACCGAGGCCAAGGATCTCGCCCCGGTCAGCACCGAGTCCCTCGCGGCCCTGCTCATCGCCAAGGAGCGGCCCGCGCGGCCCAGCGCCTGGTCGGCCTCGATGACCTTCGGATGGCGGGCGATCCTCAAGATCAAGCACGTGCCGGAGCAGCTCTTCGACGTCACGGCGTTCCCGATCATGATGGTGCTGATGTACACGTACCTGTTCGGCGGGGCGCTGGCCGGCTCACCGAAGGAGTACATCCAGTTCCTGCTGCCGGGCATCCTCGTGATGTCGGTCGTGATGATCACGATGTACACGGGTGTCTCGGTCAACACGGACATCGAGAAGGGCGTCTTCGACCGGTTCCGCACGCTGCCCATCTGGCGGCCGTCGACCATGGTCGGCTATCTGCTGGGCGACGCCCTGCGGTACACGATCGCGTCGGTCGTGATGCTCACCGTCGGCATCATCCTGGGCTACCGGCCGGACGGCGGGATCGTCGGTGTGCTCGCCGGGATCGCCCTGCTGGTGCTCTTCTCGTTCGCCTTCTCGTGGATCTGGACGATGTTCGGGCTGATGCTGCGCACCGAGAAGTCGGTGATGGGCGTCAGCATGATGGTGATCTTCCCGCTCACCTTCCTGTCCAACGTGTTCGTCGACCCGACGACCATGCCGGGCTGGCTCCAGGCCTTCGTGAACAACAGCCCCATCACCCATCTGGCGTCGGCGGTGCGCGGTCTGATGGCCGGCGACTGGCCGGCCGACGAGGTCGCCTGGTCGCTGGGCTGGGCCGGACTGTTCGTGCTGGTCTTCGGGCCGGTCACGATGCGGCTGTACAACCGGAAGTAGCCCGGCCCACCCGGCCGGTCAGTTGCGGGGCATCGGCGGCATCGGACGGATGTCGGGGGCGACCTGGGTCGCCGGTGTCTTCCGCACGATCGTGATGAGCCGGTCGGTCAGCTCCAGCGTCCCGATGGCCGGATCGTCGTAGCCGAGCACCCGGTGTCCGCGTATGACACTGACCACCAGATCGGCGACCTCGCGCGGCTTCTTGCCCACCTCGGCCTTGACGACCGGCCGTTCGACGAGGTCGAGCCCGCTGCCCTGGTGGATGAGGTCCTCCATCACCATGCCGGCGGAGGGGCTGAGCACGGACAGGCCCAGCAGACGGCCGGCGGCGCTGGCGCTGGTGATGACCGCGTCGGCGCCGGACTGCTTGAGCAGCGGCGCGTTCTCCTCCTCCCGCACCGTGGCCACGATCTTCGCCCCGCGGTTGAGCTGCCGGGCCGTCAGCGTCACCAGGACCGCGGTGTCGTCCCGCTGGGTCGCGATGATGATCTGACGCGCCTTGTGCACCTCGGCGCGCTTCAGCACCTCGCTGCGGGTCGCGTCCCCGACGATGCCCGCGTAGCCCTCCGCGGTCGCGGCGTCGACGACCTTGGAACTGGGGTCGACCACGACGACCTGTTCCTTCTTCAGGCCCGTCGCACAGACGGTCCGGATCGCCGACCTGCCCTTCGTGCCAAAGCCGATGACGACGGTGTGATCGCGCAACGTGGACCTCCAGCGGGTCAGTCGCCACTCCTCCCGGGTGCGTTCGGTGAGGGCTTCGAGGGTGGTGCCGACCAGGATGATCAGGAACAGCACGCGCAGGGGCGTGATGACGAGGATGTTCGTGAGCCGGGCGGCATCGCTCGCGGGGGTGATGTCGCCGTAGCCCGTCGTGGAGAGGGTGACGGTCGCGTAGTAGAAGGAGTCGAGGAAATCGACGCCGCCGCCCGCGTTGTCGTTGTAGCCGTCACGGTCGGCGTAGACGACCAGCGCGGTGATGACGAGCACCAGCAGTGCCACCGACAGCCGCTTGGCGACCTGGCGGAACGGGTGCTCCACCACTTTCCTCGGGAGTTTCACCCGTTGGGTCACGAGCTGTTCGTCCGCCTGGCGGGCGATCGCGTCCTGGCCCGGAAGTTTCACGTGAAACACACTCCGATTCCGCCGGACGCCCAGGGCAGGTCGAGCAGTTCCGCCTCCTGCCCCCTGCGAGCGCCGCCCGGGGGCACGACGGCCAGCGCGTCGGCCGCCGCGATGCCGCGCAGCATGGCCGGGCCGTTGTAGTGCAGCGGCACGGCCTGATCGCCGCGCAGGACGACGGGCACGAGCCGGGTGTCGTGCGGGTGCCCGTGCACGGCGTCCCTGAGCTGCAGCGTGTACGGCTCCGGGGCCGGGCGGGCCGCGAGGGTCCGCAGCAGCGGCTCGGCGAGCGTCAGCAGTCCGGAGACGGCGGCGAGCGGGTTGCCCGGCAGCCCGACGAGGTGCTGGGTCTCCGTGATGCGGGCCAGCAGCATGGGGTGGCCGGGGCGCACCTTGACGCCGTCCACGAGGAGTTCGGCCCCGATGCGGCGCAGGGTGGGGTGGACGTGGTCGACGGGGCCCGCGGCGGTGCCGCCGGTGGTGACGATGACGTCGGCGTCGGACGCGGTCACCGCCTTGCGCAGGGCGTAGGCGTCGTCGCGGACCCGTCGTACGACGGTGACCTCGGCGCCGAGCGCGCGCAGCCAGGGCGGCAGCATGGGGCCGAGCGCGTCCCGGATCAGACCGTCGTGCGGCAGCCCTTCGGTGAGCAACTCGTCGCCGAGGACGAGGACTTCGACGCGGGCGCGGGGGACGGCGGTGACCGTGTCGTACCCGGCCGCCGCGGCGAGCCCGAGGACGGCCGGGGTGACGAGGGTGCCGACGGGCAGGAGTTGGTCGCCGGTGCGGCATTCCTGGCCCCGGGGGCGGATGTCCTGGCCGGGGGCGACGCCCCGGGTCGCGTGCAGACGGCCCTTGTCGTCGGTGCGGCCGTGCTCGCTGCGCAGGACGGCCGTGGTGTCCGCGGGGATGCGGGCGCCGGTGGCGATCCGGACGGCCTCGCCGTCGGTCAGGGGCGCCTGCGCGGTGTGCCCGGCCAGGACGCCCTCCTCCCGTACGTCCCAGGGGGCGGGTCCGGCGACCGCCCAGCCGTCCATCGCGGAGGTGTCGAAGGAGGGGAGGTCGGTGAGGGCGTCGAGGGGGGTGGCCAGGGTGAGGCCGAGGGCGGCGTCGAGGGGCAGGGAGACGGGCTCGCGGCGGGCGGCCCGGCCGGCGCTTCGGGCGGCGCGCTCGGCGATGTCCCGGGCCTGTGGCCAGGGGGTGGCCCGGTGCCGGGTGTCCGGCTTCCGGGGTGTGGGGGTGCTGTCCTGCTCCCCTCGTGCGGCGGGGTCGGGCAGGTGGGTGCCGTTGCTGTTGTTCACGAGGGCGAGCACCTCCTCGACGTCGAGATCCTCGGCGTCCTCACCGGTGCGGGTGCCGTGCGGGGTCATCCGGCGTCCGGGCGGGTGTCGGGCGTCGCGTCGGGGGCGACGTCGGGGCGGTCCCCCGGGGCCTTCGGGGCCACCGGGTCTTCCGGGGTTTCCGGGGTTGCCGAGGCTTCCGGGGTGCTCTCCTCCGCCCAGCGGGCCGCGAGGGCCACGGCCTTGCGGGCGGCCTCGGCGACCGCCTCGGGTCCCCCGCCGGCCCGTGCGGCCGCGTAGCCGACGAGGAAGGTGGTCAGCGGCGCGGCGGGCCTGGCCACACCATGGGCGGCGTCGCGGGCGAGGTCGAGCAGCTCTTTCACATCGACATCGAGGTCGATCGCCAGCTCGTCCTTGACCGCGGAAATCCATTCATCCAACACGTGCCCATGCTCCCTGATGCGTGCCCTGGCGGAGGCGATGTCGTCCCAGGTGTCGCAGTCGAACGACGCGACGGGATCGGAGATGCGGGTGAGGTTCAGCTCGGCGGTGAGGCGCCGCAGGGGAAGACCGTGCGGACCGCCGTGCCGGTCGGCGAGGAGGGCGAGCGTCTCGCGCAGCCGCCGGGTGCGGTACGCGGCGACGAGCGGCTGGTCGCGGCCGTCGGGGTCGGTCAGCAGCACGCCGTCGGCGGCGCTCCCCCGCAGCGTGCCCAGCAGCCGGCCGACGGTCCGCTCCTGGAGGAACGGCAGGTCGGCGGAGAGCACCACGACGTGCTCCGCCGTGGTGTGCCGCAGCCCGGCGTCGAGCGCGGCGAGCGGTCCGCCGCCGGGCGGGTCCTCCCGGGCCCAGGTCACGGGCCGTGCCGTCGGCCGGGGCGCGGCCACGACGACGGTGGTGCGGGCGCCGTCGCACGCGGCGAGCACCCGGTCGAGCAGGGCCCGCCCGCCGACCCGCACCCCGGGTTTGTCCGCGCCCCCGAGGCGCCGGGCGGCACCGCCGGCGAGCACGACGGCGTCGTGGGCGGCGGGATCCGTCCCCTGCGCGGGGCCGGGGCCGGCACCGGGTTCACCGGGAGGCTCGTACGCGGTCACCCCCCGAGTATGCGTGCCCCCGCGATCACAGGGAACGCGGGGGACGGGACGCGATCACCGGGAACGGCCGCGCCCCGGAGCGGAATCACAGCGTCCGCCCGCGGCGCCAGGACGGCATCACCGCGTCGCCCTCGGCGCCGGACGGGATCGCAGTCTCCGCAGCAACACCGGTCGGCATCACCGCGTCCGCCCGCGACGCCAGGAGGCATCACCGCGTCCGCCCGCAGCGCCAAACGGCATCACAGCGTCCGCAGCAGCACCGCCGGTTGTTCCACGCAGTCCGCGACGTAGCGCAGGAAGCCGCCCGCCGTGCCGCCGTCGCACACCCGGTGGTCGAAGGTGAGCGAGAGCTGGACGACCTGCCGCACCGCCAGCTCGCCCTCGTGCACCCAAGGTTTGGGGACGATGCGGCCGACGCCGAGCATGGCGGCCTCGGGGTGGTTGATGATCGGGGTGGAGCCGTCGACGCCGAAGACTCCGTAGTTGTTCAACGTGAAGGTCCCGCCGGTGAGTTCGCCGGGCGTCAGCTTCCCGGTCCGGCCCGCCTCGGTCAGCCGGGCGAACTCCGCGGTCAGCGACTCGGCGTCCCGCGCGTGCGCGTCCCTGACCACCGGGACGACGAGCCCCCGGTCGGTCTGCGCCGCGAAGCCCAGATGCACGTGGTCGAACCGGACGACCTCCCTGGCCTGCGCGTCCACGGTGGAGTTGAGCTCGGGGAAGCGGGCGAGGGCCGCGGTGCAGATCCGGGCCAGCAGGGCCAGGAGGGAGATCTTCGGCCCGCCTGCCGTGTTCATGGCCGTCCGGGCCCGCATCAGCTCCGTGGCGTCGGCGTCGACCCAGCAGGTCGCGTCGGGGATCTCGCGGCGGCTGCGGGACAGCTTGTCGGCGACGGCGCCGCGCATGCCCTTGAGGGGCGTACGGATCTCGCCCGGGGCGGCTGTCGTGGTGGGCCGGGGTGCGGGGGCCGCTGTCTCGGCGGGGCGGGGCGCGGCGCGCAGGGCGTACTCCACGTCCGCCCGCAGGATCAGCCCCTCGGGCCCGGAGCCGGTCAGCTCCCGCAGGTCGAGGCCGTTCTGCCGGGCCAGCCTGCGGACCAGGGGCGAGATCACGGGGAGGGGGCCGTCCTCGGCCTCGGGGACACCCGCCCGCCCGTTCACCGCCGGGGCAGGGGCGTCCCTCCGCTCCTGCCGCACCCTGCGTCGCCGCGCGGGTGCCTCGGAGGTGCCGTACCCGACGAGGACGTTGCCCGAGCCCTCGGCGGAGCCCTCGGAGCCGGACGGCTCCCGTTCCCCCACCGCCACCGTGATCAGCGGCGCCCCGACGGGCAGTTCCGTGCCCTCCTCGCCGAAGCGGGCCGTGACCACACCGCCGTAGGGGCAGGGCACCTCGACCATCGCCTTGGCCGTCTCGACCTCGACGACCGGCTGGTCGATGGCGACCACGTCACCGATCTCGACCAGCCAGCGCACGATCTCAGCCTCGGTGAGCCCCTCACCGAGGTCGGGCAGCTTGAACTCAAGCACCTGTGCCATCAGCTCTCGGCCTCCCACTGCAGGCGCCCCACGGCGTCCAGGATCCGGTCCACACCGGGCAGGTGGTGGCGCTCCAGCATCGGCGGCGGATACGGGACGTCGAACCCGGCGACGCGCAGCACCGGCGCCTCCAGGTGGTGGAAGCAGCGCTCCGTGACCCGGGCCGCGATCTCCCCGCCCGGGCCCCCGAAGGAACCCGACTCGTGGACGACGACCGCGCGTCCCGACCGCCGCACCGAGGCGCACACCGTCTCGTCGTCGAACGGCACCAGGGAGCGCAGGTCGACGACTTCGAGGTCCCAGCCCTCGGCCCGGGCCGCCTCGGCCGCCTCCATGCAGACGGGTACGGACGGCCCGTACGTGATGAGTGTGGCGCTCCGGCCCGAGCGCCGCACCACCGCGCGGCCTATCGGTTCAACGGGCGTCGGCTCCTCGGGGTTCCAGGAGTCCTTCGACCAGTACAGCCGCTTGGGCTCCAGGACGACGACCGGGTCGTCGGAGGCGATGGCGGCGCGCAGCAGGCCGTAGGCGTCGGCGACGGTGGCGGGTGTGACCACATGGAGCCCCGGAGTCGCCATGTAGTACGCCTCGGAGGAGTCGCTGTGGTGCTCGACGCCGCCGATGCCGCCGCCGTAGGGGACGCGGATGGTGATCGGCAGGGGCATCTTGCCGCGGGTGCGGTTGCGCGTCCGGGCCACGTGCGAGATGAGCTGTTCGAACGCCGGGTAGGCGAACGCGTCGAACTGCATCTCCACGACCGGCCTCAGGCCGTACATCGCCATGCCGACGGCGGTGCCGAGGATGCCCGCCTCGGCGAGCGGGGTGTCCGTGCAGCGGTCCTCGCCGAACTCCTTCGCGAGGCCGTCGGTGACGCGGAAGACGCCGCCGAGGGTGCCGACATCCTCGCCCATGACGTGCACGGCGGGGTCGGCGGCCATGGCGTCGCGCAGCGCGCGCGTGAGGGCCTGCGCCATGGTGGCCGGTTTGACGGCGACGGTGGTCATCAGTGAGAGCCCCCCTCGGCCTCGGCCGCCAGTTCCGCCCGCAGCTGCTCCCGCTGCTCGCGCAGTTGCGGGGTGGGCTCGGCGTAGACGTGGGTGAACAGGTCCATCGGGTCGAGCGCCGGGTCCTGATTCATGTGTGCGCGCAGGTCGGCGGCCATCGCCTCGGCGGCGTCCCGCGCGGCCTGCTTGCCGGCCTCGTCGAGCAGGCCGCGCTCGGTCAGCTCCCGCTCCAGCAGCTGGATCGGGTCGTGCTCGCGCCAGGTCTCGACCTCGGCGTCACCGCGGTAGCGGGTCGCGTCGTCGGCGTTGGTGTGGGCGTCGACGCGGTAGGTGATCGCCTCGACCAGGGTGGGACCGCCGCCCGCGCGGGCGTGCCGTACGGCGTCGGAGAGCACCTCGTGCACGGCGGCGGCGTCGTTGCCGTCGACCAGCCGGCCGGGCATGCCGTAGCCGACGGCCTTGTGGGCCAGCGACGGGGCCGCGGTCTGCTTGGCGAGCGGGACGGAGATCGCGAAGCCGTTGTTCTGCACCAGGAAGACGACCGGGGCCTGCCAGACGGCGGCGAAGTTCAGCGCCTCGTGGAAGTCGCCCTCGCTGGTGCCGCCGTCGCCGACCATGGCCAGCGCGACCACGTCGTCGCCCTTGAGGCGGGCGGCGTGCGCGAGGCCCACGGCGTGCGGCAGCTGCGTGGCGAGCGGGGTGCACAGGGGGGCGACCCGGTGCTCGTAGGGGTCGTAGCCGGTGTGCCAGTCGCCGCGCAGCAGTGTGAGCGCCTCGACGGGGTCCACGCCCCGGGCGACCACGGCGAGCGTGTCGCGGTAGCTCGGGAAGAGCCAGTCCCGCTCCTCCAGCACGAGCGCGGCGGCGACCTCGCAGGCCTCCTGGCCTGTGGTGGAGGGGTAGACGGCGAGGCGGCCCTGCTTGGTGAGAGCGGTGGCCTGCGCGTTGTAGCGGCGGCCTCGGACCAGCTGCGCGTACAGCGTCCGCAGCAGTTCCGGGTCGGCCTTCGCGGCGGCCTCGGTGCCGAGGACGCGGTACGGCTCGGCGTCGGGCAGCAGCGGCGCGGGATCCATGCGGGGCTGCCAGGCGGGCGGCGGGGTAGGCCGGTACGCGCCCCGCTGCTCCATGACCGTCATGACGGCACCTCCTCGTGGGAGCGGCTACGGGAGGCGCGTCGGCTGTGACCCGCCTCACCTACCGATTGTTCGGTCGACGGCGCAATTTGGCTATGGCTGGCCTCAGGCTGTGGACAAACGGTTCTCCACAGCCTGTGATGGACGCAGTACGTCCATGGTAGGGAGGTCGGCGCAGGTGGCATCTGAACAAATGGCCGAAGGACAGGACGCCGGCGGTGTGCTGCCGCCGCCGCGACCCCTGGACGTCATAGATCAGGACATCCTGCGCATGCTCCAGGCGGACGGCCGCGCCTCGATACGGTCGGTCGCCGAACGGGTCCACGTCTCGCGCGCCAACGCCTACGCCCGTATCAACCGGCTCGTCGAGGACGGTGTCATCCGAGGCTTCGGCGCCCGCGTCGACCATCAGCGGGCCGGTCAGGGGACATCCGCGTACATCACGCTGAAGATCGTGCAGAACTCCTGGCGCACGGTGCGCGAGGAGCTCAGACAGCTGCCGGGCGCCTCCCACATCGCCCTGGTGGGCGGGGACTTCGACGTGCTGCTGCTGGTGCACGTCTCCGACAACCGGTCCCTGCGCGAACTGGTACTGACCCGCCTCCAGGCCATCCCGCAGGTGCTCAGCACCCGCACGCTGCTGGTGTTCGAGGAGGAGGACCTGGAGCCGCAGGGCTGAGGGGTCCTTTCCCTGAGGCTCAGGCGCCCTCGCGGAGCCCCCCGAACGCCAGCCGCACCACCGCGTCGGCCACCTCGCGCTCGTTCATGCCCCGCCCGTCCGGCCGGTACCACTCCACGATCGAGTTGATCATTCCGAAGACCAGCCTGGTCACCAGCCGGACCTCTATGTCGTCGCGCACGTCCCCGTCCGCGGCCGCCGCCTGGATCAGGTCGGCCACCCGGTGGTCGAAGTCGCGGCGCCGCTCCAGGGCCCACCGCTCGGTGTCCGTGTTGCCGCGCACCCGCAGCAGCAGGGTCACGTAGGGCAGCTCGGCTATGAGCACCTCGACCATGCGCCGCACGACGTACTCCAGGCGCTCGGCGGACCGCCCCACGCGCGCGTGCTCCTCGTCGAGGATCCCGAAGAGGCCGTCCAGGGCCCGGCTCACGGCACGGCGCAGCAGCTCCTCCTTGCCGGCGACGTGGTGGTATATCGACGACTTGGAGATGCCGGCCGCCTTGGAGAGGTGCTCCATGGAGGTGCCGTCGTAGCCACGCTCGTTGAACACCTGGACGGCGACGGACAGCAGGGTGTCCGGGGTGTACGTGTCGCGCTTGGCGGTGGTCATGAGGCTGTGCCCTCCCGCTTGTCGGAGGCGTGGGCGTGGCGGTACAGCGCGAGGGACGGCGTGTAGCGCCCCGAGGGGTCGCGCATGTGGAGGTCGTCCAGGAGCGCGTAGGCCCAGTAGCGGCCGAGTTTCCGGCTCCACTCGAAGGGGCCCAGGGGGTAGTTGACGCCGAGGCGCATCGCGGTGTCGATGTCCTCCTCGGTGGCGACGCCCTTGGCGACCGCGTCGTGCGCCAGGTCGATGACCCGCGCGACCGTGCGGGCGACGATCATGCCGGGCACGTCGCCGATGAGGCTGACGCGCTTGCCCATCGCCTGGAAGAGGCCGATGGCCTCGGCGAGGGTCCCCGGGGAGGTGTCCTGGGAGGCGGACAGGGCGATCCGGGTGGCCTTGCGGTAGTCGAGGGCGAGGTCGAAGTAGACGACGTCCCGGAACTCCACGGAGGTCTGCCCGTCGGCGAGGGCGAGCTGGCCGCCGCTCGGCAGCACCATGCGGGTGCCGTTGTCGTCGTCCTCGTCGCGGACCGGGATGCCCGCCTCGCGGATCAGCGCGAGCAGGTCGGACGCCGGGCCCAGATCGCCCTCGGCGACGACGTACGCGGGCGGCTGCCGCTTCTCGGCGGTGTCCGGCTCGGGACGCTCGGCGTCGTCCCCGTGGTCGTACCAGCCCTGGCCGGTCTTGCGGCCCAGCCGGCCGGACTCGACCAGGCGCCGCTGGGCGAGGGACGGGGTGAAGCGCACGTCCCGGAAGAAGGACTGCCAGACGGAGTGCGTGACGGACTCGTTGACGTCCTGGCCGATCAGGTCGGTCAGCTCGAACGCGCCCATCTTGAAGCCGCCCGACTCGCGCAGCACGGCGTCGATGGTGGCCGGGTCGGCGCCCTGGGCCTCGTACACCGCGAAGGCCTCGGCGTAGAAGGGCCGGGCGATGCGGTTGACGATGAAGCCGGGGGTGTCCGCGCAGGCGACCGGCGTCTTGCCCCAGGCGCGGGCCGTCTCGTACGCGCGCGTGGCCGACGAGACGTCGGTGGCGAACCCGGAGACGACCTCGACCAGCGGCAGCAGCGGCGCCGGGTTGAAGAAGTGCAGCCCGACGAAGCGGCCGGGGGAGCGCAGGGCGCCGCCGATCGCGGTGACCGACAGGGACGAGGTGTTGGTGGCGAGCAGGCAGTCGTCGGCGACGATGCCCTCCAGCTCGCGGAACAGGTCCTGCTTGACGTCCAGGCGCTCCAGGACCGCCTCGACGACCAGGACGCAGTCCGCCAGCTCGGCGAGGGCCTCGGCGGGCAGCAGCCGGGCACGGGCGGCGTCCCGGTCGGCGCCGGTGAGCCGCTCCTTCTCGACGAGCCGGTCCAGGCGCGCGCCGATCTCGCCGGCCGCCTCCCGGGCCCGCCCTGGGACGGTGTCGTACAGCCGTACGGGATGGCCCGCGACCAGCGCGACCTGGGCGATGCCCTGGCCCATGGTGCCGGTGCCGACGACGGCCACGGGGCTGCTGAGGTCGAGTGCTGTCATGTGCGCGATCCTCCCGCACGGGGTTTTCCACAGATGCGGCGGACCCCCTTGAGCCGACCGATCGTTCGGTTACTCTAGCTGTGTCCGAGTGTTCCTGCCCAGGTTTCTGCCCAGGTCATGAACTCGACGAAGAGTTCTTGAGACGAGGAGATGGTCACCCATGACCGCCGCACTCTCGGCGCACGAGCTGATCGCCCGGCACCGGTCCACCCTCGACCAGGCGCTGGAAGCGATCCGCACGCGCGCGTACTGGTCCCCGCACCCCGAGCACCCCAAGGCCTACGGGGAGCACGGCAGCCTGGACGCGGCGGCGGGCAAGGCCGCCTTCGACGCCCTGCTCGGCAGCCGCCTCGACCTGGGCCAGCCCGGCACCGACGACTGGGTGGGCGGCGAGACGTCCCCCTACGGCGTCGACCTCGGCGTGACGTACCCGCACGCGGACCTCGACGTGCTGCTGCCCGCCATGAAGGCCGGACAGCGGGCCTGGCGGGACGCGGGCGCGGAGCAGCGCGCGGTGGTCTGCCTGGAGATCCTCAAGCGCGTCAGCGACCGGACCCACGAGTTCGCGCACGCGGTCATGCACACCTCCGGCCAGGCGTTCATGATGGCGTTCCAGGCGGGCGGCCCGCACGCCCAGGACCGCGGCATGGAGGCGGTGGCGTACGCGTACGTGGAGCAGGTGCGCACGCCCGACAACGCCGAGTGGACCAAGCCGCAGGGCAAGCGCGACCCGCTGGCCATGACCAAGCAGTTCACGCCGGTCCCGCGCGGTATCGCCCTGATGATCGGCTGCAACACCTTCCCGACGTGGAACGGCTACCCGGGCCTGTTCGCCTCCCTCGCCACGGGCAACGCGGTCCTGGTCAAGCCCCACCCGCGCGCGGTGCTGCCGCTCGCGCTCACGGTGCAGGTGGCGCGCGAGGTGCTCGCGGAGACCGGCTTCGACCCGAACCTGGTCGCGCTGGCCGCCGAGCGCCCCGGCGAGGGCATCGCCAAGACCCTGGCGACACGCCCCGAGATCCGGATCATCGACTACACGGGCTCGACCGAGTTCGGCGACTGGCTGGAGGCCAACGCCCGCCAGGCGCAGGTCTACACGGAGAAGGCCGGCGTCAACACCGTCGTCGTCCACTCCACGTCCGACTACAAGGGCATGCTCTCCAACCTGGCGTTCTCGCTGTCCCTGTACAGCGGCCAGATGTGCACGACCCCGCAGAACCTGCTCGTCCCCCGGGAGGGCATCTCCACGGACCAGGGCCCCAAGTCCTACGACGAGGTGGTCGCCGACCTCGCCAGGTCGGTCGACGGCCTGCTCGGCGACGACGCCCGGGCGAACGCGCTGCTCGGTGCGATCGTCACCCCGGACGTGAAGGCCCGTCTGGAGGCCGCGGCGGGTCTCGGCGAGGTCGCCCTGGCGTCCCGGGAGATCACCAACCCCGACTTCCCGGGTGCGGTCGTGCGGACCCCGGTGATCGTGAAGCTGGACGGGGCCAAGCCGGACGACGAGGCCGCGTACATGAGCGAGTGCTTCGGGCCGGTGTCCTTCGCCGTCGCCGTCGACTCGGCCTCGGACGCGGTGGAGTTGCTGCGGCGGACCGTCCGCGAGAAGGGCGCGATGACCGTCGGGGCGTACACGACCGACCCGGAGGTCGAGCAGGACGTGCGGGAGGCCTGTCTGGAGGAGGCGGCGCAGTTGTCGCTGAACCTGACGGGCGGGGTGTATGTGAACCAGACGGCCGCGTTCTCCGACTTCCACGGGTCGGGGGGTAACCCTGCGGCGAGTGCGGCGCTGTGTGACGGGGCGTTCGTCGCGAACCGGTTCCGGGTGGTGGAGGTGCGCAGGGAGGCCTAAGGGCTCGGGGGTGCAGTTGCCTGCGCGGGTGCCGGTGCGTTGTGGTTACTCGCGCAGTTCCCCGCGCCCCTGAAGGGGCGCACCGCAGCTCCAGTGGTACAGCGTCATCGCCACACTCGTCGCCAAGTTGTAGCTGCTGACCTGCGGACGCATCGGCAGGGACAGCAAGTGGTCCGCGCGGGCGCGGAGTTCCTCCGACAGGCCCGTGCGTTCCGAGCCGAACGCGAGGACGGCGTCGTCCGGGAGCTTGACGCCCCGGATGTCGTCGCCCTCGGGGTCGAGGGCGAACAGCGGGCCGGGCGGCAGGTCGGGAACCTCCAGCCGTTCCACCGCTGTCGCGAAGTGCAGGCCCGCGCCGCCGCGTACGACCGTCGGATGCCAGGGGTCGACCGTCCCGGTCGTCACCACGCCCGTCGCGCCGAAGCCGGCGGCCAGGCGGATCACCGCCCCCGCGTTGCCCAGGTTGCGCGGATGGTCGAGGACCACCACCGGGGCGGTACGGGGCGTGCGCGCCAGCCGCGCGAGGTTGGACTCGCGGGAGGGACGCACGGCGAGCGCGGCCACGGCGGTGGGGTGCGGGCGCGGCACGAACGACGCGTACGTCTCGTACGGCACCTCCGTGAGCAGCGCGCCCAGCGCGTCCCGTACGTCCGGGGCCAGCTCGTCGGCGAGGGCGAGTGCGGCCGCCCGGTCGGCGGTGACCGCCACCGGCACCTCGGCGCCGAACCGCACCGCGTGCTTGAGGGCGTGGAAGCCGTCGAGCAGGACGGTGCCGCCGGCGAGCCGGTGCCAGACGGTGACGGGGTCGGTCATGCCCCGAAGCCTACGTGCGTGGCCCTGGAGGTCTCAGGGTCGTGCTGCTCGGGCACCGGCACGCGCCCGCCGCGCCGGCGAAGCAGCCGGTCACGCGCCCGTGACGACCAGCCGCCCAGTCGGCGCAGGAAGGACGTCGGCAGGAACACCGCGTCCGCCGCGATCATCGCGAGCGAGAAGAACGGCAGGCCCAGGACGACGGCGATCACGGCGTGCTCGGTGATCATGAGCGCCAGCAGGACGTTCTTCACCCGCCGGTTGAACAGCGTGAACGGGAAGGCGACCTGTACGAGGACCGTCCCGTAGGTCACGAGCATCACCATCGTGCCGCTGGAGGACAGCAGGTCGGCGAGGGCGGGCCAGGGCGAGAAGTACTCCAGGTGGAGCGGGTAGTAGACGGCGGTGCCGTCCTGCCAGCGGGAGCCCTGGATCTTGTACCAGCCGGCCGTCGCGTAGATCAGGCACGCCTCGGCCATGATCACGAGCAGGGCTCCGTTGTGCACGATGTTGGCGACGACGTCGAGCAGGATCCGCGGTTCGCCGGACTTCACGCGGCGCCCGGCCAGCCACCACAGGGCCTGTGCCGCCCACACGGTCCACAGCAGCACGGGTATCAGCAGGTCGTCGCCGTCCATCCGGCCCGCCAGGGTCGCCGCGAGCAGCACGGCCCCGAGTACGCCCCACAGGGCCGGGCCGGTCCGGTCAGTGACCCGCTCGCCGCGCTCCCGGGCGTCCCGGGCGCGCGCGGCCCGCCGGGCGTCCAGCGACCACACCTGGGCGCAGCGCGTGAAGACCAGGTAGACCGACATCAGGTGCAGCACGTTGTCGCCGCCGTCGCCCATGAAGACGCTGCGGTTCTGCAGCGACAGCACGCCGACCATGAACACCACCGACATGGTGCGGGTGCGCCAGCCCAGCATCAGCAGGGCGCTGGAGAGGATCGCGAGCGCGTAGACGAACTCGAACCAGAGCCGGCCGTCCGACCACATCAGGGTGGTGAAGGCCTTGTTGGTCCCGATCAGCTGCTCGGCGAGTCCCCAGCTCCAGGGCCCGTCGGGACCGTAGAGCTCATGGCGGTGGGGCAGCTCGCGCAGCAGGAACAGCAGCCAGGTCGCGCTGAAGCCGATGCGGATCACGGCCGTCTGGTACGGGCCGAGGGCGGCCTCGGTGACCCGGGCGATGCCGCGCGAGACGGCCAGTGAGTAGCGGTTCACCGCATGCCTCCCCGGGCTTCGTCGCGCGGCACCGGCCACCAGGGCAGCTCGCGGTAGGACGGCGTGGTGGAGACCTTCTCCCGGCTCCACTTCGGCGGGGGCACGTTGGTGGTGCGGGAGCGGACCTGGACGCGCTCGATCACACCGCCGTCCCCGGCCGAGGCGCCCGCTGCGTCGTCGCGGTCGAGGCGCAGCACCACGATCCGGCGCAGATACGACTCGGAGAGCGAGCCGCGCAGGCCGACCGGGCGGCTCTCGCTGTCGTGCGTCGCGGTGAAGAAGTCCCAGGCGCGGCGCAGCTCGTTCTGCTGGGTGTGGCTGGGCAGCAGATTGCCGTCGATGGCCCGGCCGTCCTCGGCGGACAGGTCGTACCAGCCGGTGCTCAGCTGCTCGCCGTCCGCGCCGCGGACCTCGGCGCGGGCCTGGATCGAGATGTTCTGCTGGAGCGGGTTCGGGGCGAAGAGCTTCCAGTTCTGCTCGAACTCCGGATAGATCCAGTCGTCCACGGCTTCGCCGTGCTCCTTGGTGACCGTGTTCGACGGCGCGACATGCAGGAACGTCATCGCGATGTGCACACAGACCCCGATCGCGACGACCGCGAGCGCCAGCGCGACACCGATCTGGTACGGGAGGGAGAGCGCGGCGATGCCGGACCGTGGCGGGTCGGGCGGGCCCGGCTCGGCGAGCCCGGACGGGCCGGGCGGGCCGTCCGGCCCGTGCCGGGCGTTCGAGCCCTCGTCGTACGCGTCCATTCCGCCCCGTTCCAGATTCCCGGTCCGTCGTACCGCCCGCGCACCACCGCGCGGCGTCGGCACGGGCACGGTACTCAGGCCACCCGCCCCGGCACAGCCCCTGTCCGCCGGTCCCGGCCGTGGCCGTCGCCACACCGCGGAAGCCGACCGTACGGCGCCCGCGACCGCCCGGAGGGACACCATACGGCGCCCGCCCGTACGCCCATTCCCTTCTGCTAGAACCTGTTCTATCTTGACGCCCCGTCAGCTCAACGGGATCGGCCCGGAAGGACAGGCACCGTGGACTTCACCTTCACCGAGGAGCAGCAGGCGGCGGCCGAGGCGGCGAAGGGCGTGTTCGCCGGGGTCGCCCCGGACGCCGTGCCCAGCCCCGCGCTCACCCCCGGCGCCGTCGCCGAGACCCACGACCGCGCCCTGTGGTCCCGGCTCGCCGACGCGGACCTGCTGAGCCTGCTGCTCGACGAGCGGTACGGCGGGGCCGGCCTGGACGCGATCGCGTTGTGCCTGGTGCTGCGGGAGTCGGCGCGGGTGCTGGCCAGGGTGCCGCTGCTGGAGAGCGGCGCGGCGGCGGCCGCCGTCCAGGCCTTCGGGAGCGACGAGGCGAAGTCCGCCCTGCTCGCCCGGGCCGGCCGGGGCGAGATCGTGCTGACCGTCGCCGCGCACGGCCGCACCGGCCACGACCCGGCCGAGCTGGCCGTGACCGCACGGCAGGACGGCGGGACCTGGGTGCTGGACGGGGTGCAGACGGCCGTGCCATGGGCCTACGACGCGGACGTCACGGTCGTGCCCGCCCACACCGCGACCGGCCGGACCGTCCTCGCCCTGGTGCCCCGCGAGCACCCCGGGGCCGTCCTCGCCGAGCAGTTCTCCACCAGCGGTGAGCGGCTCGGCGAGCTGCGGCTGGAGTCGGCCCGGCTCACCGCGCGGGACGTCATCGACGCCGACGGGGCGTGGGAGTGGCTGCGGGAGCTGCTGGCCACCGGGACGTGCGCGCTGGCGCTCGGGCTCGGGGAGCGCGTGCTGCGGATGACCGGGGAGTACACGAGCAAACGGGAGCAGTTCGGGTTCCCGATCGCCACCTTCCAGGCCGTCGCCGTGCAGGCCGCCGACCGCTACATCGACCTGCGCGCGATGGAGGTCACGCTGTGGCAGGCCGCGTGGCGGATCGCCTCGGGGGCACCGGGCGCGCTGCCCGCCACCGGTGACGTCGCCGTCGCCAAGATCTGGGCGGCGGAGGGCGTACGCCGGGTCGTGCAGACCGCGCAGCATCTGCACGGCGGGTTCGGCGCGGACGTCGACTACCCCCTGCACCGGTACCACGCCTGGGCCAAGCACCTGGAGCTGTCGCTCGGCCCGGCCTCGGCACACGAGGAGACCCTGGGCGACCTGCTGGCGGCGCACCCGCCGGCCTGAAGGCCCCTACGGGCGGGAGGCGCTACAGGACGAACCCCTGCTGCCCGTCCTCCGTCACCACGGGACGGCCCGCCGCCTCCCACACCTGCATGCCGCCGTCGACGTTCACGGCGTCGACGCCCTGCTGCGCCAGGTACATCGTGACCTGGGCGGACCGGCCGCCGGAGCGGCAGATCACATGGACGCGGCCGTCCTGCGGGGCGGCCTCGGTCAGCTCGCCGTACCGGGCGACGAACTCGCTGATGGGGATGTGCAGCGCCCCTTCGGCGTGACCGGCCTTCCACTCGTCGTCCTCGCGGACGTCCAGCAGGAAGTCGCCGTCCTTGAGGTCCCCGATCTCGACCGTGGGCACACCAGCTCCAAAACTCATGCCTCCGACGCTACCCGACCCGCCCCACGGGCCGGACGGGACGGGGCTCGGCCCCAGCGGCTCAGCCCTCGCCGAGCAGCGTGGCCAGCTCCGTCTCCCGCTCGGTGACCTGGGTGCGCAGCTGCTGCCCGATCTCGTCCAGAAGACGGTCCGGGTCGTCCGGGGCCAGCTGGAGCATGTGGCCGATGGCGCTCTCCTCCAGCTCCTTGGCGAGCAGGGCGAGCAGTTCCTTGCGCTGGGCGAGCCATTCGAGGCGGTTGTAGAGCTCCTCGGCGCGGCTCGGGCCGCGCTTGAGCTCGGGCCCCTTGGCCCACTCCTCGGCGAGTTCGCGCAGCTCCGCCGCGTCGCCGCGGGCGTAGGCGGCGTTGACCCGGGTGATGAACTCCTCGCGGCGCTCGCGCTCCTTCTCCTCCTGGGCCAGGTCCGGGTGCGCCTTGCGGGCCAGGTCCCGGTAGAGCTTGCGGGCCTCCTCGCTGGGGCGGACCCGCTGCGGGGGCCGGACCGCCTGGTCCGTGAGCATCGCCACGGCCTCCGGGAACAGGCCGCTGTCGTCCATCCAGCCGTTCAGCAGCTCCTCGACGCCGGGGATCGGCGCCAGCCGCGACCTGGCCTCCTCGGCGCGCCGCCGGTCGTCGGGGTCGCCGCTGCGGGCGGCCCTGGCCTCGAGGATCCGGGCGTCCAGGTCCTCGAGCCGGGCGTAGAGCGGGCCGAGTTTCTGTTCGTGCAGCCGGGAGAAGTTCTCGACCTCGACGCGGAAGGTCTCCACCGCGATCTCGTACTCGATCAGCGCCTGCTCTGCGGCCCGCACGGCCCGCTCGAGCCGCTCCTCGGGCCGGGCCGCGTCACCTTCGGCGCGGGCCGCGTCGCCCTCGGGCGTCACCCGTTCCTCATCGGCGCCGCCACCGCCCTGCTCAGCTTCCGGGGTCGTCACCCGACCAGCCTAGGCCACACCGCGCCCGCCCCTGTGCCCCGGACGGCCACCCGCCCGAGGCGTCCCCAGGGTCAGACGCCCGTCTCCGCGGCGACCTTCCCGGCCCGCACCCCCGCCACCAGCTCCGCGTGATCCGCCTCGGTCCGGTCCGCGTAGGCCACGGCGAACGCCGCCATCGCCTCGTCCAGCTCCTCGTTCTTGCCGCAGTACCCGGCGACGAGGCGGGGATCGGCGCTGTGGGCGTGCGCCCGGGCCAGGAGCGCGCCGGTCATCCGGCCGTAGTCGTCCATCTGGTCGGCGGCCAGCTCGGCCGGATCGACGCTGCCCTTGCGGTTGCGGAACTGGCGGACCTGGAAGGGGAACCCGTCGACCGTCGTCCAGCCCAGCAGGTTGTCGCTGACGACCTGCATCCGCTTCTGTCCCAGCACGACCCGCCGGCCCTCGTGCACGGTCTCCGGCGCCTCGAAACCGGCCGTCACCAGATGCGGCACCAGCGCCGAGGACCGCGCCTCCTTCACCTGGAGCACCAGCGGCTCGCCCCGGTGGTCCAGGAGCAGCACGACGTAGGACCGGGTGCCGACGCTGCCGGTGCCGACGACGCGGAACGCCACATCGTGCACCGCGTGCCGGGCGAGCAGCGGGAGGCGGTCCTCCGGCAGGGTGCCGACGTACTCCTCCAGAGACGCGGCGACCGCCGCGGCCTCCGCGTCCAGGACGTGCCGCAGCACCGGCGGGGCCTCGACGAACCGGCGCCCTCCGCTCTCCGTGGCCCGCGTCGACTTGGCCGCGAAGCGGCCGCTCGTGTTGTGGCGGGCCTTCTCGGAGACCCGTTCCAGCGTGCCGACCAGGTCGTGGGCGTCCGTGTGGGAGACGAGCTCCTCGTCCGCGATCGCGTTCCACGCGTCCAGCACCGGGAGCTTGGCCAGCAGCCGCATGGTGCGGCGGTAGGCGCCCACCGCGTCGTACGCCGCCTTGCGGCACCGGTCCTCGTCCGCGCCGGCCTCCCGGCCCGCGAGCACCAGGGAGGCCGCGAGGCGCTTGAGGTCCCACTCCCAGGGGCCGTGCACCGTCTCGTCGAAGTCGTTCAGATCCATGACGAGGCCGCCGCGCGCGTCGGCGTACAGGCCGAAATTGGCCGCGTGGGCGTCACCGCAGATCTGCGCCCGGATCCGGGTCATGGGGGTGCGCGCCAGGTCGAAGGCCATCAGGCCCGCCGCGCCGCGCAGGAACGCGAAGGGGGTGGCGGCCATGCGGCCCACCCGGATCGGGGTGAGCTCGGGGAGCCGGCCACGGCCCGACTCCTCGACCGCGCTCACCGCGTCGGGCCGGGACGCGTCCAGGTCGAGCAGGGAGTGCGCGCTCCGCGGGATCCGCTTGCGCAGGGCCTTGCCCTCGTCCTTGGGCGAGCCCTCGGCCGGCCACTCGGCGAAGCCGCGCACCCGGGGCAGCCGACGGTCCGTCCCGCCCGCCGCCCTGTCCTCGGCGTCCTCGGCCGTCACATCAGCCCTGGTCATCCCAACCGCCTCCCCCGCACGCGCACGAACATCAACTCGTGCCGACCGTACATCCGGGCGGCCGAAACGCGTCAGACCCTGTGGACAACTCCCCGGCTGTGGACAACTCCCGGCCGTGGCTACCTCACGGCTGTGGACACCTCACGGCTGTGGACACCTCACGCGGGAGCGGGCAGCACCTGTCCTTCCGGCACGCCCGCCACTTCGGCCAGCACCCGCTCCGCCCGCTCCACCGAGACGTCGAGCCGGGCCAGCACCGCCGGCACACAGATACTCGGCAGGAAGTGCTCGAACATCACGACGACACGGCGTTCCAGATCCCGCCGCTGGCAGCGGAGCTGAGACAGCAGCTGCACCCCCGAGAAGCTGCCGACCAGCAGCTCGGCCGTCTCCGCCACGTCGACATGGCGCAGCAGTTCGCCCTGCGCCTTGGCCTCGGCCAGCCGCTGCACGTTCTGGTCGAACCACATCCCGAAGGCCTGGGTGCGGTCGAGGTCCATGGCCCCCTGGTCCAGGGCGAGCCCCACACTGGCCCGCACCAGCGGCTCGGACCGCAGCCGGCGGGCCAGCACCAGACCGGAGTCGACGAGTTCCTGGAGCTTGCTGGACTGCGGCGGGAGGGTGATCGCGAGCTGCTCCTCGAACACCCCGATCGCGAGCTCCTCCTTGGAGCCGAAATGGAAGTACAGCGCGCCCTTGGTGACGCCCGCCCGGTCCAGAATCTCTCCGATGGTCGCCGAGGTGTAGCCGCGTTCGTCGAAGACGGCCGCCGCCGCCTCCAGGATGGTCCGCCGGGTGCGGATCGCGCGCTCCTGTCGCGCCATCGGGTGCCTCCTGATCTCCGTCGATCCCTGTGAAGTCACTGTGCAGCGGGGGCGCGAGAGCCTGTCCCAGCGGCTTGGCTCACCCTTTGAAAAAAACCGGCTCGTCCGTATCTTAGTCAATCGTCCAAGTCAAATACCGACCGCAGCCAGGCAGCCGATCCTGGGGGTTCTCATGCCGCAGACAGGACCTTTAAGCGCACCCACGGACGATCAGACCGGACGCCAGGCCCCTCCGGCAAACAGAACTGTTGCGGCCGTCGAGAACGCGCCACAAGCCGGGCGCGGGCCCCACACCGTCGTCACCACGGACCTCGCCCACCGCACCACCGACACCGACGTCTTCCCCACCCGGTGGCGCCGAATCGCCGAGGCCCGCTTCCGCTTCACCGCGCACTGGCCGGCCGCCCACCCCTTCTTCGGCCCCGTGGACGACCGCCACCAGGACCCGATGATCGTGGGCGAAACGTTGCGGCAGGCCTCGATGGTCCTCGCCCACGCCGAGTACGGCGCCCCGGCCGACACCCACTTCGTCATGTGGGACCTGACGGTCCGCACCGACCCGTCCGCGCTCCCGCTGTCGGACGCCGCCGAACCCGTCACCATCGACGTCGTCTGCTCCGAGGTGCGCCGCCGCGGCCGCGGCCTGAGCAGCATGCGGACCACGATGGAGTTCCGCCGCGCGGGACGCTTCGTCGCCCGCGGCACCGGCAGCACCGGCTGCACCTCGCCGCTCGCCTACCGCCGGCTGCGCGAGCGGCAGTTGGCGGCCCTGGAGACCCGGACTCAGCTGCCGCTGCCGCCGGGCATCGCTCCCGAGCTCGCCGGCCGCTCCCGCGCCGAGGACGTCGTCCTCGCCCCCGCCGACCGCCCCGGTGTCTGGCTGCTGCGCGTCGACCCCCGCCACCCGGTCCTCTTCCCCCGGCCCAACGACCATGTGCCGGGCATGGCCCTGTTCGAGGCGGCCCGCCAGGCCGCGACCGCCACGACCGGCCTGCACCCCTTCCTGCCCCGCGTGATGACGGCCGCCTTCGCCCGGTACGCCGAGCTGCACAGCCCCTGCCGGCTGGAGACCGAGGTGCTCGGCGCGGGCCCGGGGGAGGTGACCGTACGGGTCTCGGGGCGGCAGGACGGCGAGTCCGTCTTCACCGCCACCCTGACCTCCGCCCGGCCCGCCCGGGTACGGTCGCTGCCGTGACGGCCAACCTTCTGATCACCGGCGCGAGCGGTTTCGTCGGCAGCCGTGTGGCCGCCGCCGCGCACCGGCGACCCGGCGTGCGGGTACGGCAGTTGTCCCGGCGGACCCCGCCCGGCCCCGGAACCGTCCACGGCGACCTCGGCGACCCGGCCTCCCTGCGCGGCGCCTGCGCGGACACCGACGTCCTGGTGCACTGCGCCACCCGGATCAGCGGCGACGCCGAGACCCTAGAAGCCGTCAACGACCTGGGCACCCGCGCCCTGGTCGAGGAGGCCGTGCGCTCCGGGGTGGGCCGGATCGTGTACGTGAGCACGGCCGCCGTGTACGGCCGCGGTCCCTTCCGGGGCGTACGCCCCGGGGAGGTCCCGATCGCGCCCGCGTCGGCCACCAGCCGCACCCGGGCCGCCGCCGAACGGCACGTCCTCGACGCGGGCGGCCTGGTGCTGCGGCCGCACCTGGTCCACGGCGAGGGCGACCGCTGGGTCGTCCCCGGACTGGTGTGGCTGCTGGGCGAGTTGTCGGCGACCCTGACCGGCTGTGCGGCGCTCCAGTCGATGATCGACGTCACCACCCTGGGCCGTGCGGTGGTGGCCGCGGCCCTGTCCCCGGCGCACGGCGGCGGTGTGCACCACGTCAACCACCCCGAGCCGGTCGGGGTCCCGGACCTGCTCGGCGCCGTGAGCGCGCGGTTGGAGGTGCCCGGCGCCGATGCCTCGGTGGACGTCGCCACCGCCCTGGAACGGGCCGCCGGGACACCGCTCGCCCTGCATCACCTCGGCATGCTCACGGTCGACCACTGGTTCGTGGACGACGGCTTCTGGAAGGACCTCGACTGCTCGCCCGGCGAGGGCTTCGCGGCGGCCTTCACGCGGGCGGCACCCTGGTACCGCTCGTTCCTCCGGGACCGGGGCGCTACCTGATCTGACCTGCCTCTTCCGGCTGTTCCGGCTCTTTCGGCTCTTTCGGCTCTTCCGGACGGGGGCCGTGCAGCAGTACGGGCAGTTCCTCGTGCCCCGTCGAGATGATGGAGCGCAGCCGCTTCGGCGGGCGGGACGGATCGGCCAGGGCCAGTCGCGGGAAGCGGTCGAACAGGGATGTCAGGGCCGCCGTCGCCTCGGCCATGGCCAGCGGCCGGCCCAGGCAGTGGTGCACGCCGTGGCCGAAGGAGACGTGGTCGCGGCTGGTGGCGCGGGTGAGGTCGAACCGTTCGGCGTCCGGGCCGTGCCGCTCGGGGTCGCGTCCGGCACCGGCGAAGGAGACGACCAGCGGATCACCCTTCGGGATCGTCAGGCCCGGCTCGATCTCGATGTCCTCGACGGCGTAGCGCAGCCCGGACATGGCGCCCGGCGCTTCGAGGCGCAGCGACTCCTCCAGGGCGTCCTCCCAGGTCGCCCGCCCGGAGCGGACCAGTTCGAGCTGGTCGGGGTGGGTGAGCAGGCTGTGCACGGTGTTCTCGATGAGGTTGACGGTCGTCTCGAAACCGGCGGTGAGCAGCAGGATCAGGTTGTCCATCAACTCCTGTTCGCTGAGGCTGCCTTCGTCGCGGGCGGCGATGAGGGCCGTCGTCAGGTCGTCGGCCGGGTGGGCGCGCTTGTCCTGGAGGAACGCGGTGAGCGTGGCGTACAGCTCGACCCCGTTGGCCTGGGCGTCCTCCAGGGAGATCGCCGTGTCGAAGAAGCGGTTGATGACGCGGTGGAGGGCATCGCGTGGACCGTCCTCGCCGGGCGGTACGCCGAAGAGTTCGCACACCACCTCGTGCGGCACCGTCGCCGCGAACGCCGCCCGCAGGTCGACGACTTCGCCCCGCGGGATCCGCTCCAGGCCGTCCAGCGCCCGGTCGACGATCTCCTGGACGCGCGGGAGCAGCGCCTCGACGCGCCGCTTGGTGAAGGCGGCGGCCATCGGCTTGCGCAGCCGGCTGTGGTCGGTGCCGTAGGCGGTGACCATGTTGCGCACCGAGACCCAGATCGCGAGCGGCCAGGTGCGGGAGATGTCCCCGTTGATCCAGGCCGGCCAGTGCCGGAAGGCGTCCTTGCTCGTCTCGGGGCCGGCCAGGAGCCGCTTGTTCAGCTCCAGGCCGTTGATCCACCACGCCCGTACGCCGCCGGGGAGTTCCACTTCGACGGCCGGGCCCTGGGTCCGGATTCGGGCTATCTCGCCGTAGAGGTCCTGGCCTGACGGGTCGATCGCCAGGAAGGGACAGGCCTGCTGTGCCATGACACTTCGCTCCTCGGTCCAGAGGCTGGGGGACCATGGTGCGATCCGGCCACCGAAAAAACTTGCCATCCGGTTTGTTTTGGCCACTGCTTCACAGAGTGTTGGCCAGGGGTAGACACGTGCGGCGCGGCCACGCTCCGCAGGAGCAGCCGCCGCAGGTCGGTCAGAGAGGGGCGGGCGAGCCGGGCGGATCTCATCATGAGACCAACAGACGTGAGACCGGTGAACGGGCCAATAAAGTGGAGCCATGCGACGGACCTCGTTCGACACCTGGCCCTGCTCGATCGCCCGCACCGCCGACATCCTGGGCGACGCCTGGACCCTGCTGGTGCTGCGCGAGGTCTTCTACGGCGAGTCCCGCTTCGACGGCTTCATCGGCTCGCTCGGCATCGCCCGCAACACCCTCACCGACCGGCTGCGCCGCCTGGAGTCCGAGGGCCTCCTGCGGCGGCGCGCCTACCAGACCGACCCGGTGCGCCACGAGTACCTGCTGACGGACAAGGGCCGTGACTTCTTCGGCGTCCTCGCCGCGATCAACGCCTGGGGCGACCGCTGGCTGGCCGGCGACGAGGGCCCCCCGGTCGTCCTGCGCCACACCTCCTGCGACCACGACACCCGGGCCCAGGTCGTCTGCTCCTCCTGCGGCGAGCCCCTGCACCACCAGGACCTGACCGCCCGCCCCGGCCCCGGCTACCCGCCCCGCCTCCTGAACGACCCCGCCGTACAGGAGCGTTTCGCCCCCGGACGGACCCTGGGGGACGGCGGCCGGGTCTAGGCCGTGTCCGGCGTGCTTCCTCACCGTGGACCAGCTGAGAACGAGCCGCTCGGCGATCTCCGGGGTTGGACCGGCCTTGCCCGATCGCGACCAGTACCTCCCGTGCACGGTCGCTGAGCCGGCCACGAGTTCCCGCGCACCACGTGTTCGATCGTGCGGAGGACCGCCTCATCGCCCGGTCGGTTCACCACGCGGGCGACTCACTCACCGGCGAGCGCCTGGGCCCCGACCGGCGAGTTCGAGCGGGACCAGCTGCGCTCGATGAGTGCGCAGACGAAACCCGCCACCGTGACGATCACAGCGAGCACGATCCAGCCGGGCTTGCCCCAGTTCACGCACATCGCGATGACGACGAGCGGCGCCACGGCCTCCGCCAGGCCGTGTCCGAGGCCCATCACGCCCTGGTACTGGCCCTGGGACTCGGGCTTGGCCAGCGCGAACGACAGCTCGAACGTGCCGGCGGCCTGCCACACCTCGGCCAGTGAGTGCACGACGATGCCGACGAGGAGCAGGGTGACCGCGATCCACGCGGCGGGTCCTGCCGATACCGCCATCAGGATCCACGCCACCAGGAACAGCGGGCCGGACAGCGCGAGCAGCCGGGCCGCCGAACGCGAGTCGGTGATGGACCGCGTCGCGGGAACCTGAGTGGCGGCGACGATGACCGCTCCGAGGAACAGGACGATCGCGGCCATCCACCGCGGCGCGTTGGTGCGCAGGACGATCCACACCGGGAGGGCCTGGATCAGCACGAAGTACTGCAGGCTCGCGACCGACGAGGCGGCGGTCAGCGTCAGGTAGGTCCGGTCGCGAAGAGCCAGCCACCGGGGCGTCTTCGCCGCGGCGGGGTCCTCGTCGTCGACGGCCCGGGTCGGGGGGAAGTTCGGCAGCCGTGTCAGGATCGCGGCGGCGATCAGGAAGGTGAACGTGTCGATGAGGATCATCGTCACGTACGCCGCACGCGTGTCGATGGCCAGGACCGCCGCGGCCCCGATCGTGCCCACCGCGATCCCGACGTTGGTCACGGCACGCAGATACGTGCGCAACTGCGCGCCCTTGCCCTCCTCAGCGAGCACACCGATCATCGCGCCGCGCGCGCTGACCGTTCCCGCACGGCCGACGGCAGCGGCGGCGGCCACCACGAGCAGCGGCCACAGGCTGTGCACCAGCAGCAGGCTGACGCTCGCCGCCGCCTCGATCAGCATGGATCCGATGAGGACCTTCTTCGAGCCGCGGCGGTCGGCCAAGTCGCCTATCAGCACTCCGGCGCCGAAGCCGGCCAGCGACCCGGCGGTGAGGCCGATGCCCGCGGCGGTCGGGCTCAGCCCCGCGGATCTGATGAGGAAGATCGTGCCCGCGGACAGGAACATCCCCATGCCGATGGTGTTCACGATGGTCGACATCGCCAGCAACCGCTGGTGGGGATCCTCCGGACCGCTCAGCGCGGCACGGAACTTGGCCATCGAGGTCATCATGCTCACGAGGTCACCCCGAGGCTCGCGCCGGCCTCGGCTGCGAACGGGCTCCCTGCCGCAGCGGCTGCCCGTGTGGCGGTGTTCACTCTGTCTCCTCCTCAACCTACGGCGTGCGCAGGGGTGATGTGCCGGCGTCGGTGATCAGGGTGCGGACAGGAAGGCGTCCTCGAGCCGGACGATGTGCGACTGGGTCCAGCGGGCGACGCGCAGGGCACAGTCGGCGTCGGACTCCCCGGGGCGCAGGCCGCCCAGGACCATCGTGCGGTATTCGTCCACGCCGATTCCGCACTGCGGAGTGCTTTCCAGGCGACGGAGCAGCCACTTCTTACGTCGGCAGAGCTCTCCGGAAAGGGCGAGGGCGGCGTCCGTCAGGAATCCCGCGGCGAGCCCGGCGGAAACGCGGGCCGTCTTGTAGTCACCGGAATCGAGCTGCCCCATGACATCGGTGAGGCAGTTCTCCGCGTCGGCCTTCAGGAATCGGGCGAGCGCCCGACTGTACGACGAGCTGTCGAGCAGCTCGCGCATTTCCTTGAAGAAGGCTTCGTTCTTCAGCGGAACTCCGATGGAAAGCCGATAGACGAAGTCCTGGAGGAAGTCACCGGTGTTGCAGAACTCGACCTCCTTCTCCAGATAGGACGCCAGCACCGTGGCGAGCGTGTCGGTCGGCCACACGCGCAGGTCGACGCGCTGGTCACCGTAGGCGCCCATCCAGATGGTCCAGCGCACGCCGCTCGGGTCGGAGCTCTTCCAGGTCTCCATCGTCGGGTCGACGGGAAGGTCGAGATCCCCGTCGGCGAACGCGTACAGGTCGATGTCGCTGAACGTATTGCCCCACCCGGCGGCCGTCGATCCCGTCATACAGACGGCTTTGGCTTCGGCCAGCCCCGGAAAGCGCTTGAGAACGGCCTCGAACGAAAGGTCGGGCTGAGCGAGAACCGACGGCTGCTCGACAATGACCTCGACACTTGGATTGAACATCAGAATCCTCTCGGATGGCGGGGACGGACATACTTAATGGATGCTAGGATCCGCCCCCATGGACATATCGAATTACGCGGGTGTACCGAAGCAATCGTCGAAGCTCGTTCCGTGGAGCACGGGAACGAGCACGGGAACGACGACGACATCGGGGAATGGCACCGCACTCGCGTGTATTCCATGGGCCGGCGCCGGAGCGACTCCGTTCCGGCCCTGGGGTCCGGTGATCGGCGACGTGGCCGACGTGTACGGCGTGCGGCTGGCCGGCCGCGAGAGCCGGCAGACGGAGCCGCTGCCGACGTCCCTCGACGAGGTCGTCGACGAACTGGTGGCGGAGCTGGCCGCGCTGGACGTCCCGCGCGTCGCGCTGTTCGGCCAGTGCTCCGGCGCCCTGCTGGCCTACCGGACGGCGCAGCGGCTGCACCGGTCCGGCGAAGGACCCGAGGTCGCCCACCTGCTCGTCGCCTCGCAGCTCCCGCCACGTGTCCTGGCGGACGGCGACGACGACTCGGGTGAGGACCTGACGCGCTACGTGCCCGAGCACCTCCGTGAAGAGCCCGAACTCCTCGAGGTACTGCTGCCGATCCTCGCCGCGGACATGCGGCTGGTCTCCGACTACGTCCACACGCCGGACGCGCCCCTCGACGTGCCGCTCACCGTGCTGTACGGCGCGGACGACGACCTGCTCAGCCGGGCCGAGGTCGATGGCTGGCGCCATGAGACCAACGGTCCCAGCGCCTTCCGCGAGGTGGCCGGCGCCGATCATCTCTTCGGCGGCGCCGCATGGCCGGAGCTCGCGAAGGCGATCCGTACCGCGCTGACGTAAGCGACCGGATCTCTCGGCCGGCCTACCCATCGCCGAGGAAGGCCGCGAGCTGCGCGACGGTCGGGCGGGCGAAGACATCGACGATCCTGACGCCCGGCCAGCGCCGGCGCAGGACCCGGACCACGTCGACGACCATGGCCGACGTCGCGCCCAGATCGAAGAAGCCCGCCTCCGGGTCGACGGTCTCCAGGCCGAGGGCCTCGGCCCAGACCGCCGCGACGACTTCGGCGGAGTCGCCGTCCAGGTCGGCATCGGCCGCGGAGGCGTTTGGCAGCTCAGTCATCCATGGCCTCCCGTACCGTCGTGCCGACCAGGCTCAGGTGCTCCAGATCGCCCGGGTCGAGGACGGTGACGATCAGGCCGTCGGCTCCGGCGGCGCGGTACTCCGCGACCTGGCGCCGCACTTCCTCGCGGGTGCCGCAGAGGGCGAACCCCCGGACCGCGCTCGGTGCCAGACCCAGCAGTGTCCCGAGCCGTTCCAGCGCTTTCTGGAGTTCCGCTTCGGACTCGGTGACGATCACGTGCCCCAGCCACGTCTTGGTGATCTCGCCGGAGTCGCGGCCCACGACGGCGCACGCCTTCTCCAGCACGTCGATCTTGTGACGCACGGTGGCCGGCGCACCGAAGAAGTTGCAGGCGTCCCCGTACCGGGCCACCGTCGGGATCAGTACCCGCTCGCCGCCACCGCCGATGAGGATCGGCGGACCGTCGGCGTTGACCGGTCCCGGCACGTTGATCGGCTCGTCGATCCGGTGGTACGTGCCGGAGAACCGTGGCGCGTGCTCGGTGAACATCGCCCGGCAGATCTGCACCGCCTCGGCCAGTCCCTTGAGGCGCTCTCCGGTGGACTGGAAGTCCATGCCGTAGGCGCGGCACTCGTCCTCGTGCCAGCCGGCGCCGATGCCGAGCATCGCGCGCCCCTTGCTGATGACGTCGATGGTCGTCACCATCTTCGCCAGCAGCGCGGGGTTTCGGAATCCGTTGCACGAGACGAGCACACCGAGGCGTGCGGTCGACGTGACGGCGGCCAGCGCCGCGAGCGTCGTGTATGCCTCCAGGATCGGCTCGTCCGGCTCGCCGACCGAGGCGATCTGGTGCACGTGGTCCATGGTCCACAGGCTGTCGAAGCCGGCGGCCTCGGCGGTCCGCGCCATGTCGACGACACGGTCGAAGAGCTGGTTGTCCATGGTCCCGGGGAAGGAGTAGCCGGGGATCTGCAGGCCGACCCGGGTGATGGCTGCTCGACTCATCCGGCGGCTGCCGCCTGCTCGAGCACCGCGGCGTCGGCGGGTGTGGCGACCTGGAGGATGCCGAGTTCGACGAGGCGGCCGCAGAGGGTGTGCACGGGCTGCTCGATCTCGGCGACCGGGAGACCCGACTCCGCGGCGAGGTCCTCGACGACCCGGGCGACGCTGCGGCGCCCGTCGATGAGCCGCCAGACCTTGCGCGCGTCGGCGTCGATCACGTAGCGGCCGATCAGCCTTTCGATCAGGAGACCGCCCTCGTGGCGCTCGCTGAGTTCCACCACCTGATCGGGCACGCGGGCGGTCACGTCCAGCCGGCGGATCAGGACGTCGTTGGTGTTGACGGTGGTCATGAGGTCTTCTCCGTAGCCAGGGCCTGCTCGATGTAGGTCGAAGCGGCCTCGATTGTGGGCGCGATGAAAGGCAGGTCGATCGGCAGCTCCAGTCCGAGCTCCTCGTTCAGGCGGGCACCGATCTCCACTGCGTGCAGCGAGTCGCCGCCGAGGCCGTCCAGGAAGTGCGCGTCGTGCGCGACGCGCTCGACGCCGAGGACGTCGAGCCAGACCCGCTCGACGAGTTCGGTGATGTTCACCGTGCCGGCGCGGGTCGGTGGCCGCGGGGAGTCCTGGGCCAAGTCCGGTTGCGCCGACGGGCGTTCGAGCCAGAACCGGCGGCGGGTGAAGGGGTAGGTCGGCAGCGGGACCCGGCCGCGCGACTCGTCGCCGTAGTAGGCGGCCCAGTCGACCGCGACCCCCGCCCGCCACGCCGCGGCCACCACGCCGGCCAGGTCGAAGGACGGGCCGACGACGATGCGGCCGGCGCCCTCGCGGACGGATCCGGCGTCGGAGTCGGCGGTACAGGCGCCGAGGGCCGCCTCCAGCGACGCGGGGTCGGCGCCCGCGGCCAGCCACTGGGTGGCCGGACGCGCCCACTTCGGCCCGTCCACCCTGGCGAAGGTCAGGCCGAGGCGGCGCAGGGCCCGGGCGACACCGAGCGCGGCGAGCGCGCCGGCACGTTCCGGGGCGAGACCGCGGAGTTCGGCACGTCCGGTGAGGCCGGTCAGCGCGGAGCGCAGCAACGGCTCGGTGGCGAGCAGCCGTTCGCCCATCGCGGCCAGTTCGCCGGCGGTCCCGTGGATCGCCAGTGTCCACCGCGCGGTGGGCCGGTCGGCCTCGTCGGGAGCGCGTAACCGAGCGACGGCCTCGTCGGAGTCGGCGACCACGGCCGCCCAGCGCCGGGCGAATCTGGTGCGCCCCACTCCGAGGGTGTACGCGATGTCGGCCAGCGCGGCGTCATCGGCATCCGCCGCCGCGTCGAGCCGGTCGGCGAGCCGCTCCCGCATCCGGCTCAGTTCGTCGTCGCCGCGCGCGGACAGCGCGAGGACATGACGTGAGCGCGGGGCGGACCCGGCGGGCGCGGCGGGCGCGGCGGGCGCGGACTCCAGCACCACGTGCGCGTTGGACCCGCCGAGGCCGAACGAGCTGACACCGGCGATACGCGGTCCCTCGGGGTTCCAGGGCAGGGTTTCGGAGGTGAGGGCGAACGGGGTCGAGTCCAGGTCGATCTCGGGGTTCGGCGAGCGGAAGTGGAGCGTTCCCGGGATGGTGGCCCGCTCGACGGCCAGCGCCGCCTTGATCAGCCCCGCGACGCCCGCCGCCGCGTCGGTGTGCCCGATGTTGGGCTTGACCGCGCCGAGCGTGAGCGGCGACCCGGCCGGTCGGCCGGGGGTCGCGAAGACGCGCCGCAGCGCCTCGAATTCGACGGGGTCGCCGATGGCGGTGCCGGTGCCGTGGGTCTCCACGTAGCCCACCTGGTCGGGCTTGACGTCCGCCCGCCCGAGCGCGGCACGGATGACCGCTTCCTGCCCGTCGATGTTCGGGACGGTGAATCCCCCGCGTGACCCACCGTCGTTGTTGACCGCCCAGCCGCGGATGACCGCCCTGCGGTGGTCACGGTCGGCCCGTGCGTCCGACTCCCGTCTCAGCACGACGATTCCGGCGCCCGAGCCGGGTATCGTGCCGGAGGCCTCGGCGTCGAAGGCCCGGCACCGCCCGTCGGCCGACAGGATCCCGCCGTCGGTGTAGGTGTAGCCGTCGACGTCGGGCATCAACAGGCTCACACCGCCCGCCAGGGCGATGTCGCAGTCGCCCGCGGCCAGTGCCGAGCAGGCGAGCGCCACCGCGGTGAGCGCCGTGGCACAACCCGTCTGCACGGTGATGGCAGGACCGCTGAGGCCGAGCTTGAAGGCGAGCCGCGGTGCGAGGAAGTCCTTTTCGTTCGCCAGCGTGACGCGGACGTCGCCGGAGCGTCCCGCCCGGGCCTCCGACGGGGCCACGTATTCGCGGAAGTAGTGATTCTCGCCGGAACCGACGAACACCCCGCAAACGGAGTCGTGTTCTCCGGCGTAGCCGGCGTCCTCCAGCGCCTCGGCCGCCACTTCCAGCAGCACACGCTGCTGCGGATCCATGACGATGGCTTCCGTCGGCTGTATGCGGAAGTGGTCGGCGTCGAACGACTCGATGCCGCCGACCCGCGCGACCGCTCGCACGAACCGGCCGTTGCGGACGCCGCCTTCCGGACCGGCCTCGTCACCGGTCGGCCGGTTCGACGACTCGACGCCTTCGACAAGGTTCGTCCAGTACCGCTCGACATTTTCCGCGCCTGCGAAACGGGCCGCCAAGCCGATCAACGCAATAGGAGGTGCGCAAGGTGGCCTTTGCAGCATCTGTACAGCTCCCGGGATCAGTATGGCCTCGCGGCGACTCATTCGGCGGTGGCTTGCAGTACGGCACGCGAGAAGACATCGGCGCGTGAAACTATCAGAGAGTTGGCTCCTGCATCAATCATTTTGATCACTCCGCATTCCGGCGACAAATACGGAACCAAAGGTTCCTGAAAATCACTGCGCATACGGCATTCCGCTTTTGATTCAGTGGTCGGCGGCCGCACTCACCGGGGTCGCGGCCTGGGCACGCACCCGCTCGACGAAGTCGGCGAGCCGCGGCGCCTGGAACAGGGCGCGCGCGCCGACCTGCGCGCCGATCTCCTTGCGGGTACGACGGATGACGTTCGCGACCAGCAGCGAATGCCCACCGAGGTCGAAGAAGTCGTCGCCGGGACCGACTTCGGGGACACCGAGTTCCTCGGCCCAGATGCCCGCCACGGCCGCCTGGAGGGAATCGGCCGGGTGGGCGTCCTGCGGGGCGGGGCCGGCGGTCCGGGAGGTCGTGCGTGCCCGCTCGAGCAGGGCCTTGCGGTCGACCTTGCCGTTGGGAGTCAGGGGCATGGAGTCCACGGTTCTCAGCTCGTTGGGAACCATGTGCCCGGGCAGCCGGTCGGCCAGGAACGCCCGGAGTCCGTCCGTGCCCGGGCCCCCGGGGCGGACGGTCGCCCAGGCGAGGAGGCGGGAGCCCACCGAGTCACCGGTGTCGGTCGCGACGCAGGCGTCGACGACGTCCGGGTGGGACTTGAGCGCCGCACCGACCTCACCCAGCTCGACGCGGTAGCCGCGGACCTTCACCTGCTCGTCGCGCCGCCCCACGTAGAAGAGCCGTCCGTCGCCGTCCGCTCGCGCGAGATCGCCGCTGAGGTAGGTCCGCCGGTGGTCGTCGGGACCCCAGGCCGCCATGCGGAAGGCGCGTGCGGTGGCGTCGTCGTCGTCGAAGTACCCGCGGGCGAGCCCGGGCCCCGAGACCCATATCTCGCCGACCTCGCCCACCGGGGTCGGTGCGCCGTCCTCGTCCCGCAGCGATACCTCCAGGTCGGGCAGTGGCACACCGATGGGGCTGCCCGCGTCGGCCGCCGCGTGCTGTGCCGTGATCGGGCAGTACGTGACGTGGACCGTCGTCTCGGTGATCCCGTACATGTTCACCACGCGCGGCCGCTCGTCGCCCCGGCGGGCGAACCATCCGCTCAGCGTGGCCGGGTCGAGGCGTTCGCCGCCGAGGACGACCAGCCGCAGGCGGTCGAGGCCGGCCGGTCGCAGCTCGTCGGCGCCTGTCAGAGCCGCCAGCGCCGAGGGCGTCTGGCTCAGTACCGTGACGCCTTCGCGGTCGATCAGGTCGAGCATCTCGTCGGGAGCACGGGCCTCGTCGTCCTCGACGACGAGGAGGCGACCGCCGAACAGCAAGGCCCCCCACATCTCCCAAACGGAGAAGTCGAAGGCGTAGGAGTGCGACATCGTCCACACGTCGTCGGGACCGAGGCCGTAGATCGCCGAAGTCCCGGCCATCAGCCGCGTGACGTTGTGGTGCGTTATCTTCACGCCCTTGGGCGTGCCGGTCGAGCCCGACGTGAACATCACGTAGGCGAGGTCGTCGGGGGCGACCTCGACGCTCGGCGCCGGGCAGTCCGGATCCGCGGCGTCGCCGGCCAGCACGAAGGAGCCGGCGTGCCACGCCTTCGCCCGTACGACCAGTTCGTCATCGGTCACGATCACGCCCGCCCCGACCCGTTCGGCCAGGCTCGCGAGGCGGGTGTCGGGGTACCGGGGGTCGAGCGGCACATAGGCGGCGCCCGTCATCAGCACGCCGAGGATCGCGGGAACGACCCGGCCGCGCGGAACGAGCACCGGAACGAGGTCACCGGGACGCACGCCCGCCGCGACCAGACGTGCGGCGATGTGTCCGGCCGATTCGTGCAGTTCCGCGTAGGACATGGAGGTTCCGCCGGCGGTGAGCGCCGTGGCCCCGGGGCTCCTGGCGGCCTGCCGGGCGAACCAGGTGTGAAGTGTGTCGGCCGCTGCCGCGGGCTTCGTCGTCGGGCACGTTCTGTCGTTCAGTTCCGCCACAATTGCCCCCATAGGTTGAACCTGACCTCACGTCGGATTGCAGTGGACAGTAATTCCGCCTGCCTCAGGACGGTGTCGCCCTATTCCGTTCTCGCGTGTCACTGACTTCTGCTCGGCCTCCGATAAACCGGAATTAAACCCTCCGCCCATTCCTCGGCCTTCGGCCTCATGCGGTGAGCCACCCGGGCCGGGAAACCGTTTTCGACTATCGCGGCCAATCGCATTCGACCGATCCCGAACCGGCTGTCTCAACGGGCATGGATCACCGAGAAGTGGCGTTCGATCGCCTCGACGTACCGCGGCCGGTTGACGGGATCGAAGAGGGCGAAGTGGCCACCGGAAAGGACGTGCACCTCACACTCCGCGGCCGAGTACGCGCCCCATCCCGCCAGCGCCTCCTGGTCGATCAGGCGGTCCTCGCCTCCGCACAGCACGGTGATGGGCACGTCGAGGCGGACGCCCCTGCTCCGCTCGGCGCTCTCCGCACCGAGCCTGAGGTCCGCGCGCAGGTTGTCCAGGAGTGCCCTGCGCCATCCCGGGTCCGCCATGAACACGGACGGCATGTCACCGCCGAGTTCGAGCAACCGCAGGACGTCCTCGTCGCCGGCGTGCTCGGAGAACCGGCCGGCTCCGTCACGCGGCTCCTGCCCCGACGCGATCAGACCGACACAGTGCTCGCCGAGGGCGTGCGCGAGATGGAGACCGATCGTCGCGCCCAGGCTGTGGCCGAGTATCAGCGTGGGCACCTCGGGCGAGGGGATCGTGGCGAGGCTGCCGAGCACCTCGTCCAGGGTCGCGCCGGGAGGCTCCGTCCTGCGGCGCTCCCTGCCCGGGAGCGTGAGTCCCCGTATCTCCACGTCGTCGGGAAGATCGCCGACCAGCCGCAGGTAGCGGTTCGGGCCGCCACCGGAGTGCGGCACGACGAGGAGCCGGGCACGGGGTGCGCGGCCGGGCTCCTCACTCGGTCGCAGCAGTGACCACCACAGTGGCGGTGGTGTCGGTCGAACACGCACTACGGGGGCCTTTCTCGAAGAGCGGGACGGGATCAGGCGAGCCAGGAGTCGGGTGCCGGGTTGCCGATCACCTTGATGGCGCCGGGCTCGTCCTCCAGGATGTGGCTGGCGCCCACGATGGCGAGGTCCCAGACGTCCAGCTTGAGTTGGAGCGAGGCGAGGACACCGGAGAACTCCCGCCACGGCAGCAGTTCACCGCGCTCCGCGCTCTCCAGCCACGCCCTGATCCGCCCCGCGGGCTCCGCGAGGTCAGGACGCTCGGCGGCGCGCTCCGTGACCAGCCGGCCGATGCGCCGCACGGCTGCCGCACGGTCGAGACAGACCCCTCCGAACTCGCCGGAGTGCAGCACCCGGTCGAGAAGTTCCTCGTCCGCCGCCGAGGGGACGCCTTCCGCCAGTCGGCCGAGCAGCCGGCGACGCGGTACGGGATCCATCAGCAGGTTCAGCTCTCGGACCAGGTCAGCCGGTTCGTCGGCACAGTGGATCATGCTGCACAGCCGGTTGGGCCGCCGCAGCAGGCTGCGCAGGCTGTCCGCGGCCTGCTGCGAGATGTCCGCCTTCCCCTTGAGCGAGCTGAGGTGCACGGTCGCGGGGACGGCATGGCTGCCGTGGCTGCGCAGGAGCAGCATGAGAGCGGGCCCGGCCTGCAGCACGATGTCGTTGACGGCGAGGCGGTCCAGCGTGGCCAACGTGTGCTGGTGGCGCCAGAGTTCACGGCCCGTGTGGCGGTTGAAGGAGAACATCTCAGCGCCGACGACGGTGAACTCGTGGTCGCCCAGGAAGTCCAGGATGACCTTGAGCTTTCCGGTGGCCATGCCGTCGGGCTTGACCAGCATCAGCGCGGAGCGGTGCAGGACCTCGTCCCGCCGGCCGCCGAAGGCCTCCTGGCACTCGCTCAGGCCTTCGCGGAAACAGGTGTCGAGCTCGTAGTGGTACGCCTTGATCGGCATACGCGTGAGGGTGCTCCAGTTCAAGGGGCCCATATCGCTACTACTCTCTCGTTCAGGGTGGTGCGCGGTCCGGTGTCAGGGGTGCAGCAGTGATGCCAGGCGTGCGAAGTTGGCGTCCAGATCGGCGGAGAGGCCGAACTCGACGACAGCCATGCCCGAGAGCAGCGCGCGGAGATCGCCCTCCACCCGCTCCCGTACGGCGGGGCTCTCCTTGCCCGCCGTGAAGTCGCTGCGGCACAGGTCGAGCGCCGCCTCGACCGGCAGAGGCCGGACGGTCTCGTGGTCCCGGGTCAGCACGAGCAGCGCGCGCGGACGCACGGCGGGCCGCAACCGGCTCTGGTAGAGGGCGGGCCACTCGACGCGGCTCTTGTCGCGCGCGGGAACCGGCGCGGCCGGCGCGTCGGCGAGTTCCGGCCTGCTCTTGATCAGCGCCGGGTCGAGGTAGGCACAGCGGGGATGGCCCCAGAACCGGCCCTCCGTGTCATCGATGTGCCGCATCATCGCGTCCTCGCCGGCGAAGTCGGCGCCCTGGAACAGGCCCCATGCCGTGAAGGTCGACTTCCCGACGCCGCTGTCCGCGGTGACCAGGGCAGCGCGGCCGTCCACGGACAGCGCGCCGGCGTGCAGCCCGTAGTGCCGGTCGGAGCGGAGCGTGAGGACGAGAAAGGCCTTCTCGACGAGCCAACGGCCCCACACGATGGGGTCATCGAGGTCGGAGCGGGCCAGCGTCACCCGTACCGTCCACCGGGCGGGAGTGATCACCGCCCGGGAGCTTCCCGTGTCGAGGACGACCTCGTCCGAGGTGTCCCAGTGCTCCGGGAAATAGGGCGGCGGCACGGGTTGGCGGTCCGTGTCGGTCAGCTCGACCGACAGGTGCACGGTGTCCGGTGTCCAGGGCGACCGGGCCGCGTCGTCGGGAAGCGGCGGGGCGCCGAAGAGCCTGCCGATCACCGCCTCGGCTTCCGGGGGCGCCGTGCAGGCGACCCGGTACCCGTAGAACTCGTAACGGTCTTCGCGCATGGACTATCCCCTCCGGGCCCGGTCGGTGGCCTGTGCGCGCAGAGCGCGCCGGGCGTCGTCGTACTGCTCCAGGACCAGGCGGCGCAGCGCGGGCGGGGCCGCGCCGTGGCGTTCCAGCCAGGCTTCGGCCGCGCCGAGCGCGGTGCGGCCGCCGGCCGCCGGGTACAGGCCGAGCACGATCTGCTTGGCCATCTCGTGGCTCCTGGTCTCCCACACGTCGAGAACCGCTTCGAAGTACCGGTCCGTGTACGGCGCGAGCAGGTCGGGGTCGAGGGTTTCGGCGAAGCCCGCGATGACCGCCCGCTGAAGCTGGTTGGGCAGGTCGCCGCGGTCCACGACGGCCGCCCAGGCGGCTGCCTTGGCACCGGCGTCGGGCAGAGACGCACGGGCCGTCGCCGCGTGGCACTCGCCCGCGGGGGTGGGGTCACGTCGCTGCTCGGCCGCGACGCCGTCCTCGTCGAGGCGTCCGGCGGCGGCCAGGCGCACCACGATCGCCCAGCGCACCTCGGTGTCCACCGCGAGGCCGCGCACCGGTGCCGCTCCGTCGACGAGCGCGGCGAGCAGGTCGAGGTGCCCTTCGGTACGGGCGGCCGCCACGAAGGCCCGCAGCCACACGAGCTGGTGGTCGCTGCCGGGCTCGGCCGTGCGCAGCCGTTCGAGGGCGGCATCGGCCCAGCCGCCTGTGAGGCGCACCCGCTCGGCGGGGTCGGTGAAGTGTTCCAGGGCGTGCAGGACCTGGCGGAGCAGTGACTCCACGACGCCGATGTCGCTCTCCGAGCCGATCGCGGAGAGCACCAGACTCAGGTAGTCCCGGGCGGCCAGCTCTCCGTCCCGCGTCATGTCCCACGCCGCGGCCCAGCACAGGGCGCGGGGCAGCGGGTCGGCGAAGGAGCCGAGGTGCCGTGTCAGAGCGCGCAGGGACACGTCGTCGAAGCGGACCTTGGCGTAGCTGAGGTCGTCGTCGTTCAGCAGCACCACGTCGGGGCGCCGGCGGCCCACCATGTCGCGTACGTCCGTGTACGCGGCGGCGGCGACGTCCAGTTCCGTACGGTGGGTGCGCCGCAGCTCCCCGTGCGCGCCGTCCAGCGTGTAGCAGCCCACCGCGATGCGGTGCGGGCGCAGCGTCGCCTTGCCGGGGACGCCGGGCGGCAGGTCCTGCGCCTCCTGGCGAATGCGGAAGGCGGTGATGATCCCGTCCGCGTCCGTCTCGATCTCGGGCCGCAGCACATTGATCCCCGCGGTCTCCAGCCACTGCTTCGACCAGCTGCCCAGGTCGCGCCCCGAGGCCTCCTCCAGTGCCCTCAGCAGGTCCCCCAGCCGCGTGCTGCCGTAGGCGTGGGCGGCGAAGTAGGCGCGTACGCCCTCGAAGAAGGCGTCCATACCGACGTACGCGACCAGCTGCTTCAGGACGGAGGCGCCCTTGGCGTAGGTGATGCCGTCGAAGTTGACGAGGACGTCGTCGAGGTCCCGGATCTCCGCCACGACGGGGTGGGTGGAGGGCAGTTGGTCCTGGCGGTACGCCTTCGCTTTCTGGTGGTTGGCGAAGGTCGTCCACGCGTCGGCCCACCGCGGGTCGGGCCCGAGCGCCTGGCAGGCGAACGAACTGTAGGTGGCGAAGGACTCGTTGAGCCACAGGTCGCTCCACCACGCCATGGTGACCAGATCACCGAACCACATGTGGCTCAGCTCGTGGAGGATCGTCGCGGCCCGCTTGCGGTGAGCGGCTTCGGTGGCCCGCGAGCGGAAGAGGTACTTCTCGTGGAAGGTGACGGCGGCCGCGTTCTCCATGGCCCCCGCGTTGAAGCCGGGGACGAAGATCTGGTCGTACTTCTCGAAGGGGTAGGGGTGGCCGAACCGCTCCTCGAACCAGTCGAAGCCCTGCCGTGTCACTGCGAAGATCTCGTCGGGATCGAGGTGTCCGGCCAGGCTCCTCCTGCAGTACAGGCCGAGCGGGATGGTGCGGTCGCCGCGCCGGTGCTCCGCGCGCACGGCGTGGTAGGGCCCGGCGACCAGGGAGACGACGTACGTGGAGAGCCGGGGCGTCGTCCCGAACGACCGGACAGTGCCGTCCTGTCGGGAGCCTTCGACGGTGACGGCGGCCGAGTTGGAGACCACCGTCCAGTCAGCCGGCGCGCTCACCGTGAACCGGAACCGCGCCTTCAGATCCGGCTGGTCGAAGCACGCGAAGACCCGCCGGGCGTCCGCGACCTCGAACTGCGAGTAGAGGTAGACGCCGCCGTCGACCGGGTCGGTGAAGCGGTGCAGCCCTTCGCCGGTGTTCGTGTAGGCGCAGTCCGCCACCACCCGCACCTCGTTGCGGCCGGCCACGAGGTGCGAGAGCTCGATCCGGGAGTCCCGGAAGACCCGGTCCGCGGCCAGGGCAAGGCCGTTGACCACGACCTCCCGCACCGCGGGGGCCCGCAGGTCGAGGAAGACCGGTGCGTCCGGGTCGGCGCAGTCGAAGCGGATCTCCGTCACCGACCGGAAGGTGGCCGAGCCGGCGGCGGCGCGCAGGTCGAGCGCGATGTCGTAGGTGTCCACGGTGACCGCGCGAGAGCGTTCTTCGGCCTCCTGGGCCGTCAGGTTCGTCCCTGGCATGGGTCAGGCGTCCTCGCCGGTGAGGAGCCGGGACCGCAGCCGGTCGACCGTGTCGTCCGTGAGCCCGACCCGGTCCTTGAGGTAGCCGTGCACGGACCCGTGGCGGGCTTCGAGGTCGGCCAGGACCAGCTCCATGATCTTCGCGGGGGCGCGTCCGTAGCCAGGCCACTTCATGACCCGGTCGGGGTTGGCGGTGTGCCAGTCCGCGAGCAGGCGCTCCGTGGCCAGCTCCGTCAGCGCGAAGTCCGCGAGGACGTCCTCGCGGTCCACGCCGAGCAGGGTGAGGACGAACACTCCGATGAGACCGGTGCGGTCCTTGCCCGACGTGCAGTGGAAGACAACGGGGCCGGGAGCCTCGGCGATCTGCTCGAGGACCTGCCGGATCTCGTCGGCACCGTCCTCGGTGACCTCGGCGAACCGGTCGGCGAGGTAGCGCCACGGGTCGACGTCGGGGGAGATCTCCGCCTGGTCGTAAGGCCGGTGCTCGATGCTCAGGTTGACGTAGTGGAACCGCCCGGCCTCGGGCACCCGGCCCTTGGCCTCGATCTCCCAGGGGTAGCGCAGGTCGATGACGGTCCGCACGCCGAGCGCCAGGAACCGCTCCCAGTCGGCCCCCCGCAGCTTGCCGAGCGAGTCGGCCCGGTACAGCGTCCGCCAGGCGACGGTCCCGCCGTCGGCCGAACGGTAACCGCCCAGGTCACGGAAGTTGTGCAGCCGCTCGAACACGACGTGCCGGTTCATCGGGTCTCTCCTTGTTCGTCGGGCACCCCTCGTGCCGGTATCCAGACTCATCGCACGGCCACCCGCAGTCCGCTGTCGGTGGAGAGCCGCGCCCGGTCGAGCTTCCCCGACGGGGCGAGCGGCATCTCCGAGACCACCACGATCCGGTTGGGCAGCATGTGCGCGGGCAGCCGCGTGCGGCACGCCTCGCGCAGCCGCGCCGTGAGTTGCTCCGTCGCCGTCCGGTCCTCGGCGAGGGCCACATAGGCGACGAGGAGCGACTCGCCGCCCGCGGTCTCCTCGGTCAGGGCGACCGCGTCGAGGACGTCGGCCTCGGCGCGCAGGGCCGCCTCGACCTCGCCGAGTTCGACCCGGAACCCGCGCAGGCTGATCTGCCGGTCGTTGCGGCCGAGGTACTCGTACGTGCCGTCGGGCAGCCGCCGGGCGACATCACCCGTGCGGTACCAGGTGCGCGTCTCGTCGTCACCGGCCAGCTCGAACCGGGGGAATCGCTCGGCCGTCAGGTCCGGCCGGCCGAAGTATCCGTCGGCGAGTCCCGGGCCCGCGATGTACACCTCGCCAGGCTCGCCGACGGGAACCGGCCGCCCTTCCGGAGTCAGCACGGCCATGCGGTGGTGCGCGAGCGGCTCCCCGATCCAGGTGCCCGACCCGTCGGACGCCACCCGTTCCTCGGTGAGCTCGCCGAACGTGGTGTGCACGGTCGTCTCGGTGATCCCGTACATGTTGACCAGCGTCTCCGCGCCCGGCCGCAGTCGCATCCACCGGCGTACCGACATGGGGTCCAGCTGCTCGCCGCCGAAGACCACGTAGCGCAGGGCGAGCGGGACGGGAGCCCGCTCGTACGCCTTCGGCATGTACTTGAAGAAGCTCGGCACCGCGTTGAGCACCGTGACCCGTTCCTCGGCGAGGAGTCCGAGGAGGGCCGCGGGACGCCGGGCGGTCTCCGGCGGCACGATCACGAGCCGTCCGCCGAACAGCAGACTGCCCCAGATCTCCCAGACGGAGAAGTCGAAGCTGTAGCTGAAGTACTGCGTCCACGTGTCGTCCGGACCGAACTCGAACGGTCCGTCGGAGCAGGACCTGAACAGTTCGAGGACCGCGCTCTCGGGGACGGCGACGCCCTTGGGCAGCCCGGTCGACCCCGATGTGTAGATCACGTAGACCGGTGTGCCCGCCGGTCTCGGCAAGGGCTCGGCGGGCGCGGCCGCGGCGCCCGAGCGCGTCACCCGGACGAAGCCGGCGGGCAGCGCCGCGTTGTCCGCCGCCGAGATCGCCACCCGCACGCCGCTGTCCCGCGCCATGAAGGCGAGCCGGTCCGCCGGGTACGACGGATCCAGCGGGACGTAGCCGCAGCCGTGGCCGAGGACGGCGAGGATCGCCGCGACGACCTCCCAGCCCCGTTCGAGGCTGATGCCCACCAGATCCCCGGGCCGTACGCCGTGCCGCGCGAGACCGGCGCGGTACTCCCACGCCGCGCTCTCGAGTTCGCGGTACGTGATGTCGAGCGGGCCGTCCGTGATCGCCACGGCGTCCGGGCGCTGTACGGCCTGTCCGGCGAACACCTCGTACAGCGATGTGGCCTGCTTCAGCTCGTGCACGGCTCTCCCGGTCACTTGGCGGACCCCGCCGGCAGAGCGGTGAGGGCCGCGTGCAGCCGGTCGTAGCTCTCGTCCAGGTCGTCGGAGACCTCGAACTCCCAGAGCGGCAGCCCCGCCAGAAGGGCCCGCAGGTCCTCCTCCACCACGGCGACCTCATCGGTGCTCTTCGCGGTGGCGTAGTCGTCGCGGCAGCGGTCGAGGGCCTCGGCCAGGTCCAGCTCGCGCGGTGCGCCGCCCTCGCCCCTGACCAGGAAGACCAGGCAGGAGGGGCGGGCCCGGGACGACAGCCGGTCCTCCAGCGTCCCGGGGACGGTGACCCGGCACTTGGCGCCGTTCTCGATCGGCACGGCGGTCGCGTCCTGGAGCGCCTCGCTGCGGGCGATCATCTCGGGCGTCAGGTACAGGGCTCGCGGGTAGCCCCACAGCGCGCCGCCGGGCTCGTCCATGTTCCTGGCCAGGATGTCCTCGCCGACCAGGCGCGCGCCGCGGTGCAGCGCCCAGTACGTGAACGTCGACTTGCCCACGCCTGCCGCGGCCGTCAGGACGGCGACCCGCCCTTCCGTCTCGATGGCCCCCGCGTGCAGCGGATAGCTGCGCGGGGAGCGGCAGACGAGGTACAGGAAGAGCCGCTCCAGGATCCACCTGCCCCACACCGCGGAGCTGTCCAGGTCGGCCCGGGCCAGGGTGAGTTCCCCCGAGGCGGTCGACGGGTCGAACACGCAGCGGGAGCTTGCCGTGTCGATCACGATGGGGTCGCCCGTCATCACCTCCAGGTTGTGGGGCGGGTTCACGGGTTCGGTGGGCACGCCGTCCTGCACCGAGAAGCCGAGCCGCACGGTGCTGGTGTGGGCGCCGGTCAGGGCGTCATCGGCCAGAGCCGGTCCGAAGAAGTCCCGCACCACGCCGCGCGCCGCGACATCGTACGAGCACTCCACGCGGTAGCCGTAGCACTCGTGCACGGAGTGGATCCGGTCGGCGCCGAGCGTCGGGGCGGTGACCCGCATGGTGGTCGAGACGTCCTGGGCGGTGGGGACGAGATGGAGCCGCTGGACGTCGGACCCGGCGCCGTCGGCCGCGTCGGCTGCGGCGGCGTGGCCGCAGTCCGCGCACGGCTGCCGGCCGAACCCGGCGAACCGGTAGGCCACTTCCATGATCCGGTTGCGTTCCGTGGCACGGAAGTCGGCCGTCAGGTGCACCCCGGCGCGGTGGGCCTCGGCGATGAGCCGGCGCAGGATCGTGGCGCCGGTGCCGAAGGAGACCACGCGGCAGGACGTGGCCAGGAGCTTGAGGTGCCAGCTCCGCTCGCCGCGCTCGAGGAGCAGCACGCCGACGGCACCGTGGCTGCCGAAGCGGTCGGTCAGGCTCATGACGAGGACGTCGTGGTCCGGGTCGCAGAGCAGGGCCCGCAGGTCGGCGTCCGAGTAGTGCACGCCGGTCGCGTTCATCTGGCTCGTGCGCAGCGTCAGTTCCTCGACCCGGGCGAGGTGCTCGTCCCCCGCGTGCTCGATGACCAGGCGCAGGTCGAGCGACTTGAGGAACTCCTCGCTGGAGCCGACGTGTTCCTGCTCGGCCCGTTCACGCCGGAAGCCGGCCTGGTACATCGCACGGCGGTTCGCCGCGTCCTCGGTGACGTGGGCGGGGCTGAACTCGGGGAGCCCGGTCAGCTCCGCGGCGCGCTCGGCGTCGTAGGTCCGCACGGCGGGCAGCTCATGAGTCACCTCGGCGCGTTCGGCGGGCTGGTCGTCGATGAAGGCGACGACCGACTCGGCGAACTGGAGCCCGCTCGCGATGGCACGGACGGAGTCCGACTTGCGGCCCCAGCCGATCTGGGGCAGGACGAAGTACTCCGCGATCCCGAGCTTCTCCAGCCGCTCCCAGGCGAGGTCGTGGTCGTTGCGGCTGGCGACGGACTGCAGGATGCCCCGCGCGTCCAGTTCGAGCACGGTACGCCGGATCTCCTCGGTCAGCTCGACCTCGTCGTCCTCGAGGAGCGTGCCCCGCCACAGGGTGTTGTCCAGGTCCCAGACCAGGCACTTGACCAGCGGCTGGTCCGCTGCGGTCGGAGTCGGCTCGGCTGCGGTGTGCGACATGGTCAGATCTCCCAGAGTGTGGCAGCCCAGGCGGCGACCGGGCTGTTGTTCAGGACGAGCACGTGATCGCCCCGCCGCAGGCCGCCCTCGGCAAGCAGCATTTGGAGGTTGAGCACGACGTCCATCGCCCCCAGATGGCCGAGCTCCGCGAGATGGCGCCTGCAGACGGGGTGGATGGGCAGACCGAGCAGGGACTCGTAGAAGTCGAATGCTCCGGCGGTGACGTTCTGCATCAGGGTCGCGGCGATGTCCCGCTTGCCGATCCCGGCGTCGGCGAGCACCTCGTCGGTCAGCCGGCCGAGGCGCTCCCTGCTGTGCAGGGCCAGCTCGAACCGGTAGCGGTCCGCCGACCGGCACTCCTCACGCCACTCGTACCAAGGCGCGGATCGGTAGTCGACGCGGAACAGGTCGTGGAAGGTGCCGTCGCTCTCCATCCGGTGGGCCCGCAGCACCGGGCGGCCGCCGCGCACCATCGTCATGGCGTACGCGCCGTCGCCTATCACGGTGACCGGGTAGCGCACCCGGTCGGCCCCGGTGGGGCGGCTCGCGTGGGCGATCACCGCACTGCTCCGGTTCGGGTCCGCGACGATCAGGTCCCGGGCCAGGGCCCACGCCGCGCTGGAGCCGGTGCAGCCCAGGCCGTCCACGGTGAAGGAGAACGCCCCGGAAAGACCGGACTCGGCCTGCACCTGGCCGACGTCGGAACCGAGCAGCACGTCCGGCGAGCGGGGACTGACCAGGAGCAGCAGATCCGGCCGCTCGTCGGCCGCGAGGCCGAGCCCGCGCACGGCCTCGGCCGCCAGGCCCGCCGTGGCGCGCCCGTCGAACACGCCGACGGTCTCCACTCCCGAGTCCCGGGCGAACTCGGCCTCCTCGTGGCCGAGCAGAACCGTCTCGGGCAGCTCCGCCACCTTCGTCCGTACGTCCGGCAGCAGGCAGTGGACGGCACCCAGGCCGATCTCGCCGCCGTGCCCCTCGTGGCCCGTCATGCCCACACCGTCATGGCCTCGTCGGCGAGGATCAGCTGGCTGATCTCGTTGCTTCCTTCGATGATCTCCATCAACTTGGCGTCCCGGTACGCGCGGGCCACCACGTGCGAGTTCGAGGCCCCCGCCGACGCCAGGACCTGCACGGCGCCGGCCGCGCCGCGCGCCGCGTGCCCCGCGGCCACGTGCTTGGCCAGCACGGCTGCCGCCGTGTGCTGCGGCCGCTTGGCGTCCCAGTCCTCGCTCGCCCGCTCGCAGACGCGGGTCGAGGCGCGCTCGCCCGCGTACAGCTCGGCGATGTGCCGCCGGATCAGCTGGTGGTCCGCGAGCGGGCTGCCGAAGGTCTCTCGCCGGGCACCGTGCCGTACGACCGCGCGCAGACAGGCCCGCATCATGCCCACGCAGCCCCAGGCCACGGAGATCCGGCCGTGGGTGAGCGGCGAAGTCGCCAGCATGGTGACCGGCATTCCCGCGCCGCCGAGCAGGTGCTCGGCGGACAGCCGCACGTTCCTGAGGCGCACCGTGGAGTGGCCGGCCGCGCGGCAGCCGAGCGGGTCGGGGACGCGCTCGACGCTCACTCCGGGTGCGTCGGCCGGCACCACGGCCATGGCGGCGCCGCCGCCGTACCGGCCGAAGACCACGAGCAGGGACGCGTAGTGGGCGCCCGTCACCCAGACCTTCTCGCCCTCGACGACGATCGAGTCACCGTCCCGGGTGATCTCGGTGGCCATCGCGGACAGGTCGCTGCCGGCCCCGCTCTCGCTGAACGCCACGCCCGCGCTCTCGCCGGACGTGAGCCGCGGCAGGAAGTCCGCCCGCTGCTCGGCCGAGCCGAACCGGGACACGGTCCAGGCGGCGATGCCCTGCGACGTCATGATGCTGCGCAGGGAACTGCACGCCTCGCCCGTGGCGGCGATCAGCTGCCCGTTGTCGAGACCGCTCAGGCCGAGGCCGCCGAAGTGCTCGGGCACATCGGCGCAGAGGACACCCTTGGCACCGAGCTCGCGAATCACCTCGCGCGGCATCTCGGCGCGGCGGTCCCACTCCTCGGCCTGCCCGTCGGTGAGGCCGGTGGCGAGGGCCACCGCCTGCTCCACGGCCTCGTTCATGAGCGGGCACCGTCCCCTGGCTCGGCGCGCAGCCGCTCGATGAGCCCCACCATGGTCCGCACGCTGCGGAAGTTGTCCATGCGCAGCTCGTCCCCCTGGACGGCGACGCCGTACGTCGTCTCCACATGGACGACGAGTTCGAGGGAGAACAGCGAGGTGACCGCCCCCGAGGCGAACAGGTCGGTGTCGGCGGCCACCGGCACCTTCACGCGCTCCTCCAGGAAGGAGAGCAGCGCGGACTCGATCTCGGCTGCGGTCGGTTCGGCGGACGAGGTGGTGGACACGGTGATCAGAGGCCTCTCGGTCATGGGTCCCGAAGGAACCGCGGTGGTCGGGTCGGGGCGCGCGCGGGACGGGTCAGGACGGGTACGAATAGAAGCCACGTCCCGTCTTGCGGCCGAAGTCACCCGCGTCGACCTTGCTGAGCAGCAGGTCGCACGGTGCGTACCCGACGTCGCCGGTACGGTCGTGCAGTACCCGGAGGCTGTCGACGACGTTGTCCAGGCCGATCAGGTCGGCGGTGGCGAGCGGCCCCGTCGCATGGCCGAGGCAGCCCCGGAACAGGGAGTCGACGTCCGCGGGCGAGGAGATGCCCTCCTGGACGATCCGGGCGGATTCGTTGATCATCCGCTGCAGGATCCGGTTGATCACGAAGCCGGGGCCGTCCCCGACCACGATCGACTCCCGGTCGAGGGCCGTGAGCAGCTCCAGGGCCCGGCCGAGGGCGGCCTCGGAGGTACGCGGTCCCCTGATCACCTCGACGGTGCGGATCAGGTACGGCGGATTCATGAAGTGCGCCCCGAGGACATCGGCCGGGCGGGCGCTGTGCCCGGCGAGTTCGTCGACCGGGATGCCGGAGGTGTTCGTCACGACCGGTGTGCCGGGAGCGATCAGTTCGGACACCTCGCCGAGGACCTTGGCCTTCACCGCCGGCAGTTCCACCACGGCCTCCACGACGAGCGTGGCCCCGCTCACCTCTTCGAGCGAGGTGGTGGTCACCAGCGGTGGAACCGTCGTGTCCCGTGGCAGCTTGCCGAGGAGCCGGCCCTGGCGGATGCGCTGCGGCACCGCCTCGGCGGCCCGCTCGAGCGCGGCGGCGTCCACATCGACGAGGACCACGGGAATGCCGTGGCCGAGCGCCAGCGCGGAGATGCCCACGCCCATGACTCCCGCGCCCAGCACGGCGAGCAGAGCGGTCTGCTGTCCTTCCGTCACGTCTTCCTCACTCATCTCGATCGGATCCGGGTGCGCCACGGCTCCCGAGCAGTTCCAGATAGGCCGGGTCCTTGGCGGCGAGATGCCGCAACGCGGCGCGCAGCAGCTCCCCGGTGGGCTCCGGGCTGTGTCCGCTCTCGGCCAGCCAGGGCCGCCATGCCGCGGCTTCCACCGCGCTGTCGCCGCCCTCGTGTCCCGCGAGGTCGTAGAGCGCCATGCTGTTCAGCACCTCGTTGTCCACGGCACGGGCCCGGTCGACCATCGCGGACAGCCAGTCGGCGCGGCTCAGCGGCTCGGTGGGCAGCCCGCTCTCGCCGAGCAGCGCGAACAGCCGCTGTGCACTGACCCCTTCGGGCGCCACGAGGTGGAAGGCCCGCCCCGCCGCGCCGGGCGTGAAGGCGAGGTCGACGACGGCCCGCGACACGAGATCGACGGGCGCCATCGGCATCGGCCGGTCGTCCAGCGGATGGACACCCGTGGCGAGGCCGGCCGCCAGCATGCGCCACAGCATGTCCTTGGGGTTGCAGGCGCCGGTGGCGGTGGCGCCCAGGATGAGGCCGGGCCGGAACACGCGTACGCGCATGCCGTCCGCCTCCGCACGCTCCAGGAGCCGCTCGCAGACCCACTTGCCGACGCCGTAGCCGCCCTGGGCCGGGTCGAGCGGCTGCTCCCTGCTCTCCAGGGTCCGGCCTTCGGTGCCGAGGGCGGGTCCCGTCGCCGCGAGCGAGGAGACGAGGCTGAACTCCCGAACGCCGTGCCGCCGCGCCCAGCGCAGCAGCCCGAGGGTGGGCAGGACGTTGTCCTCGCGCAGTTCGCTGTAGGGCTCGGTGAACACGACCCGGGCGGCGCAGTGCAGGACGTGTCCGACACGGCGGATCAGTTCGCCGTCCCGGTGGTCGTCGCAGACCTTGCCCACCTCGCGCAGGTCACCGCTCACCACCCGCACCCGCTCGGGGTCGGGTTCGGGCAGCCCGTACGAGGCCGCGGCCGCCCGCAGCCGCTCGGCGCCCTCGGCCTCGCTGTCGCCCCGGACCACGCAGTACACGCGGTGCGGCGTCGTGGCCACCAACTGGTGCAGGAGGAACGCGCCGAGGAAGCCGGTGGCCCCCGTGAGCAGGACATCGGTGCCCGGGGCGGTCTCCGGCGACGCCGGTCCCAGCGGCAGGGCGAGGTCGGCGTCGACGAGGGTGCCCTCGCCGTCCGCGATCTCCTCGGGCGTCGCGTCCTTGGCGTGCTGCCCGGCCCGTACGGTGGCCGCGAGCTTGCGCACGGTGGCCCGGCTTCCGCCCACGCGGTGCAGGTTGACCAGGACACCGAGCCGGCTGTGGACCTCCATGCCCATCCTGACCGACAGCAGGGAGGTCCCGCCGAGCGCGCCGAACTCGTCGTCCAGGCCGATCGCCGGGGTGCCGAACAGCTCGGCCCAGATGCCGAGGAGCTCGTCCTCCGTCTGATCGGAGCCCACCGGGCGCTCGCCGGCCAGGGGCGCGCCGGGGGCTGCCGGGGCGCCGGGGGCGGCGAAGGACCGTACGTCGACGCGGTCGAGGGCCCAGTAGCGGCGCCGCTCGTAGGGGTAGGTGGGCAGGGCGAGCCGCCGTCCGGCGGCGCCCCGCGCGAGGTACGTCCAGTCGACCTCGGCGCCGTGCAGCCATGCCGTGGTGACGGCCTCGTCCAGGGCGTCCGGGTCCGGCACGCCCTGCGGGCCGAGCGCGAGCGGGTGGGCGCCGGCCGGGGCGGCATCGGCCGACAGCCACAGGACATGGGTGTCCCTGCCCGGTTCGGCGGGCGCCTCGGTGACCACGTCGGCCCGGCCGTTGAACACCTTCACCAAGTGGTCGAGGAGACCGGCCGGTACGGCGTTCCCGTGGTCCGGCGCGACCATGACGACCTTGCCGGGCCTGGCCCGCACGGTCCGTGCGTGCGGCGGGCGCGGCAGCCGCAGGGCGGCGGCCAGCCGGTCGGGGGCCGCCGTCACGACCCGGCGCTCGGCGAAGGAACGGCGGCCGACCCGCAGGGTGTGGGCCACGTCCCCCGCGGGGGCGCCGGCGTCCAGACGTTCGGCCAGCAGGCGGGACAGCGCGTCGAGTTCGGTGCGGGTGCGCGCCGAGACGACGAGCCGTACCCGGTCGGCGGGCCTGGCCTCGGGACGGGTGGGCGCGGGCGGCGGGGCGAGCACCACGGTGGCGTTGGTGCCGCCCAGACCCATCGAGTTGACCAGGACGTGCCAGCCGTCGCGGTCGGCGCAGTGGTCAACCCGTGCCGGTTCCGTCGGGACGCGGAAGGGGCTGTCGGCGAGGACGCCCGGGTCGCGAGGGTGTTCGAAGGACGGGTGCGGCGGTACGACACCGGTGTGCGCGATCCGCACGGCCTTGATGAATCCGGCGATGCCGGCGGCCCATCCGGCGTGCCCGATGTTGGCCTTCACCGAGCCGAGGGCGCACCCGCCCGGACTCGGTTGAGGTGTACCCGCGCTCTCGGCGGCGGCCCGGAACCCCTCGGTGAGACCGCGGAGTTCGAGGCTGTCCCCCAGCTGGGTGCCGGAGCCGTGCGCCTCGACATACCGCACGGTGTGCGGTGCCGTGTCCGCGACCGCGAGCGCCCCGGAGACGACCCCCGCGAGCCCCGTGGAGCTGGGCGCGGTGAAGCCGGAGCGCTGGGACCCGTCGTTGCCGATAGCGCTGCCGCGCACCACGGCGAGCACGGGGTCGCCGTCGGCGAGCGCGTCGTCGAGGCGGCGGAGCACCACGGCTCCCGCACCAGCGCCCGCGGCGGTGCCGGTGGAGCGGGCGTCGAACGGGCGGCACTGCCCGTCCTCGGACATCACCCCGCCGGGCTGGTAGGCGTAGCCGACCAGCGGGTCGCTGACGGCCGCACCGCCGACGACGGCCAGGTCGCATTCGCCGGACAACAGGCTCAGGACGGCGTAGTGCACTCCGGTGAGGGAGGAGGAGCACGCGGTCTGGACGCCGACCGAGGGACCCCGCAGGCCCAGCTTGTACGCGACGCGCGAGGCCAGGAAGTCGGGTGCCCCGCCCAGGGTCAGGTCCAGGTCGTCGACCGCGGCGGCGAGACCGCCCTCGCGCAGTCTGGCCGCCTGCAGGGCCACGGTGTAGGGGCTCGGGCCGCCGCTGGCGAATACGCCGACCACCGGTCCCGCACCCTCCCCGGCGGGTGCGTGCCCGGCGGACTCCAGTGCCTCCCAGCAGACTTCGAGGAAGAGCCGCTGGCCGGGGTCGATGTTCTCGGCCTCGGCCGGGGAGTACCCGAAGAACTCGGCGGCGAACAGCTCGACGTCCGGCACCGTGCCCGCGACAGGTACGAAGTTCGGGTCCTTCAACTCCGCCTCGGACAGGCCGGTGGCCCGCAGGCGCTCCTCGGACTGCGCACGCGTGGACACGACCCCCGCTACCAGGTTGCCCCAGAAGGAGTCGGCGTCGGGGCCGTCGGGGAAGCGACAGCCGAGGCCGACCACCGCGATGTCCGTCGCGCGGCTCATGCCCGGTCCTCCGCGGCCTCGGAGCGGCTGCGGCCGAGCAGCTGGGACCTGGCGCGGGCGCCGAGGCCCGCGTCGACCGCGGCAGCGGGCCCGGCGGCGAGCAGCTCGGCCTGCGCCCGGATGGTGGGATGCTCGAAGAGGTCCTCAAGGGCGATCTCGCGCGCCGCGAGTTCCTCCAGGTGCTCCTGGAGCACCATGACGAGCAGCGAATGGCCGCCCACGTCGAAGAAGTTGACTTCGGTGTCCTGGACCTCGGTGCCCAGCACCGTGCTCCAGATCCGTCGTATGTCCTCCGTCGGATCCGTCATGGCTGTCTTTCTCCAGTCTCCGGGCCCTGGCGGGGCCGGTCGGCGTGCGCGCCCTGGGGCGCCGGGGGCGAATCGTCCAGGACCCGGGAGTCCGGACGGCTGGCCAGCAGATCGGCGGCCCGCGCGATGCCGCTCAGCAGCGCGTCCGCGGTCGGGCGGTCGAACAGGGCTGTCGCATAGGCCAGTTCGAGTTCGATGTCGTCGCCGGTGTCCCGCAGCATCAGCTCCAGTTCGTACTTGATGCGCAGCCCGGGCGGTGGCGTCTGCCGGGCCCGTATCCCAGGCCCGAGGTCGGGCACGGCGGGCGGATCCGACGCGGCGGTCACGAGGACGGGGGTGACGGGCGGGCGGCCGAGGCCGCGGCCGGGGTCGAGGCCGGCGACGAGCTCCTCGAAGGGCACGTCCGCGTACCGGTAGCTCGTCAGGCTCTCTTCCCGTACGGAGGCGAGGAGCCGGCGCCAGGTGGGGTCGTCCCGCAGGTCGACCCGCAACACCAGGGTCCTGATCAGTACGGCCACGGCCTCGGTCCCCGCCGCGCTCTCCCGGCCGGCCCAGGGGAAGGCGAAGAGGAAGTCGCGCTGGCCGCAGGGGAGCGCGAGCGCCGCGGCCAGCAGGGCGGGCGCGGCCATCGAGGTGGTGACGCCCGCGCCGGCGAGAACCGCGCGCAGCCGGGCGCTGGTCGCCCCGGAGAGCCGGACGGCGCGGCTGTCCGCCGCGGTGTCCTGCACGGACGGGCGCTCGCGGTCGCGCGGGAGCGCGATGTCGGTGGGTGCCCCGCGCAGCCGCGCCAGTGACGCCTGGGTGCGTTCGGCGCGTTGGGCGGCGTCGAGCGCGGCCCAGCCGTCGGGCAGCGCGCCGGGGTGGACCGCCGCGGACAGCTCGGGCCGGACACCGGCCACGACCGCCCGGTACGCCTCCCCCAGCTGTCGCAGCAGGAGCTGCTGGGCCCAGCCGTCGGTGACGATGTGGTGGCACACGAGGACCAGCACGGTCCGATCGCCGGCCGCGGCGATCTCCGCCCGCGCCGGAGCCTCCTCGGCGAGGTCGAACGGAGTCCAGCACAGCTCCCTCAGGTGCCCCGCCAGCCGCTCGTCCCCGGACCCGGTCCAGTCGCTCACGCGGACCTCGGGGGCGGTGCCGTCAGTCGTGTAGAAGACCTGCCTGCTGTCGCGGTCCAGGGCGAACCTGGAACGCAGCGCCGGATGGTGGCCGAGGACGTGGCCGAGGGCCCGCGCCAGGGCGTGGCGATCGACCGGTCCGGTGAATTCCACGACGGTGGGCGCCAGATAGGCGGTGCGCTGACTGGCGAGCCGGTCCAGGAACAGCATGCGCTGCTGGATGGGAGTCGCCGGGTAACGGCCGTCCCGCGGCGTCGGCGCCGCGTCGCGCCGCGTCCCGGCGGGGGTCTCCTCCCGAAGCCGGGCGAGGCCGTCCACGGTCGGCTGTGCGAGGAAGGCCCCCAGCGCGGGCGCGACGCCGTCCTCGCGCTCGATGGCGGCGAGCATGCGCACGGCGAGCAGGGAGTGCCCGCCCAGGGCGAAGAAGTCGTCGCCAGGGGCGAGCCCACCCGCACGGAGCGCCCCCGCGTCGGACCCGAGCCGGCCGTCGGCGTCCAGGGCGGACAGGAACTGTTCGCTCGCCCATCGCTGTGCCGGGTCGAGGTCGGCCGGCCGGCGCTCGGCCCGGGGCAGTGGGATGCCCCGCAGCGCGCGCAGCGCCCGTAAGTCGATCTTGTCGTTCGGCGTCATGGGCAGGGCGTCCACGACATGGACCGCGCCGGGCAGGACCGCGGCGGGCAGCCAGCGCAGCAGGGGGCCGACCAGCTCGTCATGGGTCGGCGCCGCCGCGGGGTCGGCGAGCACCACGTACGCGACAAGGCGCTCGGGGTCGTCCTCGTCGAGGGTGACGGCGGCGGACAACACCGCGTCATGCCGCTCTTCGAGCAGTGCGGCCACCTCGGCGGGCTCGATCCTGTTGCCGAGGATCTTGACCTGGTCGTCGGCGCGGCCGAGGTACTCGACCAGCCCGTCGGCACGGACCACGACGCGGTCCCCGGTCCGGTACATCCGGGCGTCCGGCTCGTCGGCCGGGGCGAACGGGTCCGCGCGGAAGGCCTCGGCGGTGAGGCCGGGACGGCCGAGATAGCCCCGGGACACACCGGCCCCCGCGAGGTAGAGCTCACCGGGCAGGCCGGGCGGCAGTTCCTCCCCGGCGGGCCCGAGCACATAGGCCCGGGTGTTCCACACGGGTGAGCCGATCGGCGGCGCCTGCGGGTCGTCGGCGTCGACCGGCGCCGACAGGCTGGTGCACGACACCTCGGTGGGCCCGTAGACGTTGCGCAGGGCCACCTGCCAGCGCTGTGCGCACTCCGCGGCGAGCGCGCGGGTGAGCTTCTCGCCGCCGAGGTGGACCAGCCGCAGCGAGGATCCGGCGCGGCCGGCGCCCGTGGTGTCCGCGGCGTCTTCGGTGTCTTCGGTGTCTTCGGCGTCCAGCGCCGCGCGCAGCAGGCCTGGCGTCATGGACACCACCGTGCTGGTGCGCAGCAGGCGGAGCAGGGCCCGGCCGTCCTTGCGCTCCACGTCGTCGGCGTAGACCAGTTCCGCACCCGCGGCCAGCGCGCGGAAGGTTTCGAAGGTCGCCGGGTCGAACGAGGTGCCCACCACGCACAGCAGCCGGTCGTCCGGTCCGAGACCGGCGTCGTCGGCCCACCACAGCACGGTGTTGGCGAGGCCTCGGTGCGGCACGGGGACGCTCTTGGGCCGGCCCGTGGTGCCCGAGGTGTAGATGACCACGGCGGTGTCGTCCCCGGCGAGCACGGGAGACCGTCGGTCGCCCTGGTGGGCGTGCCGGAGCGCCGCCAGATCGAGCACGCGTACGTCGGTGTTCACCTGCCGGATCGCCGCGGCACCGGCCTCGTCGGCGAGGACGACCCGGGTGTCCAGGTCACCCAGTACATGCTCCAGGCGCTCTACGGGGGTGTCCAGGTTCAGCGGGACGTAGGCGCGGCCCGCGCGCAGGGTGCCGAGCCAGCCCGCCACCAGGGCGGGGCCGCGCGCGGCGATCACGGGGACGACACCGCCACCGACGCCACCGACGCCTCGGGAGCCGAGGCTCGCGGCGACCGACCAGGACCAGTCGTCGAGTTCGCCCCTGCTGAGCCGGGCGTCGCCCACGCGGACCGCGGTGGCGTGCGGGTCGTCGGCGAGCCGGGCCGCGATCACGTCGAGCAGCGTCCGGTCGGCGGGCGGTTCGTTCGCGCTCAGGTCCCTGCGGGGCCCGATGAGGACCCCGGGGATGGCGGCGCCCGGTGCCCTGCTGGACAGCGGGAGCGCGGCGAGGACGGTGTCCGGGGCACGCACGGCGGCGGCGAGGAGCGCGAGATAGGCGTCGCGGAGGCGCTCGGCCGTCTCTGCGGAACAGAGCGCGAGGTCGTACTCGATGGTGCCGACGACCTCGTCGGCCCGGTCCTCGATCAGGAGCAGCAGGTCGTACCGGGCGGTGCCGGTGGGCAGGACTTCCGGCTGCTGCCAGCGTTGGTGGCCCGAGGCCCGGGGGGCCGGCATGTTCTGCAGGCCGAAGGCGACCTCCACCAGCGGGCCCCGGCAGGATCCCCGCTTGGCGGCGGTCAGTGCCGTGAGCCGGTCGAAGGGGATGTCCTGGTGGGCGAGGGACCGGAAGGATTCCGTACGCGACCGCAGGCACAGCTCTTCGAACGTGATGTCGGGTGCGGGGCTGCATCGGAGTGGAACCGTGTTGACGAAGCAGCCGACCACGCCTTCCAGGACGGGTTTCGGGCGGTTCGCCATGACGGTGCCGACCACGAAGTCCGCCGCGCCCGACCAGCGGCGCAGCACCTCCTGGAAGGCGGCGAAGAGTACGACGAAGGGCGTGGCCCGCAACCGGGTGGCCAGCAGCCCGGTCTCCGCCCACAGGTCGCCGGGCACGGAGAACGCCAGATGACCGCCCGTGCGGACGTCGTCGGTGCGCGGGCCCCGGCCGGGGAAGAGCGGTGAGGCCGAGGCCTCGGCCAGCTCGTCGGCCCGTCGCCCGGCCCGGCCCTCCACATCGCGCCGCTGCCAGGTCTCGTGCTCCCACAGGGCGAAGTCGGCGTACTGAACCGCTGGTACGCCGGACGCGGCGCGGTCCTGGGCGAGGGCTGCGTCGTACGCCTCGCGCAGGTCGTCCAGGAGCGTCGCCAGGGACCAGCCGTCGAAGGCGATGTGATGCACCGTGAGCAGCAGGGTGTCGCCCTCGGGCGCCCCCTGCCACAGGTGGCACCGCAGCAGGGGCCCGTTCTCCAGGTCGAAGGGGACCCGGGCGACGGCGGCGAGCTGGTCCGGGCCCGGGCGGGCGTCGAGTCCGCTCACCGTGACGTCGACGGGACGCGGCGGGCCCACGCGCTGCACGGGCCGGCCGTCGTGCGACGAGTACGTGGTGCGCAGCGCCTCATGGCGGGTCGTCAGGTGCCGCAGAGCCCGGCGCAGCGCGGGCAGGTCCACCGTCTCGCTCCAGCGCATCAGCAGCGGCACGTGGTAGGCGGCGGTGCCGGGATGAGCCTGCTCGATGAACCACAGGCTCTGCTGCGCCGCTGACAGGGGTGCCTCGGCCAGGCCGCGCCGGCCAAGGACCGGGTTGTTCTGATCACTCATCTTCGCCCTCACCGGTCAGCCCCGACCGGGCAGCGAACGCCGCACCGAGTCGATCAGTTCGGTCAGGTCGGCAGCCAGCAGGACCTCCGCGGGGCCCAGTTCGACCGACGCGGCCTCGCTGATGCGGGACGACAGCTGGATCGCGAGGATGGAGTTGCCGCCGGACGCGATGAAGTTGTCGTCGCCGCGGGCGTCGGGCACGTCGAGGACCTCGCACCACAGGCGCAGGACGTCACCGGGCACGGTGCCCGCCCCGGGCCGTTCACCGCCGGCGGAACCGGCGGGTGCCGGGGGCGGCGTCTGTGCCCCGGCATCGCCCGCGAGCAGTGCGGCACGGTCCACCTTGCCGGTGGGACCGAGCGGCAGCCGGTCCAGCACGCTCCACCGTGCCGGGAGCATGAAGTCGGGCAGCTCCGCGGCGAGGGCGGCGTGCAACTTCCCGGCGAGGGCGACGGGTTCGAGGCCGTCACCGCCGACGGGCAGCACGAAGCCGACGAGCGCGGCAGCGGCGCCTTCGGCGGTCTTCTCGACCACCGCGGCCTCGACGAGTCCGGTGGCGACGGCCGCCCGCTCGATCTCCTCCAGCTCGACGCGGAAGCCCCGCACCTTCACCTGCCGGTCGAGCCGCCCGAAGATCTCAAGGCGGCCTTCCCGCCCCCTGCTCACCACGTCACCCGTGCGGTACAGCGTGCCCAGCTCCGCGAAGCCGGGGACGGTGACGAACCGTTCGGCGGTGAGGTCGGGGCGGCCCTGATAGCCGAGCGCGACGCCAGGACCGCCGATGCACAGTTCGCCACGCTCCCCTTCCGGGACAGGCCGCAGGTCGGGTCCGAGCACATGGAGCGTGGTGTGCTGGATGGCGTGGCCGATCGGCACCCGGTCCAGCTGGTCGAGGCGCTCGGGCGTGAGGTCGTAGTACGTGGCGAAGGTGGTGGCCTCCGTCGGCCCGTACACGTTGACCAGGCGCTTCGGAGGGCCGGCCGCGAGCACGCGGCGCGCGGCCTCGGGCGTGAGCGCCTCGCCGCCCACCAGCAGGGTGTCCAGGACCCCCAGGGCGGCAGGGCGCTCGTGCGCGATCATGTGGAACAGAGCTGTGGTCAGGAACAGCGCGTCGACCCGCTCGGTGCGCAGAAGGTCCAGCCAGCCGTCGAGGCCGACGGCGGCCACGGGCGGCAGGACCACGACGGTTCCGCCGGCGGACAGGGTCGCCCAGATCTCGAACGTGGTGGCGTCGAAGGCCGGATTGGCGGCATTGCCCACGCGGGTGCCGAGGCCGAGGGCGCAGTACGCCGGGACGTCGACGAGGCGGCGTACGGCACGGTGGGGCACGACGACCGCCTTGGGCAGGCCGCTCGTGCCGGAGGTGAAGTTCACGTACAGCGCGTCGTCGGCGCCGCTCGCGTGGCTCGTGCCCAGCGGGTCTCCCGCGCACTCACGGACCACCTCGATCACGGGCAGTCCCGGTGCCAGCGCCTGCACGCGGGTGCCGTCGCCAGGCGCGCCGATGACGGCGCGCGCCGTCGCGTCGGCCAGCTGTGCGGCGGAGCGCCGCGACGGCGCGCCGTTGTCCAGTGGGACGTAGTGGGCTCCGGTGCGGGCCACGGCGAGCATGGCCACCACGAGGTCCGCACCGCGGTCCATGGCGATGCCGCAGGCGTCGCCGGGCCGGACGCCCGCGGCGGTCATCCGCACGGCGAGGGAACCGGCCAGGTTCCACAGGTCGCGGTAGTTCAGGCGACGTCCGGTGGTCGTCTCGTGCACGGCGAGCGCCTCGGGGTGACGCTGCGCGTGCTGTCCGATGGGGTGATGCACTCCGGCCCCGCTGTCGGCTCGGAAGTGCCCGTTCATTTCAATGTCCATGACATGTGACGTCTCTTGAGAGGTCGGATACGGGCGAAAGTCCGGCGCGTGGGCCGCGTCAGCCTCCCGTGCCGGCCTGCTGCCAGAAGGTGCGCAGCCAGCAGAGGACGTTCCGCATGGCGTGGTGGTTCGCGTCCGGCTTCAGCGCGCCGCCCTGGAAGAACCGCTGTCCCTCGATGGCGGGGCCGAGCACGGAGATCCGGTCGTCGACGGAGCCGTCCGGGCGGATCACCCGGAAGTCCTCGGTCAGGTCGAGGCCGCCCGGTTCGAAGCCCTCGCCGCCGCCGGTGTGCGGGTTGTGCCAGACGCGCACGAGACCGCGGCGCAGCAGGTTCGGATAGAGCGGCGCGATGTCGGCCGAGGCGTCGAAGGAGGGGACCCGGGCGTCGACCAGGACGTCGATCGGGCGGACCGCACCGGTGCGCGGCCCGGTGACGACGAGGGTCTCGCCGTCCGTGCCCACCCGGGCCCGCGGCCCCGGCGACACGTCGAGAATCCCGTGCTCGATGAGTGCCTGGATCTTCTCCATGACGTCCGGCACCGGGCCGTAGGCCAGTCGGTTGTGCCGGCGCAGCCAGCCCCCGAGGAAGGTGCGGTGCGCGTCGGCGTGCAGGCCGCCGAAGTTGACGGCGTGCACGACGGCGGGGCGAAGACCCCGCCAGACGCCGTCCGCCGCGGCCTTGGCGGGGTTGGCGAACGTGCCTTGGCGCGCCCAGAGGTGATCGACCGTCATGAACTCGACCATCGCCTTGCGGTACTGCTCGGGCGAGGTCTGATCACTCGGCGCGATCGGGTCGAGGGTGCGTTCCCAGGAGAACAGGTTGCCCGACGGGAGGACGGCATGCCGGGTCGGCGACTCCAGGCCGGCGACGATCGAGGCGACCTCCGCCGGGTCTTCGAGCCCGGCTTCCAGGCGCTCCCTGGCGCCCTCTCCGAGGACCACGTCCACGTATCGCCACAGCAGGGCGTCGAAGGACCAGGCCCGCGTCTCGGCGCGGAGCGAGGCGTACGGGGCACGGCCGAGCAGGAGGGACTCCAGGGCGTCGACGGCCTCCGCGACACCATGCTCGATCGGCGCCGTCAGCGTGCGGACCGATTCCTCGGCCGACGCGGTGCCCGCGGTCCGGTCGAGGAAGTCCTGCCGGGCCTCGGCCGACGCCTGCACGAGGTGCGCGCCGAAGTCGGCTCCGAACAGGGTCTCGTAGTACAGCAACCACATTTCGGCGACGATGAGCGGGAGCAGGTGGCGCTCGTAGTCGATTTGCCGCGATACCGATCGCCCCACCCTGACCGGCTCGCTTCCGAAGCTTTCGCGCAGCCGGTCAATGGCTTCGACGTTGAGGAATATCCCTTTCCGCTTTTCCTTCTTCGCACCGGCCGGGCCGGACTCGAGGGGTCTGGCGAAGGCGAACAGACCAGATTCGCTGAATGCGACGATGGAACGCGGCTCCCGCCCGGAAGGCACGTAACGCAGTTCCCCGTCCGCGGTCCGCCGGAAGCGGCCGCCGCGCCCCTCGGTGAGGTGCAGGACGACGTCGATCCCCGTAAGCATCGTCCCCGCGCATCCGACCACCTGGCCGGGGCCCGCGATACTCGGAGTGAGTCGTTCCCGTAGTGGATAGGCACTGGGTACGAACTCGGAACCCGGAACGCGCTCGGCACACTCGACCCACCGGCGGGTACGTTCCGAACGCATGGGATCGTTGTAGGAGTGACCGGTCAGGAGGAGCACTCGGTCAACTGCCGTCCGCGTCACGGCACCGCCCTGACCGTCATCCACGGGGGTCGACGCGACGAGCAGCGGGCCTTTATCGCCCTGCCTTTCGGCAAGGTCCTCGATGTCGGTGACCTCGGCGTGGTGCAGGGTCACCGTGACCGAGGGCCGGGAGCGCAGGATTTCCACGTATTGTGAAAAGTGCGCCCGCAGCGCAAGGCCGTGCAGATAGCGACTGGGCCAGCTGTCCGGATCGATGTCAAAGCGGGGGTCCGCGGTCTCCTCGAACCGACGCCTGCACCATTCGTACAGGTTGGGGCGGAGCTCTGCCGGGAGCAGCGGGCCTGCGCCCTCGACGCTCTCGTCCGCGCCGAAGGACACATGCCTGGCGATGCGGTTGAGGAAGCTGGTGGGCGCCTGCGCGTCGCTGTGCACCCCACCCGCACCGAAATGACCGGTGCGGTCGAAGACATGGATGTCGAGCCTGATCGGACCTTCATGAGCAGCGACGGAAGCGGCAAGGCGCTCCATCGCGTAGGTGCAGTACGGGCCGCCGCCGACAATTGCTAAGCGCATCAAACCTACACTCCCCCAAAGCGCGAGACACCCCTCCGGTTTATCACCGACCACCCTGTTCTTCACTGGTGGAATACCGCGGCGGCGCCCACAATGACGCGCGGAAACGCCGGCTGATTGACGCTGATTTCATGCGATCGCTCCACGGCGTTCAGATAGTCAACCCGTCGGATCACATCGCGTCAACCCACAATCGGCCACATGTGCCCTTGCTGAAGCGGAACGTCCGCTTCGAGCGCTTGGAACAACAACCTCCGGAACGCGGAAAAACTTCTTCCGGCCGGACGTCGATTCCCTGCTAGCCTTCCGGATGCGTGTGCGGGCCATGGGGTGAATTGGGCGTCTCGCCGAAGAACCGCTCCATCTTCCGCCGCAGCCGCCCGACCGGCCGGGCCACCGGTGAACGAGGACCCAGCAGAATTCCGCACGTCATCGCGGAAGACAGGCCGCGCGTGCCTCAGCTGAAAGAGCGATGCCCCATGGACATGCACAGCCCCTATGCGCGTGGTGAACGCATCGAACGCGTCATCGCCCACCACGCCGAGCGCACTCCCGAAGCGATCGCCCTCCGCCAGGGCGACAGCGCCTTCACATATGCGCAACTGCGGCAGCAGGCCGCCACCATGGCAGAGGGGCTGCACGCCGCGGGGGTGCGGCATGGAGACTGCGTCCCCGTACGCATGGAACGCTCGCCGGAGTTGGTCGTGGCGCTCCTGGCCGTCCTCGAGGCCGGGGCGACCTACATCGCCGTCGACACCGCCTGGCCCGCGGCCCGCACCGACCTGGTCATCCAGCGCTCCGGCGCGTCAGTGGTGGTGTCGCAGGACAACTTCGCACGCTTCGCGGCCGGCGCGGCCGAGGCCGTCCGGATACGCCCCTTCGAGGACGGCTCCGACGCGGCGTGCGTCTTCTTCACCTCGGGCTCCACCGGGCAGCCCAAAGGCGTGATGTCACCGCACCGCGGCACCATCCGCACCCTGGTCGACTGCCCGTCCATTCCCCTGGACGCCGACAGCGTGTTCCTGCAGTCGGCGCCCCTGCCCTGGGACGGGATGTCGCTGGAGTTGTGGGCTCCGCTGTTGAACGGCGGCTGCTGCGTCCTGCTCGACCGGGACCATCCCACCGTGGACGCGGCCACCCTGCGTGACCTGGTGGCGGGCGGGGTGAACAGCCTGTGGCTGACCAGTTCGCTGTTCAATGTGCTCACGGAGGAGGACGCCGAGGTCTTCCGCGGCATCCGGTTGCTGCTCGTCGGCGGCGAACGCGTCTCGCCGGCGCATGTCCGCCGGGTCCTCACGGCCTTCCCCACCCTGCACATCGTGAACGGCTACGGACCCGCGGAAAGCACGATCTTCGCCACCACACACGTCGTGCGCGCCCAGGACACCGACGAGACGGCCACCGAAATCCCCATCGGCCGGCCGGTGCCCCGAACCGGCGTGGTCCTGGTGAACTCGTCAGGAGGCCGCACGAGCCCGGGCGACATCGGAGAGATCGCCATCTCGGGCGACGGCCTGGCCCTGCGCTACCTGGCGGACCCCGAAGCCACGGCGAAGGCCTTCTTCGACCTGGACGGCGTCCGCCACTACCGCACGGGAGACCTGGCCGTCCTCGACGAGGAAGGCAACTACCGCTACCGGGGCCGCGCCGACCGCGAGTTCAAGATCCGTGGCGTGCGCATCGCCCCCGGAGAGGTCGAGAAGGCCTTGGAAGCACACCCGGACATCGCCACGAGTTGCGTGCTGCGCATGGAGACCACACCCGGGCGGCCCGAGCTCGCCTGCGCCTACACCACGCTCGACGGCGCACCCCTCGACCCGCGGGAACTGCGCGGCTTCGCGGCCCGTACGCTGCTCGACGCGATGGTGCCGACCCGCCAACTCCACCTGCGGCAACTACCGCTGAGCGCCACCGGCAAGGCCGATCACGCGGCCGTTCGCGTCCTGCTCGAACAGGACGCCGCTCCGGCACCTGCCTCCGCCGCCCCCGTCACGGACTCTTCCGGCTCGGCCGCCCACCAGTTGCTCGCCGAGATCGGAGAACTCCTCGGCCGACCGGGGACCGCACCGCACGAGGATCTCTTCCACGCCGGGCTCACCTCCCTGGACGCGGTGCGACTCGCCTCCCGGATCAGCTCCCGCACCGGAGCTCACATAACGGCGGCCGATGTGTACCGGCAACGGACCCTCGACAGGCTGCTGACCTTGAGCGGCGACCGGGAACGATCGGCGGACGCCGGCCCGGGATCGCTGGGCGCCGGCCACGGCGACGCACCTCTGTCACGGGCCCAGAAACGGTTCTGGCTGTCCGAGGAGTTCACCGCCGGCGACGCCGACAACGTGATCGTGCTCGCCTACGCCTTGACGGGCCCCCTGGACACCCGGCGGTTCGAGGCGGCCCTCGGCAGGCTGGTCGCGCGGCACGCGGTGCTGCGGACCGTGTACCCCTACGAAGGCACCGGAGCGGTACAGCGCATCCTGCCGGCGGACGTCACCACCGTGCCCCTGGAACACACGACCGCCCCGCACCACACGGACGGGGACGATCTGCGAGAGCTCGCCGAAGAGATCTCCGCGGACTGGTGGGGCCGGCCCACGGATCTGGAGAAGGAGCCGTCGCTACGACTACGGCTGTGCCGCGTGGACGAGCAGACCCATCTGTTCTGTGTGCGCGTGCACCACCTGGCCTTCGACGGCTGGTCGGAAACCCTGTTCATGGAAGACCTCGCCGCTGCCATGACACCGGACGTACCACTGGCCGAGCCACCGCGCGTCACCTACGCCGGGTTCAGCAGGTGGGAGCAGGACCGACTCGGCTCCTGGCTCGAGCACGATCTGCCGTACTGGCAGAAGGTCCTCAGGGAGCCGCCGCGCCCCTTCCTGCCGAGGCCCTCCGAGGACACCCAGGCCCGCCGCGTCGAATCCGTCCTGCGGGTCGCCCCCGAGGTCGTCACCCGGCTGACACGCGCGGCGGACGCGTTCGGCGGCCCACCGGTGGCCGCGCTGCTGGCCGCGGCCGGCCGGTCTCTGTCCCAGGTGTTCGGCGTGGCTGACCTGTGCCTGGGCACCGTGTCGACCGGACGCCACGACCCTGAGCTGGAGCCGATCGTCGGCTGCTTCGTCAACTCCCTGCCGATTCCGCTGACAGCCGTACCCGCACAAGGTGCCGCGGAGCTCCTGACCACCTGCGCCCGGGCCGTCGCGTCGGCGTTCCAGCACGCGCGCACGCCGTTCGACGAGCTGGTCCGGTCCTTGCAGCCCAAGCGGGACCGGCACCCGTGGTTCCAGACCTGGGTGATCTTGCAGCGCGAGCCGCCACGTGTGCGCCTGTGCGAAGGGGTGCACGCGGAACCGCTGCGCGTCCGTCCGCCTCACACCGGTTTCGAGCTGCTGATCGAGGCTGTACCGCAACCCGATGGCGCCTGGGAACTGCTGTTGAGCAGACGAGCGGACGGGATGTCCGACGCTCAAGCCGAGGAGCTGCTCAAACACCTTGGGACCGTCCTGAGCGAGCTGTCCACTGCCGTCTGACGCGCACATGGCCCGCCTGCCGCAGCCCTGAGAGCTTCCTCACAGGCCAGGAGGCGGGCAGGCTGTGTGATGTCTCACAATGATCACGACAACGAGAAACGGGCCTCTGCCGGTGACTTCCGTCACCGGCAGAGACCCGTTTCATCGGTTCTCACTGTGCGCGAGGGGGGAGTTGAACCCCCACGCCCTTGCGGGCACTGGAACCTGAATCCAGCGCGTCTGCCTATTCCGCCACCCGCGCATTTGGGTGTGTCCTGGGCTCCTGCCCCTTGCGGGCCCGGCGCCTTCCGACACCCAGAACATTAGCACGCAGGACGGGGTGGGTTCACATCCCTTGTCCCCGCAGGCAGACCCGCCCCCGAACCTTCGATGCCCTGGCCACGTATCAACACGCACTGCTTCACGTATCAACCTCGTACCGGTACCCCTTGTCTCCCCAGGAGGCGGTCCGGGTCCACAGCCCGGTGCGGGACACTGGTCTACGGCCGCCTCTACGATCCTTGGCAGGAGTACGCGAGGCGGTGAAGCGCAGCGGTACCACCGGAAGAGTTCGAAGAAGAGCTCCACAGGGAACTTCGTCAGGCGTCGACACCCGTCGGCCGCACTGACAGGGGGAACCAGCCGATCGACCGGCGCGTGGATACGATCAGTAAGCAGTACCAGCAGTACCCGGCAAGCGGCCCGCAGGGCAGTACACAGGACGGCAGCCAAGGAGGAGGTGCCCCATGGGAGTCCTGAAGAAGTTCGAGCAACGTCTCGAAGGTCTGGTCAACGGCACCTTTGCCAAGGTGTTCAAGTCCGAGGTCCAGCCCGTGGAGATCGCGGGAGCGCTCCAGCGCGAGTGCGACAACAACGCCACCATCTGGAACCGCGACCGGACGGTCGTGCCCAACGACTTCATCGTCGAGCTGAGCACACCCGACTTCGAGCGGCTCAGCCCTTACTCCGGCCAGCTCGGCGACGAGCTCGCCGGCATGGTGCGCGACTACGCCAAGCAGCAGCGCTACACCTTCATGGGCGCCATCAAGGTCCATCTGGAGAAGGCGGACGACCTCGACACCGGTCTCTACCGGGTGCGCAGCCGTACGCTCGCCTCCTCCAGCAGCCAGCAGGACGGCCCGGGAGGCGGCGCCGCCGCGCCCGCCGCCCCGCAGGGCGGACGCGCCGGCGGTGGCTACGGCTACCCGCCGGCCGCCGGATCGCCCTCGGGCGCCCCGCCCATGCCGTCCGCGCCGCCCCCCGGCGGCCGCCCCGGCGGGGGGTACGGCTACCCGCAGCCCGCGAGCGGCCAGCGTCCTCCGGCCGCCCCGGCGGCCGGAGGACGTACCCGCCACTGGATCGAGATCAACGGCACCCGCCACCAGATCTCCCGCGCGACGCTCGTGATGGGCCGCAGCACCGACGCCGACGTGCGGATCGACGACCCCGGCGTCTCCCGCCGGCACTGCGAGATCCGGACCGGAACGCCCTCGACGATCCAGGATCTCGGATCCACCAACGGCATCGTGGTGGACGGGCAGCACACCACCCGCGCTACGCTCCGCGACGGCTCGCGGATCGTCGTGGGCAGCACCACCATCATTTACCGGCAAGCCGAAGGGTGAAGCGGGGGCAATGTCAGAGCTGACCCTCACGGTCATGCGGCTGGGTTTCCTGGCCGTACTGTGGCTGTTCGTGATCGTGGCCGTGCAGGTCATCCGCAGCGACCTGTTCGGTACGCGTGTCACGCAGCGCGGATCGCGCCGCGAGGCCGGCCGGCAACAGCAGGCCGCCCGCCAGGCGCCACCGCAGCAGCGCCAGCAGTCCGCAGGCGGACGACGCGGCCGTAACGCACCCACCAAGCTGGTCGTGACCGAGGGCACCCTCACCGGCACGACGGTCGCGCTCCAGGGCCAGACCATCAGCCTGGGCCGGGCGCACGACTCGACGATCGTGCTGGACGACGACTACGCGTCCAGCCGTCATGCCAGGATCTACCCGGACCGCGACGGCCAGTGGATCGTCGAGGACCTCGGCTCCACCAACGGCACGTACCTGGACCGGAACCGGCTGACGACTCCCACACCGATTGCGCTGGGCGCGCCGATCCGCATCGGCAAGACCGTCATCGAGCTGCGGAAGTAGTGCTACACCAATGAATGAGTGCGAGCGGAGCGAGCACGCGGTGGCGGGCCTCCCGGGCCCCCGCGCGCTCCCGACCGGAGGGTGGGCAGTGTGGCTCGACACGACCGGCTGTACCCGGAGCCGACAGGCGAGGTGCGCATGAGTCTGTCACTGCGCTTCGCCGCCGGATCGCACAAGGGGATGATCCGGGAGGGCAACGAGGACTCCGGTTACGCCGGCCCGCGCCTGCTCGCCATCGCCGACGGCATGGGCGGCGCCGCGGCCGGTGAGGTCGCCTCCTCCGAGGCGATCTCCACCATCGTCGCGCTCGACGACGACGTCCCCGGCTCCGACGTCCTCACCTCGCTCGGCACGGCCGTCCAGCGCGCCAACGACCAGCTGCGCTCCATGGTCGAGGAGGACCCCCAGCTGGAGGGCATGGGGACCACCCTGACCGCCCTGCTCTGGACGGGCCAGCGACTCGGCCTCGTGCACGTCGGCGACTCCCGCGCCTACCTCCTGCGCGACGGCGTCCTGACGCAGATCACACAGGACCACACCTGGGTGCAGCGCCTGGTCGACGAGGGCCGCATCACCGAGGAAGAGGCCACGACCCACCCGCAGCGCTCGCTGCTGATGCGCGCGCTCGGCTCCGGCGACCACGTCGAGCCGGACCTGTCCATCCGCGAGGTCCGCGCCGGCGACCGCTACCTGATCTGCTCCGACGGCCTGTCCGGCGTGGTGTCCCACCAGACCCTGGAGGACACCCTCGCCAGCTACCAGGGCCCCCAGGACACCGTCCAGAACCTGATCGAGCTGGCACTGCGCGGCGGCGGCCCGGACAACATCACCGTGATCGTCGCCGACGTCCTCGACCTGGACACCGGCGACACCCTCGCGGGGCAGCTCTCCGACACCCCGGTCGTGGTCGGCGCCGTCGCCGAGAACCAGCACCAGCTGCACGACAACGGCATCATGCAGACCCCCGCCGGCCGCGCCTCCGGCCTCGGCCGCCAGGGGCACGGGCACGGCGGCGGAGGCGAGTTCGGCCCGCCCGGCTCCGGCGACACCACCGGCTACATCCCGGCGAACGGCCTGGACTACGGCGACGACGACTTCGTCAAGCCGCGCCGCAAGGGCCGCTGGCTGAAGAGATCCTTCTACGGCGCCCTCGCGCTGGCCATCATCGGCGGCGGACTGTACGGCGGCTGGCGCTGGACACAGACGCAGTACTACGTCGGCGCCGAGGACGAGCACGTCGCGCTGTACCGGGGCATCAGCCAGGACCTGGCCTGGGTGTCGCTGTCGAAGATCGAGAAGGACCACCCCGAGATCGAACTCAAGTACCTGCCGCCCTACCAGCAGAAGCTGGTCGAGGCGACCATCGCCGAGGGCGGCCTGAAGAACGCCCAGTCGAAGATCCAGGAACTGTCCGTGCAGGCCTCCGCGTGCAAGAAGGAAGCGCAGCGGCGCGACGCCGAGAGCCGGACCAACTCCAAGACCGGCGAAGGCGAGGCCGGGGGCACCACGGGAACCACTCCCGCCTCCTTCACGTCCAAGGCCACACCGACGCCGAACCCGTCGAACCCGTCGGGCTCGCCGTCGGCGCCTGAGAAGTCCACGCCCCCGTCCACGACCGCACCTACTCCCAGCCCCGGCCCCAGCCTCTCGGAGGAAGAGCAGAAGGTCGTCTCGCTGTGCGGTAAGCAGTAGGCAAGCCGTGAGAGGCCCTGTCACACGATGAGCAGTACGAATACGTCGAACTCGCCGACGCACCACACGTCCACGATCGGCGCGATCGGTGCGCCGAGCCGGCGCAACACCGAGCTCGCGCTGCTGGTGTTCGCCGTCGTCATCCCGGTCTTCGCCTACCTCAACGTCGGGCTGGCCCTCAACGACGAGGTACCCGCCGGCCTGCTGAGCTACGGGCTGGGGCTCGGCCTGCTGGCCGGCGTCGGGCATCTCGTCGTACGGAAGTTCGCGCCGTACGCGGACCCGCTGATGCTGCCACTGGCCACGCTGCTGAACGGCATCGGCCTGGTCGTCATCTGGCGGCTGGACCAGTCGAAGAAGCTGCAGGCGTCCAACACGTTCGTCGAGGCGGCTCCCCGCCAGCTGCTGTACTCCGCGATGGGCGTCGCCCTGCTGGTGGCCGTGGTGGTCTTCCTCAAGGACCACCGGGTCCTGCAGCGCTACACGTACATCTCCATGGCCGGAGCGCTGTTCCTGCTGGTCCTGCCGCTCGTGCCCGGCCTCGGCGCGGACGTCTACGGCGCCAAGATCTGGATCAAGATCCCCGGCCTCGGCACGCTCCAGCCCGGTGAGTTCGCGAAGATCGCCCTCGCGGTCTTCTTCGCCGGCTACCTCATGGTCAAGCGGGACGCCCTGGCCCTGGCCAGCCGCCGCTTCATGGGCCTGTACCTGCCGCGTGGCCGCGACCTGGGTCCGATCCTGGTCGTCTGGGTGATGTCGATCCTCATCCTGGTCTTCGAGACCGACCTCGGTACGTCCCTGCTGTTCTTCGGGATGTTCGTCATCATGCTGTACGTCGCCACCGAGCGGACCAGCTGGATCGTCTTCGGTCTGCTGATGTCCGCGGTCGGCGCCGTCGGTGTGGCGAGCTTCGAGCCGCACATCCAGACCCGTGTGCAGGCCTGGCTCAACCCGATGCGCGAGTTCGAGCTCAGCCGCGCCGGCGTCCAGGACGGCATCGTCCACTCCGAGCAGGCCATGCAGGCCCTGTGGGCCTTCGGCTCCGGCGGCACCCTCGGCACCGGCCTCGGACAGGGCAACTCCGACCTCATCGGCTTCGCCGCCAACTCCGACTTCATCCTCGCCACCTTCGGCGAGGAACTGGGCCTGGCGGGCGTCATGGCGATCCTGCTGATCTACGGCCTGATCATCGAGCGGGGCGTGCGCACCTCGCTCGCGGCCCGCGACCCGTTCGGCAAGCTGCTGGCCATCGGCCTGTCCGGCGCCTTCGGCCTCCAGGTCTTCGTCGTGGCCGGCGGTGTGATGGGCCTCATCCCGCTCACCGGTATGACGCTGCCGTTCGTCGCCTACGGCGGATCCTCCGTGATCGCCAACTGGGCCCTGATCGGCATCCTGCTCCGCATCAGCGACACCGCACGCCGCCCGGCCCCCGCCCCGGCAAGCAACCCCGACGCCGAGATGACCCAGGTGGTCCGCCCGTCATGAACAAGCCCCTGCGCCGGATCGCGATCTTCTGCGGTCTCCTCGTCCTCGCCCTGCTGATCCGCGACAACTGGATCCAGTACGTCCAGGCCGACGAACTCCGCACCAACAAGAACAACCGCCGCGTGACCATCGAGCGGTACGCCTCGCCGCGCGGCGACATCATCGTCGACGGCAAGCCGATCACCGGCTCCAAGGAAACGTCGGGCAGCGACTTCAAGTTCAAGCGCACCTACAAGGACGGCGCGATGTGGGCGCCGGTCACCGGCTACGCCTCACAGGCCTTCGGTGCCACGCAGCTGGAGAACATCGAGGACGGCATCCTCACCGGCAACGACGACCGGCTGTTCTTCCGCAACACCCTCGACATGCTCACGGGCAAGAAGCAAGAGGGCGGCAACGTCGTCACCACGCTGAACGGCGCCGCGCAGAAGGCCGCGTACAACGGTCTGAAGAAGCAGGGCGCCAAGGGAGCGGTGGTGGCTCTGGAGCCGTCCACCGGCAAGATCCTGGCGCTGTCCTCCTACCCGTCGTACGACCCGTCGTCCTTCGCCGGGAACTCCACGACCACGGACACCAAGGCCTGGCAGAAGCTGGAGAAGAAGAACAACCCCGACGACCCGACGCTCAACCGGGCGCTGCGCGAGACCTACCCGCCGGGTTCCACCTTCAAGGTGCTCACCGCGGCCGCCGCGCTGGAGGACGGGCTGTACTCGGAGGCGGACCAGAAGACGGAGACGCCGCTGCCGTGGACCATGCCGGGGACCACGACCCCGCTGAAGAACGAGGGGAACATCCCCTGCAAGAACGCGACCCTGCGGGTGGCGCTCCAGTACTCCTGCAACACCGTCTTCGGCAAGATCGGCTCCGACCTCGGCAACGAGAAGATGCTGGCCATGGCCAAGAAGTTCGGCTTCACCGAGGAGCAGTTCACCCCGGTCCGTTCCAACGCCTCGGTCTTCTCCGACGACATGAACCCGTCGGAGACCGCGCTGTCGTCGATCGGCCAGTTCAACACCGCCTCGACCCCGCTGCAGATGGCCATGGTCGCCTCGGCCGTCGCCAACGACGGCAAGCTCATGAAGCCGTACATGGTCGACGAGCTCCAGGCCCGCAGCGTCGACACCATCGAGAAGACCGAGCCGGAAGAGCTCAGCCAGCCGATGTCCTCGGAGAACGCCCAGATCCTCCAGTCGATGATGGAGACGGTCGTCGACAAGGGCACCGGCGCCAACGCCAAGATCGACGGCGTCAAGGTGGGCGGCAAGACCGGTACCGCCCAGCACGGTGTCGACAACAGCGAGAACCCCTACGCGTGGTTCATCTCCTACGCCAAGGACAGCGACGGCGGCGCACCGGTGGCCGTGGCGGTCGTGATCGAGGACGACAACGCCGTCCGTGACGACATCTCCGGCGGCGGCCTCGCGGCGCCGATCGCGAGGAACGTGATGGAGGCGGTCATCAACAGCAAGAAGTGACCCCGCTCACGTCTGCTTCACATCGGTGCACGTTGCGATACCGGTCCTGTATCGGCTGACGGGCTTGGCCAGGTCACACAAAGCGAGCCGGGTACGGTAGGCCCGGACGGCAGCCTCCGACCGTACAAGATTTCCGGTCGGGAACGACGGAGAGGGCTGGTAGGTAGCTATGGAAGAGCCGCGTCGCCTCGGCGGCCGGTACGAACTGGGCCAGGTGCTCGGGCGTGGTGGCATGGCGGAGGTCTACCTCGCGCATGACACCCGCCTCGGCCGCACCGTGGCGGTGAAGACGCTGCGCGCTGATCTCGCGCGCGACCCTTCCTTCCAGGCCCGGTTCCGCCGGGAGGCCCAGTCGGCCGCCTCGCTCAACCATCCCGCGATCGTCGCGGTCTACGACACGGGCGAGGACTACATCGACAACGTGTCGATCCCGTACATCGTCATGGAGTACGTGGACGGCTCGACGCTCCGTGAGCTTCTGCACTCCGGCCGCAAGCTGCTGCCGGAGCGGACGCTGGAGATGACCATCGGCATCCTCCAGGCCCTGGAGTACTCGCACAGAGCCGGCATCGTCCACCGCGACATCAAGCCGGCCAACGTCATGCTGACGCGCAACGGCCAGGTCAAGGTCATGGACTTCGGCATCGCCCGCGCCATGGGCGACTCCGGCATGACGATGACCCAGACCTCGGCCGTCATCGGCACCGCCCAGTACCTCTCCCCGGAGCAGGCGAAGGGCGAGCAGGTCGACGCGCGCTCCGACCTCTACTCGACCGGCTGTCTGCTCTACGAGCTGCTGACGGTCCGTCCGCCGTTCGTGGGCGACTCCCCGGTCGCGGTCGCGTACCAGCACGTACGGGAAGAGCCCCAGTCCCCGTCGGTCTTCGATCCCGAGATCACGCCCGAGATGGACGCGATCGTCCTGAAGGCCCTCGTCAAGGACCCCGACTACCGGTACCAGTCGGCCGACGAGATGCGCGCCGACATCGAGGCCTGCCTCGACGGCCAGCCGGTCGCGGCCACGGCCGCGATGGGCTCGGTGGGCTACGGCGGCTACCCCGACGACCAGCCGACGACGGCCCTGCGCGCGGACTCCGGCGCGGGCGCCACGTCGATGATGCCCCCTGTGGGCCCGGACGACGGCTACGGCTACGACGACCGCCCCGACCGGCGCCGCGGACAGCAGCGCAAGTCCAACACCTCCACGATCCTGCTGGTGGCGGCGGGCATCCTGGTGCTGGTGGGCGCGATCCTGATCGGGCGCTGGGCGTTCAGCGGCAACGGGGTCGGCAACGAATCGGTCGACACGCCGAACTTCGTCGGCGAAACGGTGACCGACGCCAAGAGACTGGCGAAGAACAGCGACCTCAAGGTGACCACCACCAACAAGCCCTGCGAGAACCAGAGCAAGGGCAAGGTCTGCGACCAGGACCCGCAGGCCGGGACGAGCGTCAAGAAGAACGACACCATCTCCCTGACCGTGTCGACCGGGGCGCCGAAGGTGGCCGTGCCGAGTGTCGTCGGCAAGATCATCGACGACGCCAGGGCGACGCTGGAGGGCGACAAGTACAAGTTCAAGGTCGAGACGAAGCCGCAGGAGTCCCCGGAGGACCCCGGCACCGTTCTCGAGCAGAACCCGGACCTGGGCGATGAGGTGGAGAAGGGATCCACGATCACCCTCACCATCGCCAAGGCAGAGGCGAAGTCCACCGTCCCGGACGTCCTCGGCCAGAGCTGTGACCAGGCCAAGGCGCAGATGACGGCCAACGACCTGGTCGGCAACTGCACCGAGGTCGACACCCAGGACGACAACCAGGTCGGCAAGGTCATCCAGACCACGCCGCAGTCCGGCTCGTCCGTCGACAAGAACTCGTCGGTCAACATCCAGATCGGCAAGAAGGAACAGCAGAAGGTGCGCGTGCCTCAGGTCGTCGGCCAGACGGTCGGCCAGGCCAAGCAGACGCTCGCGGCGGCCGGCTTCACGAACATCCAGTTCGCGGGCGGCAGCGACCAGAGCGACACCGCCCTCGTCGCCGGCCAGGACCCCCAGGGCAACCAGGAGGTCGACGACCCGGCGGCCACGACGGTCACCCTTCAGACCGTCGGCGTCGGAGGCGGCAACAACAACGGCGGCAACGGCAACGGCGGCATCTTCGGCGGCCTCAACGGCCGCAGCGAAGACGACTGATCGCGCCACCTGCGGAAGGCGCCCCAACACCCTTGGTGTTGGGGCGCCTTCGTGTCTGCCGGGTTATGATCACGCCATGATCGCGTCTTGAACGCGACATGACCACATGGGGGTAATCATCAAAAAGCGAATCGTGGCCGCCCTGGGGGCTGCCTGCGCCCTGACCTTCCTCGCCTCGGGGACGGCGAACGCCGGGACGAACAGCGGCTTCGTCGAGACGACGGACTGGGACCCGGGCGGCAAGGGCGCTTTCGGCCATGACGGGGACTGCCTGACCGTCTACGACGACCAGAGCGACGGCTACGCCGTCGAGATCCACCTCTTCAGGATGAGCGACTACAAGACGATCGCCCAGCTGAAGACGAAGCAGCCCGCCCTGACGCACGAGTACCAGTGCTTCGGGAGCAAGGTGCCCGAGAACATCAAGGTCGGCGTGCGCGTCTCGCTCATCAAGAGCGGCGACAAGTTCAGCGGCTTCAAGTACAACCTCACCACCTGAACCACGGTGGAATGACGAGCAGATGAAGGGGGCTTGCCCGCAGGTCATGCGGGCAAGCCCCCTTCGGCTTGTCCAGGTCGTTCCGGGTGCGCCTCGCAGATTCGTACGCCCATCGATCGTGTCTTCACATTTCATGACTCGTTCACCGGGTGGGGTGGGGAATCGGATCCCCACTCCGGCCGTACGAGTCGAAGGACAAGACGTGATCAACGAAGTGGCTCTGCTGGAATCGCAGACTCTGCGCGGCAGCGTGCTCGCCCGCACGGACGTACTCGACCGAGTCAAGGCTCTGTCGCTGCTGCCGGACGGGATGCATGTGACGACTGCGATGGTGGCGTCGTACTTCGAAGTCGGTCTCGAAGCCATCAAGTCACTGCTCAAGGACCACCGAACCGAGCTGGAGGCCAACGGCTACTGTCTGCTGACCGGCGAAGAACTGAGGTCCTTCAAGAACCTCAGTGGGATCCAGTCCCGCACCCGCTCCCTCGCGCTCTTCTCCCGCCGCGCCGTCCTCAACATCGCCATGCTGCTCCGCGACAGCGAAGTCGCACGTCAGGTGCGTGTGTACCTCCTCGACATGGAGTACCTGGCACGCACACAGCCTGTGGAAAACCCTGCCCCCACCGACACCGCCTCCCTCGACGACCGCATCGACCAGCGCATCACCCACATCCTGGGCAAGACCGTCGTCCCCATGTTCAACGCCCTCATCGAAACCTCCGGCGAGCACCGGCGAGAGCTCATCGCCCTACGGGCAGGAGTCCAGCGCATCGAGAAGCGGCTCCGTCAGCACAACACCCGGCTGCAGCGACTGGAAAGCCCCCGAGAAGACCGTCCCCTCGCCGGAGTCATGGCCGCCATGGACGCCATGAACGGGCGCGAGTTCGAAGAACACGTCGCCGGGCTGCTGCGCCGCGACGGCTGCACACATGTCGTCGTCCAAGGCGGCGGAAGGGACCGCGGCATCGACATCACCGCGCTCACGGCCGACAGGCGGCGCATCGTCGTCCAGTGCAAGAGGTTCGCACCCCACCTCTCCATCACCAGCCCCGACCTCCAGAAGTTCGTCGGAGCCGCCAAGGTCCTGCACGACTCCGAGGTGGCCCTGTACGTGGCGACATGCCCCTTCACCCGCGACGCCCTGAACATCGCGGCCGAGAGCGGCATCACCGCCGTACATCGTGGGCTGCTGGAAGAATGGAGCGCCGGCGCGAGCCTCAGCATCCTGGAGTGACGACCGGACCACGACAAAAGGCCCGAAGCCGCAAAGAAAGGTTGCGGCTTCGGGCCTCCGTCATGCTAGCGAACGACCTCCCCGTGAGAAGGCAGTCAGCCCAGTTCCTCCGGCGGCGTCCGGTCCGAGTCCACCTTCTCGACCCGCTCCAGCTCACCCCACACGACGTACCGGTACGTGCTCGTGTACACCGGCGTGCAGGTCGTCAGGGTGATGTAGTGGCCCGGCTTCTTCTTCCCCGATTCCTTCGGGACCTCGGACAGGACCTTGACGTTGTACTTCGAGGTCTCGGGAAGGATGTCGTAGACCTTGTAGACGAACCACTTGTCCTTCGTCTCGAAGACGATCGGGTCGCCCTTCTTGATCTTGTCGATGTTGTGGAACCGGGCACCGTGGCCGTCACGATGGGCCGCGAGGGAGAAGTTGCCGTTCTTCCCCGACATCGGCAGCGCCGACTTGACCGGGTCGGTGTAGTAGCCGGCGACCCCGTCGTTGAGGATCTTGTTCGACGTGCCCTTCTCGACCAGGACCTCGCCGTTCTTCATCGCCGGCACATGCAGGAACCCGATGCCGTTCTTGGTGTCCAGCACACCCGGACCGCCCCGCCCGTGAGCCCAGTCGTCACGGACCTTGTCGGCCTGCTTGCCGGCCGCGCGGTCGGCGACGACGTTCGTCCACCACAACGAGTAGGCGACGAACAGCCCGAGGACCAGGCCCGCGGTGATGAGGAGTTCGCCGAAGACACTGACCGCTATGGCGATCGGTCCGGGCCGGCGGCGTGCCGCGGCCGGCCGTGACGCGGGCGCGCCGATGTGCTCTTCGTGGTCCGTGTCGGTGGTCGCTGCCACTGGTTCATCTGCCCTTAACTGACGAGCGCATCCGGCTTGCCCTTGCTGCGCGGCCGTTCCTCGACCATCTTGCCCCAGACGATCATCCGGTACTTGCTGGTGAACTCCGGCGTGCACGTGGTCAGCGTGATGTAACGGCCGGGCCCGGTGAATCCCGACCCGGTGGGCACGGGCTTCAGGACGCTCGTGTTGCTCGGCGGGGTCACCGGCAGGATCGACGCCATCTTGTAGACGAAGTACTCGTCCTGCGTCTCCACGACGATCGGATCACCCGGCGTGAGCCTGTTGATGTACCGGAACGGTTCTCCATGGGTGTTGCGGTGCCCCGCGAGCCCGAAGTTGCCGCTCTTGTCGCCCGGCATCGCGGTCTTCAGCGCGCCGTCCGCGTAGTGCCCGACCATGCCCCGGTCCAGGACACCCTTGTTGCTGGTGCCCTCGGCGATCGGCACGACCACGTCCAGCTTCGGGATGTGCAGGATGGCGAAGCCCTGCCCCGGCTCGAAGGCCCCCGGCTTGCGCTTGCCGCTCGCCCAGTCGTCCTGCAGGCTGCTGGCCTCGCTGCCCGCCTGCGCATGCGCCCGCACGTTCGTCCACCACAGCTGGTAGGTGACGAACAGCAGCATCAGCACACCGGTCGTGATGAACACCTCGCCGATCGCCCGGCTGGCGACGACCGCCGCGCCCGGCTTGCGCGCCTTCGCCTGCCGCCGCGCCTCCACCCGTGACAGCGGCGCCCGCCGACCCTCCCGAGCCGACTCCTCCTGAGCCGACTCCTCCTGAGCCGGGCGAGCGTCCGGAGCGCCGCCATGGCGCCCGTGACGGCGCTTGGCTGCCTTTCTGCGGGCCGCACGGCCACCGTGGGCCGGTCCGTCCTGCCGCGAGGCGGAGGAGCCCGGAGAGGCCGCCAGGGAGTCACCGGCCGCGGGCGGCGGATCCGGTATCCGCAACGCCACCGTCTCCTCGTCGACCGGAGGCAGGTACGGCTCCTCAGGAAGAGGCTCATACGACGCCGCGTACGGATCCGGCCCCGGCTCCGGCATGTACGGCTGCGACTGCGGGCCGGGCTGCGGTTCCGGCTGCGGGGAAGCACCGTACGCCCCAGAGCCCGACCAGTCCTCGAACGCACCCGGCGCCCCGTACGACTGCTGCCCGTACGAGGTGTCGGACTTACGCTCGGGGCGCAGCGCGGTCACGCCGAGGCCCTGCCCACCACCGGGGCGAGCCCGGCCGACCTCGCCACCGCGCCCTGGTCGCCGCACTCCACCAGCCAGTTGGCCAGCATCCGGTGCCCGTGCTCGGTCAGCACCGACTCCGGGTGGAACTGCACACCCTCGACCGGCAGTTCCCGGTGCCTCAGGCCCATCACTATGCCGTCGTGCGTCCGGGCCGTGACCTCCAGCTCGGCAGGGACCGTGGCCGGCTCGGCCGCCAGCGAGTGGTAACGCGTCGCCGTGAAGGGCGAGGGCAGACCCGCGAAGACGCCCTTGCCCGCGTGCTCCACCGGCGAGGTCTTCCCGTGCAGCAGCTCGGGCGCACGGTCCACGACACCGCCGTACGCCACCTGCATCGACTGCATACCGAGGCAGACACCGAAGACCGGGACACCCGTGGCGGCGCAGTGCCGGACCATGTCCACACAGACGCCCGCCTGCTCCGGAGTACCGGGACCCGGGGAGAGCAGAACACCGTCGAAGCCGTCCTGCGCGTGCGCCGTCGACACCTCGTCGTTGCGCAGGACCTCGCACTCGGCACCCAGCTGGTACAGGTACTGGACCAGGTTGAAGACGAAGCTGTCGTAGTTGTCGACGACGAGAATGCGCGCGCTCACTGGTTGTCCACCGTCACATCGTTGAAGGGCAGCAGCGGTTCCGCCCACGGGAAGACGAACTGGAAGAGGACGTAGACCACGGCCACGACCAGGGCGAGTGAGATCAGCGCCTTCACCCACGTGTTCCCCGGCAGATGCCGCCAGACCCAGCCGTACATGCCGTCCCTTCCGTCGTACCACGGCACCAGACCCACGCCGTACAGCCACCAGACTAACGGCGCAACGCCTCAGGTTTCCCGGCCTCCACAGGCTGGGTGGAGTCCAGGTGCGCCCAGACGATCAGACGATGACTGTGACCCCATTCCGGTTCGCACGTCGTCAGCGTCAGATACCGGCCCGGACCCGTGTACCCGGAAGTACGTGGAACAGGGTCGATCACCTCGATGTCCGAGGGCACTGTTTTGTACGGGCCTTTGTCGATCCGATACGTGAACCATGTCGCGCCGTCGGTCACCACCACCGCATCGCCGCGCCGCAGCCTGGGAAAGTCCTTGAAGGGGTCGCCGTAGGTGCGGCGATGGCCGGCAACCGCGAAGTTCCCCTTCTGCCCCAGCTGAGCGGTGTCCGCGTAGTGCCCGAGACCCTTCTTCAGGGTGCCGGTCGCGGTGCCCTCGAGCACCGGCTTGTTCCACGTGAAACCAAGACGCGGGATGTACATGATCGCGAAAGGCCTGCCCTTGGCGTAGGGCGCCGGCCTCTGCGGACTCGCAGGGGAGCCCTCGGCCGACGGACGAGGCTTCGACCACTCCCGCTGCAGCAGCTCGATCTGGTCGTCCATGACATGGTCGGCCTTCACACCCGTCCAGAACAGCACATAGACGACAAACAGCACGATCACGCTGCCGACGGTGATGCACAGTTCGCTGACGGTCCTGACGATCACGCGCACCGGCAGCTCCCCCGGCCTCGCTCCTACTGCTCCACGGGCTTCGCGTAGTGCAGATCCACTGTGCCCGAGTAGCCGGGAAGAGTCACCGGCCCGTTCTCCTCGACTTTCCAGCCGAGCCCGTAGACATTGACGTAGACCATGTAGTTCTGGATCGCCGGAGACGCCGCGAGCGACCTCTGCAGCTTGCCCGGGTCACCCACCGCCGTGATCTTGTACGGCGGCGAGTAGACGCGGCCCTGGAGGATCAGGGTGTTGCCCACACAGCGCACCGCACTCGTGGAGATCAGCCGCTGGTCCATGACCTTGATGCCCTTGGCCCCGCCCTGCCACAGCGCGTTCACCACGGCCTGAAGGTCCTGCTGGTGGATCACCAGGAAGTCGGGCTGCGGCTCGGGATAGCCGGGCAGCTTGGCGGTGGCGTCCGGCGGGGCGTCATTCAGGGTGACCGTCAGCGAATCGCCCTTGAGCCTCTGGGTGCCCGCGCGCTGCTCCAGGGCGGCGAGCTTGTCGTCCTCCGCCTTGGTGCTGCCGTCGTCGCGCTCGGCGAGCGCCTCTATGTCCTTGCGCAGGGTGCCGTTGGTCTCGTCCAGCTCGCCGTTCTCACGGCTGCGCTCATGGATGAGGTCGGACAGCTTCAGCAGGGAGCTGTCCGTTCGGATGTTGGTGCCCTTGGCGGTGTTGAAGCTGGTGAAGAAGATCAGACCCGCGAGAGCGAAGACGGCCGCCGTGAGGATTCGCACGGGCCGGAAGCGGCGCGCGCGCTCAGGGGTGGATCCCGTCCCGGGGGAGTCGGCAGAATTGCTCAACGTACCCTTATCTCCTTCGGCGCCACGGAAGCACTACGCTAACGGACGACCGGGGGAGCACTCAGAGTCCCCTTACGCTGCCCCGAGCCAGACCCAGATCCCTGCGCGGCCACGCAGCGCATCGACAGGAGAGACCCTCGTGCCGAAGTCACGTATCCGCAAGAAGGCCGACTACACGCCGCCGCCGGCGAAGCAGGCAACGGCCATCAAGCTGACCAACCGTTCCTGGGTCGCGCCCGTCATGCTGGCCATGTTCCTCGTGGGCCTGGCCTGGATCGTCGTCTTCTACGTCACCGACGGCTCGCTGCCCATCGACTCCCTGGGCAACTGGAACATCGTGGTCGGCTTCGGCTTCATCGCCGCCGGATTCGGTGTCTCCACCCAGTGGAAGTAGCGGTCGCCAAACGGTGAACGCAGCTCTGCCCAGGGCTGTTCGCTGAGTTATCCACAGCAGTTATCCACAGGTGGAAAAGAAAAGACGATCTGTGGATAACTCATTGAGTGTTGACGCCGGTACGACGGAAGTACCGCAGCTCGAAAACATGTTCGCCCCCTGCCTGACCTGCGGAAACGCAGGTCGGTGACAGGGGGCACATGTGTTCCCGCACCGTGTGCACAAGATTCGCCACCCGCTGTGGACAACATCACGCTCAGCTGAGCTGCGCCGTCCTCAGGAGGGTCAGCAGGACGACCACGCCGAGGACCAGCGCGCAGGTGCCGTACTGGACCAGTGCGCGGCGCGCGCGAGGGGCGTGGACCATGGCGTAGCCGACGACGACACCCGCGACGAGGCCGCCGATGTGGGCCTGCCAGGAGATGTTGAAGCCCGGGCTGAAGGTGAAGATCAGGTTGATCACCAGCAGCGCGATGATCGGCCGCATGTCGTAGTTCTGCCGGCGCATCAGCACGGCCGTGGCGCCGAAGAGGCCGAAGATCGCGCCGGAGGCGCCCAGCGTGGCCGTGGTCGGGGAGGCCAGCAGATAGGCCAGGGCGCTGCCCGCGAGGCCCGAGACCATGTAGAGCGCGAGATAGCGGACACGGCCGAGGGCTGCTTCGAGCGGGCCGCCTAGCCACCACAGGCTGAGCATGTTGAACGCGATGTGCCAGATCTCCTGGTGCGTGAACATCGAGGTCACCATGCGGTACCACTCGCCTCCCGCCACGCCCTGGGTGGGTGTGAAGGGTGCCGGCGGCCAGGCGCCGAGCAGGACGATGTCGGTGAGGATCGACTCGCGGACCTGGACGGCGATGAACACCGCCAGGTTGATACCGATGAGGATCTTGGTCAGCAGGCGGGGGTCGGAGGCGATCGCGCCGCCGGCGATCGTCCGGGGCATGGCGGCGGTGGGTGCGTGGCCTGTGCCGGAGCCGCTGCGGACGCACTCGGGGCACTGGAATCCGACGGAGGCGTTGACCATGCACTCGGGGCAGATCGGGCGCTCGCAGCGGGTGCAGCGGATGCCGGTCTCGCGGTCCGGGTGGCGGTAGCACATGGGGACGCTGTGGGCGTCCTGCGGGCTGCCCGCGGCCTGGTCGTCCATGAGATCCCCTATGTCGTGGAAGCCGTGGGTCTGTGGTGGAGGCCGTGGGTCGTGAAGGCCGTGGTGGGAAAAGCCCCGCCCCGCTCATCCTTACGGACGAGCGGGGCGATTGGTTCCCCTGTGGGGGCCTTCGTGCTCAGCGGGTCTCGATGACGACCGACTCGATGATCACGTCGTTGACCGGGCGGTCGGTGCGCGGGTTCGTCTGGATCGTGGCGATGGTGTCCACGACCTTCTGGCTCGCCGCGTCGGTGACCTCGCCGAAGATGGTGTGCTTGCGGTTCAGCCATGCCGTCGGGGAGACGGTGACGAAGAACTGCGAGCCGTTGGTGCCCGGGCCGGCGTTGGCCATGGCCAGCAGGTAGGGCTTGTCGAAGCGCAGGTCCGGGTGGAACTCGTCCTCGAACTGGTAGCCGGGACCGCCGGTGCCGTTGCCCAGCGGGTCACCGCCCTGGATCATGAAGCCACTGATCACCCGGTGGAAGACCGTACCGTCGTAGAGCCTGTCCGTGGACTTCTTCCCGGTCTCGGGGTGAGTCCACTCCCGCTCGCCCTGGGCGAGCTCGACGAAGTTCTTGACCGTCTTGGGGGCGTGGTTCGGCAGAAGCCGGACTTCGATGTCGCCGTGGTTGGTCTTCAGGGTGGCGTAGAGCTGCTCAGCCACGATCCTGCCTTCCGTTGTCTTTCCGTGACTCCCTGATCCTCGCACGGACGGGGCTCCACGTCGCCTGACCTCCGTTCGCCTGGGGGAAACAGGGCCGATCGGTTGCGGAAAACCGGTCGAGTCGTCCCGGGGCGGGGGCGCGGGGCGGCGATCCGTGGCATTGTCGACGACAAGCTCCTGTTGCCCCCGGTTCATCCGCTATTGCACGTGATCTGCTTTCGACCTGAGATGGCCCGGGGCCGTTTCCCGTGACCCGGATGCCCGTCCGCGCATGCCTGGCGGCGCTCCCGGAGGCATGATCCGTAAAAGGGTGGAAAGTCGAAATACCGTACGCCACCGAGGAGGAGGAACCCGTGACCCGCATCGACAGCGTGCGCGCCGCGACCGGTTCGGCGAAGGACAGCGTGCTGCACGCCGCGGAAGTGGTGGCGCCCTACGCCGACACGGCCAAGGACAGGGCCACGCACTACGCACACGAGGCACGCGTACGGCTGGCGCCCAAGGTGACCCAGGCCGCCGGACAGGCACGTGTTCAGTACGGCGCCCATGTGCAGCCGTATCTGGAGCAGGCCCGTACGCATGTGCCGCCGAAGGTCGACCAGGCCGCCCACGACGCCGCCGTCCGCACGCGCAAGGCCGCAAAGCAGGCGGCGGAGTACTCACGGCCGAGGCTTGAGCAGGCGATGGCCGCGGCCGGGCCCGTCACGACGGAGGCCGCGGCCCGGAGTGTGGCCGCGATGGCCGCGCTGCGTGGTCAGGTCTCGTCGAAGGAGATCCAGAAGCTGGTGCGCAAGCAGGAGCGGCGGGCGAGGGCCGGCCGTGCTGTGAAGACGCTGGCGATTCTGGGTGCTCTCGCCGGTGGTGCCTTCGCCGCCTGGAAGTGGTGGGACAAGCAGGCCAATCCGGACTGGCTGGTGGAGCCGCCTGCCGCGACGGAGGTGCCCGAGTCGGGTCGGCTGTCCTCTGTGGACGGTAGCGGCCAGTCGGTCCTGGACCCGGAGGTCCAGGCCAAGCAGGCGGAGGAAGAGGCCGCTCAGCGCGACGACCGTTCCTGACGGCCGCCGGGGCAGCCGCACGGCGGGGCGGGAGACTCGGGGTTTGGCTTGGAGAGCCGGCCGCGGGGTCTCCCGCCCCGCCGTGCTGTTTCACGTGAAACAAGCTCAGACTTTGCGTACCTTCCACACCACTTCCGCCGGCCACTTCTCGGCCCAGTTCCGGTCGAGGGCTTCTTTGAAGTAGGTGGCGCCGCCGGCCGGGGCGGTGGGTTCCACCAGTCGTTCGATGGAGAATCCGCAGTCCCGGAACATGTCGATCCACTGGGCGTAGGTGGAGTGGAAGACGACGACGTCGCCGCCGTACTGCATCCGGGCGTCGCCGTAGGGGTTCGCGAGGCGCTCGCCGACCGTGCCGCTCTGGTGGTCGAAGCACATCTGCAGGAGCGGGGAGTAGGTGCACAGGCCGAGGATGCCGCCGGGGCGGAGCACGCGGTGGGCTTCCTGGAGCAGGCGCCCGGGTGGGGAGAAGTCGAACGCGCCGTGGTCGCAGAAGGCCGCGTCGAAGACTTCTGAGCGGAACGGCAGGCGCTCCGCCGCGGCTTGGACGAAGCCCGCGGCTTCGTCGCCGGGGGTACGGGAGAGCTGGGCGGCGGAGAGTTCGACGCCGTAGGCCTGGTAGCCGGCGCGGGCGAAGCCGGTGGTGTCGTGTCCGATGCCGCAGCCGAGGTCGATGATCCGGGAGCCGGCCGGGAGGTCGTCGGTGAAGATCTTGAGGTCGCTCTCGGGCAGGTGCCAGATGCCCCAGGAGGGGTGCCGGTCGGCGTCGAAGTGTTCGGGGTGGGCGTCGTGGTAGAGCTCGCTGTTGGAGTCCCAGTACTGCTCGTTGACCTTGAGGTAATTGATCTTTGCCATCGCTTGTCCTCAGTCTGGCGGGGGTTCGCACAGCGACAGGTCGGCCCAGCCGGACGGTGGGCTGACGTAGTTCTTCACGCGGAGCCGGGTGGCCGACCTGAGCCGTCCGAACGGGCAGACTTCGCCGGTCGCGCTCAGCAGTTGTTCGGCCTGGGCGCAGTGGGCGAGCCGGTCCTGGAGGTCGTCCGCGGCGAGGGCCCGGTGCACGAGGTCCTTGAAGGCGGAGGTGGGTCCGCCGGGGAGCCGGTCTGCTGGGCGGCGGGTGAAGGGGAGCAGGAGGGCAGCCGGGTCGGGCCAGGGTGAGGCCATGAGCACGAGGCGGAAGTCTTCGCGGTGTGTGGTGTGGAGCTCGGTGAGATAGGCCCGGTAGTCGATGGCCTCGGGCCGGAGGGTGAGTCCGGTGTTCTGCCCTATCTGGTCGGTGAGGATGCGGGCCGTCTCCCGGTTCGGTGAGAAGTCCGGGAAGACCAGGCGGGCGGGGGTGCGCCCGGCCGTCGGGAACAGTTCGTGTGCCGGGCGGGCGGGTGCGGTGGGGCGGTGGGGGTTCCACAGGCCGGTGAGGGAGTCGAGCGGGGTGAGGGCGCCGTGCAGTCTGCGGGACAGGTCCTGCCGGTCGAGGGCGGCCGCGACGGCCTCCTTCTGTTCTGCGGCCATGCTGGTCGGTGGCAGGAGGGCGACGGCGATGTCGAGGTCGTCGACCTGGAGGTCCGGGTGGTCGGCGCGGTGGGCCCATCGGGGCACGGGGAACGTCGTCGGGCAGGTGATGTCGATGGCTCTTCGGTCGTAGAGGCGCTGGCCGTGTTCGGCGCCGGAGGACAGGACGTAGGTGACGTCGGGCCAGGGGCCGGTGGCTCGCAGGCGGATTTCGCCGGGTGGGCTGTCGGCCGGGGTGTAGGCGCCGCTGGTGACGGCCGGGTCGCTGTGCCGGGGGCCGAAGACGGGGTTGGCGAGGAGTGCGGGCAGGTTGCCGACGGGGTGGCGGGTGGTGAGCAGCAGCCGGTCGGGGTCGAGGGGCTGGATCTGCGAGATGAGCGACACGAGCCAGGCGAAGGGGCCGGCCTGCTTGGCGACTGCCGCGATGTGGCGGGCGATGTCGCGCGCGTGGATCGGCCGGCCGTCGGACCACTGCGCGCCGGGCCGCAGGGCGAGGTCCCAGCGCTTCTCGTCCAGGCGGAGCGGGTGGTGGAGCAGGCCTGGTGTCAGGGTGCGGTCGGGGCCTTCCGCGAAGAGCGGGCGGGTGAGTTGGCGCGTGATCGTCAGGGCGGTCCAGTCGTCGGCGGCGCCGTAGAGGCCCGACGGAATCAGGTCCGTTTCCACTCGGATCGGCTTGGACATGCCGCTTCCCCTTTGGCGCGATACTGCTGCGTTTTTGGCGCGAACCGTGCCGCTAGGGCGAGGTACAGCCACTCAAAGCATTGACCAGAGCATGCCGAGCGCCCGCTTATGAGGCCTGGTCGATGATATGACCGGTTTCGAAATCAATGATTTTCCGCGCGTCGTATTCGACGAGTTCGGTAATGCCCGCAAGGTGATGAATGATCGCGGCGGCCATCCAGGCACCGATGATGGTGTTGTTGGGGCCGAAGGAATAGCGCGTGCTCCGGAGGTTCCCGGCATCATTCTCCGGCGCGGCGTCGGCGCGCACCGGAAAGGCGAGCTGCTCCGGGGTGACAGTTGATTTTCCCGGGGCGAAGAGCGGTCCGTAGAAGCCCCGCTGCATGCCCACACCGCCGAATATGGAGGGCACATTCCGGCTCCAGGCCGTTGCGGCCACGGCATCGGAGATGCTGCCGATCGGCTGGTCGATGCACACGGCGACGACATCGACGTCCGCATGCGCTTCCAGGACTTCGCCGATTTCTGCGGACGATCGGACGAACCGGTCGACGAGCGAGATGTCGGCGTCCGGCACACGGTCCCTGATATAGGTGCGGGCCGCCTCCAGTTTGGGTTCTCCCACGGCTGCCACGGGGAAGGTGAACTGGCGGTTCAGGTTGTTCAGCTGGACCTTGTCGGCGTCGACGAGGACGAAGCGCCTGACGCCGGCTCCGATGAGGTGCTGGAGGATCACGCTGCCGGTGCCGCCGACGCCCATGACCATGACCTTGGCGCCGCAGATGCGGCGTTGTGCCTCGTCAGGGCGGTGTGTGTGCAGCGCCAGATGCCCCCACTGCCGGGCATGGACGCTGTCGTCGCCCGCGGGTCCCGAGGGCGACTCGATGAGAAGGCCGCGTTTCCTTAATGCTCCGACGAGGCCCGCGCATGCGGGATCATGGCGCGTCAGCGCTTCGAGGGCTTCGTTGTCGCAGCCGCCTTCGAGGGCTTCCAGCAGCCGGCTGACGGTGCCCTCGCCATCGTCGAGGACGTATTTCTTCTTCTCGCCCTGGAACGTCACCGTGCCGTCGGCCGATTCCAGTTGCCAGGCCGGGTTCAGCCATACACGCATAGCGCGCGAACACATCCTCGAAGCAGGAAGCGGATACCACTCAGGGATGCACGGAGCGGGGGGGGGGGGGGGGGGGGGGGGGGGGGGGGGGGGGGGGGGGGGGGGGGGGGGGGGGGGGGGGGGGGGGGGGGGGGGGGGGGGGGGGGG